>NZ_JAOWGE010000009.1:0-260 GCF_030333295.1 Citrobacter sp. CK198 | reverse complement strand
AGAGACTCATACACACTTTACGTGTGTCGTTTCAATTTTCAGCTTGATCCAGATTTTTAAAGAGCAAATATCTCAAACATCACCCGAAGATGAGTTTTGAGATATTAAGGCAGGCGACTTTCACTCACACAAACCAGCAAGTGGCGTCCCCTGGGAGGTCTGACCTCATCAGTTGAACGCTGGCGTCCCCTAGGGGATTCGAACCCCTGTTACCGCCGTGAAAGGGCGGTGTCCTGGGCCTCTAGACGAAGGGGACACTG
>NZ_JAOWGE010000008.1:0-211 GCF_030333295.1 Citrobacter sp. CK198 | reverse complement strand
AGAGACTCATACACACTTTACGTGTGTCGTTTCAATTTTCAGCTTGATCCAGATTTTTAAAGAGCAAATATCTCAAACATGACTCGCAAGTCAGTTTTGAGATACGGGGGCCGGCGACTTTCACTCACACAAACCAGCAAGTGGCGTCCCCTAGGGGATTCGAACCCCTGTTACCGCCGTGAAAGGGCGGTGTCCTGGGCCTCTAGACGAA
>NZ_JAOWGE010000007.1:0-292256 GCF_030333295.1 Citrobacter sp. CK198 | reverse complement strand
CCATGCCGAACTCAGAAGTGAAACGCCGTAGCGCCGATGGTAGTGTGGGGTCTCCCCATGCGAGAGTAGGGAACTGCCAGACATCAAATCAAGCGAAGGGCCCGGTCGAAAGACCGGGCCTTTTTGCGTTTACGCGCCCTGAGAACTGCCGGATGGCGGCTGTGCCTTATCCGGCTCACGTTCCACCAGATAAGCACAGCGCCACCAGGCAGTTAGTGAATGACTTGCGACAAGAACGCCCGGGTACGCTCTGATTTAGGATGGGCAAAAAACTCTTCCGGTGGCGCCTGCTCAACAATTTCACCGCGATCCATAAAGATCACCCTGTCTGCTACCGTTCGGGCAAAGCCCATTTCGTGGGTGACGCAAAGCATTGTCATCCCGGACTGTGCCAGACCAATCATGGTATCCAGCACCTCTTTCACCATCTCAGGATCCAGCGCGGAAGTCGGCTCATCAAACAGCATAATTTTGGGCTTCATGCATAGCGAACGTGCAATAGCCACGCGCTGCTGTTGCCCGCCGGAAATCTGCCCTGGAAACTTATGGGCGTGCTCAGCGATGCGCACACGTTCCAGGTAATGCATCGCCAGTGCTTCAGCTTCTTTCTTTGGCATCTTCCGCACCCAAATCGGCGCCAGAGTACAGTTTTGCAGTACCGTCAGATGTGGGAAGAGGTTGAAGTGCTGGAACACCATACCGACTTCCTGTCTTACCCGCTCGATATTGCGAATGTCTTCATTGAGTTCAATACCGTCTACCACAATCCGTCCTTGTTGATGTTCCTCCAGATGATTAATACAGCGAATGGTCGTGGATTTACCCGAGCCGGAAGGGCCACACAGCACGATACGCTCCCCCTGTTTCACGTTCAGATTAATGTCTTTCAGAACATGAAACTGACCGTACCATTTATTGACGTTTTCCAGCGTGATCATCGCGTCGGCAGGTTGAATTAATAATTGGCTCATAAAATCCTCAGTGCGGCGTACGCCCGGTGTTAAAACGTTTCTCCAGATGCTGGCTGTAACGCGACATGCTGAAGCAGAAAATCCAGTAAATCAGTGCGGCAAAAACATACCCTTCGGTCGACATCCCCAGCCATGCAGGGTCAACAGTCGCCTGCTGAACGCTACTGAAAAGGTCAAATAAACCGATAATGATCACCAGGCTGGTATCTTTAAACAGGGCGATAATGGTGTTCACCAGACCCGGGATTACCAGCTTCAACGCCTGGGGGAGAATGACCAGTCCCTGGGTTTTCCAGTACCCGAGCGCCAGAGATTCCGCGGCCTCATACTGCCCTTTCGGTAATGCCTGTAACCCTCCGCGTACGACCTCTGCGACGTAGGCAGACTGAAAAAGGATCACCCCGACCAGCGCCCGGATAAGTTTGTCGATACTGGTTCCTTCCGACATAAACAGCGGCAGCATGACCGAAGACATAAACAGCACGGTGATTAACGGTACGCCTCGCCAGAACTCGATAAAGATAACGGAGAGCATCCGAACGAGCGGCATATGAGAGCGACGGCCCAGCGCCAGCAAAATTCCCAGAGGAAGGGCACCTGCAATACCGACGGAAGCGATGATCAACGTGAGTGTTAATCCTCCCCATTGCCGTGTTTCTACCCGCTCCAGCCCGAAGAAACCGCCATACATCAGCCACCAGACAACAATGGGATAGATAACCGCCCATGCGGCGATATAGCGCCCGCGACGGGGCATTGCTTTCCAGAACATCGGCACAATGGAGGCCAGACCAACGAGTAATGCCAGGTTGATGCGCCAGCGTTGGTCATGTGGATAAAGCCCATACATAAACTGACCAAAACGTTCGTGGATAAATACCCAGCAGGCACCCGCCTTCGTACAATCAGCACGCGTCGAACCCACCCAGTTAGCCTGTAGAAACGCCCAGTTCAGCAAGGGGGGAATGAGTATCCACATGAGCCACAGACAAAAAAGGGTTAGCAGGCTATTGGACCAACTGGAAAAGAGATTTTTACGTACCCACAAAATTATGCGACCTGCGCCGTTATTGGCCGGGCGCATGGGATGAGACAGAAGAGCTTTTGTCATCATGGTTCCTTAGCGCTCAATCAGGGCGATACGGCGGTTATAAATATTCATCAGCAGGGAAATACTGAGGCTGATGATAAGATAAACCGACATGGTGATGGCGATGGTTTCAATGGCCTGACCCGTCTGGTTCAGTACCGTTCCGGCAAACAGGGAAACCATATCCGGGTAGCCGATAGCGGCGGCAAGTGATGAGTTCTTCACGATATTCAGATACTGGCTGGTCAATGGAGGAATGATCACGCGCAGTGCCTGGGGAATGATGACCTGACGCAGCGTTACCGGATTAGGGAGGCCCAGTGAACGCGCGGCTTCATGCTGGCCGTGGGGAACCGCCTGGATACCGGAACGGATGATCTCAGCAATAAATGCCGAGGTGTATACCGAAAGCGCCAGCGTCAACGCAGCCAGTTCTGGAATTAATGCCATCCCTCCCCGGAAGTTAAACCCGCGTAACTCAGGCACATCCCAGTGTAGCGCCGCGCCAAATAGCCACTGAGCGACAGCCGGCAATAGCACGATGAGCGCCAACGCCGTAGGCCATGTTCGGCGCAATTGCCCCGTCTTAATCTGGTGCGTTTTATTGAAGCGAAAGAGCCCAGTGGAGATGACGATCGCCAGAAGGATTGCCACACAAAAAGCGATAACGCCTTCACCCAGCTGTGGTGCCGGAATATAGAGTCCCCGATTACTCAGAAAAACCAAATCCAGCGCGCTGACCGCCTGCCGTGGCCCGGGTAAATTACGCAGGACGGCAAAGTACCAGAAGAAGATTTGCAGCAATGGCGGAATATTGCGAAAGGTTTCGATGTAAATGGTCGATAACTTACGCAATAACCAGTTATCCGACAGGCGTGCAAGGCCGAGGAAAAAACCTAAAAATGACGCAAAAACAATACACAGTGCGGAGACCAACAGGGTATTGAGCAAGCCGACCAGAAAGACGCGGCCATATGTATCCCCTTGCTCGTAGTCGATCAGGTGCTGAACAATACCGAACCCGGCGCTGCGATCGAGAAACGCGAATCCTGAGGTAATCCCCCGGCTGCTCAGATTGTTAATCGTATTATGAATTAAATAGACCGCAACACTGACAACCGCAATAACGGCGAGTATTTGAAATAACCAGGCGCGGACCGCAGGGTTAGAAAAGGAGAGCATTCCTTTTACGGTTGAGCGGCGATGGGACATAAGAAAACCTCGGTAACCATAACTCTGGGCTGAGCGCCGCAGGTGCGGCGCCCGTTACATCACAACGGCTTAGCGTACGGGTGGTGCGTACTGAATGCCGCCGTTATTCCAGAGATTGTTCTGGCCTCGTTTGATCTTCAGTGGGCTTTCCGATCCCACGTTACGTTCAAAGATCTCCGCGTAGTTACCAACCTGTTTAATGATGTTGTAGGCCCATTTGTTATCCAGTTTTAGATCCTTACCGTAATCCCCTTCTTTGCCCAACAAATGCGCCATGTCCGGTGTTGCCGGATTCGCCGCTTTCTCATCTACGTTCTGCGAGTTAATTCCCATTTCTTCAGCATTCAGCATAGCGAACAGCGTCCAGCGGACGACAGAGAACCACTCATCATCACCACGGCGCACAACGGGGCCCAGAGGCTCTTTTGAGATGACTTCAGGCAAGACGATCCATTCGGCAGGGTCGCTCAGCTTGATTCGCAGGGCATATAACTGAGACTGGTCAGAAGCCAGCGTGTCACAGCGGCCCGATTCCAGCGCTTTGGCTGACTCATCAGAGCGATCAAAAGTGACCGGGGTGTATTTCATTTTGTTGGCTTTAAAGTAATCGGCCACGTTCAGTTCGGTATCCGTGCCTGCCTGTATACAGACAGTGGCGCCGTCCAGCTCTTTAGCGCTTTTTAACCCCGCTTTGTTATGCGTCAGGAAACCAATCCCGTCGTAATACGTCACGCCAGTGAATGACATGCCCATACCTGCGTCGCGTGAAGAGGTCCAGGTTGTATTACGGGATAACAGATCGACTTCGCCGGATTGCAAGGCGGTGAAGCGCTCCTTTGCAGTGAGTGGGGTATATTTTACTTTTGTATCATCGCCAAAGACGGCTGCGGCAACGCCACGACAAACATCGACGTCAATACCCGTGAATTTACCGCTTGCATCTGCATAAGAAAAACCAGGCAGGCCGTCACTGATCCCACATTGTACGAATCCTTTTTTCTTTACGGCATCCAGTGTTGCGCCAGCATGCGCCTGATTTGCAACAGCAAGCAGCACGCCGACCGCAGCCAGGCTGGCTATCATCATCTTTTTCATAATGCATCCTGTGTGGAGAAATTATCGTTATAGAGAGACGTTCTGGAACGTCTTTACCTGTCTGTGGCTTTGGCCATACTCTTTTAAGCAAAGGTAGTGCCAGGTTTTGCGAACGAATGCTCGACGCAATATGCAGAGTGTAGACAGGAAAAAATAAATGCAGCGCCCTGAAATGGTGCGAAAATGAAACGTAAGCCACATTTTGGAGCAAAATATTTAAATTTACGGGCGCTGTGCGGAATAACGATTTCGCCCGTTAATATCGGCAGGATAAGTATGATAAATGCAGTTTCACTAAGACAGAATAATGAAAAGCGCCAATCTTATAGAGTAGATATGTGAGAGAAATCTATAATTAATGATTAATAATAAATCGATTATCCAGAGCTTTGCCTTATATTAAAAGCGCGGGTTGCCGCGCTTTTAATAAAACCTATTTCGTCAGGGCAACAATCCCCAGCGTCAGGCCTGCGACAGCGGCTGCACCACCGGCAATCGCCCCCGCTGTTTCCCAGTTATCTTGCGTGGTGCCCTTCATACAGGTATTGGTATGAACCAGACGACCCTGGTCGTCATAAACCGGAACGCAAGGAGAGTCATGCGCACACCCCGCCAGCAAGGTTGTGAGCAATGCAACAGGAATTAATCTTTTCATGGTGTTACCTCAAAAATAAACGTTTCGCTACATCCAGCAAAGTCGAATGCTCCGCTAGCTGCGAACCCGACGCTATTTTATCACGCCTTAAAAAGGCACCCGCATATGGAATAATTTCAATTCATGTGGATTGTAAAAATAATGGAGAAAAGGATGGCTAAGCAGTGCATGTCTGGTAAATAGCAGGGAAAATAAATGACTATCTTTTTAATACATAAATGGATAAGGCGCCCGAGGGCGCCGTAATTTTAGTGGTTAATCATGATGCCGGTTAAAACGACGTCTCACGACCACAAAGAAGACCGGAACGAAGAAGATTGCCAGCAATGTCGCCGTCAGCATTCCTCCCATAACCCCTGTTCCCACCGCATTTTGTGCGCCACTGCCTGCGCCATGACTGATAACCAGCGGCATAACGCCGAGGATGAACGCCAGAGATGTCATCAGGATTGGGCGTAAACGCATACGCGACGCTTCAAGCGTTGCCTCAATCAACCCTCGTCCCTCTTTCTCCATCAGATCCTTGGCAAACTCCACAATCAGGATGGCGTTTTTAGCAGAAAGACCAATGGTTGTGAGCAGGCCAACCTGGAAGTAAACGTCGTTATTCAGTCCGCGAAGCGAGGCGGCCAGCAATGCGCCGACCACGCCTAGCGGTACAACGAGCATAACGGAGAACGGAATGGACCAGCTTTCATACAATGCAGCCAGGCAAAGGAAGACCACAATCAGTGAGATTGCATACAACGCCGGAGCCTGGTTGCCGGAGAGGCGCTCCTGATACGACATGCCTGTCCAGTCATGACCAATACCGTTCGGTAATTTTTCCGCCAGGCTTTCCATTAATGCCATCGCTTCCCCGGTACTTCTGCCGGGCGCCGCTTCACCCAACAGCTCCATTGAAGGCATACCGTTGTAGCGTTCCAGACGTGGTGAGCCGTAAATCCACCGTGCCGAACTGAAGGTGGAGAACGGAACCATTTCACCGTTTGCGCTACGGACATACAGATTGTTGATGTCACCGGGCAACATGCGGAACGGCGCATCCGCCTGGACATAGACTTTCTTCACTCGTCCATGATCGATGAAATCATTCACGTACGTGCCGCCAAGCGCGGTGGAAATCGTCTGGTTGATGTCTGACAGGCTGACTCCCAGAGCCTGTGCTTTTTCCTGATCGACATCCAGCTTGAACTGTGGCGTATCTTCCAGTCCGTTAGGGCGTACGCGAACCAGCAGGTCAGGATGCTCTTTTATCATACCCAGCAACTGGTTCCGGGCTTTGGTGAGCTCCGTGTGACCCAGGTTCGCCTGATCGATCAGTTCAAAGTCAAACCCCGTTGCCGTACCCAGCTCAATAATCGCGGGCAGGTTGAACGGGAAGACAAGACCATCCTTTATCTGGCTGAATGCCCTGGTTGCGCGGGCAACGATCGCTTCTACGCCATTTTCTTCGCCGGGGCGTTCTTCCCAGGGCTTCAGGCTAATAAAGACGATACCGGAGTTCTGCCCCTGTCCGCTAAAGCTAAAACCATTCACGGTAAAGACGGATTCAACGTTGGCTTTTTCCTGGTTCAGATAGTAGTTCTGAATCTGATCCAGCACTTGCTGCGTACGTGTCTGCGTCGCGCCAGCAGGTAACTGCACCATCGTCATGAATACGCCCTGATCTTCTTCCGGCAGGAAGGAGGTGGGTAAGCGCAGGAACAAAATGGCCATGCCGCCGACGATAAGGACATACAGCAGCAAATAACGCCCGGTCTTGCGCAAAATACCGCTGACGCTGTTACTGTAATGCCCGACGCTTTTCTCAAACAGCGTGTTAAACCACCCGAAGAAGCCACCTTTCTTTTCATGGTGATCGGCAGACGCAGGCTTAAGCAGAGTGGCGCAAAGCGCAGGCGTCAGGATGAGCGCAACCAGTACAGAAAGCGCCATTGCAGAAACGATAGTCAGCGAGAACTGGCGGTAAATTGCGCCAGTTGAGCCGCCAAAGAAGGCCATCGGCACAAATACGGCGGAAAGCACCATCGCGATCCCCACCAGCGCGCCCTGAATCTGCGACATTGATTTCTGAGTCGCTTCTTTGGGCGGTAGCTTTTCTTCCACCATCACGCGTTCGACGTTTTCCACGACGACGATAGCATCATCGACCAGCAAGCCGATGGCGAGCACCATCCCGAACATTGTTAACGTATTAATAGAGAAACCGAACGCCGCCAGGATGGCGAATGTACCCAGCAGTACAACCGGCACCGCAATGGTCGGTATCAACGTCGCGCGTATGTTTTGCAGGAAAAGATACATGACCAGGAAAACGAGGATGATTGCTTCAAACAGCGTTTTCACCACTTCATGAATCGATATTTTCACAAACGGCGTGGTGTCATACGGGTAGACCACTTTCAACCCTTGCGGGAAAAACGGTTGTAGTTCCGCAAGCTTTGCTTTAATGGCCGCTGCCGTATCCAGCGCGTTCGCGCCGGTTGCCAGCTTAATACCCAGACCTGTCGCCGCCTGGCCATTAATCTTCGTCACCATGTTGTAGTTTTCGCCGCCCAGTTCGATGCGGGCCACATCTTTAAGATGGACCATCGAACCATCCTGATTCACTTTCAGCGTGATGCGGCCAAACTCTTCAGGCGTTTTCAGGCGTGTTTGCGCGATGATAGAGGCGTTAAGCTGCTGGCCCGGGATAGAAGGCGTCCCGCCCAGTTGGCCTGCGGCAATCTGGTTGTTCTGCGTTTTCAACTGGTTAATAACATCTAACGGCGTCAGTTGGTATTTGTTTAACGCATTGCTGTCGAGCCAGATACGCATCGCGTACTGCGCGCCAAACAGTTGGACGTCGCCGACGCCGGATGTCCGGCTGATGGTATCTTTAACGTTAGACGCCACATAATCGGAAATATCATCCTGCGTCAGGTTCTTATTGTCGGAAACAAAACCGGCCACCAGAAGGAAGCTACTGCTTGATTTCTCGACGCTGATACCTTGCTGCTGTACTTCCTGCGGCAACAAAGGCATGGCCAGTTGCAGTTTATTTTGTACCTGAACCTGTGCGATATCCGGGTCGGTGCCGGACTGGAACGTCAACGTAATGGTTACGCTACCGGACGAGTCGCTGGTGGACGACATATACATCAGGTTATCGATACCGTTCATATTCTGTTCGATAACCTGCGTTACGGTATCCTGCACCGTTTGCGCGTCCGCTCCCGGATAGGTTGCGGAAATCGCAACGGCGGGCGGCGCGATGGTCGGGTACTGCGCAACGGGCAGCTGCATGATCGCCAGGGCGCCAGCCATCATGAGAATGATGGCCAGAACCCAGGCAAAAATCGGGCGATTAATAAAAAAGTTTGCCATGTCCGGTTACCTTATTGCGCTGCATTCGCCGCAGGGGCATCGGTGGTGGCTTTAACCTGTTCGCCCGGGCGGGCTTTCTGCAAGCCGCTGACGATAACTTTGTCGCCCGGTTGCAACCCTTTGCTGATTAACCATTTATCGCCGATCGCCTGAGTAGCGATAACGTCGCGCGCTTCAACCTGATCTTTATCATTGACGATCATCACCATCGCATCGCCACGCGGCGTACGCGTTACGCCCTGCTGTGGAACGAGAATGGCATTGGGCTGAATGCCTTCATCAATTCGCGCGCGGACAAACATACCGGGAAGCAGGGTGTGCTGAGGATTGGGGAAAACAGCCCGAAGGGTGATAGAACCGGTACTTTCATCTACCGTAACGTCGGAAAATTGCAGCGTGCCTTTCAGCGGGTACGCCTGACCATTTTCCATTACCAACTCGACGTTGCTGCGGGTGTTGTCTTTGTGCAGGCTACCCTGCTCGACGGACTGCCTGAGACGCATAAAATCGCTGCTGGACTGCGTCACATCAACGTAAATAGGGTCAAGCTGTTGCACGGTCGCCAGTTCGGTTGCCTGACCATTGGTCACCAGCGCGCCTTCGGTGACACTGGATTTACCAATGCGGCCGCTGATCGGCGAAGTCACTTTGGTGTAGGCGAGGTTGATGCGCGCGCTTTCTACTGCGGCTTTTGCGGCGATAACGGCGGCATCGGCCTGACGAGCATCGGCGATGGCCTGGTCGTACTCTTGTTGGCTAATGTATTTTGTGCCAACCAGCGGAACGTAGCGTTTAACCGTTAAGTGCGCAATGGCGGCGGCAGCTTCGCTTTTTGCCAGCTCGCCTTTGGCGCTGTCGTAATCAGCCTGATAAGTCGCCGGGTCAATCTGATAAAGCGACTGGCCTGCTTCGATATCGCTACCTTCGGTGAAATTCCTTTTCAGTACAATGCCGCTGACCTGAGGCCGGACTTCCGCAATACGAAATGGCGTCGTGCGCCCCGGCAGCTCGGTCGTCACCGCTAAGGGGGCAGATTCGACTACGTGGACGGTGACTTGCGGCTCAGCAGGGTGAGCTTGCGTATCTCCCTGATCGTTACAACCGGCGAGTAACGCAGCGGAGATTATGATGAATGAGGGCAGGAGTGCAAACCTGGCATGTTTCGTCATTACTGTTCCTTAGAAAACCGAAGCTCGTTATTTACCGGATAACGGTAAGGCGTTAACGCGCACAAATAAAATAGCAGTTGGCTATCCTACAAATTATCAGCTCGTGATGTAAGCAATACTTATTTCCGGTCGTCATGCACGGCACGTAAAAGCAAAAAAAGATTAATATCCTGTCGTTTCATAATGCGGTGGGAAAGTAAAGCCCTGTCTTTCATTAACACAAATGGAAATACACATTCTTTTGGTGAATGATTTTATTTGATTCATTTGTCTTTATTATTTATTTGGATGTATTGTGCGTAATAATACACGAGGACTCTCGTTTAAATAAAAATGAAGTGATACATTTGCGCGTTATCCCTGAACAGTATTTACTGTCATCCTTCGATTTCAGACACACTTCATTATGGCCAGGAAAACAAAAGCGGACGCCCTTAGAACCCGACAACACTTGATTGAAACAGCGATCGTACAGTTCGCCTTGCACGGGGTCGGCAGCACCACGCTAAACGACATTGCAGACGCTGCGAATGTTACGCGGGGCGCTATCTATTGGCATTTTGAGAACAAGACGCAGTTGTTTAATGAGGTATGGGGTCAGCAACCGCCGCTACGCGATCTCATTCAGGACAGGTTAACAACGTGTGGGGGCGATAATCCGCTACAGAATTTGCGTGAAAAACTGATTGCCGCTTTGCAATATATTGCTGAGGTGCCCCGACAACAGTCATTGATGCAGATTTTATATCATAAATGTGAATTTCATAATGATATGATATCAGAGCAGGATATTCGGGAAAAAATAGGTTTCAGTTATCAGATAATGCGTGAAGCATTACAGCAATGTATGAATAAAGGACTGATTGCGACCGGTCTTGATGTCGAAGTTAATTTAATTGTGCTTCATGGCAGTTTTAGCGGGATTGTAAAGAACTGGTTAATGAATCCTTCCACTTATGATCTCTATAAGCAGGCGCCACAATTAGTGGATAATGTATTAAAAATGTTAGTTCCGAATGGCAATGTGATGGTATTAACGCAGAATAATAACCCGATCGGGGAAGCGTAACGGTTATCCCCAACTGTGCGTCGGCATAATTTGCATAGAATTGGCTGGCGTGCTACTCAAGGTCGGCGCAGTTGACGAGTTTGAGCGGGTTAACCGAATTCATGTTGCGGCATTTATCGTATTCCGTTGTCATCAGTTCGATCCACTGCATGAGTAATGCGTCAAAAAGGAAAACGGAGACTGCGAAAACAACCAGCCACCAATACTTACGAATCATTGCCAAATCCTGTGTATTCATGCCCAAGCGTGCAAGGAATATACACGAAATAACGCGGCAGAAAAGCAGACTTACAATGCTTTTACTTCACCTGAGACGTATCCGTCATTTCGGTCATTCGGCTCTTTTTGGACAGGTTTGTTGTCTTGCGCTTTTTCACCTTTGCCAGCTCGTTTTCCGCATAGTGAGAGGTGACGTTCAGCCTTCTGATGCCCATTTTTACGTATTCATTGTTGATTTCGATGCCGACAAATTTTCGTCCGGTTTCCACGGCTACGGCGCCCGTCGTGAAGCTTCCGGCGAAGGGATCTAACACCGTGTCGCCCGGGTTTGAGGAGGCCAGGATGATCCGGCTCAACAGCGCTCTGGGTTTTTGCGTGGGATGGTTCTCATACTCATCCATTAAGTAGCGGACGCGGGGAAAATCCCAGACGTTTCCGGGGACTTTTTGCGTGTTGTAGGGCTGGGGCGGATTTTTGCGGTAATCGATCAACGCTCTTTTTGCGCCGGTTTTGGTTTCAACCAGGATGT
Source organism: Citrobacter sp. CK198 (assembly GCF_030333295.1). Lineage (NCBI taxonomy): Bacteria > Pseudomonadati > Pseudomonadota > Gammaproteobacteria > Enterobacterales > Enterobacteriaceae > Citrobacter > Citrobacter sp. CK198. The sequence goes on along the minus strand of NZ_JAOWGE010000007.1, from coordinate 280,878 downwards.
CATCACGATTAAACGTATAGTTCTTCGCATCTTTTACCATCATCAGAATGGGTTCATACATTGAGCCAAAATACTTTTTGGCCTGCACGCCTGAGCTGTCGTACGACCATATGATGCGGCTTTTGATATCGAACAGTTTCCTGCATTTGAGGTCGAGATAGGGCATGTTCTCTGTGCTGTTCATGATGTACATCGTGCCGTGTTTTTTCAGCACCCGATGGCACTCATCAATGCATTCAAACAGCCAGGCCAAAAAGGTCTCTTCGTCCCAGGACTCCACCAGACCGTCAAAATTTTTTCCGATGTTGTAGGGCGGGTCGGCAAAAATTAAATCGGCACTTTCCGGGGGCAGTTTTTTCAATTCTGAAAGCGCATCACCGTGAATGATCTTCTTCGATTCATCGCCAAAATATTGCGGCTCAAATCCGACATTCATGAACAAACTCCTGTCTGACGCGAATAAAAAAGGCGCTTCCCCATGCCGAGTAGCGCCTTTTTAAACAAGCAATTAGCTAATCGAAATTAGTTCATGCCGTATTTTTTCAATTTTTTACGCAGCGTACCACGGTTGATGCCCATCATCAGGGCAGCACGGGTCTGGTTACCACGGGTGTATTGCATCACCATGTCCAACAGGGGCTGTTCTACTTCAGCCAGTACCAGCTCATAGAGGTCATTAACATCCTGACCGTTCAGTTGAGCAAAATAGTTCTTCAGTGCCTGTTTAACCGAGTCACGCAGGGGCTTTTGAGTCACCTGATCCTGAGAGTTAACGGTAGAAACGGTCAGTACGTCAGAATTTACGCGTTGTTCGAACATAGTTCTGTCAGCTCTTTATTTCATTACGCAAAATTTTCGAAGTATGCCTCCAACGCCTCCAGCTGTTCGCTGGCATCCTCAATGGCGTTGAATGTGCGCCGAAACTGGTCATTTGGAGCGTGCTCCTGGAGATACCAGGAGACGTGTTTACGTGCAATTCGGTACCCTTTTGCCTGGCCATAAAAGTCATGCAGTTCCCGAACATGCGCGCAAAGCAAGCGCTTAACCTCTGCCAAAGGCAGGGGGGGTAGCAACTCCCCAGTGTCCAGATAATGCTGGATTTCCCGAAAGATCCAGGGTCTTCCCTGAGCTGCGCGGCCTATCATCAGGGCATCCGCCCCCGTATAGTTGAGCACAGCTCTGGCTTTATGCGGGTCAGTAATGTCGCCATTCGCGATAATCGGAATGGAAACTTTCTGCTTAACTGCCCGAATACTGTCGTATTCAGCATCTCCATTGAACAAACAGGCGCGGGTGCGTCCATGAATGGTCAGAGCCTGAATGCCACAGTCTTCAGCCAGTTGGGCAATCTCTACGCAGTTACGGTGTTCCGGGGCCCAGCCGGTGCGAATCTTCAGGGTGACAGGAACGTCCACTGCACTCACGACCTCGGTTAGTATCGACTTCACTAAATCCGGGTACTGCAAGAGGGCTGAACCTGCGAGCTTGCGATTCACTTTTTTAGCCGGACACCCCATATTGATATCAATAATCTGGGCGCCGCTTTCCACGTTAATACGTGCGGCATCGGCCATCTCAACAGGGTCGCTACCGGCGATTTGCACCGTGCGAACGCCTGGCTCATCAACGTGCACCATCCGTAAACGAGATTTGTCGCTTTCCCAAACCTGCGGGTTAGAAGACATCATCTCGGATACCGTCAATCCTGCTCCCATCTCATAGCACAGCGTCCGAAAAGGTCTGTCAGTAATGCCAGCCATGGGCGCTGCGATCAGGCGATTTCTAAGCTGGTATTGTCCGATGCGCATGAGTTAAGAAATGACCATACTGTGACTGCAAGGCGGCGTATATTACGCATTTTTTGCACGAGATGAAAGGCCAAACTTTGACCAATCCTCTGAGGTGGATCAAAGAATCGCAGTTAAGATGAATGATGAGAATTAATTAACTTTATAAATCATTGCGTTATAAAATGAGGCCGAATTTTTATACGCTTACAATTTTGCGTAACTTCTCATTTTTTCTTCTATGGCTGACGGCTGGACAACATAATCTGCTGATTTAACCAGCAGATTATCGTTTCATAGTGTGATCGCCGCCTCATTTCAGGACAGGATCGCGAAGCGTCGGTATCGACCATTCGTTAATGACGCGGCCATTCAAAGGCTGGACAGGGCGATTGTTGGCAGGGTGTATTGTATGGCGAAATTTTTCCAGTTGACCGGCAGAAAGCGTCATAGGCTGTTTCAGGACAATCCAGGTTACGCCTTCGCTACAGGGAGGCGTCGTTAATGAGCCGCTAAAGCGCCAGTAGGTTCTGTCTTCCGGCAACAGCAAATTGATATCGACGGGGGAAAGCAGCGGTATGCTGTCGCCCGGGGTTGCCGGGATGGATTGCCATAAACGTTCAATTGCCTCATTTGGCTCACCGATATCAAACATGACGGCAACGACGGCAATCTCACCTTCCTGGTTTTTGTGCGTCAGGTGCAGCTCCATCGCATAGTGTTTACCATTGATGGTATTTTCACTTGGGGCATGAAAATGAAATTCTGCTAAAGCATAAGGCTGATCGTCAATCTGAGCGGAAGCAGAAGAATAGGGGTTCATTGTTACCTGAAGAGTGTGGTTAACGTTCAGGAGCATGTCGGCGCGATCGATGTACTGTACGTTAAGCGGCGGGAGCTGGATTTCATTCGTGGTGAGAATATCAACAGGGGACTGGCTCATCCCGGTCTGGCACAGTTTGTATGCTTTATTGATTTCACCCCAGTGCGCGGGAGAGGTGTCGCCTTCATAGCTCCAGTCAGTTGCCGAAACGGAAACGGGCATCATACAGATTGCCAGAAAGGCAGTGGTCAAAGAAATTAACTTCATGCATTTACCCGATGAATTGAAAACAACATAACATTATGTAAATCAATCAATTATAAAGAATATTGTATCGGTGACGAGCAGGAGAGGAAAGTGAATCGTGTGAAAAAGGCGTGGCCAGATGACCACGCCGGAAAGGACTGATTATTTTTTACGACCGGTAATGCGGCACCACTCTTCTTTCTCTACCACCGGGTCGAGCGTAAAGAGTTCGGTATAGGCTTCGCATACGCTTTCCGCCTGGCTGGCCAGGATGCCGGAAAGCCCCAGTAAACCGCCCTCAACGGGCAGTACGCTGATTAACGGGGCCAGTTCACGTAATGGGCCAGCCAGGATGTTAGCGACCACCACATCGGCTTTCATGGCTTCTGGCTGGTCTTTGGGGAGATAGAGCTCCAGACGCTCAGATACGCCGTTGCGCTCTGCGTTATCACGGCTGGCCTGGATCGCCTGCGGATCGATATCGATCCCGATAGCTTTCGCTGCGCCCAGTTTTAATGCGGCAATCGCCAGGATGCCGGAACCGCAGCCAAAGTCGATCACCGTCTTACCGTTCAGATCAAGCCCGTCGAGCCATTGCAGGCAGAGGGATGTGGTGGGATGCGTGCCGGTACCGAAGGCCAGACCCGGGTCCAGCATGACGTTGACGGCGTTCTCATCCGGTACATCGCGCCAGCTCGGGCAAATCCACAGACGCTCGCCAAAGCGCATCGGGTGAAAGTTGTCCATCCATTCGCGTTCCCAGTCTTTATCTTCCAGTTGCTCAATCTTATGCGCGAAACCCGCGCCCAGCAGCGGATGATGCTCAAGGATTGCCACCACCTCTTTCATGTCGGTTTCGGCATCGAACAGGCCGATAACGTCGGTATCGCCCCACAGACGCGTTTCACCTGGCAGCGGCTCAAATACCGGCGTGTCGTGCGTGTCCTGGAAGGTCACAGAGACCGCGCCGGTTTCCACCAGCGCATCGCTAAGTTCTTCGGCGTTCGTACCGGTCGTATTCAGTTTCAGTTGGATCCACGGCATGGCAAAACTCTTTATTTATCAGTAGTCAATAAGGTGGCTTGCTGGGCAGATGAACCAAAACGGTTTCCGGCCAGAAAAGCCAATAAACTGAGCAGTAGCGAGGGCACGATGGGGTGAAAGCCCAGGTACTGAACGTTAAAGGTGGCGAGCACGGCATACAACACGCCGCCAATGATCATGGCGCTTAGCGCGCCTGTCGCGTTTGCACGCTCCCAGTACAGGCCCAGCACCAGCGGCCATAAGAACACCGCTTCCAGGCCGCCGAAAGCCAGCAGGTTAAGCCAGATAATCATTTCCGGCGGTTTCCAGGCTGCGAGCAGCAGCAGCGCGCCTAACAGCAGCGTGATGATGGCTGACATCCGCTTCAGGCGAGTTTCGTTATGCATTTGCTCCGGGCGAATATTCAGATAGAGATCTTTAATGATCGTAGCGGAACTTTGCAGCAACTGGGCATTGATTGTCGACATAATGGCCGCCATCGGCGCGGCGAGAAAGATGCCGGCGGCAATCGGCGGCAGAACCTTAACCATCAGCGTTGGAATGACCAGGTCCGGTACGGTCAGGTCAGGAATCACCGCCCGTCCCAGCGCGCCCGCCAGGTGCATACCGAACATCAGGATCGCCACCACAATCGTGCCGATGATAATGCCGCGATGCACCGCTTTACTGTCTTTATAGGAGATGCAACGCACGGCAGTATGCGGCAGGCCGATCACGCCAAAGCACACCAGCACCCAGAATGAGGTCATAAAGGTCGGTGACAGAATGTCATCCGCGCCCTGCGGCGTCACCAGTTTCGGGTCGATCGTTTGCAGGGTTTCGACCGCGTGTCCGAGGCCGCCTGCCGCATGAACCACGCCGACCAACAGGACGATGGTGCCAATCAGCATGACCATGCCCTGCATCGTATCGTTGAGCACGCTGGCGCGAAAACCGCCAAATGCGGTATACAACGCGATGCTGACGCCAAAGATTAACAGCCCTGTTTCGTAGGGGATGCCCGCTGCGGTCTCAAGCAGACGCGCGCCACCAATAAACTGTACGGTCATCGCCCCGACGAAAGCCACCAGCAGGCTGAGGCTTGCCAGCCAGACCAGCAGACGGCTTTGATAGCGGGCAAACAGCATATCGTTAAGGGTGACGGCGTTGTAGCGCCGCGCCAGAATAGCGAACTTCTTACCCAGAATACCCAGCGAGAGCCAGACGGCGGGTAACTGGATCATCGCCAGCAATACCCAGCCCAGGCCGTATTTATAGGCCGCGCCCGGGCCGCCGATAAATGAGCTGGCGCTGATGTAGGTGGCGGTCAGCGTCATCGCCAATACAATTCCGCCCATCGAACGGCTACCGAGGAAATACTCATTCAGGAAGGTGCCCGTCGTCCTTTTTCGCATGGCATAGACCGACAGACCAAACACCACCAGCAGATAGGCGATAAGCGGCAGAATGACTTCAAGCTGCATCATCGTCCTCCAGAGGAATGTCGCGATAGATAAATTTCACCATAGCCCAGCACAGTAAAATGAAAACAAGCGGCGTCAGCAGGCAGGCCATTTCAAACCAGTGTGGAAGGCCCGTTATGCCGGGTGCCGCGCCTGGTAAGTAAGCAGTCACCAACCACGCAGCCAGATACAGAAGGGTCAGCCACAGCGCCCAACGCGCCTCTTTGTTGGCCTGAACAAAACGCGTGTCCATTTTTTGTCCCTTGTGGATGAAGAAAGCGGGGATTGTACCTTATGGGATGTACCGGAGGGAAAAAAACAAAAGGCCGGAAAACCGGCCTTTTTCAGTTAACGCATGCTTATTTTTCCTGAAGACCGAGTTTCTTCTCCAGATAGTGGATGTTGGTGCCACCGTGCTGGAAGTGCTCGTCGTTCATGATGCGGGTTTGCAGGTCAATGTTGGTTTTGATGCCATCAATGATCAGTTCCTGCAATGCGTTTTTCATACGGGCAATCGCCACGTCACGGTTTTCACCGTAGCAGATCAGCTTGCCGATCATGGAGTCATAGTACGGCGGTACGGTGTAACCCGCGTAGATATGGGACTCCCAGCGTACGCCAAAGCCGCCCGGCGCGTGGAAGCGCGTGATTTTACCCGGGCTTGGCAGGAAGGTGTTCGGGTCTTCAGCGTTGATACGGCATTCTACCGCATGGCCTTTCACCACAACTTCTTCCTGCTTGATGGACAGCGGCTGGCCCGCAGCGATACGCAGCTGTTCTTTGATCAGGTCAACGCCGGTGATCATTTCAGTAACCGGGTGTTCTACCTGAATACGGGTGTTCATTTCGATGAAATAGAACTCGCCGTTTTCGAACAGGAACTCAAACGTACCTGCTCCGCGATAGCCGATATCGACACACGCTTTGGAGCAACGCTCGCCGATGTAACGACGCAGTTCCGGGGTAATGCCCGGCGCTGGCGCTTCTTCGACCACTTTCTGGTGACGACGCTGCATGGAGCAGTCACGTTCTGCCAGATAGATAGCGTTACCCTGACCGTCAGCCAACACCTGAATTTCGATGTGGCGTGGGTTTTCCAGGTATTTTTCCATGTACACCATGTCATTGCTGAAGGCTGCTTTCGCTTCCGCTTTGGTCATGGAAATGGATTGCGCCAGTTCGGCATCGCCGCGCACAACGCGCATGCCGCGACCGCCGCCGCCGCCGGACGCTTTGATAATAACCGGGTAGCCGATGCGTTTTGCAATGGCGCGGTTTTTATCCATATCGTCGCCCAACGGGCCGTCAGAACCCGGTACGCATGGAACGCCAGCCTGTTTCATTGCGCTGATTGCAGACACTTTATCGCCCATCAGGCGGATGGTGTCGGCCTTCGGGCCAATGAAGATAAAGCCGGAGCGTTCAACCTGCTCAGCGAAGTTGGCGTTCTCAGACAAGAAGCCGTAACCCGGATGGATTGCCACCGCGCCGGTGATTTCAGCGGCGCTGATGATAGCCGGGATGTTCAGATAGCTTTTTACGGACGGAGCCGGGCCAATACAGACCGTCTCATCCGCCAGCAATACGTGTTTTAAATCGCGATCCGCGCTTGAGTGCACAGCCACGGTCTTGATACCCAGTTCCTTACAGGCACGAAGAATACGTAGTGCAATCTCGCCACGGTTGGCGATGACAATTTTATCCAGCATGTTCGCCTCGTTATTCGATGACGACCAGCGGCTCGTCAAATTCTACCGGTTGACCACTTTCGACCAGAATTGCTTTCACCACGCCGGATTTATCGGCTTCGATCTGGTTCATCATTTTCATGGCTTCAACGATGCACAGGGTATCGCCCGCGTTAACTTTCTGACCGACTTCGACGAATGCTTTCGCATCCGGGCTCGGGGTGCGGTAGAAAGTACCAACCATTGGGGAACGTACGATGTGACCACTGATTTCCGCTGATGCAGCAGGCGCTTCCATTGCTGGAACAGCCGCCGGAGCGACAGCGTTAGACAGAGCTGGCTGCTGCATTGGCGCAGCATAAGCTTGTTGCATCACTGGAAAACCTGCGTTTGGCGCGGTGCGGCTGATGCGCACAGACTCTTCGCCTTCAGAAATTTCCAGTTCGGAGATGCCTGATTCTTCAACCAGCTCGATCAGTTTTTTAATCTTACGAATATCCATGAGTGGGTTCCGTACTCTTTGTTTAGTGTGATTGTGACAGGCGTTTTACCGCCGTCTGTAAAGCGTATGAGTAACCGTCAGCGCCGAATCCGCAAATAACGCCAGCCGCAATATCGGAAAGATACGAATGCTGGCGAAACGGTTCCCGCGCATGTACGTTGCTCAGGTGAATCTCGATAAACGGGATGCTCACCGCGAGCAGCGCATCGCGAATCGCAACACTGGTGTGCGTAAACGCGGCCGGATTAATCAGGATATAGTCCACAGTGTCTTTAGCCTGATGAATACGGTCGATGAGTGCGTACTCCGCGTTAGACTGCAAATGATCCAGCGTCACATTCAGCGCGTCGGCCTCTGCATTCAAACGGTTAACAATTTCCGTTAATGTCAGGGTGCCGTACTTATCGGGTTCACGGGTGCCGAGCATATTAAGGTTCGGACCGTTTAAAAGCAAAATGTGTAATTTGTCGGCCATCGTGCAGCTATCTCCTGCGATTCTCCGGTAAAAAACAAAATATACCTTTGATGCGCGATTGTCACCCTTTCAGCGGCTTAAAAACCCTGTCCGGGAAACCAAGGTCGCACATTATAACGATTTCGTAGCATTTGGCAGCTAAATACTGGTCTTATCAGGGAAGATTATCAACTGCTAACACGCAAAGACCCAAGGCGAGTCCTGGTTTTGCAACAAACCGCACATAACGGAGGCGTTACAGCATTTTGCCCGCAAACGACCGCCACCACTGGCGAAATGTCTTGTAGCGCCAGGCTAAAAGCGCCAGCGCCAGCAGGACATAAATGACCGGCTGCGGCGATAAAATTTTTACCGACCACAGATAATGAATGGGAGCCAGAATCGCGACAAGATAAACGAAGTTATGCAAATGTTGCCAGCGTTTCCCCAGTTTTCGTTGCGCCGCCTGCGTGGAGGTCAACGTAAGGGCGAATAAAATGAACCAACTGATAATACCCAACGTTAAATAAGGACGAGTGATTAACTCCTGGCCCAGCAGCGCCAGATTATTTATGCCCAGTTCAAGTAGCGCATAGCTGGTTAAATGCAGCGTGGCCCAGGCGAAGCACCATAACCCTAACAAGCGGCGGGTGCGGATCAATAATGGCTGTTTAGCGTAGCGCGCCAGCGGTGAAACCAGCAAGGTAGCGAGCAAGAATTTCAGCGCTGTCCTACCGGTAAAGTGTTGAATATCTTTGACCGGATCGGCGCTGAGCCCTCCCTGATTCACCGCCCAGACGAGCCAGAGAAACGGTAATAATCCGGCAAGATGCAGCAGTACTTTTAGCCAGACGATCTGTTTTTGTGTCAGACGCACTTAGAAATTCTCCCGCAGATCCAGACCGCGATATAAAGACGCCACTTCACTGGCATAGCCGTTAAACAGCAGCGTCGGCTGTCTTTGTACATCCAGAATGCCGCCCGCGCCAATAAAACGCTCGGTCGCCTGTGACCAGCGCGGATGATCAACGTGCGGATTCACGTTGGCGTAAAATCCGTATTCGTTTGGCGCGGCCAGATTCCAGGTGGTCGGCGGGCGTTCGCGGGTCAGTTTAATACTGACGATCGATTTAATCCCCTTGAACCCGTATTTCCACGGCACCGTCAGACGGATGGGCGCGCCGTTTTGCGGCGGCAGCGCTTTACCATAGACGCCGACAGTCAGCAGCGTGAGCGGGTGCATTGCCTCGTCCAGACGCAATCCTTCGACGTAAGGGTATTTTAGCCCGCCGCCGATAAAGCGGTCTTTTTGTCCCGGCATATCATCGGGCGCGTAGATCGTTTCGAACGCCACATAGTTAGCATTGCTGGTGGGTTCGACCAGTGCGAGCAGTTTATGTAAGGGGAAGCCAATCCAGGGAACCACCATCGACCATGCCTCAACGCAGCGCATACGATAGATTCGCTCTTCCAGCGGGAAACGCGTCGTGAGCGCATCGTGATCGAGCGTTAGGGGTTTTGCCACTTCGCCGCTAATTTTCAACGTCCAGGGATCGGTTTTCAGGCTACCCGCGTTGGCGGCCGGGTCTGCTTTATCGAGGCCGAATTCATAGAAATTATTATAACCGGTGACTTTGTTTTCCGGCGTTAACGGGAGGTCGTTTTGCCAGGTGGCGGGTTTGCTGAAATCAAGCGGCTTACCGGCAGGCGCAGGGGGACGATCGTTGCCTTTAAACCAGCTCAGCAGGTCGGCCTGGGCGGTGGCGGGCAGAGAAAGGGCGGCCGCGCTGATACCTAAAGCTTTCAGTACCTGGCGGCGCTGCAACATAAAAACGGACTCCGCAGTTACGTCGGCTTCCGTCAGTTTTTTCATTTTCATAGCATCCTCCGTCATGCGTTTTTTTAAGCATGACGGAGGCGAAACGTTAACGCGAATATGTCACGAAAATTTGAAGATTAGGCAATCTTCACCAGCGTACGGCCCTGTGCCTGGTTATTGATGATGGCATCGGCGAATTTTGGCGCGTCTGCCAGCGTGATTTCTGTTGCAGCCTGCGCATAGAAAGAGGCTGGCAGGTCGTTGACCAGGCGTTTCCAGGCTTCTGCGCGGCGGGCAGGCGGAGTCATCACGGAATCCACGCCCTGCAAGCGGACATTACGCAGAATAAACGGCATGACCGTGGTGGGGAGCGCGAAGCCGCCCGCCAGACCACAGGCCGCAACGCAGCCGCCGTAGTTCATCTGCGCCAGCACTTTCGCCAGCACTTTATCGCCAACGGTGTCGATGGCCCCGGCCCAGAGTTGTTTCTCCAGCGGGCGGGATTCGGCAAACTCATCGCGCCCCAGAATGCGGTTGGCACCCAGGCTACGCAGGTAGTCGTGGGTGCTTTCGCGTCCTGACACGGCCACAACCTGGTAGCCCAGCTTATGCAGCAACGCAACGGCAGTGCTGCCCACGCCGCCGCTGGCGCCGGTCACGACAATCTCGCCATCTTCAGGGCGAATGCCCGCGTCTTCCAGCGCCATCACGCACAGCATGGCGGTAAAACCGGCGGTGCCGATAATCATCGCATTTCGGCTATCAAGACCTTTCGGGAGAGCAACCAGCCAGTCGCCTTTTACGCGGGCGCGCTCAGCCAGACCGCCCCAGTGGTTTTCGCCTACGCCCCAGCCGGTCAGTAAAACTTCCTGACCGGCATGGAAGCGGGGATCTTCACTGGCGCGTACGGTTCCGGCGAAATCGATGCCAGGAATCATCGGAAAGTTACGGATGATTTTCCCTTTCCCGGTGATGGCCAGAGCATCTTTATAGTTCAGGCTGGACCAGTGGACATCTACCGTTACATCCCCTTCCGGTAGCCGACTTTCTTCAAGGGTCTGAACGGAAGCAAGGGTTTTACCGTCCTGCTGTTCTAAGATCAAAGCCTGCATAACCTGTCCTCAATTTGCATAGTGGATTGGAAAAATATTTATGAAGACTATACTCGCTAATCAAAACGTGATGCCGATTCAACGCAATAAATTGCCAGATAGACCTGATTTGGTAGTATGCCCGCTTAGCTGTGCAATTTAACGGACTTCGCGTTCAGAGTTGCTCTTTCATGTCGTTTATAACTGTCGGAGTTAACACACGGATGCGATTAACGACGAAATTCTCAGCCTTTGTCACGCTGCTTACCGGGTTAACGATCTTCGTTACGCTCATCGGCTGCTCGCTGAGTTTTTACAATGCCATCGAGAATAAATTCACCAGCCGCATTCAGGCGGTCGCCACCGCTATTGACACGCATCTTGTCTCCTCTGATTTTGTCACGCTGACGCCGCAGATTAATGAACTGATGGTATCGGTCGATATCGTGCGCGTCGATTTGTTGCAGGATGGCCGCCAGGTGTATAGCCATTCGCGCAACAGCAGCTATCGGCCGGCGGGAAGCAACAACCTGTATCGTGAGCTGACGATTCCGCTGGTAAAACATCCCGGCACCTCGCTGCATGTGGTGTTTCAGGACCCGATGGGCAACTATTTTCACTCGCTCGTGACCACCGCGCCGCTCACGCTGGCGATCGGCTTTATCGTTCTCATCCTGTTCTTATCGGTACGCTGGCTACAGCGCCAGCTGTCCGGGCAGGAGCTGCTGGAAATTCGTGCAACGCGTATTCTGAACGGCGAACGCGGGCCGAATGCGCGAGGGTCGGTCTATGAATGGCCCGCGCGCACCAGCAGCGCGTTGGATATGCTGCTGTCTGAAATTCAGTTTGCCAGCGAACAGCGCAGCCGTCTGGATACGCTTATCCGTTCTTATGCGGCGCAGGATGTCAAAACCGGGCTGGGCAATCGCCTGTTTTTTGATAACCAACTGGCGACGCTGCTGGAAGATCAGGAAAAAGTGGGATCGCATGGCGTGGTGATGATGATCCGCCTGCCAGACTTTAACCTGCTTCACGACAGCTGGGGGCGCGATCTCGCGGAAGAACAGCTGTTTGCGCTGATTAATCTGCTGTCGACATTTATTATGCGCTACCCGGGTTCGCTGCTGGCGCGCTACCACCGCAGCGACTTTGCTGTCCTGTTGCCGCACCGCACATTGAAAGAAGCGGAGAGTATCGCCGGGCAGTTATTAAAAGCGGTAGATGCATTACCGGTTAATAAAAAGCTCGATCGTGACGATATGGTACATATCGGCATTTGCGCATGGCGTAGCGGTCAGTCGACGGAGCAGGTGATGGAACATGCCGAAGCCGCGACCCGAAATGCCGTGTTGCAGGGAGGGAACAGTTGGGCGGTGTATGACGATTCGCTGCCGGAAAAAGGCCGTGGCAATGTACGCTGGCGCACCCTTATTGAGCAGATGCTCAGCCGGGGCGGGCCGCGGATTTATCAGAAACCGGCGGTAATGCGTGAAGGACGCGTACACCACCGGGAGCTGATGTGCCGTATCTTTGACGGCGCCGAAGAGGTGATTTCGGCGGAATACATGCCGATGGTATTGCAGTTCGGTTTATCGGAAGAGTATGACCGCTTGCAAATTAGCCGTTTGATCCCGCTGCTGAAATACTGGCCGGAGGAAAATCTGGCGATGCAGGTAACGGTAGAATCGTTGATCCGCCCACGGTTTCAGCGCTGGCTGCGTGATACGTTGATGCAGTGCGAAAAATCGCAGCGAAAACGTATTATTTTTGAACTTGCCGAGGCAGATGTTTGTCAACACATCAGTCGGTTACAGCCTGTTATTCGTTTAATGAATGCGCTTGGCGTTCGGATCGCGGTGACACAGGCGGGTTTGACGCTGGTGAGTACCAGCTGGATTAAAGAACTTAATGTGGAATTACTGAAACTTCATCCGAGTCTGGTAAGAAACATTGAGAAACGAACGGAAAACCAGTTGCTGGTACAGAGCCTGGTGGAAGCCTGCACGGGAACGCATACGCAGGTTTACGCGACAGGCGTCCGTTCGCGTAGCGAGTGGCATACGCTGACGGGGCGCGGAGTGGCGGGCGGACAGGGGGATTTTTTTGCCTCCTCCCAACCACTTGACACCAACGTGAAAAAATATTCGCAAAGATACTCGGTTTAACCTGCCGTTTAATTTGTTTTCACGTAGAATAACGCGCGCTGTGCCTCATGGGGGTGTGCTTGTCTGCTCGCCAGATTGTTGCAGCAAATATGCAGGTAAACGACCTTTTACAGGTTGCAAATGAAGGCCAGGATTGCTGCTGATGTATTCAGTTCTGATGGACCCAGACAGAGATTTGTAACAAAGGAAACGTACTGCGCTAATTTTCACCGTAGCAGATGATTTTTGCGCCTTGTCGCTGCTGCGTGTGGTTGGTAAAGTAAGCGGATTTTGTTTTCCGCCCCAGCTTTCAGGATTATCCCTTAGTATGTTGAAAAAATTTCGTGGCATGTTTTCCAATGACCTGTCCATTGACCTGGGTACTGCGAATACCCTCATTTACGTAAAAGGACAAGGCATCGTATTGAATGAGCCTTCCGTTGTGGCCATTCGTCAGGATCGTGCCGGTTCACCGAAAAGCGTGGCCGCAGTAGGTCATGATGCGAAGCAGATGCTGGGTCGTACGCCGGGCAATATCGCTGCTATTCGCCCGATGAAAGACGGCGTTATCGCTGACTTCTTCGTGACTGAAAAAATGCTCCAGCACTTCATCAAACAAGTGCACAGCAACAGCTTTATGCGTCCAAGCCCTCGTGTGCTGGTGTGTGTACCGGTAGGAGCGACCCAGGTAGAGCGTCGTGCGATTCGTGAATCCGCACAGGGCGCTGGCGCTCGTGAAGTGTTCCTGATCGAAGAACCGATGGCTGCGGCAATCGGCGCCGGTCTGCCGGTGTCTGAAGCAACCGGTTCAATGGTTGTCGATATCGGTGGCGGTACGACGGAAGTGGCCGTTATCTCTCTGAACGGCGTGGTTTACTCTTCTTCTGTGCGTATTGGCGGCGACCGCTTCGACGAAGCGATCATCAATTACGTGCGCCGTAACTACGGTTCTCTGATCGGCGAAGCGACCGCAGAACGTATCAAACACGAAATCGGTTCTGCGTATCCGGGCGACGAAGTGCGTGAAATCGAAGTTCGCGGGCGTAACCTGGCGGAAGGCGTTCCACGCGGCTTTACCCTGAACTCCAACGAGATTCTGGAAGCGTTGCAGGAGCCGCTGACCGGTATCGTGAGCGCGGTGATGGTTGCGCTGGAACAGTGCCCGCCGGAACTGGCGTCTGATATCTCCGAGCGCGGTATGGTGCTCACGGGCGGCGGCGCGCTGCTGCGTAACCTTGATCGTCTGTTAATGGAAGAAACCGGCATTCCTGTCGTTGTTGCTGAAGATCCGCTGACCTGCGTGGCGCGCGGCGGCGGCAAGGCGCTGGAAATGATCGATATGCACGGCGGCGACCTGTTCAGCGAAGAGTAATCGGATACCGGCAGGGTGATGGTTTGATTACCCTGCCGACTCTGATACGAGAATACGCAAACTTATGAAGCCAATTTTTAGCCGTGGCCCGTCGCTACAGATTCGCCTTATTCTGGCGGTGCTGGTGGCGCTCGGCGTGATTATAGCCGACAGCCGCCTGGGGACGTTCAGCCAAATCCGCACGTACATGGATACCGCCGTCAGCCCTTTCTACTTTATTTCCAATGGTCCCCGTGAATTACTCGACGGCGTGTCGCAAACGCTGGCTTCGCGTGACCAACTCGAACTTGAAAACCGGGCGCTGCGCCAGGAACTGTTGCTGAAAAACAGCGAATTGCTGATGCTGGGGCAATACAAACAGGAGAACGCGCGTTTGCGCGAGCTGCTGGGTTCGCCGCTGCGTCAGGACGAACAAAAAATGGTGACTCAGGTCATCTCCACGGTTAACGATCCTTACAGCGATCAGGTGGTGATCGACAAAGGAAGCGTGAACGGGGTCTATGAGGGGCAACCGGTCATCAGCGACAAAGGCGTAGTGGGCCAGGTCGTTGCGGTGGCGAAACTGACCAGCCGCGTTCTGCTTATTTGCGATGCGACACATGCGTTGCCGATTCAGGTGCTGCGTAACGATATCCGCGTCATTGCCGCCGGTAACGGCTGCACGGACGATTTACAGCTTGAGCATTTACCGGCAAACACCGACATTCGCGTTGGCGATGTGCTGGTAACATCGGGTCTGGGCGGCCGTTTCCCGGAAGGGTATCCGGTGGGCGTGGTTTCGTCCGTCAAGCTGGACACCCAACGTGCTTACACCGTGATTCAGGCGCGTCCGACTGCGGGTTTACAGCGTTTGCGTTATCTGCTGCTGCTGTGGGGAGCCGATCGTAACGGCGCTAATCCGATGACGCCGGAAGATGTGCATCGCGTCGCTAACGAACGACTGATGCAGATGATGCCGCAGGTTCTGCCTTCGCCAGATGCGATGGGGCCGCCAGCGCCAATGCCGGACCCTGCCACGGGGATTAGCCCCGCGCCTGCCGCGCCTCAACAACCGGCGGCTACGCGCGCAACGGGGGGGCAATAGTGGCAAGTTATCGTAGCCAGGGTCGCTGGGTTATCTGGCTCTCGTTTCTTATTGCGCTATTGCTGCAAATCATGCCCTGGCCGGATGACATCATCGTTTTCCGGCCAAACTGGGTGCTCCTTATCTTGCTGTACTGGATCCTTGCACTGCCGCACCGCGTAAATGTGGGTACAGGTTTTGTGATGGGTGCCATACTGGATCTGATCAGCGGCTCCACGCTTGGCGTGCGGGCCTTGTCGATGAGTATCATTGCTTATCTGGTTGCACTGAAATTCCAGCTATTCCGTAACCTGGCGCTCTGGCAACAGGCGCTGGTGGTGATATTGCTCTCACTGGTCGTGGACATTATTGTTTTCTGGGCCGAGTTTTTAGTGATCAACGTCTCTTTCAGACCGGAAGTATTCTGGAGTAGTGTAGTAAACGGTGTGCTCTGGCCCTGGCTTTTCCTGCTGATGCGCAAAGTGCGCCAGCAGTTTGCTGTGCAGTAAAGGTTTCTATGACTGACGTTTATCTTGCTTCCGGTTCACCTCGCCGCCAGGAGCTGCTTGCGCAGCTGGGCGTCTCTTTTGTACGTATCGTTACGGGAATTGAAGAAACGCGTGGCGAAGGCGAAAGCGCGCAACAGTATGTCTCCCGTCTGGCGCGGGAAAAGGCGCTGGCAGGCGTGGCGCAAACGGCGCGCGACTTGCCGGTGCTGGGCGCCGATACTATCGTGATTCTTAACGGTGAAGTGCTGGAGAAACCGCGCGATGTAGAACACGCGGCGCATATGCTGCGCAAACTGTCGGGGCAGACGCATCAGGTGATGACGGCCGTCGCGCTGGCGGACAGCCAGTACGTGCTGGATTGTCTGGTGGTGACGGAGGTGACGTTCAGAACACTGAGTGATGAGGACATCGCGGGCTATGTCGCCAGCGGTGAGCCTATGGATAAAGCTGGAGCATACGGTATTCAGGGGCAGGGTGGCTGTTTTGTCAGGAAGATAAACGGCAGCTATCACGCCGTGGTCGGCTTACCGCTGGTTGAAACGTATGAGTTGCTGAGCAATTTTAACGCACTGCGTGAGAAAAGGGATAAACATGACGGCTGAATTGTTGGTAAACGTAACGCCATCGGAAACACGCGTGGCGTACATTGATGGCGGTATTCTTCAGGAAATTCATATTGAGCGTGAAGCGCGACGAGGCATCGTAGGCAATATCTACAAAGGCCGTGTAAGCCGTGTACTTCCGGGTATGCAGGCGGCTTTTGTAGATATTGGACTGGAGAAAGCCGCGTTTCTTCATGCTTCAGACATTATGCCACATACCGAATGCGTGGCGGGTGAAGAGCAAAAGAACTTCACCGTACGCGACATCTCTGAGCTGGTGCGTCAGGGGCAGGATCTGATGGTGCAGGTGGTAAAAGATCCGCTTGGCACCAAAGGCGCGCGCCTGACGACGGACATCACGCTGCCTTCCCGCTACCTCGTCTTTATGCCCGGCGCGTCGCACGTTGGCGTTTCTCAGCGTATTGAAAGCGAAACCGAACGTGAACGCCTGAAGAAGGTGGTGGCGGAGTATTGCGACGAGCAGGGTGGATTTATCATCCGTACGGCGGCGGAAGGGGTGTGCGAAGAGGATCTGGCGTCGGACGCCGCTTACCTCAAACGCGTCTGGACGAAAGTCATGGAGCGTAAAAAGCGGCCGCAAACGCGCTATCAGATGTACGGCGAACTGGCGCTGGCGCAGCGCGTACTGCGTGATTTTGCCGATGCCGAGCTGGACAGAATCCGCGTGGATTCGCGTCTGACGTACGAGGCATTGCTGGAATTTACTGCGGAATATATCCCCGAGATGACCAGCAAGCTCGAACACTACAGCGGTCATCAGCCGATTTTCGATCTCTTTGATGTTGAAAATGAGATTCAGCGCGCGCTGGAACGCAAGGTGGAGCTGAAATCCGGCGGTTATCTGATTATCGATCAAACCGAAGCCATGACCACCGTTGATATCAATACCGGGGCGTTTGTCGGGCACCGTAATCTCGATGACACGATCTTCAATACCAATATTGAGGCGACGCAGGCGATTGCGCGGCAGCTGCGTCTGCGCAATCTGGGCGGTATCATCATCATCGATTTTATCGACATGAATAATGAAGATCATCGCCGTCGGGTACTGCATTCTCTGGAGCAGGCGCTGAGCAAAGATCGCGTGAAAACCAGCATCAACGGCTTTTCGCAACTGGGTCTGGTAGAGATGACCCGCAAGCGTACCCGCGAAAGCGTGGAACATGTGCTATGCAATGAATGTCCAACGTGTCATGGACGCGGTACGGTGAAAACGGTGGAAACCGTCTGCTATGAAATTATGCGTGAAATCGTGCGTGTGCATCATGCCTACGACTCCGATCGTTTCCTCGTTTATGCCTCTCCAGCGGTGGCGGAAACGTTAAAAGGCGAAGAGTCGCACGCGCTGGCAGAGGTGGAAATTTTTGTCGGCAAGCAAGTTAAAGTCCAGATTGAACCGCTCTATAACCAGGAGCAATTTGACGTCGTAATGATGTAAAAGACCGCCGTTTCCAGGCCGGATAACGGGTTTGTGAGTCACATTTTTGGCAGACAAGGAGAGACGCGTGAGGCGATTGCCGGGGATATTACTGCTCACTGGAGCCGCGCTCGTCGTCGTCGTTGCGCTGCTGATCAGTGGATTGCGCCTTGCGCTCCCCCATCTGGATAGCTGGCGTCCGGCGATCCTCAGCAAAATTGAATCTGCCACGGGTATTCCTGTTGCCGCCAGCCAGTTGCATGCGAACTGGCAAACCTTTGGCCCCACGCTTGAAGCCCAGGACATCCATGCCAGTTTGAAAGATGGCGGCGAGCTTTCAGTAAAGCGCGTCACGCTGGCGCTGGATGTCTGGCAAAGCCTGTTGCACATGCGCTGGCAGTTTCGCGATCTCACCTTCTGGCAACTGCACATCCGTACTAATACGCCGATCCAACGCAGCGACAGCGACGAAGGCATTGAAACCAACCGTATTAGCGATCTTTTCCTGCGTCAGTTTGATCACTTCGATCTCCGGGATAGCCAAATTAGCTTTCTGACCTTATCAGGCCAGCGAGCCGAACTGGCGATCCCGCAGCTTACCTGGTTGAACGGCAAAGACAGGCACCGCGCGGAAGGTCAGGTCAGTCTCTCCAGCCTGACCGGGCAGCATGGCGTGATGCAGGTTCGTATGGATCTGCGTGACGACGACGGGCTGCTGAACAACGGTCGGGTCTGGCTACAGGCCGACGATATTGACGTGAAGCCGTGGCTGGGCAAATGGATGCAGGATAACGTGGCGCTGCAAACCGCACGCTTTAGCCTGGAAGGCTGGATGACGCTCACGAAAGGCGAAGTCTCCAGCGGCGATATCTGGCTTAAGCAGGGCGGCGCGAGCTGGCAGGGCGATAATCATTCGCACACGCTTTCCGTTGATAACCTGACCGCGCACATTACGCGTGAACAGCCGGGCTGGCAGTTTTATATTCCTGACACGCGTATCACGCTGGATAGCAAACCCTGGCCGCGCGGCGCGTTAACGCTGGCCTGGGTGCCGGAACAAGAAGTTGGCGGTCAGAACAACATACGCAGCGATGAATTGCGTATTCGCGCCAGCAACCTTGAACTGGCCGATATGGACGGGCTGCGTCCGGTGGCGGCGAAACTCTCGCCTGCGCTGGGCGACATCTGGCAGGCCACACAGCCACGCGGAAAAATAGACACTCTCGCGCTGGATATCCCGCTACAGGCGACGGAGAAAACACGTTTCCAGGCGTCGTGGGATAACCTCGCCTGGAAGCAGTGGAAGCTCTTACCGGGCGCGGAACACTTCTCCGGCACCTTGTCCGGCAGCGTGGAAAACGGCGCGCTGACCGCCTCGATGCAGCAGGCCGAAATGCCGTATGAAACCGTCTTTCGCGCACCGCTGGAAATTGAAAGCGGCGTGGCGACGCTCACCTGGCTGAAGAATGACAAAGGGTTTCAGCTGGACGGGCGCAACATCGACGTGAAAGCGAAAGCCGTACATGCGCGCGGCGGTTTTCGTTATCTGCAACCCGCCGGAGAGGAGCCCTGGCTGGGGATTCTGGCGGGGATCAGCACCGATGACGGTTCACAGGCCTGGCGTTATTTCCCGGAAAACCTGATGGGCAAAGAGCTGGTTGATTACCTTAGCGGCGCGATTCAGGGCGGCGAAGCGGATAACGCTACGCTGGTGTATGGCGGCAATCCACATCTTTTCCCCTACAAACATAATGAAGGTCAGTTTGAAGTGCTGGTGCCGCTGCGTAACGCGAAGTTTGCTTTCCAGCCTGACTGGCCCGCGCTGACCGACCTCAACATTGAGCTGGACTTCCTGAACGATGGCCTGTGGATGAAGGCGGATAGCGTCAATCTGGGCGGTGTTAAGGCCAGCAATCTGACCGCGATCATCCCGGACTATGCCAAAGAAAAGCTGCTGATTGATGCCGATATCAATGGGCCGGGTAAAGCGGTCGGCCCGTATTTTGACGACACGCCGCTGAAAGATTCTCTCGGTGCCACGCTGGAGCAGCTCCAGATTGACGGCGATGTGAATGCTCGCTTACATCTTGATATTCCGCTGGATGGCGAGCTGGTCACCGCCAAAGGGGATGTCTTGCTGCGTAATAATAGTTTGTTCATTAAGCCGCTCGACAGCACGCTGAAGAACCTGAGCGGTAAGTTCAGCTTCAACAACGGCAATCTTAAGAGCGAACCGTTAACGGCAAACTGGTTTAATCAGCCGTTGAACGTGGATTTCTCCACCAATGAAGGGGAAAAGGCCTATCAGGTCGACGTCAACCTTAACGGCAACTGGCAGCCGGACCGTATGGGCGTGCTACCTGCGCAGGTGAACGATGCTATAAGCGGCGGTATGGCGTGGAACGGTAAAGTGGGCATTGCGCTTCCTTATCACTCTGGTGCGACATACAACGTAGAACTGAAAGGCGACCTGAAGAATGTGAGCAGTCACTTACCGTCACCGCTCGACAAGCAGGCCGGGGAATCCTTGCCGGTGAGCATTAAGGCTGACGGTAACTTGCGTGGCTTCGCGCTGACCGGCAGCGCCGGGAAAAATAATCACTTTAACAGCCGCTGGCTGCTGAATCAGAAACTGACGCTGGATCGGGCAATCTGGACAACGGATAGCCGCACCACGCCGACATTGCCTGACCGACAAGGCGTTGAGCTTAATCTTCCGGCAATGGATGGCGCAGAGTGGCTGGCGCTGTTCCAGAAAGGCGCGGCGGATAACGTTGGCGCAAAGACCAGTTTGCCGCAGCGCGTGACGCTACGAACGCCTTCGCTGTCGCTGGGCGGGCAACAGTGGAATAACCTGAGCATTGTCTCTGAGCCGTCGCTGAATGGTCAGAAGGTCGAAGCGCAGGGGCGCGAGATTAACGCCACGCTGGCGATACGCAATAATGCCCCGTGGCAGGCGAACATCAAATACCTGTATTACAACCCGAGCGCGGCGAAGCGTACAGACGGCGCGCAGGCGACCTCGCCGTTCTCCTCCCTTGAGCGAGTCAGTTTCCGCGGCTGGCCTGATGTGCAGTTACGCTGCGTTGAATGCTGGCTGTGGGGGCAAAAATATGGGCGTATTGACGGCGACGTCGCGATTCAGGGAAATACGCTGACCCTGAGTAACGGGCTGCTGGATACGGGCTTCTCCCGGCTGACGGCTGAGGGTGTCTGGGTGAACACGCCGGGTAGCGAGCGCACGTCGCTGAAGGGGAAACTGCGCGGCCATAAAATTGATGCCGCAGCGGGATTCTTTGGCGTTTCAACCCCTATCCGCAACGCCTCGTTTAACGTGGACTATGACTTACACTGGCGTAACCTGCCCTGGCAGCCGGATGAGGCTTCCCTTAATGGCATTTTACGTACCCGCCTGGGGAAAGGTGAAATTACCGAGCTGAGCACCGGTCATGCGGGGCAGCTTCTACGTCTGCTGAGTTTTGATGCACTGCTGCGTAAGCTGCGTTTTGATTTTAGCGATACGTTCAGCGACGGTTTCTACTTTGACTCTATTCGCAGTACGGCGTGGATCAAAGACGGCGTGATGCACACTGACGATACGCTGGTGGATGGGCTGGAGGCCGACATCGCCATGAAAGGTTCTGTCAATCTGGTGCGTCGGGAACTCGATATTGAAGCCGTCGTCGCACCGGAAATCTCCGCCACGGTAGGGGTTGCCGCCGCGTTTGCGGTGAACCCGATTGTCGGGGCGGCGGTATTTGCCGCGAGTAAAGTGTTGGGGCCGTTGTGGAGCAAAGTCTCCATTCTGCGCTATCGCATCACGGGCCCGGTAGACAAACCGCAGATTAACGAAGTCCTGCGCCAGCCGCGTAAAGAAAGCCAGCAATGATTTGACGGGGGCGAGTAATTGCCCCAATCTCAGTAAATAGAAATGAATGACGAACTGCAAAAGCCGGATGGCGCTGCGCTTATCCGGCCTACATAACTTCTACCGCAGTCCGGCATTGAAGCGCCTGATGGCGACGCAGGCGCGTCTTATCAGGCCTACAACAGTAACTAACGAGTAGCAAAACGATGAGTCTGAACCTGGTAAGTGAACAATTGCTAGCGGCGAACGGCCTGAACCATCAGGATTTGTTTGCCATTCTGGGCCAACTGGCCGAACGCCGTCTCGATTACGGCGATCTCTATTTTCAGTCGAGCTATCACGAATCCTGGGTTTTAGAAGATCGCATCATCAAAGATGGTTCTTACAACATTGATCAGGGCGTTGGCGTGCGCGCTATCAATGGTGAAAAAACAGGGTTTGCCTATGCCGATCAGATCAGCCTGCAAGCGCTGGAGCAGAGCGCGCAGGCCGCGCGTACCATCGTGCGCGACAGCGGCGACGGCAAAGTAAAAACACTGGGCGCGGTAGAGCACCCGATGCTTTATACCGCTATTGACCCGCTACAGAGCATGAGCCGCGAAGAGAAACTCGACATTCTGCGTCGCGTGGACAAGGCGGCGCGTGAAGCCGACAAGCGCGTACAGGAAGTGACGGCCAGCCTGACCGGCGTGTATGAGCTGATTCTGGTGGCGGCGACCGACGGTACGCTGGCGGCGGATGTGCGCCCGCTGGTGCGTCTGTCTGTCAGCGTGCAGGTAGAGGAAGACGGTAAACGCGAGCGCGGCTCCAGCGGCGGCGGCGGTCGTTTTGGTTATGACTTTTTCTTAGGCGATTTGGACGGTGAAGTACGCGCCGATGCCTGGGCGAAAGAGGCGGTGCGCATGGCGCTGGTGAATCTGTCGGCGGTTGCCGCTCCGGCGGGAACATTACCCGTTGTGCTGGGCGCGGGCTGGCCTGGCGTGCTGCTGCACGAAGCGGTAGGCCACGGACTGGAAGGGGATTTCAACCGTCGCGGTACGTCGGTGTTCAGCGGCCATATCGGTGAACTGGTCGCATCTGAATTGTGTACCGTGGTTGATGACGGCACGATCGCCGATCGCCGTGGTTCGGTCGCCATTGATGATGAAGGTACGCCGGGCCAGTACAACGTGTTGATTGAAAACGGCATCCTGAAAGGGTATATGCAGGATAAACTCAACGCGCGTCTGATGGGCGTTGCGCCGACCGGTAACGGACGTCGTGAATCATATGCGCATCTGCCGATGCCGCGTATGACCAACACCTATATGCTGGCCGGGAAATCCACGCCGCAGGAGATTATCGAGTCTGTGGAATACGGTATCTATGCGCCTAACTTTGGCGGCGGGCAGGTGGATATCACTTCCGGGAAATTTGTGTTCTCGACTTCAGAAGCGTACCTGATCGAAAACGGTAAGGTGACGAAACCCGTGAAAGGGGCGACGCTGATTGGTTCTGGTATCGAAGCGATGCAGCAGATCTCTATGGTCGGGAACGATCTGAAACTGGATAACGGCGTTGGCGTCTGCGGTAAAGAAGGGCAGAGTCTGCCGGTAGGCGTGGGTCAGCCGACGTTAAAAGTGGATAACCTGACCGTGGGCGGCACCGCGTAAAGTCGTTTTGTAGGCCCGATACGCCATTGCGTTATCGGGCATTTTGCCGGGTGCGGCGTGAACGCCTTATCCGGCCTGCCTGTTCTGTAGGCGAGCCGTTGATCACTTCTCTTTCCCTCGACCGTACATTCCCTGAAATAGCTGCGCGACATCGACAAAATAGTCTGTCAGATAGTTAATCACCACCTGCACCTTCAGCGGCAACTTATCTTTTTCGGTATACAGCGCGTAAACCGGGCGTGGATCGGACTGGTAGCGGGGCAGCAGGATCTCCAGCTCTCCGCTGTTGATCTCATTGATCACCCACATCAGCGGAACGTAGGCGATCCCGGCGCCTGCGGTCAGCCAGCGGCTGAGCGTCATCGGATCGTTGGTGACGAAGCGTCCTTGTGGGATCAGCCGGGTGGAGATCCCTTCCGGCGCAATCAACTCAAACTCGTTATCCGGGCGCACGCTGTATTCCAGCCATGAGTGATTGCTGAGGTCGGCGGGTTTTTCCGGCACGCCAAATTGCGCGAGATAACTTTTGGCGGCGCACACCACCATCGGCATTGCCCCCAGACGGCGTGAAAACAGGCTGGAGTCCTGCAACGCACCGACGCGAATCACCACGTCCAGACCATCGGCGATCAGGTCCGGCGCCGGGATGCCGGTCACCAGGTTAACCGTCAGGCCAGGGTACTCTTTCAGCATTTTGGCCGTTAACCCGGCGAGGACATTTTGTGCCATGGTTGAAGAACAACCAATTCGCAGGGTGCCGATAGGCGTGTTGTTGAAGGCATAAAGCTGCTCATGGACATCCTGCACTTCGTGCAGCATCCGACGGCAACCCTGATAATAAATTTTACCGGCCTCGGTCAGCCCAATGCTGCGCGTACTGCGGTTTAGCAGCTTAACCTGTAGCTCATCTTCCAGTTTCGCCACGGTCTGGCTGATAGAGGAAACGCTCATTTGTAGCTGTCTGGCAGCGGCGGTAAAGGAGCCAAATTCAACGACTTTGGCGAACACCGACATGCGTTTTAATCTTTCCATTATTCACTCTGGCTTAAAAGTGATTTAGATCACATATTATAGATAACAGCATAACAGTTACGTTAATATATTATTATTCAAATAACCGCTATGCCGCTCTCGCCTGGCTTTCCACGCCCTTCCCTGCGGTGGCATTGGCTGAAAACTGTATCGCCTGCACTCTCTTTATAAATCAAGGTCAACATGAGTCTGTTTCCCGTTATCGTGGTGTTTGGTCTCTCCTTCCCACCGATATTTTTCGAATTGCTTTTGTCACTGGCGATTTTCTGGCTGGTGCGCCGGATGCTGGTTCCAACCGGCATTTATGACTTCGTCTGGCATCCGGCTCTGTTTAATACCGCGCTGTATTGCTGCCTGTTCTATTTAATATCGCGCTTGTTCGTTTGAGGTAGAAGTGAAAACACTAACAAGAAAACTCTCTCGTACGGCCATCACGCTCGTACTGGTCATTCTGGCCTTCATCGCAATTTTCCGTGCCTGGGTCTATTACACCGAGTCGCCGTGGACGCGTGACGCGCGCTTCAGCGCCGACGTGGTTGCCATTGCGCCAGACGTCGCGGGCCTTATCACCAACGTGAGTGTGCATGATAACCAGCTGGTGAAGAAAGACCAGATACTGTTCACTATCGATCAGCCGCGCTATAAAAAAGCCCTCGAAGAAGCGGAAGCTGACGTTGCCTACTACCAGGTGCTGGCACAGGAAAAACGGCAGGAGGCTGGCCGCCGTAACCGCCTTGGCGTCCAGGCGATGTCGCGTGAAGAGATCGATCAGGCCAATAACGTTCTGCAAACCGTATTACATCAGCTTGCCAAAGCGCAGGCGACGCGCGATCTGGCAAAATTAGACCTCGAACGTACCGTGATTCGCGCCCCTGCTGACGGTTGGGTCACCAACCTGAACGTCTACACCGGCGAGTTTATTACCCGTGGCTCAACGGCGGTTGCGTTGGTGAAACAGCACTCTTTCTACGTGCTGGCCTATATGGAAGAGACCAAACTGGAAGGCGTCCGTCCGGGCTATCGCGCAGAGATAACGCCGCTTGGCAGTAACAAAGTGTTGAAAGGCACCGTTGACAGCGTGGCGGCTGGGGTCACTAACGCCAGCAGCACGCGTGACGCCAAAGGGATGGCGACCATCGACTCCAATCTGGAGTGGGTACGTCTGGCGCAGCGTGTTCCGGTACGTATCCGTCTGGACGATCAGCAGGACAACCTGTGGCCTGCCGGGACAACCGCAACCGTTGTGATTACCGGCAAGCAGGATCGTGATGAAACGCAGGACTCCTTCTTCCGTAAAATGGCGCACCGTCTGCGCGAGTTTGGTTAATCACCATGGGTATCTTCTCCATTGCCAACCAGCATATCCGCTTTGCGGTAAAACTGGCATGCGCCATCGTCCTGGCGCTGTTCGTTGGCTTTCACTTTCAGCTTGAGACGCCGCGCTGGGCGGTGCTGACCGCCGCGATTGTCGCCGCAGGCCCGGCATTCGCCGCCGGTGGGGAACCCTATTCCGGCGCGATTCGCTATCGCGGGATGCTGCGTATCATCGGGACATTTATTGGCTGTATCGCCGCGCTGACCATTATCATCACCATGATTCGCGCGCCGTTATTAATGATTCTGGTGTGCTGTATCTGGGCGGGATTTTGTACCTGGATCTCCTCGCTGGTACGGGTTGAAAACTCCTATGCATGGGGGCTGTCCGGGTATACGGCGCTGATCATCGTCATTACCATTCAGGCGGAGCCACTACTGACGCCGCAGTTCGCGGTTGAACGTTGCAGCGAGATCGTGATTGGTATCGTCTGCGCCATTATGGCGGATCTGCTCTTTTCGCCGCGTTCAGTGAAACAGGAAGTGGATCGTGAAGTCGACGGTCTGCTGGTGGCGCAATACCAGCTGATGCAGCTGTGTATTAAGCACGGTGACAGTGAGGAAGTGGACAAAGCCTGGGGCGATCTGGTGCGGCGGACGGCGGCGCTGGAAGGCATGCGCAGCAATCTCAATATGGAGTCATCGCGCTGGGGGCGCGCCAACCGCCGCCTGAAAGCGCTGAATACGCTCTCGTTGACGCTGATCACCCAGTCCTGTGAAACATACCTGATTCAGAACACTCACCCGGAGTTGATCACCGACACCTTCCGCGAGCTGTTCGAAACGCCCGTCGAAACCGCGCAGGACGTACATAAACAGCTTAAGCGGATGCGCCGCATCATTGCCTGGACCGGCGAACGTGAAACGCCCGTAACCCTTTACACCTGGGCCGGTGCGGCGACGCGCTATCTGCTGCTAAAGCGCGGCGTGATTGGCAACGCCAAAATCAGCGTGACAGAAGAGGAAGTGTTGCAGGGCGAGCCCGTCGTGAAGGTGGAATCTGCCGAGCGCCATCACGCGATGGTTAACTTCTGGCGCACCACGCTGTCCTGTGTGCTGGGCACCTTATTCTGGCTGTGGACGGGCTGGACGTCGGGAAGCGGCGCGATGGTGATGATTGCGGTCGTCACGTCGCTGGCGATGCGCTTACCCAACCCGCGCATGGTCGCAATCGACTTTATTTACGGGACGCTGGCGGCGCTGCCGTTGGGCCTGCTCTATTTTTTAGTGATCATCCCGAATACGCAGCAAAGCATGTTGCTGCTGTGTCTGAGCCTGGCGGTGCTGGGATTCTTTCTCGGGATCGAAGTCCAGAAACGGCGGCTGGGTTCGATGGGGGCGCTGGCCAGTACCATTAACATCATCGTGCTGGACAACCCAATGACCTTCCACTTCAGTCAGTTCCTTGACAGCGCGCTCGGGCAGATTGTGGGGTGCATGATGGCGTTTATCGTCATTCTGTTGGTTCGTGATAATTCACGCGACAGAACCGGACGTGTGCTGCTTAACCAGTTCGTTTCCGCAGCGGTGTCTGCGATGACCACCAACGTTGTGCGCCGTAAAGAGAACCACCTTCCGGCGCTGTATCAGCAGTTGTTCTTGTTAATGAACAAATTCCCGGGCGACCTGCCGAAGTTTCGTCTGGCGCTGACGATGATCATTGCGCACCAACGTCTGCGTGATGCGCCCATCCCGGTCAATCATGATTTATCTGCTTTTCACCGCCAGCTCCGGCGTACGGCCGATCATGTGATTTCAGCCGGAAATGACGATAAGCGTCGGCGCTACTTTGGACAACTGCTGGATGAGCTTGATGTCTATCAGGAAAAATTGCGAGTCTGGGAAGCGCCGCCACGGGTGACGGAGCCGGTAAAACGGCTATCCGGCATGTTGCACAAATATCAGCACGCCTTGACGGATAACTAACACTCAGGAGCCGACGCCAAAAGCGTCGGTTTTTTTGTGGCTATACTTATCTGACGTGCGGAAAACATGACATCAGGAGGAGAAAGAACCATGCAAACGCTCCAGGACAACGAACTTTTTCAGACGGGATATCTGGTTGATGGACTTTGGAAAACGCTGGATAACACCTTCGATGTTCTTAATCCGGCAACCGGTGAAACGATAGCCGCCGTCGCCAAAGCCGGTAAAAAAGAGACCGAAGAGGCGATTGCGGCGGCGGCAAAAGCCTTCCCTGCCTGGCGGGCCAAAACGGCAAAAGAGCGCTCGGCCATTCTGTATCGCTGGTATGAACTGATCATTGAGCATAAATCCTGGCTGGGCCGTCTGATGACCACTGAGCAGGGGAAGCCGTTGAAAGAGGCGGAAGGCGAAGTGGAGTACGCCGCCAGTTTCATCCAGTGGTTTGCTGAACAGGCGAAGCGGGCAAATGGCGAAATAATCCCGCCGATCAAACCCGGATCGCGGATCTTTGCCACTCGTGAACCGATTGGCGTCGTGGCGGCGATTACGCCGTGGAATTTCCCGATGGCAATGTTGACCCGTAAATTAGGCCCGGCGCTGGCGGCAGGCTGTACGGGGGTCATTAAACCGGCGAATAACACGCCGCTTAGCGCATTCGCCTTGCTGACGCTGGCGAAGAAAGCTGGCGTACCTGACGGCGTGCTGAACGCCGTCGCGGGCAATACCCCGGAGATCAGCGACGCCATTATGGCCAGCCACGAGGTGCGCAAAATCTCCTTTACCGGATCGACCGCCGTTGGGAAAACGCTGGTGCGTAACGCGGCTGACACGATGAAGAAAGTCTCGATGGAACTGGGGGGCAATGCGCCGTATATCGTGTTTGACGATGCGGATATTGACGCTGCGGTACAGGGGGCGATCGCCAATAAATTCCGCAACGCGGGGCAGGTGTGCGTCAGCGTTAACCGTTTCTATATCCATGAGTCGGTCTATGACGAATTTACCCGCAAGCTGGCGGATGCCGTACAAAAACTGAAGGTCGGAAATGGTCTGGAGGAGGGCGTGATCGTCGGCCCGCTGATTGAACCGGCGGCCGTCGATAAAGTGCGTGAGCATGTTGAGGACGCTATCGCAAAAGGGGCGAAGGTGCTGGCAGGCGCTAAAGTGCATTCGTTAGGCGGGAATTTCTGGCAGCCCACCGTACTGGGCGACTGTAGCGATGGGATGAAACTGGCCAGTGAAGAGACCTTCGGGCCGGTCGCGGCCTGCTTTCGTTTTACCAGTGAAGACGAGGTCATTCAGCGCGCCAACAATACGCCGTTTGGCCTGGCGGCTTACTTCTACACGCAAAATTTACAACGCGTATTCCGTGTTTCCCAGGCGATTGAAAGCGGCATGATTGGGATTAATGAATGCGCCGTATCAACCGAGCTGGGGCCATTTGGCGGGGTGAAAGAGTCGGGTCTGGGGCGTGAAGGATCGGTGCTGGGGCTTGAAGAGTTTCTGGAAGTGAAGACCCTGCACATCGGCGGCCTGTAATGTGACTGCGTCGGGGGTGGTGGCTGGCTATGAACATCTATACCTTTGATTTTGATGAAATAGAAGACCAGAACGATTTTTACCGCGAATTTACGCGGATGTTTGGCCTTGCCAGAGAGAAAGTCGGCGATCTTGATTCTCTATGGGATGCTCTCATGAGCGAGGTGCTGCCATTGCCGCTGGAGATTGAGTTTGTTCATCTGCCGGAAAAACTGCGCAGGCGTTACGGCGCGCTGATTTTGCTGTTTGATGAAGCAGAAGAGGAACTGGAAGGGCAGCTGCGGTTTAATGTTCGCCATTCGTGATGACAAACATAAAAAAGCCCCCGGCAGTCGGGGGCAAGTCGTCGGACTAGACGACGAGGGTTTATTTGTAAAGTTCTGCCGTAGCGTGCCAGTTGTCGCCGCTACGTGCTTCAGTAATCTGATAGGCGGATGCGCCGTTTGCTTCTGCTTTTTTGTTCAGCATTTCATGCATATCCATCGGGGAAGAACCGATAGCGCTTACGGAAACAGAGCCGATAGCCTGACGGCCTTGCGCTTGTTCTGCGTTGATGGATTCGGCTGCGAATGCGCCAAAAGAGAGAACGGACAGAACGCTTAATGCTGCAACAGTAGTTTTGATTTTCATGATTTTTACCTCGTCGAATTCTTTTATTAGGGTCTGTGTTTCGTGACCCTCATCACAAAATCAAGTATACACTAATCACGCGATTAATTAATACCACGCTAATGGTTTCATGGGTTATTGTGTGTTAACGATTTGTTTTTTTATAACCGTATGGAATTAAAAACGTGTTAAAAAGCGTGTGACTAAGATTAAATGCAATAAAATCATAAGGATATGAAATTTTGCAATTTGTGCGTTTTTTCCAATGCACATTCACCATGTAAATGATTTTTGACGGTTAAACGCACTATTTGTTAAGTGACAGGCAGTGAAAAATGACGGCGGAAGAGGTGGCGGCAGGTTTTTTCCCCGTCGCGCTTAACGACGGGGAGAAGGGATTACAGCTCTTGTTCGAACAGTTCCAGAATGGCTTCGTACAGATCTTTCACCGTAAAGCCATTCGCGGGAGTGGTGAAAATGGTGTCGTCACCGGCAATGGTCCCGAGGATGCCTTCCGCTTTCCCCAGCGAGTCCAGCAGACGCGCGATCAGCTGTGCGGCGCCAGGACTGGTATGGATCACCACAACAGCATCGTTGTAGTCGATATCTAACACCAGATTCTTTAAAGGGCTGGAGGTGGTTGGCACGCCTAGCTCAGCCGGGAGACAGTAGACCATCTCCATTTTTGCGTTGCGGGTACGCACCGCGCCGAACTTGGTCAGCATGCGCGAGACCTTGGACTGGTTGATGTTATCAAAGCCCTGATCCTGTAACGCGAGGACGATTTCGCCCTGTGAACTGAATTTTTCTTCTTTGAGTAGCGCTTTGAACGCCTTGACTAATTCTTCTTGTTTAGCCGAGCTTCGCATAAGTCACCCGTAATATGAGGATGGAAACAACATTATTATGCATACAGATGAATTTTTATGCAAACAGTCTGCCTCGCCGGAGGCTGAAATAATGTTATGAAAGAGCGGAATTCTATCAAATTCCGTTATCAAGAAACATGCCTGCGTCACGGCGCGCAAATAAGCTTAAAAGTAAATTAAATGTTATCAAATTGATGTTGTTTTGGAGGGGCAGTAGAGTATATTGTCAGCACCTGTTGGAAAGTTGTTCTGTGGTTCAGGCGCTTTTGAATTACGTAAATTAGCTTTTCTATTACGTAAGTTAAATGCATAAAAGCCAAATTTGCGTGACTACGCATTCTTGACGCGTGGTGGTTGTATTCATTGGATTTGTGAATTATGGTCGCCGCCGCGGAGCAACAAACACTTAGCTTATCAATATAATAAGGAGTTTAGGATGAAAGTCGCAGTCCTCGGCGCTGCCGGCGGTATCGGCCAGGCGCTTGCACTACTGTTAAAAACCCAACTGCCTTCAGGTTCAGAACTCTCCCTGTACGACATCGCTCCAGTGACCCCAGGTGTGGCCGTTGACTTGAGCCATATCCCTACAGCAGTAAAAATCAAAGGTTTCTCCGGCGAAGACGCGACCCCGGCGCTTGAAGGCGCAGACGTCGTACTGATCTCAGCTGGCGTGGCGCGTAAACCGGGTATGGATCGTTCCGACCTGTTTAACGTCAACGCAGGTATCGTGAAGAACCTGGTACAACAGATCGCAACGACCTGTCCGAAAGCCTGTGTGGGCATCATCACCAACCCGGTGAACACTACCGTCGCTATCGCTGCTGAAGTTCTGAAAAAAGCCGGCGTTTACGACAAGAACAAACTGTTTGGCGTGACCACGCTGGACATCATCCGCTCCAACACCTTTGTCGCGGAACTGAAAGGCAAACTGCCGACCGACGTTGAAGTTCCGGTTATCGGCGGTCACTCTGGCGTGACCATTCTGCCGCTGCTGTCGCAGATCCCGGGCGTCAGCTTCACCGAGCAGGAAGTGGCTGACCTGACCAAACGTATCCAGAATGCGGGTACGGAAGTGGTTGAAGCGAAGGCTGGCGGCGGATCGGCAACCCTGTCTATGGGTCAGGCTGCTGCGCGCTTTGGTCTTTCTCTGGTGCGCGCGCTGCAAGGCGAGAAGGACGTGGTGGAATGTGCCTACGTTGAAGGTGACGGCCAGTATGCGCGCTTCTTCTCTCAGCCGCTGCTGCTGGGTAAAAACGGCGTGGAAGAGCGCAAGTCTATCGGCAAACTGAGCGCGTTTGAACAGAATGCGCTGGAAGGTATGCTGGATACGCTGAAAAAAGATATCGCCCTGGGCGAAGAGTTCGTTAACAAGTAAGCGCTTTTGTGCAGGCCGGATGGCGGTGTAAACACCTTATCCGGCCTACAAGTTAACCGAGACACAGTAAAAAACCGGAGATGACTCCGGTTTTTTTATTACGTTAATTTGTCGCCGGGTATTCCTGAATGGTGACCTGGAGCGTCAGCTTTTTATCGTCACGCATCACAATCACCGGGATCACCGAACCTGGACGTATTTCAGCAACCTGATCCATGGTCTCCAGAGCGGAAACAGCAGGTTTGTTGTTGACTGAAATGATCACATCATTGACCTGAATACCCGCCTGCGCAGCCGGGCCGTCCGGCGACACTTCATTGACCACAATCCCCTGGATTTGATCCATCCCGGCGCCCTGCGCATGCAGCGGCGCGATTTCTCGCCCACCGATGCCGATATAACCGCGAATCACGCGACCATCGCGGATCAGCTTATCCATAATTTTGGTCGCTAACTGGAACGGGATTGCAAAACCGATCCCTTCCGGCGTCTCGCCGTCGTTACTCTTATCAAATGACAGGGTGTTAATGCCCATCAGTTCGCCCAGCGAGTTAACCAGCGCTCCGCCGGAGTTACCGTGGTTGATGGAGGCGTCCGTTTGCAGGAAGTTTTGTCGTCCGGTTGGGTTCAGACCGATACGCCCGGTGGCGCTGATGATCCCCTGAGTAATGGTCTGCCCCAGGTTATACGGGTTGCCGATGGCCAGAACCACATCACCAATATGCGGTGAGCGTTTCGTGTTGATCGGGATTGTCGGCAGACCGCCCGTGGCATTAATCTTTAACACCGCCAGATCCGTCAGCGTATCCGAACCAACCAGCAGCGCTTCAAACACGCGTCCATCCTGTAGGGCGACGATGATCTGATCCGCATCGTTGATCACATGCTTATTGGTGATGATGTAACCGCGCTGATCCATGATCACGCCCGATCCCAGCGTACGGATCTCAAGCTGATTATGCGTGGTGCTGTTCATACTGCGGTTATAAACGTTGACGACGGCAGGCGCGGCGCGGCGAACCGCCGAATTATAGCTGGCTGGCGTCTCATCCGCGCTGTCGAATTGCGGTGTGGTCAGGGTATTTATTTTGCGCAGCGAGGGCATGGCCGCCAACAGAATGGCACCCACAATAAGACCAATTGCGACCGAACGTAAGATCTTCACAAACATGATGGAGGCGTCATTAAAAAAGGGAACGGCAGCAGCATACCACGAGTTAACCGGACATCGCACGTGGGGCTGATGTCCGGTTAACGATGACTTAACGCAGGAGCAGGTAAATGTTCTCGTTACCGCGTACGACCTGTAGCGCAATAATCGACGGTTTCGCTTCCAGCACTTTGCGCATTTCCGCAATCGAGTGCACGCGATCGCGGTTAACGCTAATGATCACATCATCTTTGTGCAAACCGGCCTGGGCGGCGGGACTGCTTTTTTCAACGTTATCAATTTTGATGCCTTTATTGCCGTCTTTTAACTGACCATCGCTCAGCGTTGCGCCCTGCAATGCCGGGGCGATCATCTCCGCGCTGGCGGAGGATGACGTGCTGGTGTCGAGGATGACTTCGACTTCCAGCGGTTTGCCGTCGCGTAACAGACCGAGCTTCACTTTCGTGCCGGGTTCCGTCGTTGCGATGCGTGAGCGCAGTTCGGCAAAGCTGCTCAGCGGCTTGCCGTTGAGACTGGTGATCACGTCGCCGGATTTCACACCCGCTTTCGCGGAACCTGAACCCGGGAGCACTTCGCTGATGAACGCCCCGCGCTGTACATCCAGCTTGAAGGCTTTGGCGATATCGGCGGTCAATTCCATGCCTTTAATTCCCAGCAGGCCGCGTTTAATTTCACCAAACTGAATCAGCTGTTGCGCCAGCGTGCGCGCCATATTACTCGGAATCGCAAACCCAATGCCGATGCTACCGCCGCCAGGTGCCAGAATAGCGGTGTTGATGCCGATCAGCTCGCCGTTGAGATTCAGCAGCGCGCCGCCGGAGTTGCCGCGGTTAATCGAGGCGTCGGTTTGAATAAAGTTTTCCAGTCCTTCCAGATTCAGCCCGCTCCGGCCAAGCGCGGAGACAATGCCGGAGGTGGCGGTTTGCCCCAGACCAAACGGGTTGCCTACCGCGACGGCAAAGTCGCCGACGCGCAGTTTGTCGGAGTCGGCGATGGCGATTTGCGTCAGGTTGCTGGCGTTCTGGATTTGCAGCAGCGCGATGTCGCTCTGGTCGTCGCTGCCGATCAGTTTAGCGTCAAACTCGCGTCCGTCATTTAACTGAACGCTGATCTTCTGTGCCTGATTAATGACATGGTTATTGGTCAGAACGTAGCCTTTGGCGGCGTCAATGATGACGCCCGATCCCAGCCCTTCGAACGGCTGAGAGGGTTGATCAGGCAACTCGTCGCCAAAAAACTTTTTAAACTCTTCTGGAACCTTCTGACTTTGGGTCGCGGTTCCCTCAACCTTCACGCTAATCACGGCCGGCAGCACTTTTTCCAGCATTGGCGCGAGACTGGGGAGCGCCGCCTGACCGGGAATCTGCGCGGGTATCGATGCGACGGCCTGAAACGGTGCCGAGAGCGTTAACCCGACACTTAACGCTAATGCACTTAACAACGGGATTTGTTTTTTCATGGAGCCTGCTCTCGTACCTTGAGTGAACGGAAAGACGATTCAAAACAGTTTGATGTTATTGAATTTTCGGCCTGGTAACAATGAGGTTAATGACTAAATAATAGCTGGGACAGGAGAGAAGAGACGGGCGCAATCGCTGCGCCCGAAAAATTTCTTAACGATGTGCGATTAGTCGCGTTTTGCGCCACTACGCAGCAGGCCGGAAGCGCCTTCGGAATAGTCACGCGGCATCTGGACCGGCGCCTGATCGTTACTGGCTTCAGACTCCGCCAGACGGTTACGGAACGGGTTCGATTCCGCAGACAGTTCCGGCAGCAGGCTGCTGGAGCTTTTCGCCATGTGCTGATACAGCTGACGATAATCATGCGCCATGGTATCCAGCAGCTCGGCGCTGCGGGCAAAGTGGCTGACCAGCTCTTCACGATACTCTTCCAGCTCAGCTTTATTCTTTTCCAGTTCGTACTGCAATGCCTGCTGTTGGCGTAATTTACGATTACCAAAACGCATGGCTACGGCACCAATGATGATACCGACGACTAACCCAATTAGCGCATATTCCCAGGTCATGAACATCTCCCGTTGTCTTTTGTTTCCGTAGGGTGTTGGCTTTAGGCTCCATGCCTGCGCCTGATTATGCCACTATAACCGCTAATCCCGTAGAAGTGGAATCCCGTGTTTATATCACGTAATGTAGAACGGCCTTTTTTTCGTCAGCCGTGAACGTCGGCACATCGATTTTCAAGGAATAACAATAACATCATGCAAAGCATTTCCCCCACATCGCGTTACCTTCAGGCCCTCAACGATGGCAGCCATCAACCCGACGACGTGCAAAAAGATGCGGTCAACCGACTGGAGTCGATTTACCAGGCGCTGATCGCCAAAACGCCTCCGGCGCCGCAAACCGGCGGACTGATGGCCCGTTTCGGTAAACTGCTTGGCAAACGTGAACCGTCAGCGAATGCGCCGGTGCGTGGTCTGTATATGTGGGGTGGGGTCGGGCGAGGGAAAACCTGGCTGATGGATCTCTTCTATCATAGTCTGCCGGGCGAGCGGAAACAGCGTCTGCATTTCCACCGCTTTATGCTGCGCGTGCATGAGGAGCTGACGGCGCTACAGGGGCAGACCGACCCGCTGGAGATTATTGCCGACCGTTTCAAAGCCGAAACGGATGTGCTCTGCTTTGATGAGTTTTTTGTTTCCGACATCACCGACGCGATGCTGCTTGGCGGCTTAATGAAAGCGCTGTTTGCCCGCGGTATTACCCTGGTGGCGACCTCGAACATCCCGCCGGATGAGCTGTACCGCAATGGCCTGCAACGTACCCGCTTCCTTCCGGCTATCGACGCTATCAAAGCGCATTGCGACATCATGAATGTGGATGCCGGGGTGGATTATCGTCTGCGCACGCTGACGCAGGCACATCTGTGGCTCTCGCCGCGTAATAACGAAACGCAGCAACAGATGGATAAACTCTGGCTGGCGCTGGCCGGTGCGAAACGTGAGAATGCGCCAACGCTGGAGGTGAATCATCGTCCGTTACCGACAATGGGGGTGGAAAACCAGACGCTGGCGGTCTCCTTCATCACCTTATGCGTGGACGCTCGCAGCCAGCATGACTATATTGCGCTGTCGCGCCTGTTCCACACGGTTCTGCTGTTTGATGTGCCGGTCATGACGCCGCTGATGGAAAGCGAAGCGCGCCGTTTTATCGCGCTGGTGGATGAATTCTACGAGCGCCATGTGAAGCTGGTGGTGAGCGCCGACGCGCCTTTATATGAGATCTATCAGGGCGAACGCCTGAAGTTTGAGTTCCAGCGCTGTTTGTCGCGTTTGCAGGAGATGCAGAGCGAGGAGTATCTGAAACGCTCGCATATGCCGTAGGCCGGATAAGGCGTTTCGCCGCCATCCGGCGCAGGTTGCCTGGTGGCGCTTCGCTTATCAGACCAGCAGAAATGCCCCGCACAAAACCCATTGCAAATCACAAAAAGGGGTCGATCTTTGCCCCTGACTTCTCTATAATCCTGCGACCCCACGTTACAAGAAAGTTTTTTTCCCAAAACTTTTTGTGTGCTGGCATTGGCTATTCGAAGGGGTAGGTTTGCCGGACTTTGTCGTGTGAACCTCAACAATTGAAAACGTTTGGGTGTTCACCAACGTGTAACTATCTATTGGGTAAGCTTTTAATGAAAACTTTTACAGCTAAACCAGAAACCGTAAAACGCGACTGGTACGTTGTTGACGCGACCGGTAAAACTCTGGGCCGTCTGGCTACTGAACTGGCTCTTCGCCTGCGCGGTAAGCACAAAGCGGAATACACTCCGCACGTCGATACCGGTGATTACATCATCGTTCTGAACGCTGACAAAGTTGCTGTAACCGGCAACAAGCGTACTGACAAAGTGTACTATCACCACACCGGTCACATCGGTGGTATCAAACAAGCGACCTTTGAAGAGATGATTGCTCGCCGTCCTGAGCGTGTGATTGAAATCGCGGTTAAAGGCATGCTGCCAAAAGGCCCGCTGGGTCGTGCTATGTTCCGTAAACTGAAAGTTTACGCTGGCAACGAGCACAACCACGCGGCACAGCAACCGCAAGTTCTTGACATCTAATCGGGATTATAGGCAATGGCTGAAAATCAATACTACGGCACTGGTCGCCGCAAAAGTTCCGCAGCTCGCGTGTTCATCAAACCGGGCAACGGCAAAATCGTTATCAACCAACGTTCTCTGGAACAGTACTTCGGTCGTGAAACTGCCCGCATGGTAGTTCGTCAGCCGCTGGAACTGGTCGACATGGTTGAGAAACTGGATCTGTACATCACTGTTAAAGGTGGTGGTATCTCTGGTCAGGCTGGTGCGATCCGTCACGGTATCACCCGCGCTCTGATGGAGTACGACGAGTCTCTGCGTTCTGAACTGCGTAAAGCTGGCTTCGTTACTCGTGACGCTCGTCAGGTTGAACGTAAGAAAGTCGGTCTGCGTAAAGCACGTCGTCGTCCGCAGTTCTCCAAACGTTAATGGGTTTCTGCTCCGGCAGATTACCATTGGCGAAAAAACCCGCTTCGGCGGGTTTTTTTATGGAAAAATGCGCGTGTGTCCAAAGTAATCCTCTGATTGCCACCTCTTTTTCCCCATTTCCAGAATCGACTCACCACAAAGGTCACAAAATCTGGTAAACTATCATCCAATTTTCTGCCCAAATAACGGGTATTGTTCATTTTTTGTTTGCTTTTTGAACAATAATGACTTTTCCGCAGGCGGGTGACATAACTTCTGGCTGGCCACGCGGTGGCTGGTAGCAGTAAAAATTCTGAATATACCTGGAGGTTTTCATGGCTGTCGCTGCCAACAAACGTTCGGTAATGACGCTGTTTTCTGGTCCTACTGACATCTATAGCCATCAGGTCCGCATTGTGCTGGCGGAGAAAGGTGTTAGTTTCGAGATCGAGCATGTGGAGAAGGATAACCCACCTCAGGATCTGATTGACCTCAACCCGAGTCAGAGCGTACCGACCCTGGTGGATCGTGAGCTGACCCTGTGGGAATCTCGCATCATTATGGAATACCTGGATGAGCGTTTCCCTCATCCGCCGCTGATGCCGGTTTACCCGGTTGCGCGTGGCGAAAGCCGCCTGTACATGCACCGTATCGAAAAAGACTGGTACACGCTGATGAACGTCATCGTGAACGGGGCCGCTTCTGAAGCTGACGTTGCGCGTAAACAACTGCGTGAAGAGTTGCAGGCGATCGCGCCTGTGTTTGGTCAAAAACCGTATTTCCTGAGCGATGAGTTCAGCCTGGTTGATTGCTATCTGGCGCCGCTGCTGTGGCGTTTGCCGCAACTGGGTATTGAGTTCAGCGGTGCGGGCGCTAAAGAGCTGAAAGGCTATATGACCCGCGTCTTTGAACGTGACTCGTTCCTCGCTTCTTTAACTGAAGCTGAACGTGAAATGCGCCTCGGTCGGGGTTAATCAGTATGGATTTGTCACAGCTATCCCCACGCCGTCCATATTTGCTGCGTGCATTCTATGAATGGTTGCTGGATAACCAGCTCACGCCGCACCTGGTGGTGGATGTGACGCTGCCTGGCGTGCATGTCCCTATGGAATATGCGCGCGACGGGCAAATTGTTCTGAACATTGCTCCCCGTGCGGTTGGCAATCTGGAGTTGGCCAACGACGAAGTGCGTTTCAACGCGCGCTTTGGCGGCGTCCCACGCCAGGTCTCCGTACCGCTGGCTGCGGTACTGGCGATCTATGCGCGTGAAAACGGCGCAGGCACAATGTTTGAACCTGAAGCCGCTTACGATGAAGACGTCGCCAGCTTAAATGATGACGATGTAACGCCGGGCGCGGAGAGCGAAACGGTCATGTCCGTGATTGATGGTGATAAGCCCGATCATGGCGATGACAACAATCCTGATGACGATCCGCCGCCGCCGCGTGGTGGTCGACCCGCATTACGCGTAGTGAAGTAACCAAGACAGACAGGCCCTCAGGGCCTGTTTTTTTTCACGCCTGCCACGATTTCACCCCACTTTCGATCCTGTGATAGGATGGCTTTAGTTGCTGTTTTCCTCGACGATTTACATAATGGACGCTATGAACGCATTTGATTCGCAAGCAGAAAATTCTCCGCCAACCATCGGCCGTAGTTTGCGCAGCCGTCCGCTGGCGCGTAAAAAACTGTCGGAAATGGTAGAAGAAGAACTGGAGCAGATGATTCGTCGCGGTGAATTCGGCGAAGGGGAGCAGCTGCCGTCTGAGCGGGAGTTGATGACCTTCTTCAACGTGGGCCGCCCGTCGGTGCGTGAAGCGCTTGCCGCGCTCAAGCGTAAAGGTCTGGTGCAAATCAATAACGGCGAACGCGCCCGCGTGTCGCGGCCTTCTGCTGATACCATCATCAGCGAACTTTCCGGCATGGCGAAAGATTTCCTCTCGCATCCCGGCGGTATCGCCCACTTTGAGCAACTGCGCCTGTTCTTTGAATCAAGCCTTGTGCGCTATGCGGCGGAACACGCGACGGATGAGCAAATTGATCTGCTGGCGAAAGCCCTGGAGATCAACAGCCAGTCGCTGGACGATAACGCGCTCTTCATTCGTTCCGACGTCGAGTTTCACCGCGTGCTGGCGGAAATCCCCGGCAATCCGATCTTCATGGCGATTCATGTCGCGCTGCTGGACTGGCTGATCGCTGCGCGTCCTGCGGTCTCCGGGCAGGAGTTACATGAGCATAATAGCGTGAGCTATCAAGAGCATATCGCTATTGTCGATGCCATTCGTCGGCGCGATCCAGATGAAGCTGACCGCGCGCTGCAAACCCACCTCAATAGCGTATCCGCCACCTGGCACGCCTTCGATCAAAAGAAAAAATTGCGTTAGCGATCGCGATCCTGACGATCGTTTAGTGAAGTAGATCGCACTCTGTGCGTTCTGTACTGGGGTGCTGCTTATTTGATCTGGTATAACAGGTATAAAGGTATGTAGTCAGATAACACTAATCATCGACAGAGGTCGTTATGGCAAAAGATTTACGAGGCGTAATGCCAGCGTTGTTAACTCCTTTTGATAACCAGCAGAAACTGGATATTGAGAGCCTGCGCCGTCTGGTGCGTTTCAACATTGCGCAGGGCATTGATGGGCTGTACGTCGGCGGCTCGACCGGAGAAGCGTTCGTTCAGAGCCGCGCAGAAAGAGAGCAGGTCCTGGAAATTGTGGCGGAAGAGGCGAAGGGCAAAGTGACGCTGATTGCCCATGTCGGTACGGTCAGTACCGAAGAGAGCCAGCAACTGGCCAGCGCGGCGCATCGTTACGGTTTTGATGCCGTTTCCGCCGTGACGCCGTTTTA
Organism: Citrobacter sp. CK198; assembly: GCF_030333295.1. Classification (NCBI taxonomy): domain Bacteria; kingdom Pseudomonadati; phylum Pseudomonadota; class Gammaproteobacteria; order Enterobacterales; family Enterobacteriaceae; genus Citrobacter; species Citrobacter sp. CK198. Next base: position 240,128 of record NZ_JAOWGE010000007.1, on the reverse strand, counting down.
TTATCCGTTTAGCTTTGAAGAGCATTGCGATCACTACCGCGCCATTATCGATTCCGCTGAAGGATTACCGATGGTGGTGTACAACATTCCTGCGCTGAGCGGCGTGAAGCTGACGCTGGATCAAATCAACACGCTGGTCACGCTGCCCGGCGTTGGCGCGCTGAAACAAACCTCCGGCGATCTCTATCAGATGGAGCAGATCCGCCGTGCGCATCCTGATCTGGTGCTCTACAACGGTTATGACGAAATCTTCGCTTCCGGTCTGCTGGCAGGCGCAGACGGGGGCATCGGCAGCACTTACAACATTATGGGCTGGCGTTATCAGGGGATTGTTAAGGCCTTGCAGGAAGGCGATGTAGCGAAAGCGCAGCATCTGCAAACCGAGTGCAATAAGGTCATCGATCTGCTCATTAAAACCGGCGTATTCCGTGGGCTGAAAACGGTGCTGCACTACATGGACGTGGTCTCCGTACCGCTGTGCCGTAAGCCGTTTTCGCCGGTTGATGAGAAGTATCTGCCTGAACTGAAAGCGCTGGCGCAGCAGTTAATGCAGGAACGCGGTTGACCGGTTGCCGGATAGCGCTAACGCTTATCCGGCCTACAAAATATGAAACGTAGGCCGGGTAAGGCGAGGCGAAGCCGCCATCCGGCAAAGCGACAATAAAAATCGTCGGGAGAATGAAAAATGAGTACTTCTACCCAGAATATCCCGTGGTATCGCCATCTCAACCGGGCGCAGTGGCGGGCATTTTCCGCCGCCTGGCTGGGATATTTGCTTGATGGTTTTGATTTTGTGTTGATTGCTCTTGTTCTGACGGAAGTGCAGGGCGAGTTTGGGTTAACGACGGTTCAGGCGGCCAGCCTGATCTCGGCGGCGTTTATTTCCCGCTGGTTTGGCGGGCTGATGTTAGGCGCAATGGGTGACCGCTATGGCCGACGTCTGGCGATGGTCACCAGTATCATTCTTTTCTCTATGGGGACGCTGGCCTGCGGTTTTGCGCCCGGCTATACCACCATGTTTATCGCCCGTCTGGTGATCGGTATGGGAATGGCGGGCGAATATGGCTCCAGCGCCACCTATGTCATTGAAAGCTGGCCGAAGCACTTACGTAATAAAGCCAGTGGATTCCTGATTTCCGGTTTCTCCGTCGGGGCGGTCGTGGCGGCGCAGGTTTACAGCCTGGTGGTTCCGGTCTGGGGCTGGCGCGCGCTGTTCTTCATTGGCATTCTGCCGATCATTTTCGCGCTCTGGCTGCGTAAAAACATCCCTGAAGCGGAAGACTGGAAAGAGAAACACGAAGGCAAAGCGCCGGTGCGCACGATGGTGGATATTCTCTACCGGGGCGAACATCGCGTCGTCAATGTGCTGATGACGATCGCCGCCGCAACCGCACTGTGGTTCTGCTTTGCGGGCGACCTGCAAAATGCGGCGATCGTGGCGGTGTTAGGGTTACTGTGCGCCGTTATCTTCATCAGTTTTATGGTGCAAAGCAGCGGCAAACGCTGGCCAACGGGCGTGATGCTGATGATCGTGGTGCTCTTTGCTTTCCTCTATTCATGGCCGATTCAGGCGCTGCTGCCAACGTATCTGAAAACTGAACTGGCTTACGATCCTCACACCGTTGCGCAGGTGCTTTTCTTTAGCGGCTTTGGGGCGGCAGTCGGCTGCTGCGTGGGCGGTTTCCTCGGCGACTGGCTGGGTACGCGCAAAGCCTACGTTTGCAGTTTGCTGGCTTCCCAGGTGCTGATCATTCCGGTATTTGCGATTGGCGGCGCAAACGTCTGGGTACTGGGTCTGCTACTGTTTTTCCAGCAGATGCTGGGGCAGGGGATCTCCGGGATCTTACCGAAACTCATTGGCGGTTATTTTGATACCGACCAGCGAGCGGCAGGTCTGGGTTTTACCTATAACGTTGGCGCACTGGGCGGCGCGCTGGCCCCTATCCTCGGGGCGCTGATCGCACAGCGTCTGGATCTGGGCACCGCGCTGGGATCGCTCTCCTTCAGCCTGACCTTTGTGGTGATCCTGTTGATTGGGTTGGATATGCCGTCTCGCGTACAGCGCTGGCTGCGTCCTGAAGCATTACGTATGCATGATGCTATCGACGGAAAACCATTCAGCGGGGCCGTGCCGTTTGGCGGCGACAAAAGCGCCTTTGTAAAAACCAAAAGCTGATGAGGTTTGCCCGGCCAGTTTGCCGGGCGACCTGCGTAAGGAAGTGGATATGTCGTTACTTGAACAACTGGATAAAAACATTGCCGCCAATGGCGGGTTGATTGTCTCCTGCCAGCCGGTTCCTGGCAGCCCGCTCGATAAACCGGACATCGTGGCTGCGATGGCGCTGGCGGCGGAGCAGGCTGGCGCCGTCGCGCTACGCATTGAAGGCGTGGACAATTTGCGGGCGGCCCGTGCGCTGGTCTCCGTACCGATTATCGGTATTCTCAAGCGTGACCTTGACGACTCCCCGGTACGCATCACGCCATTCCTTGAGGATGTGGATGCGCTGGCACAGGCCGGGGCGGATATTATTGCGGTTGACGGTACTGACCGCGTACGTCCGGCGACCGTCGATGCGCTGCTGGCGCGTATTCATCAGCACCAGTTGCTGGCGATGACCGACTGCTCGTCACTGGAAGATGGCTTAGCCTGTCAGCGACGTGGCGCGGAAATTATCGGCACCACGCTGTCGGGATACACCACGCCGGACACGCCGGACGAACCTGACCTCGCGCTGGTCAAAGTCCTGCATGATGCCGGATGCCGGGTGATTGCCGAGGGGCGTTACAACACGCCGGCACAGGCCGCTGAAGCCATGCGTCACGGCGCGTGGGCGGTGACGGTGGGATCTGCCATTACGCGGCTGGAACATATTTGTCAGTGGTACAACACGGCATTGAAAAAGGCGACGTCATGAGCACGCTGGCGATCGATATTGGCGGCACCAAGCTGGCTGCCGCGCGGGTGGATGATGATTTACGCATCCGCGAACGACGTGAATTGCCGACCCCCGCCAGCAAAACGCCGGATGCGCTGCGAGAGGCGCTAAAAGTGCTGGTTGAACCGCTGCAAACGACCGCGCAGCGGGTGGCGATAGCCTCTACCGGCATTATCAGAGAAGGCGCGCTACTGGCGATAAATCCGCATAACCTGGGTGGTCTGCTGCATTTTCCGTTGGTGCAGACGTTAGAAGATCTTACCGGTCTGCCGACGCTGGCGGTGAATGACGCGCAGGCGGCGGCATGGGCGGAATACCATGCCCTTACGTCTGATGTCCGCGATATGGTGTTTATTACCGTGTCGACCGGCGTTGGCGGCGGCGTGGTGAGCGACGGCAGATTGCTCACCGGGATGAGCGGTCTGGCCGGGCATCTGGGGCATACTCTGGCCGATCCGCAGGGGCCGGTTTGCGGTTGCGGCCGACGCGGCTGTGTGGAGGCTATCGCCTCAGGACGCGGCATCGCGGCAGCGGCGCAGGGTTCCCTGGCCGGGTGCGACGCCAGAACTGTCTTTGCACATGCGGCGGCCGGGAACGAACAGGCTGTGCGTCTGGTTCAGCACTCCGCGCAGGTTGTCGCGCGGTTAATTGCCGATGTTAAAGCGACAACGGATTGCCAGCAGGTGGTTATTGGCGGCAGCGTAGGGTTAGCTGAGGGATATCTGGCGCAGGTACGCCACTTTCTGGCGCAGGAGCCGGCGGTTTATCAGGTGACGTTGAGCGCAGCGCATTACCGACATGACGCGGGGCTACTGGGCGCTGCGTTGTTAGCTCAGGGAGATAAATGATGTTGATGGGAGAAATTCAGTCGTTACCGTCTGCCGGGCTGCATCCGGTATTGCTGGATGCGTTAACCCTGGCGCTGGCGGCAAGGCCGCAGGAGAAAACGCCCGGGCGCTACGAATTGCAGGGCGACGATATGTTTATGAATGTGATGCAGTTTGCCACACAGTCGCCGCAGGAGAAAAAAGCGGAGCTGCATGTGCAGTACATCGACATTCAGCTGTTATTGACGGGTGAGGAGCGCATTCTGTTCGGCGTAGTCGGGTCAGCGTGCGAATGCGAGGAGCTGCATGGTGAAGAGGATTACCAGCTTTGCCGCCGTATCCATGAACAGCAGTCCATTACGCTGACACCGGGGATGTTCTCCGTGTTTATGCCGGGGGAACCCCATAAGCCCGGGTGTATGGCTGGCGAGCCAGGGGAGATTAAGAAAGCTGTGGTGAAGGTGCGCGCCAGCTTATTAGAGGCATGAAAATACCGGATGGTTTATAGCCATCCGGTATAACGTTTTATATCTCCCGATAGTGCATAATCCCGTCAGTCGAGTTGTTGAAAATTCAGCTCGTGACGCAGTGCTTTTCCTGATGTGCAAAGTAAATTGGTTATTCAGTTGATTCAACTTGCTGTGCAGTCAGTGCTATTTGTGAACGAATGAGCTCATCTGCCAGTAGTTTTTCGTCAGGCAACTGCACTTTGTACTCGCTCGCCATGATGGTATTCGGCAGGCCGTTTAGCGCGTAATGCGCTTCCCCCGCGCCTTTTCCTGCGCACAAAACCAACCCGACGGGCGGGTTTTCTCCCGGCATTGTCCAGTGCTCTTTGGCATAGTTCAGGTACATATTCATCTGCCCGGCATCCGCATAACTGAATTTGCCGACCTTCAGGTCAACGAGCAACAGGCAGCGCAAGCGGCGATGGAAGAACAACAGATCGACGCGGAACCAGCTATCGTCTATGCGTAATCGGCGCTGGCGGCCGACAAAAGCAAAATCGTCACCAAGCTCCAGCATAAAGTCCATCAGGTGACTGAGCAGCGCTTCTTCGAGATCCGACTCGGAATACTCGTCCTTCAGGTTAAGAAATTCCAGAATGAACGGGTCGCGTATGGTTCGCTCCGGCAAGACTGTTGGCTCGGCGGGCGCAGGCTGCTGCAACATGGCGGATTTGTCATGGGACAGTAGCGTCCGTTCGTAGAACTGGGTGGAGATTTGCCGATCGAGTTGCCGCACAGACCAGCCGTTACGTAGCGTCTCTTTCTCGTAAAAAGTGCGGGCATCGGGATTTTTTACCGATAGTAAACGCACATAAGCTGACCAGGGAAGCGGAAAAACTTTAGCGAGTTGTATCAAATGTGAAGATTCCGCAGACACTGTCTGCGGAATTTCAATATACTGAAAACATAGATAAAATGTTCTCATTTGCCACAGATTCCTGGTGGAAAATCCACGCTTATAGCGCTGGCTTAAATCTGCGGATAACCGCTCAATGAGTTGAATACCATAAGCCGCTCGTGCTTCGCCGCCTTGTTCAAACTCGACAATTCTCCTGCCGATTTCCCAGTAGGTTGCCGTCATCAAAGCATTAATACTGCGGACGGCCTCGGTATGGGCATTGTCCACTAATCGAATAATACCGTCATGGATTTGCTGATAATCGTCAGCGTGTTGAAGTGGTGTTGGTACAGTCATGTCATCCCTGGCGCGATAGTTGTGAAATGAAAAATATATCGCTACCAATACGCTTCAGGCATATTCCGGTCAATCCAGGAGAGGTGTATTACATTGAGTTACAGCCGTATTTGCGAGCGGCTTTCGAAGAATGAATTCGCATATATTTAGCAGAGAAATATTGACTCCCCATCCATCAGCGTCAGGCTGTGGCAGGGGAGCCAGAAGTATTACACTTCCAGGTAGTTCAGGATACCGTCTGCCGCTTTACGGCCTTCGGCAATTGCCGTGACCACCAGATCCGAGCCGCGCACGATGTCGCCACCGGCGAAGATTTTCGGGTTGCTGGTCTGGAAGGCGTTTTCATTGCCTTCCGGCGCGATAATCCGCCCCTGGGAGTCCAGTTCCACGCTGTGTTTCGCCAGCCACGCCATGTTGTGCGGGCGGAAACCAAACGCCATTACCACAGCATCTGCCGGGATCACATGCTCGGAACCGGCGACGATTTCCGCACGACGACGACCTTTCGCGTCCGGCGCGCCCATTTCGGTACGCACCATCTTCACGCCGCTTACTTTACCGTTGGCATTCACTTCTACGCCCAGCGGCTGCACGTTGAACTGGAATTCGACCCCTTCTTCGCGCGCGTTTTTCACTTCGCGTCTGGAGCCTGGCATGTTCTCTTCGTCACGACGATAGGCGCAGGTGACGTGCGTCGCGCCCTGGCGAACCGAGGTACGCACGCAGTCCATCGCGGTGTCGCCGCCGCCCAGTACCACGACGCGTTTGCCTTCCATACTGACGAACGGTTCGTCAGTGGTTTCGCCAAAGCCCATGATCTGTTTGGTGTTGGCAATCAGGAACGGCAGGGCATCGAACACGCCGTCGGCATCTTCGTTTTCCAGCCCGCCGCGCATTGATTGATAGGTGCCAACGCCGAGGAACACCGCATCGTACTCTGCCAGCAAGTCGTCCAGCTGCACGTCGCGACCCACTTCGGTATTCAGTTTGAACTCAATGCCCATGCCGGTGAAGATCTCACGACGGCGGGTCATCACCTCTTTTTCCAGCTTGAAAGCCGGGATGCCGAACGTCAGCAGACCGCCGATTTCCGGGTGACGGTCAAAGACCACCGCCTTCACGCCGTTACGAGTGAGTACGTCGGCACAGGCCAGTCCTGCCGGGCCCGCGCCGATAATCGCCACGCGTTTGTCGGTCTGACGCACGCCAGTCATGTCCGGGCGCCAGCCCATTTCGAACGCTTTATCGTTGATATAACGCTCGATGTTGCCGATAGTCACTGCGCCGAACTCGTCGTTGAGCGTACAGGAGCCCTCGCACAAACGATCCTGCGGGCAGACGCGGCCGCACACTTCCGGCAGCGTGTTGGTCTGGTGAGACAACTCCGCCGCTTCGAAAATACGTCCTTCGTTCGCCAGCTTCAGCCAGTTCGGGATGTAGTTATGTACCGGACACTTCCACTCGCAGTACGGGTTGCCGCAGGAGAGGCAGCGATCCGCCTGCGCTTTGGCCTGGCCTTCGGAAAACGGTTCGTAAATTTCAACAAACTCGATTTTGCGGATCTTCAGCGCCTTCTTCGGCGGATCAACGCGTTGCAGGTCGATAAATTGGTATACGTTCTGACTCATTGCTCTACCCCTTACTGCGCCTGCACACGCAGCTCAGCTGCGCTACGACTACGGTGACCCAACAGTGCTTTCACATCACTGGACTTCGGCTTAACCAGCGCGAATTTGGTTGAGAATACTGACCAGTTAGCCAGGATCTCTTCACCGCGCTGGGAACCTGTATGCAGCACATGCTCGGTAATCAGACCGCGCAGATGTTCTTCGTGGATGGCCAGGTCATCGACGTTCAGCACTTCCACCAGCTCCGGGTTCACGCGTTTGCGGAACTCGCCGTCTTCATCCAGCACGTAGGCGAAGCCGCCCGTCATGCCAGCACCGAAGTTAACGCCCGTTTTGCCCAGTACGCAGACAATACCGCCCGTCATGTATTCACAGCCGTTGTCGCCAATGCCTTCTACCACGGTGATGGCCCCGGAGTTACGTACTGCGAAACGTTCGCCCGCGCGGCCCGCCGCATACAGACGACCGCCGGTCGCGCCGTACAGACAGGTATTGCCGATGATGCTGGCCTCATGACTGCGAAACGCTGAACCCACCGGAGGACGCACCGCCAGCAGACCGCCCGCCATGCCTTTACCGACGTAGTCGTTGGCATCGCCCGTCAGATACAGCTCCACGCCGCCCGCGTTCCAGACGCCGAAGCTCTGACCTGCGGTGCCGCTGAAGTGCGCCTTGATCGGGTCAGAGGCCAGCCCCTGATCGCCATGCGTCTGAGCGATATAGCCAGAGAGCGACGCGCCCACGGAGCGGTCGGTGTTGCGAATGTCGAACCAGAAGGTTTTGCTCTGGCGCTCATCGACAAACGGCTTCGCCTGTTGCAGCAGTTGCGCGTTCAGCACGCCGTTATCAAACGGCGGGTTATGCTCGGTGCAGTACAGCGCTTTACCCGGATGAGGCTCAGCGGTTTCCAGCAGTCGGGACAGTTCCAGCTTCTGCTGCTTAGCGGTAAACCCTTCCAGCTCTTTCAGCAGGTCGGTACGGCCAATCAGATCCACCAGACGCTTCACGCCAAGCTGCGCCATCAGCTCGCGGGTTTCGCGGGCGATAAACTCAAAGTAGTTGGTCACTTTGAACGGCAGGCCGTGGTAGTGGTTCTTACGCAGTTTGTCATCCTGAGTCGCCACGCCTGTCGCGCAGTTGTTCAGGTGGCAAATACGCAGGTATTTACAGCCCAGCGCCACCATCGGGCCGGTGCCGAAGCCAAAGCTTTCCGCGCCGAGAATCGCCGCTTTGATGATGTCGAGGCCCGTTTTCAGGCCGCCGTCCACCTGCAAACGGATCTTGTGACGCAGACCGTTAGCCACCAGCGCCTGCTGGGTTTCCACCAGGCCCAGCTCCCACGGACAGCCCGCATATTTCACGGAGGAGAGCGGGCTGGCGCCGGTGCCGCCGTCATATCCGGCGATAGTGATCAGGTCTGCATAGGCTTTCGCCACGCCGGTAGCGATGGTGCCGACGCCCGGTTCAGAAACCAGCTTCACGGAGATCATCGCTTTCGGGTTGACCTGTTTCAGGTCGAAAATCAGCTGCGCCAGATCCTCGATAGAGTAGATATCGTGGTGCGGCGGCGGAGAAATCAGCGTCACGCCCGGTACGGAATAGCGCAGTTTGGCGATGTACGGGGTCACTTTGTCACCCGGCAACTGGCCGCCTTCGCCCGGCTTCGCGCCCTGAGCGACTTTAATCTGAATGACGTCAGCATTGACCAGATACGCTGGCGTTACGCCGAAGCGGCCGGAAGCGACCTGTTTGATGCGCGACACTTTGTTGGTGCCGTAGCGCGCCGGGTCTTCGCCGCCTTCGCCGGAGTTGGAGTTACCGCCGATGCTGTTCATCGCTTCCGCCAGCGCTTCGTGCGCTTCCGGGCTCAGCGCGCCGATGGACATCGCGGCGGTATCGAAGCGTTTAAACAGCTCATTCGCCGGTTCAACATCGTTGATGCTGATGGCGTTATCGCCAGGATTGAGCGCCAGCAGATCGCGCAGCGTTGCCGCCGGGCGTTCGTTAACAAGCGCGGCATATGCCTGGTAATCGCGGTACTCGCCGCTCTGCACCGCCTGTTGCAGGGTGCGCACCACATCCGGGTTATAGGCGTGGTATTCGCCGCCGTGCACGTATTTCAGCAGACCGCCCTGATCCAGCGGTTTACGCGCCAGCCAGGCACGTTTCGAGAGGTTCAGCAGATCCTGCTGGAAGTCGGCAAAACCGGCGCCGCCAATGCGGCTGACCACGCCCTGGAAGCAGTGGCTCACCACGTCGTCATGCAGACCGACCGCTTCAAACAGTTTGGAGCAGCGGTATGAGGCGATGGTCGAAATGCCCATTTTGGACATGATCTTGTACAGACCTTTATTGATGCCGTTACGGTAGTTCAGCATCACGGTACGGTAGTCTTTGGCGATGGCCTGGGTGTCGATCAGACGGCCTAGCGTCTCATAGGCGAGATACGGATAGATCGCCGTGGCGCCAAAGCCCAGCAGCACGGCAAAGTGGTGCGGGTCACGCGCGCTTGCGGTTTCTACGATGATGTTGGCATCGCAGCGCAGGCTCTTATCCACCAGACGAGTCTGTACCGCCCCGACAGCCATCGGCGCCGGAACCGGTAAACGGTTTTTCCCGATGTTACGGTCAGAGAGCACCAGCAAGACGGTGCCGTTACGCACCATCTGTTCAGCCTTATCGCACAGCGCTTTCACCGTTTCTTCGAGCGAGGTTTCCGTCACATCGAAGGTGATATCCAGCGTATCGGCGCGGTAATGCTCCTCTTTCATGGTAGTGAGCTGTTTGAAATCGGAGTACAGCAGAATTGGCGATTTAAAGCTCAGACGGTGCGCCTGTCCTTCCGCTTCGCAAAAGACGTTCATCTCGCGGCCAATACTGGTGGCCAGCGACATGACGTGCGCTTCACGCAGCGGGTCGATTGGCGGGTTGGTCACCTGCGCAAACTGCTGGCGGAAGTAGTCGTAAATAATGCGCGGCTGGCTGGAAAGCACGGCGAAGGGGGTATCATCACCCATTGAACCGACCGCTTCCTGGCCGTTTTCGCCCAGTACGCGGATGACGGAATCCAGCTCTTCGGCGCTGTAGTTAAACTGTTTCTGATAGCTGGCGAGCATGTCGTCGTCCAGCTCGCGGTTTCCGACCTGATCGTCGGCCAGATCTTCAAACGGCACCAGGCGGCGGACGTTCTTCTCCATCCACTCTTTATACGGATGGCGGCTTTTCAGATCGTCATCGGTTTCCGCAGAGTGCAGGATGCGCCCGCCACGGGTGTCGATCACCATCAGTTCACCGGGGCCGACGCGGCCCTTTTCCACGACTTCGTCAGGCTGGTAGTCCCAGATCCCCACCTCAGAGGCGCAGGTGATCAGTTTATCTTTGGTGATGACGTAGCGCGCCGGACGCAGACCGTTACGGTCGAGGTTACAGGCAGCGAAGCGACCGTCGGACATCACGATGCCCGCCGGGCCATCCCACGGCTCCATGTGCATGGAGTTAAAGTCAAAGAAGGCGCGCAGATCCGGGTCCATATCCGGGTTGTTCTGCCATGCGGGCGGCACCAGCAGGCGCATGGCGCGCACGATGTCCATCCCGCCTGCCAGCAGCAGTTCCAGCATGTTATCCAGCGAGCTGGAGTCGGAACCGGTCTCGTTGACGAACGGCGCGGCGGATTGTAAATCCGGGATCAACGGCGTCTGGAATTTATAAGTACGGGCGCGCGCCCACTGACGGTTGCCGGTAATGGTGTTGATTTCGCCGTTGTGCGCCAGGTAGCGGAACGGCTGCGCCAGCGGCCAGCGCGGCACGGTATTGGTGGAGAAGCGCTGGTGGAACAGGCAAATGGCCGATTCCAGACGCAAATCCGCCAGGTCCAGGTAGAAGCGCGGCAGATCCGCCGGCATACACAGACCTTTATAGATGTTCACCAGGTTCGACAGGCTACAAACGTAGAAGTCTTTATCGTCCTGAAGGCGTTTCTCAATGCGGCGGCGGGCGATAAACAGGCGGCGTTCCATATCCCGGGGACGCCAGCCCGCAGGGGCGTTAACAAAAATTTGCTCAATACGTGGCAGGGAGGAGAGGGCGATTTCACCGAGGACACCTTCGTTGGTCGGCACATCGCGCCAGCCCACAATCGACAGGGTTTCCCGCTGTAATTCTTCTTCGACGATACGACGTGATGCCGCCGCCAGCTCAGGGTCCTTATTCAGGAAGAGCATGCCGACAGCGTAGTTTTTGGCTAAACGCCAGCCGCGCTCTTCTGCAACGATGCGAAAAAAGCGATCGGGTTTTTGCAGCAGCAAACCGCAACCGTCGCCGGTTTTACCGTCAGCGAGGATCGCGCCACGGTGCTGCATACGGGCCAGTGCGTGTATGGCGGTACGCACTACCTTGTGGCTAGGTTCGCCTTCTATGTGGGCGATCAGGCCGAAACCACAGTTATCCCTCTCAAGGGATTTATCGTACAACATATCAGTGAACCTCCCCAGGCTCTGCGGGACTCCCATCCGATACCGATTGCGCACGGGCACAGAAAGAGCGTGGCGACGGGGGTTGCGTATCATACGCTTACCTCGCATTCGCCCTCTTTTATCCTTTTCGCATCGGTAAATACGTTTAAGAGGGAATCTCAATTACTGCATAAATATGATGAGCAGGCTGCTCATCCAGAAAGCTTCCAGCGGATTTCCAACTTATCGGGAATCCACACACAGGTCAAATGGCAATCTTATTTATGCAAAAATGTGCTATAGGTCTATTAACTTTATGAATGTATTGAAAATAATGACTTTTTTACATTGATTTGATGCGGCATAAGCGCGGGGGAGAGTGTGATCTGTCTCACTATCATAACGGCCTGTTAACCCTTATCTCACCTTGATTATCCGTAATGCTTAGTATTTTATGCTGGTTTAGGCGGCGCAGGCATTTCATGATACTGTTTTTTAGCCAGTGTCATCAGAAGATAAAAAAAGTGTGCAGTTATAAGGAAAAGTAATTAGCTATGGAGTGAATGAAATTGCGGTAATTTTGCTTGATTATGCAATAAATAAAAGCCTGCCGGAGCGATTGATCCAGGTCATCGCCGACAAAGGCTAAAAATGGCAGGCTTTGGCCTCTTTTCAAGGCGCGGTCTATCAGATTATGCAGTTACAGAAATTAGTCAATATGTTTGGTGGGGATCTTTCTCGTCGTTATGGGCAAAAAGTTCATAAACTGACGTTGCACGGCGGATTTAGCTGTCCAAACCGCGATGGCACCATCGGACGTGGCGGGTGTACTTTCTGTAATGTCGCCTCTTTCGCCGATGAGGCGCAGCAGTATCGCTCTATTGCCGAACAACTGGCGCATCAGGCGCATCTGGTCAATCGCGCCAAACGCTATCTGGCCTATTTCCAGGCGTACACCAGTACCTTTGCCGAAGTGCAGGTGCTGCGTTCTATGTATCAGCAGGCGGTAAGCCAGGCCAGCATTGTCGGGCTGTGCGTCGGTACGCGCCCCGACTGTGTACCGGATGCGGTGCTCGATCTGCTCTGCGAATATAAAGACCAGGGCTATGAAGTGTGGCTGGAACTGGGATTGCAAACCGCGCATGACAAAACGCTGCGCCGTATTAATCGCGGCCATGATTTTGCCTGTTATCAGCGAACCACCCAACTGGCGCGCGAGCGCGGGCTGGAAGTGTGCTCGCATCTGATTGTGGGTTTACCCGGCGAAGGGCAGACGGAATGCCTGCAAACGCTGGATCGCGTGGTGGAAACGGGCGTGGATGGCATTAAGCTGCACCCGCTGCATATTGTAAAAGGCAGCATTATGGCGAAAGCCTGGGAGGCGGGACGCCTGAACGGCATTGCGCTGGAGGCGTACACGCTGACGGCGGGGGAGATGATTCGCCATACGCCGCCGGAGGTTATTTATCATCGCATTTCCGCCAGCGCCCGTCGTCCGACGTTGCTCGCCCCGCTATGGTGTGAGAATCGCTGGACGGGCATGGTGGAGCTGGACCGCTATCTTAACGAACATGGCGCGCAAGGCTCCGCGCTTGGCACTCCGTGGATTCAGCCGGGGAGCTAACCACCCGTAGGCGTGTAGGCCTGATAAGCGAAGCGCCATCAGGCAGCCTGGCGCACATTGCCGGATGGCGGCTATGCCTTATCCGGCCTACCGCCTACCCGGTCATTTCACCGATAACCTCCGCATTTATTGCACAATTTTCAACGTACTGCTCAGAATTGAGTATTATTGTGCGAAGTTGTCGTGAAGGAATCCCCTATGAAGCAAATTCGTATGCTGGCGCAATACTATGTCGACCTGATGATGAAGCTGGGTCTGGTGCGCTTTTCGATGCTGTTGGCATTAGCGCTGGTGGTGCTGGCGATAGTGGTGCAGATGGCAGTTACCATGGTGTTGCATGGTCAGGTCGAAAGTATTGATGTCATCCGCTCCATCTTTTTTGGCTTGTTAATCACGCCCTGGGCCGTCTATTTCTTGTCGGTGGTGGTGGAGCAACTGGAGGAGTCCAGGCAGCGCCTGTCACGGCTGGTACAAAAGCTGGAAGAGATGCGCGAGCGCGATCTCAAACTCACGGTACAACTGAAAGACAATATTGCTCAGCTTAATCAGGAAATTGCCGATCGCGAAAAAGCGGAGGCTGAGCGCCAGTCGACCTTCGAACAGCTAAAAGTGGAAATCAAGGAGCGTGAAGAGACGCAGATTCAGCTTGAACAGCAATCCTCTTTCTTACGCTCTTTCCTCGATGCGTCGCCGGATTTGGTTTTTTATCGCAATGAGGATAAAGAGTTTTCCGGCTGTAACCGCGCGATGGAACTGCTGACCGGCAAGAGTGAAAAACAGCTCGTCCATTTAAAACCGGCTGACGTCTATTCCCCCGAAGCGGCGGAAAAAGTGATTGAGACCGACGAAAAAGTCTTCCGCCATAACGTCTCGTTGACCTATGAACAGTGGCTCGATTACCCGGACGGGCGCAAAGCGTGCTTTGAAATTCGCAAGGTGCCCTATTACGACCGCGTTGGTAAACGTCATGGCCTGATGGGCTTTGGGCGCGATATTACGGAACGTAAGCGTTATCAGGACGCGCTTGAACGCGCCAGCCGCGACAAGACCACGTTTATCTCTACGATCAGCCACGAGCTGCGTACGCCGCTGAACGGCATTGTCGGCTTAAGCCGCATTCTGCTGGATACCGACCTTACCAGCGAGCAGGAAAAATACCTGAAAACCATCCATGTCTCTGCGGTCACGTTGGGGAATATTTTCAACGATATCATTGATATGGATAAGATGGAGCGGCGTAAAGTCCAACTGGATAACCAGCCGGTAGATTTCACCAGTTTCATGGCGGATCTGGAGAATCTCTCCGGCCTGCAAGCGCAGCAAAAAGGGCTACGCTTTGTGCTCGATCCGACGTTGCCGCTGCCGCATAAGGTGATCACCGACGGCACGCGTTTGCGCCAAATTCTGTGGAACCTGATCAGCAACGCCGTGAAGTTTACCCAGCAAGGGCAGGTGACGGTGCGCGTACGCTATGACGAAGGCGATGTGCTGCATTTTGACGTGGAAGATTCCGGCATCGGTATTCCGCAGGATGAGCAGGATAAAATCTTCGCCATGTATTATCAGGTGAAAGACAGTCATGGCGGTAAACCCGCGACGGGGACCGGGATTGGCCTGGCGGTATCGCGCCGTTTGGCAAAAAATATGGGCGGCGACATCACCGTTTCCAGCCAGCCGGGTAAAGGTTCCGTCTTTACGTTAACCGTACATGCGCCAGCCGTGGCGGAAGAGGTCGAGGACACGCTGGAAGAGAATGACATGCCGCTGCCTGCGCTGCATGTGCTGCTGGTCGAGGACATTGAGCTGAACGTCATTGTGGCGCGTTCAGTGCTGGAAAAACTGGGCAACAGCGTTGATGTGGCGATGACCGGGAAAGCCGCACTGGAAATGTTCACCCCGGGTGAATACGATCTGCTGCTGCTGGATATTCAACTGCCGGATATGACGGGTCTGGATATCTCCAGAGAACTTACCCGCCGCTATGCGCGGGAAGAATTGCCGCCGCTGGTCGCACTCACTGCTAACGTCCTGAAAGACAAGAAAGAGTATCTGGACGCGGGAATGGACGATGTGTTGAGCAAGCCGCTGTCGGTTCCGGCGTTAACCGCCATGATTAAAAAATACTGGGATACCCGTAACGAAGAGGAGAGCACTGTGACATCTGAAGAGAGCAGTAAATCGCAAGCGTTGTTAGATATCCCGATGTTAGAGCAGTATATCGAACTGGTCGGCCCGAAATTAATTACGGATGGGCTGGCGGTGTTCGAAAAAATGATGCCGGGTTACTTAAGCATTCTGGAGTCCAACCTGACGGCGCGGGATACCAAAGGCGTTGTTGAAGAAGGGCACAAAATTAAAGGCGCGGCGGGCTCCGTTGGGTTGCGTCATCTACAGCAACTGGGTCAGCAAATTCAGTCGCCGGATCTTCCTGCCTGGGAAGATAACGTGGGTGAATGGGTTGAAGAGATGAAGCAGGAGTGGCAGCACGACGTCGCGGTGCTGAAAGCCTGGGTGGCAAACGCGGAAAAAAAATGACCCCGGATTGACCGGGGTGCGCGAATACTGCGCCAACACCAGGGAAATCGTGGCTGCGCCGTAAGTTATGATTGTTTTTTACACAGGCGCAGCTCTGCTTTTCAGGCCGCACGCAGTTAAGATAGCAAATCTTAAATGTTTTGTTACATGAATCAGTTAAATGTGTGAAGCGCAGCATTTTAATCAGAATTATTAATACGCTTCAGTAAGTTGCGAAAAGGATCATCACGATGAAAAAAATTGGCGTAGTGCTCAGTGGATGTGGCGTATACGACGGCGCCGAGATTCATGAAGCCGTTCTGACCCTTCTGGCGATTGCCCGCAGCGGCGCGCAGGCCATCTGCTTTGCGCCGGATAAACAGCAGGCTGATGTGATTAATCATCTGACGGGCGAAGCGATGGCGGAGACGCGAAATGTCCTGATCGAAGCCGCGCGTATTACGCGAGGGGAAATTCGTCCACTCGCCCAGGCGGTCTCCAGCGATCTGGACGCGCTGATTGTTCCGGGTGGATTTGGCGCGGCGAAAAACCTGAGTAATTTTGCCAGTCAGGGCAGCGAGTGCCGGGTAGATAGCGACCTGGCCGCGCTGGCAATCGCCATGCACCAGTCGGGTAAGCCGTTAGGGTTTATGTGCATTGCCCCGGCAATGCTGCCCAGGATTTTTGGTTTCCCGCTTCGTCTGACGATTGGCACCGATATCGATACGGCGGAAGTGCTGGAAGATATGGGAGCCGAGCATGTGCCATGTCCGGTTGACGATATTGTGGTGGATGAAGATAACAAAATTGTCACCACGCCTGCTTACATGCTGGCGCAGGATATTGCACAGGCGGCGACCGGCATTGAAAAACTGGTGTCTCGCGTACTGGTTCTGGCTGAATGAGTAAAGGGCGTTTCACTCCGCTGGCGTCCCTGCGCCGTTTGCTCCTGCGCATCCTTGTGGTGCTGGCGGTTTTTTGGGGCGGCGGCATCGCGCTGTTCAGCGTCGTTCCGGTGCCTTTTTCCGCAGTGATGGTGGAACGGCAGATTAGCGCGTGGCTGCAAGGTGATTTCGGCTATGTTGCGCATTCCGACTGGGCTGGCATGGATGCGATCTCGCCGTGGATGGGGCTGGCGGTGATTGCGGCGGAAGATCAGAAATTCCCGGAGCACTGGGGATTTGATGTTTCGGCCATTGAGAAGGCGCTGGCGTACAATGAGCGCAATGAAAACCGAATTCGTGGGGCGTCCACGCTTTCTCAGCAAACAGCGAAGAATCTCTTTTTATGGGATGGCCGCAGTTGGGTGCGTAAAGGGCTGGAGGCCGGGCTCACCGTCGGGCTGGAAACCGTCTGGAGTAAAAAACGCATTCTGACCGTCTACCTGAATATTGCGGAGTTTGGCGACGGCGTGTTTGGCGTGGAAGCGGCGTCGCAGCGCTATTTTAATAAACCAGCCAGCCGGTTAAGTATGTCAGAAGCCGCGCTATTGGCGGCGGTGCTGCCAAACCCTTTACGTTTTAAAGCGAACGCGCCTTCAGGCTACGTGCGTAGCCGTCAGGCGTGGATTTTGCGTCAGATGCGCCAGTTGGGCGGCGAATCGTTTATGACGCGTAACCATCTGTATTAAGATTGCGCTGACGCGCGGCCTCAAGAGAGGGGAGCGGCAGCGCGCTTTTGTCTTCTTCCTGGCGGTTCATCTTCAGCGCCGCCACCAGACCCGGTTGGGCAATCAACCGTTCCCACTGTCTTTCCTGTTTGCGATGGCAAAACCAGGCTGACCAGCTTGCCAGCGGGATCAGCGTGCTCTCGCCGATGTTGTCGCAGATCACCGGGATCGCTTCGGATTCGCTAATGCGGTGACACAGAATATTTTGCGGCTTCAGGGTCATGGTGACGATGCGGTTATCGTAGATATAACGCTTGAGCGTTTTCAGCAACTGGCGCAGGACGGTGGCATCTTCGTCATTGCGGCACTGCGCCACAAATTCAGTCAGCGTGACGGACGGTTTGCCATCGAAATCGGTTATTACATCGTAGACGTAGCCCGTACCACAATCGGTCTCTACCGTACCGTGATAGCGCGGGATGCCGCTCCAGTCTTGCAGGTAACGTGACAGATGCGCGTAATATTTCAGCTCGCGGCGGATCTCTTTCTTGCCGCTGCGGTCGGCATTGTAAATGATCTTAATGCAGCGTTGGGCATCGCCCGGATGCGCATAACATTTACGATGGCGTCCGGTGCCCAGGGGATTTTGTTCAGATAAAAGTATCATGAGATCTCCTGGTAATGTTGCTAATAGAACCAGTATGAACGCTCAACTTAAATAGAACGTAAACAACCCTTCTTAAGGTTTTCTTAAGGTTTAATCAGGACGGAAAAGCGCACGGAATGTACAATATTGACGCAGGCAGAAAGGCGAGAGAATAAAAAAAACGCCGGATGGCGTTTTCTGGGAGAAAGGAGGAGACGAAAGCGAAATGGCCTAATCTTCGTCGAATCCTGAATTGAACAGCGCGATCACCGCCGCCAGCGCTTCGACCTCCTGCGGGCCGGTAGCTTCAATTTCTATCTGGCGACCTTTAGCAGAGTCCAGCATCAGCAGGGCGATGACGCTATTGGCTTCGGCTTCGGTTCCTTCATCATTGCGTAACAGCACTTCGGCCTCAAAACCCTGCATTAATTCAAACAGTTTCATGGCAGGCCGGGCATGCATACCCAGCTTGTTCGTGACTTCTACAGTCTGCTTCACGGTCATGTTTTGCGTTTTTCCAGCGTTCTATGGCGTGACTGCACGTTCTTACCGCGTGAGCGGAAGTAGTCTGCCAGCTGTTCTGCAATATACACCGAACGGTGTTTCCCGCCGGTACAGCCGATGGCTACGGTGAGATAGCTACGGTTGTTTGTCTCCAGCATGGGTAACCATAACTCAAGATAGCTGCGAGTCTGGTAGATAAAATTGTGTACTTCTGTGTGCCTGTCGAGGAATGCCGCAACCGGTTTATCGAGGCCGGTCATTGGACGCAGTTTCGGGTCCCAGTGCGGGTTAGGCAGGAAGCGCACGTCAAAAACATAATCGGCATCAATTGGAATACCGTGCTTGAAGCCGAAGGACTCGAACACCATTGTCAGCTCGCGTTCGCGCTTGCCCAGCAGACGGGTACGCAGCATTTCCGCCAGTTCATGCACGGACATTTCAGAGGTATCGACAATCAGATCGGCGCGGGAACGCAGCGGTTCCAGCAGATCGCTTTCCTGGTCGATGGCGCTTTCCAGGGAGAGATTTTTGCTGGAAAGCGGATGCAGACGGCGCGTATCGCTGTAACGGCGAATCAGCGTGTTGCGATCGGCATCAAGGAACAGAAGCTGTGGTGAAAACGCATCGGGCAGGTTGTTCATCGCCTGCTCGAAAATTTCAGGGGACTCAGGCATGTTACGCACGTCAATGCTGACGGCCGCAGAAATCTGGCGATCGGCCAGCGTACGAGCCAGATCGGGCAACAGCACCACGGGGAGGTTGTCCACGCAGTAAAAACCCATATCTTCCAGCGCACGCAGGGCGACAGATTTCCCTGACCCTGAACGACCGCTGACGATCATCAGTACCATGTACCGTTTCTCCTCACAACAGATGCCATTGGGTGGTTATGCCTCATCCTTTCCACCTTCGGTGTCAGTGATGATTTGATACAGCTCTTCGTCACTCTGCGCGGCGCGCAGACGGCGGCAGATGGTTTTATCCGCCAGACGTTTAGCGACCAGCGACAGTGTATGCAGATGCGTTTTGGTCTGATCTGCGGGCACCAGCAGGGCGAAAAGCAGATCGACCGGTTGATTATCAATGGCATCGAAAGCGATAGGCGTTTCGAGTTGGACGAACACGCCGACGGCGCGCAGCGTATCTTCTTCCAGCTTGCCGTGCGGGATGGCGATACCATTGCCAATGCCGGTACTGCCCATTTTCTCACGCGTCAGGATTGCTTCAAATACCACCTGCGGAGGCAGGCTGAGCTGTTTTGCCGCCAGTTCACTGATAATCTCCAGCGCACGTTTTTTGCTCTGGCAGTGAACGCCGCTACGCGTACATTCCTGGTTAAGTACGCTGCTCAGTTGTAGAGTCGTATCGTTATTTGTCATAATTTCACCTAAGAACCTGTTCCATCAGGATGATTCCTGATGAGGCAGATTCGGAGCGCTAACTGTACAAATGGCCTGTTGTGCGTCACAACAGGCCGTCCTGCACTCGCTAACTGCCCGGACAATTAGTGTTGTTTCAGTTTATCTTTGTGTTTCGTTAGCTGCCTTGCCAGTTTATCGATCAAACCGTCAATGGCGGCATACATATCCTGACCTTCCGCGCTGGCGTGAATTTCGCCACCGTTTACATGCAGTGTCGCATCCGAGATGTGTGTTACCTTCTCCACTTTCAAAACAACGTAGACCTGATTAATCCTGTCAAAATACTGCTCAAGTTTGGCGAATTTGGTTGAGACAAAGTCGCGCAGGGCTTCAGTAATTTCGACGTTATTTCCAGTGATGTTGAGCTGCATAGTGTCTTCCTTATCGGTTGGTTCAAACCAGCTGTTTGCGCTGATTGGACGGCGGAATGGATAAAGACTCTCGGTACTTCGCAACGGTGCGGCGCGCCACCATGATACCCTGATCCGACAACATAGAGGTTAACTTGCTGTCGCTCAGCGGCTTCGCGGGGTTCTCCGCAGCAATTAATTTCTTCACCAGCGCACGTATCGCCGTGGAAGAGGCTTCGCCTCCGCCTTCGGTATTCACATGGCTGGAAAAGAAATACTTCAGTTCAAAAATGCCGCGTGGACTGTGCAGATACTTCTGCGTGGTCACACGGGAAATCGTCGATTCGTGCATCTCGACGGCCTGGGCGATGTCCGCCAGCACCATCGGTTTCATAAACTCTTCGCCTTGCTCGAAGAAGGCCTGCTGCTGCTCAACAATACAGCGGCTCACGCGTAACAGGGTGTCGTTGCGGCTTTCCAGACTTTTGATCAGCCACTTCGCATCCTGAAGGTTGCTGCGAATGAACTGGCTGTCGGCATCATTACGCGCGCCGTTGCACAGGGCGGCATAATGTTGATTGATCTGTAGACGGGGAATGCTGTCGCCGTTCAGCTCCACCATCCAGTAACCGTTATGCTTACGCACCAGCACATCCGGGATCACATATTCAGGTTCGCCGGTCTGGATAGACTGACCCGGTCTGGGATCGAGCGACTGGATAAGATTGACCGCCTCTTTCAGCACCTCTTCTTTCAGCCGCGTAACGCGCATCAGGGTGCGGAAGTCATGATTGGCCAGCAGATCGAGGTGATTGCTGATGATCAACCGGGCGTCTTCCAGCCAGGGCGTGGATTTATCGAACTGTGAGAGCTGGATCAGCAGGCAGTCACGGAGATCTTTCGCCGCCACGCCGATGGGATCGAAGCGCTGAACGCGTTTGAGCACCGCTTCTATTTCATCGAGGCCGATCTCTTCATCGCCGATGCTTTCGAGAATGTCATCCAGCGAAATGGTGAGATAGCCGGTATCATCAACGGCATCGACAATTGAGGTGGCAATCGCGCGATCGGTATCCGAGAACGGAGTCAGCCCGACTTGCCACATCAGGTAGTCCTGGAGGGACTGCGTGGTTTCGCCCTGGTACACCGGCAGCTCGTCGTCGATGTAGTCGCCGCTGGTGCCGGACGGCGTACCTGCGGTGTAAATCTCATCCCAGCTGGCGTCAAGCGGCAGCTCTTCGGGCATCTCTTTCTGTTCGAGCGCGTCTGCGGTATCCAGGGCTTCGTTGTCCTGGGTTTCGCGCGTGTCGATTTCATCGTGAAGATCGGTTTGCTCAAGCAGCGGATTACTCTCCAGCGCTTGCTGAAGTTCCTGCTGAAGTTCCAGCGTAGACAACTGCAACAGACGGATGGCCTGTTGTAGCTGGGGCGTCATCGCCAGTTGTTGGCTGAGCCTGAGTTGCAAACCTTGCTTCATGTTCAGAGTCGTTTTCTCCCGCTGTGACGTCGCAGTCTTCTACCCTATCAGAGTCTGAAGTCTTCCCCAAGGTATACGCGCTTAACGTGCTCGTCTTGCAGGATTTCTGTCGGTGTGCCGTGTGCGATCAGATGCCCCTGGCTGACAATATACGCGCGTTCACACACCGCCAGCGTCTCACGAACGTTGTGGTCGGTAATCAGAACGCCAAGGCCGCTGTCGCGCAGGTGCTCGATAATGCGTTTGATGTCGATGACGGAAATCGGGTCAACGCCTGCAAACGGTTCATCCAGCAGGATAAATTTCGGATTTGCGGCCAGCGCGCGGGCAATCTCCACACGGCGGCGTTCACCGCCGGACAACGCTTGTCCGAGGCTGTCGCGCAGATGCTCGATGTGGAACTCTTCCATCAGTTCATTGGCGCGGTCTTCACGCTGTTCGGTCGTGAGATCGTCGCGAATTTGCAGCACCGCCATCAGGTTATCAAACACGCTCAGACGGCGGAAAATGGAGGCTTCCTGCGGTAAATAGCCAATACCGCGACGCGCGCGGGCATGCAGCGGCAGCAGGCTGATGTCTTCATCGTCAATAATAATGTTGCCAGCGTCGCGCGGCACAATGCCCACCACCATGTAGAAGGTAGTGGTTTTGCCTGCGCCGTTCGGCCCGAGCAGACCGACGATCTCCCCGGAATTCACGGTCAGGCTGACATCTTCCACCACGCGACGGCCTTTATAGGCTTTCGCAAGATTCTTTGCAGTTAATGTTGCCATAACGAATTAGTTACCCTTCTTCTGTGCCGGGGTCTGGTCTTTGTTTTTGTCCTGCAACTGCGACGGCACCAGAACCGTCGTTACACGTTTGCCTTTTTCGCTGAACGCCTGCATTTTCTGCTCTTTCACCAGGTAAGTGATCTTATCGCCGGTGATGTTGCTGTCGAGCTGCTCCAGGTAGGCGTTACCGGTCAGGACGACGAAATCTTTCGCCAGTTCATAATGCATTTTTTGGGCATGGCCTTTTACCGGCTTGCCGTTGTCCTGCATCTGATAAAACGTCGCCGGGTTGCCGAAGCCGTCGATCACCTCTTTGCCTTGCTCGCCGCCCGGACGGGTGACGACCACTTTGTCGGCATTGATTTTGATGGTGCCCTGAGTCACGACGACATTTCCGGTAAACGTCACCACGTTACCCTGCATATCCAGTGACTGCTGGTCCGATTCAATATGAATCGGTTGTTCGGTATCGCCGGTGACCGCGAACGCCGGAAGACTGGTGGCCAGAAGTGTGCTGGCAAGCACAAGATTAAGGCTGAGTTTGTTTGTTTTGAATTTCATAGGAGGTTCTAACCTTTTCAATCAGCTCGGCGTTCTTGCTGCGTAAGTTGCCGCGCATTTTCAGTCCGCTGGAGTTAAATGTTGTTCCGTATAACGTGACCAGATCTTCAGAGGTGACATCCTGCGTCACCAGGTTGATCGTCGCGTTATCCGTCGTGATTCTGCGTAGTTGAGCGTCAGGCGCCAGCGCATTGACTTCAACGTGACCATACAGATAGAGCATCCGGTCTTCGGTCAATTTCGCCTTATCCGCTTTAATCGACCATGTCGGGACTTTATCTTTATCAAAGGTGGTTAATACCGGTTGGGTAAACCACGAAAGCGCCTGTTCTGAATAATATTCAACGTGCTGCGCAATAAGACGATAGTTCAACGCGCCTTCCGGGCTATAGACGACCGTATCGGTATGCTCGCTCTTATAAGTCGGATCGCTGGTGTTCACCACAACCTGAGCAGGATCGTCTTTATCCGCCAGATTAATTCCGATCAACACCAGTACGGCCAACGACAGTAGAATGATAACCCAACGTCTGGTTTTACTCATATCGATTGCCCTTTGGCCTCATCAAGCTTACCCTGCGCCAGCAAGAGTAGATCGCACACTTCCCGCACCGCGCCGCGTCCACCGGCGATATGCGTCACATAGTCGGCGCGAGGGATCAGGAGCGGATGCGCATCAGCGACCGCAACGCTCAGACCCACTTTTTCCATCACCGGCCAGTCGATCAGATCGTCACCGACGTAAGCCACATTTTCAGGCGCAACGCCCAGCTTATCGAGCAGGTCGCCAAACGCGATAAGTTTGTCCGACTGCCCCTGATAGAGATGCGTGATCCCCAGGGTGGCACAGCGATCTTCTACAAGTTTAGCCTTTCGTCCGGTAATAATAGCGACCTCAATCCCGGAAGTGAGCGCACAGCGAATGCCGTAGCCATCACGGACGTTAAAGGCCTTCAGCTCTTCACCGTTGTTGCCCATATAAATCAGACCATCAGACAGCACGCCATCCACATCGAGGATGAGCAGACGGATGTTTTCCGCCTGGGCGATAACCTGTGTACTGACGGGGCCATAACAGGTCGCAAGCGACGCACCTGCTTTACTCATTTCTTTTATCCTTGAGTTTCTACACTACGCCTGCACGCAGTAAATCATGCATATGTAACACACCCAGTAACTGGTCGCCATCAGCAACCAAAACGGAGGTGATATGACGGGACTGCATTAAGTTCAGGGCGTTAACGGCGAGAATACCGGGGCGAACGCGAATTCCCCCTGGTGTCATGACGTCGGCAATCCCTAACTGGCGAACATCCACACCCATATCGAAAACACGACGCAAGTCGCCATCGGTAAAGATGCCGTCAATCTTCATTGTGTCATCACAAATGACGGTCATGCCGAGATTTTTACGCGTAATTTCCAGCAGGGCATCACGCAGGCTGGCGTTTTTATTCACATGCGGGATTTCATCGCCGGTGTGCATGATATCGTTAACGCGCAGCAGAAGTTTACGGCCAAGTGCGCCGCCCGGATGCGACAACGCAAAATCTTCGGCGGTAAAGCCGCGGGCTTTTAATAACGCGACCGCGAGCGCATCGCCCATGACCAGCGTAGCCGTGGTGCTGCTGGTCGGCGCCAGACCCAACGGGCAGGCTTCTTTCGGCACTTTAACACACAGATGCACATCCGCCGCACGCGCCATGCTGCTTTCTGGCCGCCCGGTGATACAAATCAGCGGCACCTGCAAGCGTTTGAGTACCGGGATTAATGCGGCAATCTCATTGGATTCGCCAGAGTTGGAAATCGCGATCACCACATCCTGCGAGGTGACCATGCCGAGATCGCCATGCGCGGCCTCGCCCGGGTGAACAAAAAAGGCGGAAGTGCCGGTGCTGGCAAAGGTGGCGGCCATTTTCCGCCCGATATGACCTGATTTTCCCATCCCCATGACAACGACTTTGCCTGTGCACGAGAAGATTTTTTCACAGGCGAGCGTGAAGTTCTGGTCGATGTATTGGTCAAGCTCCGCCAGGCCTTCACGTTCAATCTCCAGGACGTCTTTGCCTGCTTTCTGAAAGTCAAAACCCGGTTGTAACGCTAAGTGCGACATAGTCCGTTTTCCCGTTATCCAATAAGAAGCGGCGATAGCCAGTACAGCATCGCCAGCCATACGATAAAACCGCCGGTCAGCAGCACGCCTGCGCCCCGACCAATCTGGCGCGGACGCCGCCAGCACAGCAATGCCAAAACAATGCTCACTAACAGCATCACGCTATAGTCACGCCCAAACGCCAGCGGGTTGACGTCGCCTGGCGTAATCAATGCAGGCAGCCCCAGAACGATGGCGATATTAGAAATATTGGCGCCGATAATGTTGCCAATGGCGATATCATTTTCACCTTTGCGGATGCCCGCGATCGCCGTCGCCAGCTCCGGCAGGCTGGTGCCAATCGCAATCACCGTCAGGCCGATAGTCAGTTCGCTCATGGCGAAGTAGTTCGCCAGTACGGTGGCGTTATCAACCACCATCCGCGTCGCCATCGGCATAATAATCAGCGCGATACCCAGCCACAAAAACGCGACGGGTAAGCCGCCTTCGCGCGGCAGCTCCGCCACCTGCTCCCGGGTGAGGCTGTCATTTCCCTGTCGCTCCGCCAGGCGCGCGATCTTAACAATGAACAGCAGCCATAGCACGGCCAGCAGCAGAAGAAAGATTCCGTCGCTACGGCTCAGCTCGCCATCGTGCAGGACGGAACCCGCCAGCACACTGACAAATAACATTAGCGGCAATTCGCGGCGCAAAACATCAGAATGCACGGTAAAAGGGTGAAACAGCGCCGCCAGGCCCAGAATCAGCAAGATATTGATGATGTTGGAGCCGAGCGCGGTGCCCACGGCTAAATCCAGTTGCCCGTGAAGCGACGCGGCAACTGAGACAATTATCTCCGGTAATGATGTTCCGATACTGACGACTGTCATCCCGATAATGAGCGGAGGAATCCCCACTGCCCGGCACAAAATCGATGCGGCAAACACCAGACGATCGGCGCTGTAGACCACCAGAAGTAAACCAATAATTAACAGCGCCGTAGCTAAAAGCATCTAAAGTCCTTTCTTCAGGTATACTCGCCGGTCCACTGGAGGGATCTTCTGGAAGCCGTAACGAAGTCTTAATTTTGACTTTATGCGGCTAAAAAGTAAAACAAATGCCAGCTTTAGCTAACCAGGGCAGGTAATATTCTGTAAATATGTTGGGTTCATGGCTAAATTCAGCGCCATGCTTAGATCAACAAGGCGATACAAAGGATGAATCAATGGGTCAGTCTGTGGCGAATTTAGTCGATATGCGCGACGTCAGCTTTTCGCGTGGCGACCGCTGCATTTTCGATAATATTTCCCTGACCGTGCCACGCGGGAAGATCACGGCGATCATGGGGCCATCGGGGATCGGTAAAACCACGCTGTTACGACTGATTGGCGGACAGATCCCGCCGGATAGCGGGGAAATACTGTTTGATGGCGAAAACGTACCTGCCATGTCTCGCTCGCGGTTGTACACGGTACGAAAACGGATGAGCATGCTGTTTCAGTCGGGGGCGCTGTTCACTGACATGAACGTGTTTGATAACGTAGCCTACCCGCTGCGGGAGCACACGAATTTACCCGCGCCGCTGTTGAAAAGCACGGTGATGATGAAACTGGAAGCCGTTGGTCTGCGCGGCGCGGCAAAGCTCATGCCCTCTGAACTGTCCGGGGGGATGGCGCGGCGTGCGGCATTAGCCCGTGCTATTGCGCTGGAACCCGACCTCATTATGTTCGATGAGCCGTTTGTAGGTCAGGACCCGATTACGATGGGCGTACTGGTGAAGCTGATTTCAGAACTGAACAGCACGCTGGGCGTAACCTGCGTTGTCGTGTCCCACGATGTGCCGGAGGTGCTGAGCATCGCCGATCACGCCTGGATTATGGCGGACAAAAAAATCGTGGCGCACGGTAGCGCGAAGGAACTGCAAGAAAATGCCGACCCGCGCGTCCGCCAGTTCCTGGACGGTATTGCCGACGGGCCGGTTCCGTTCCGCTATCCGGCGGGCGATTATCACTCCGATTTACTCGAAACAGGGAGTTAAGCCACTCATGCTGTTAAATGCGCTGGCATCGCTTGGACACCGGGGGATCAAAACCCTCAGAACGTTCGGGCGTGCCGGGTTAATGTTATTCAATGCGGTGATTGGTAAGCCGGAATTTCGCAAGCATGCGCCGTTGCTGGTGCGTCAGCTCTATAATGTGGGCGTCCTGTCGATGCTCATTATTATCGTCTCTGGCGTTTTTATCGGCATGGTGCTCGGGTTGCAGGGCTATCTGGTTCTGACGACCTACAGCGCGGAAACCAGCCTGGGTATGCTGGTGGCGCTTTCATTGCTGCGTGAACTGGGGCCGGTTGTCGCGGCGTTGCTGTTTGCCGGGCGCGCAGGGTCTGCGCTGACCGCAGAAATTGGTCTTATGCGAGCGACTGAGCAGCTCTCCAGTATGGAAATGATGGCCGTCGATCCGCTGCGCCGGGTGATCTCTCCGCGCCTGTGGGCGGGGGTGATTTCGCTGCCGCTGCTGACGATTATCTTCGTGGCCGTTGGCATCTGGGGAGGATCGCTGGTTGGCGTTAGCTGGAAGGGGATCGATGCCGGTTTCTTCTGGTCGGCGATGCAGGATGCCGTCGACTGGCGTCTGGATCTCGTGAACTGTTTGATTAAGAGCGTGGTGTTCGCCATCACGGTAACGTGGATTGCGCTGTTCAATGGGTATGACGCGATTCCGACCTCTGCCGGGATTAGCCGCGCAACCACGCGCACCGTTGTGCACTCGTCTTTGGCCGTTCTGGGTCTGGATTTTGTGTTGACCGCACTGATGTTTGGGAATTGAGTTCATGCAAACGAAAAAAAGTGAAATTTGGGTAGGGATCTTCTTGCTGGTTGCGTTGCTGGCGGCGCTGTTTGTTTGCCTGAAAGCGGCCAATGTCACCTCAATGCGCACGGAGCCGACCTACACGATTTATGCGACCTTCGACAATATTGGCGGCCTGAAAGCGCGCTCTCCGGTGCGCATCGGCGGGGTGGTTGTCGGCCGGGTTGCGGATATCTCGCTGGATCCGAAAACCTACCTGCCGCGCGTCACGCTGGATATTGAAGAGCGCTATAACCACATTCCTGACACCAGTTCGCTGAGTATCCGCACCTCTGGCCTGCTGGGGGAGCAATATCTGGCGTTAAACGTCGGGTTTGAAGATCCTGAACTGGGAACGTCTATCCTCAAAGATGGCGACACTATTCAGGACACCAAGTCCGCGATGGTGCTTGAAGACATGATTGGTCAGTTCCTTTACAACAGCAAAGGGGACGACAATAAGAATTCTGGCGATGCGCCAGCGCCAACTGAAGGCAATAATGAAGCGACACCGCCTGCGGGCGCAACAAATTAATCACAGGAGAATCGATGTATGTTTAAGCGATTAATGATGGTAGCGCTGCTGGTCATTGCACCGTTGAGCGCGGCAACCGCGGCGGACCAGACTAACCCATATAAATTGATGAATGAGGCGGCGCAGAAAACCTTCGATCGTCTGAAAAACGAACAGCCGAAAATCCGTGCCAACCCGGATTACCTGCGCGACGTCGTTGACCAGGAACTGCTGCCGTATGTGCAGGTGAAATACGCGGGCGCGCTGGTACTGGGTCGTTACTACCGGGAGGCGACGCCGGCGCAGCGTGACGCCTATTTCGCGGCGTTCCGTGAATACCTGAAACAGGCTTATGGTCAGGCGCTGGCAATGTACCACGGCCAGACTTACCAGATTGCGCCGGAACAACCGCTGGGCAATGCGACCATCGTGCCGATCCGCGTGACGATCATCGATCCGAATGGCCGTCCTCCGGTTCGACTGGATTTCCAGTGGCGTAAAAACACCCAGACCGGTAACTGGCAGGCTTATGACATGATCGCGGAAGGCGTCAGCATGATCACCACAAAACAGAATGAGTGGAGCGATCTGCTGCGTACCAAAGGCATCGACGGCCTGACCGCGCAGTTGCAGTCAATTTCTCGTCAGAAAATTTCGCTGGAAGAGAAAAAATAATGACGCAGTCACTTAGCTGGACGCGCGAAGGTGACACGCTGGCATTAGCGGGGGAGCTGGACCAGGACGTGCTGAACCCTCTGTGGGATGCGCGCGTTGATGCGATGAAAGGCGTAACCTGCATCGATCTGAGCCAGGTCTCCCGGGTGGATACCGGTGGTCTGGCGTTACTGGTGCATCTTGTCGATCAGGCGAAACGACAGGGCAACAGCGTTTCGCTGCAAGGGGTAAACGAGAAGGTTTACACGCTGGCGAAGCTCTATAATTTGCCTGCTGACGTGCTTCCACGTTAATTTTTGTAGGCCGGATAAGGCCTTGTGCCGCCATCCGGCAAAACCCCTAAGTGGGATTTGCCACCAAAGCCTTGCCTGATTTATCAGCTGGGCTTTTTGCTTATTTATGACAGCGCCACTTTGCTCTAAGATGTTGGGCTGTTTTCCCTATTTGACGAAT
This sequence comes from Citrobacter sp. CK198, assembly GCF_030333295.1. Lineage (NCBI taxonomy): Bacteria > Pseudomonadati > Pseudomonadota > Gammaproteobacteria > Enterobacterales > Enterobacteriaceae > Citrobacter > Citrobacter sp. CK198. The sequence continues at coordinate 210,520 of NZ_JAOWGE010000007.1, read as the reverse complement.
GAAGAGCCCATGGAAAATCATGAAATTCAGAGCGTGCTGATGAGCGCACTCTCCCTCCAGGAAGTCCACGTCTCTGGCGATGGCAGTCACTTTCAGGTTATCGCCGTGGGTGAGATGTTTGACGGCATGAGCCGGGTCAAGAAGCAGCAGTCTGTTTACGGCCCGTTGATGGAGTTTATTGCGGATAACCGTATCCATGCCGTATCGATCAAAGCGTATACCCCAGCGGAATGGGAACGCGATCGCAAACTTAACGGTTTTTGAGCGACGGGCGACACGCCGGTAGCAGATATGAATTCTTAACAGAGAACAGAATAATGGATAAATTTCGTGTACAGGGGCCGACAACGCTCCAGGGCGAAGTCACAATTTCAGGCGCTAAAAATGCCGCATTGCCGATCCTTTTCGCGGCGCTGCTGGCAGAAGAGCCGGTAGAGATCCAGAACGTTCCAAAGCTGAAAGACATCGATACGACGATGAAACTGCTCAGCCAGCTTGGAACGAAAGTGGAACGTAACGGTTCTGTCTGGATCGACGCCAGCCAGGTCAACATCTTCTGCGCGCCTTACGAACTGGTAAAAACCATGCGCGCGTCGATTTGGGCGCTGGGGCCGCTGGTTGCGCGTTTTGGTCAGGGACAGGTTTCTCTGCCAGGCGGCTGCGCCATCGGCGCGCGTCCGGTCGATCTGCACATCACCGGCCTGGAACAATTGGGCGCTGAGATCAAGCTGGAAGAAGGCTATGTGAAGGCGTCTGTTAATGGTCGTCTGAAAGGCGCGCATATCGTGATGGACAAAGTCAGCGTCGGTGCGACGGTGACCATCATGTCTGCGGCAACGCTGGCCGAAGGGACCACCGTGATTGAAAACGCCGCGCGTGAGCCGGAGATCGTCGATACCGCGAACTTCCTGGTGACGTTGGGAGCGAAGATCAGCGGTCAGGGCACCGATCGTATTACCATTGAGGGCGTTGAGCGTCTGGGCGGCGGCGTATACCGTGTTCTGCCCGATCGCATTGAAACCGGCACCTTCCTGGTCGCGGCGGCGATTTCCGGCGGTAAAATCGTCTGCCGTAACGCGCAGCCGGATACGCTGGATGCCGTACTGGCTAAACTGCGTGACGCCGGAGCGGATATTGAAACCGGTGAAGACTGGATCAGCCTGGACATGCATGGCCAGCGTCCGAAAGCTGTGAATGTGCGCACCGCGCCGCACCCGGCTTTCCCGACCGATATGCAGGCGCAGTTCACGCTGCTGAACCTTGTCGCGGAAGGGACGGGTTTCATCACGGAAACCATTTTCGAAAACCGCTTTATGCATGTGCCTGAACTGATCCGTATGGGCGCGCACGCGGAAATCGAGAGCAACACCGTGATTTGCCACGGCGTTGAAAAACTCTCCGGGGCGCAGGTGATGGCGACCGACTTGCGTGCGTCTGCGAGCCTGGTGCTGGCGGGATGCATTGCAGAAGGCACGACGCTGGTCGATCGTATTTATCACATCGATCGTGGCTATGAGCGCATTGAAGACAAACTGCGCGCGCTGGGCGCGAATATTGAGCGTGTGAAAGGCGAGTAATTTTTTCCTCATGCACTGGTAGCCCCTGTTCGGGGGCTACCGTTCAGAGCGTTATCCGTTCCTTACTTCTCTATTTCCCTTTTCGAGCCCGCATCAGACGTGTTCTGTCAATGAACTCATGGGTTTCTGGGTCATGATAGCGCGACGGCCAGATCACCCAGGGTTCTGTACCCAGTGCCTTCGCAATGATGAGCTCTCCTTTCGGCCACGGTCGGGTCAGGGCGTTTGCCAGCGTCGAGGAACTTAATCCATTCTTGCGTGATTCCGCCGCCATAGATGTCCCTTTTTTACGTAATCCGGCAATGATGTCTGCGGGATGCCAGTCAATGAGTTTATTTTCCATTATTCCCTCACTCCTTCGGTCAGTCAGTCGCTTGCGGCCTGGATAATCAGCCTGTGAGAAATACTATACGCCAGGTGATAGTATTGCTCTAATATGTTCCTGTAAAGAGTATGCATATTCATAAAATGTGACAGCATACGTGCGATGGGAAAAGGGCCGGAAAAGAAATGAGTAACTGGAATTTACTGGAACTTAAAGATTCATCCCGCGCAAAGCACGGGATGAGAAGGGAGGGTTAACGATCGCGTTGTACGGCGATGTGCGCCAGACCGATCAGGGCTTCGCGCCACGGCGTATCAGGCAGAATCTGTAGGGCGGCGATGGCTTTATCGGCCTCGTCTTCTGCACGCTGACGCGTCCATTCCAGTGAACCGCAGGCGGTCATAGCTTCCAGAACGGGTTCCAGAAGGTGGCGACCATTGCCTTGTTCAATGGCGGTACGGATCATTTGTGCCTGCTCTGGCGTACCGTTACGCATAGCGTGCAGCAGCGGCAGCGTTGGTTTTCCTTCGTTGAGGTCATCGCCGACATTTTTACCTAACTGCTCGCCATCAGCGCTGTAATCGAGTAAATCGTCAATCAGCTGAAAGGCCGTACCGAGATAACGACCATAATCCTGCAACCCTTTTTCCTGCTCAGGAGTGCAGCCTGCAAGAATACCGGAACACTGCGCCGCAGCTTCAAACAGGCGCGCCGTTTTGCTGTAAATCACGCGCATGTAATTTTCTTCGGTGATGTCCGGGTCGTTGACGTTCATCAGTTGCAGCACTTCGCCTTCGGCGATGACGTTCACCGCTTCTGACATTACTTCCAGCACTTTCAGCGAGCCAAGGCTGGTCATCATCTGGAACGCGCGGGTGTAGATAAAATCACCGACCAGGACGCTGGCGGCGTTGCCAAATGCCGCATTCGCCGTTGCCTTCCCACGACGCATATCGGATTCATCCACAACATCGTCGTGTAGCAGGGTGGCGGTGTGGATAAACTCGATTAAGGCAGCGATCGTGACGTGCGCATTTTCCTGATAACCAACGGCGCGCGCAGCGAGTACGGCAATCATCGGGCGGATACGTTTTCCGCCGCCGCTAACGATGTAATACCCTAACTGATTGATCAGTTGGACGTCGGAATTGAGCTGTTCAAGGATTGTCGCATTGACACCCGCCATATCTTGCGCGGTTAACTCATTGATTTTTTCTAAATTCATCGCAAAAGCCGGGCTTATCGCCCCGATTAACTCATCATGGGATGAGATAACTAAGGGTTTAGGGTTAGGAATATATGCTGATTGTACTGAAAAAACGGCGCAGATAAACGTTACCGTACACGTTGTGTTTTTTTTCTTCATGTATTGACGGTAGCACTTGTCAAAGGCTCGCGTTTTGCGTAATATTCGCGCCCTATTGTGAATATTTATAGCGCACTCTGAATCATTGAAAAGGCGTGCGCGGAAGCGGAGTTTTTTATGTACGCGGTTTTCCAAAGTGGTGGTAAACAACACCGAGTAAGCGAAGGTCAGACCGTTCGCCTGGAAAAGCTGGACATCGCAACTGGCGAAACTATTGAGTTCGCTGAAGTTCTGATGATCGCAAACGGTGAAGAAGTCAAAATCGGCGTTCCTTTCGTTGATGGCGGCGTAATCAAAGCTGAAGTTGTTGCTCACGGTCGTGGCGAGAAAGTTAAAATCGTTAAGTTTCGTCGTCGTAAACACTATCGTAAGCAGCAAGGCCACCGTCAGTGGTTCACTGATGTGAAAATTACTGGCATCAGCGCCTAAGACCTGAGGAGAGATTTAAATGGCACATAAAAAGGCTGGCGGCTCAACTCGTAACGGTCGCGATTCAGAAGCTAAACGCCTGGGCGTTAAGCGTTTCGGTGGCGAAACCGTTCTGGCGGGTAGCATCATCGTTCGTCAACGTGGCACCAAATTCCACGCTGGCACTAACGTAGGTTGCGGTCGTGACCACACTCTGTTTGCTAAAGCAGACGGTAAAGTGAAATTCGAAGTTAAAGGCCCGAACAACCGTAAATACATCAGCATCGTTGCTGAGTAAGTTCTTCGTGGTCCGGTAACGGATTAAAGCCCCGCAACGTGTTGCGGGGCTTTTTACATTGAAAACCCGGAAAATTTTCTTGTAGGGAAAACGGGCATGAAGCAGCAGGCTGGCATTGGCATCCTTTTAGCACTCACCACTGCAATGTGTTGGGGCGCCTTGCCAATTGCAATGAAGCAGGTGCTGGAGGTGATGGAACCTCCAACCATTGTCTTCTATCGCTTTTTAATGGCGAGTATCGGCCTCGGCGCGATCCTGGCAGTTAAAAGAAAGCTCCCGCCATTGCGTATTTTTCGCAAACCGCGCTGGCTGGTGTTGCTGGCGATTGCAACAGGTGGACTTTTCGGGAATTTCATCCTGTTCAGCTCTTCCCTGCAATATTTGAGTCCGACGGCATCGCAGGTTATCGGTCAACTGTCACCGGTTGGCATGATGGTCGCCAGCGTCTTTATTTTGAAAGAAAAGATGCGCGGCACGCAGGTGATTGGCGCGCTCATGCTGCTTTGTGGGCTGGTGATGTTCTTTAATACCAGTCTGATCGAGATTTTTACCAAACTGACTGATTACACCTGGGGTGTGATCTTTGGGGTCGGTGCGGCGACGGTCTGGGTGAGTTATGGCGTCGCGCAAAAGGTGTTATTGCGTCGTCTGGCCTCACAGCAGATCCTGTTTTTACTGTACACTTTATGTACGATTGCGTTATTGCCGCTGGCGAAGCCGGGGGTTATCTCGCAGTTAAGCGACTGGCAGCTCGCGTGTTTGATTTTCTGTGGGCTGAATACGCTGGTAGGATATGGCGCCCTGGCGGAAGCGATGGCGCGTTGGCAGGCAGCGCAGGTGAGTGCGTTAATCACGCTCACTCCGCTGTTTACGCTGTTATTTTCAGATCTATTATCTATGGCCTGGCCCGATTTCTTCGCCAGACCGATGTTAAACCTTTTAGGTTATCTCGGTGCGTTTGTCGTGGTTGCGGGCGCGATGTATTCCGCCATTGGTCATCGTATTTGGGGCGGTTTACGCAAGCATGAAACGGTGGTTTCGCAACCCCGCTCAGGCGAATGATTTACGGAGAGTAAAATGAAGTTTGTTGATGAAGCATCGATTCTGGTCGTTGCTGGCGATGGCGGCAATGGTTGCGTGAGCTTCCGCCGCGAAAAATACATCCCGAAAGGCGGCCCGGATGGCGGTGATGGCGGCGATGGTGGCGACGTCTGGCTGGAAGCCGACGAAAACCTGAACACGCTGATCGATTATCGCTTTGAAAAATCGTTCCGTGCTGAACGTGGTCAGAATGGCGCAAGCCGTGACTGCACCGGTAAACGTGGGAAAGATGTCACGATCAAAGTGCCTGTCGGTACGCGTGTTATCGATCAGGGCACCGGCGAAACCATGGGCGATATGACCAAACACGGTCAGCGTCTGATGGTTGCCAAAGGCGGCTGGCACGGCCTGGGCAATACCCGCTTTAAGTCCTCTGTTAACCGCACTCCGCGTCAGAAAACGATGGGTACGCCGGGCGATAAGCGTGATTTGATGCTGGAGCTGATGCTGCTGGCGGACGTGGGTATGCTGGGTATGCCAAATGCCGGTAAATCAACCTTTATCCGCGCGGTATCTGCGGCAAAACCGAAAGTGGCGGACTATCCGTTTACCACTCTGGTGCCGAGCCTTGGCGTTGTGCGTATGGACAACGAAAAGAGCTTTGTGGTTGCCGATATTCCGGGGCTGATTGAAGGCGCGGCGGAAGGCGCGGGTCTGGGGATTCGCTTCCTGAAGCACCTGGAACGTTGCCGCGTACTGCTGCACCTTATTGATATCGATCCGATCGACGGTTCCGATCCGGTGGAAAACGCCCGTATCATTATCGGCGAACTGGAAAAATACAGTCAGGATCTGGCTGCTAAGCCGCGCTGGTTAGTGTTCAACAAAATTGATTTGCTGGACCAGGCCGAAGCGGAAGAAAAAGCGAAAGCTATCGCGCAGGCGCTGGGCTGGGAAGATAAGTACTACATGATTTCCGCTGCCAGCCAGACTGGCGTGAAAGATCTCTGCTGGGATGTGATGACCTTTATCATTGAGAACCCCATCGTTCAGGCTGATGAAGCGAAGCAGCCGGAGAAAGTGGAGTTCATGTGGGACGATTATCACCGTCAGCAGCTCGCTGAAGTCGAAGATGAAGCGGAAGATGACTGGGAAGATGACTGGGATGACGACTGGGACGAAGACGACGAAGAAGGCGTCGAGTTCATCTACAAGCGTTAATATGGTTCAAATGCCCGGTGGTGCTTACGCTTACCGGGCTTACGGATAGTAGGCCGGATAAGGCGCAAAGCGCCGCCATCCGGCAATTAAATGACCCATCTAGTGTGTAGGCCGGATAAGCGTCAGCGCCATCCGGCACTATCCTCACCTAGTTGTTCTGATAAAGATCTTTGTACAACCGGCTTTCAAAACGTACTAACGGAATACGACGATTGCGCTGGTCAGCTGGCGTAACGGCATACCCGGAAAGATACTGAACAAACGCCATCCGTTGCCCACTTGCCGTTGTAATAAATCCCGCCAGATTATAGACCCCTTGCAGCGAGCCTGTTTTCGCCGAAACTTTACCATCGACCCCAGCCTGATGCAGACCCGCACGGTATTGCAGAGAGCCGTCATATCCCGCCAGCGGCAGCATGGAGATAAAGTTCAGCTCGTTGTCGTGTTGGGCGATGTATTGCAGCACCTGCATCATGGTGGCCGGGGCAATCAGGTTGTGGCGAGAGAGGCCCGAACCGTCAGCGATGATGGTATTGCCAATATCAACGCCAGCTTGCTGACGCAGGATCTGGCGTACGGCATCAGATCCCGCCCGCCATGTGCCGGGGACGTTGAAGCGTGCGTGGCCGATCATGCGAAAGACGGTATCGGCAATCATGTTGTCCGATTTTTTCAGCATAATCTTAAGCAAATCATGCAGCGGCGCAGACTGCTTGCTGGCAACCACCGTTCCGGGTTCGTTGACCTGCGTCTGGCGTAACAGCGTACCACTGTAGGTAATACCTGCTTGTTTTAACTCGTCTTTCAGGATCGCTCCGGCATAGCTGGCGCCGTCCTGAATGGCGAAGGCCAGCGGTAACGGTTCGGCGCGCTGCGGCAGACAGCCTGTCAGCGTGAAGCGGTTTAAATCCCCCGGAACGACATCCAGCTCACAGTATTGCGCTTCCGCAGAGCCGCGTGGGAGAGTGCGAACCTGACTGAACATGGTCACCGGGTAATAGGACGCCACGCGAATATACGCTAAGTCATTCGGTTTTTGCGCGCTGTAGAGGGAGATGGAAAAGCAGTTGCGATCGACAATGGCGGCTGCGGGTGGTGCGCTAAAACATTGCGTCATGTCATTCCAGGGCCAGCCTGGCGCTTTATCATGGCTGGCGAAAATGGAGGTGTCGATGAGCACATTTCCCGCAATTTGCGTCACGCCGGATTTTTTCAGCGTTGCGACCATATTGCGAATATCCTGGCGTTTTAGCGTCGGATCGGCACCAAATCGCGCCACTAAGTCCCCTTTTAAGACGCCATTGTCCACGTTGCCTTTTGTCTCCAGCGTGGTGGTAAAACGAAAATCGGGGCCGAGCTGAATCAATGCCGCGAGGGCCGTGATCACTTTTTGCGTACTGGCGGGCAGCGCCATCTGCTGGCTATGGTAATCAATCGCGGGCGTGGACGCGCCGACCTTCTGAGCCATGAAAGCAAGGTTGGCCCCATCAGGGAGCTGATTGATGTATTCATCAACATTCGCGGCCTGGACGCTGAACGCTATACTGGTGGTCAATCCGATGATAAATCTGGAAAATCGCATAATCTCGCGCTAACAACCTGGAAACAAGCCGTCATACTACGGCGCAATGCCCTGGAAAGTAAACGATGACCCATAGGGAACTCCAGGGTAAAATACGTATCAAATTGAGAATTGTAGCTGACCTGGGGCTTTGTACCCGGGTCGGTATTTTTTTGCTTCTGGCTTTGGTAGAACGCATACCGGAGCAGGCTTAGCAGCCGAGGCGGGGTCAATCACCCCCTACAGGAATGTTCAAGAGGTATAACAAATGCAAGCTATTCCGATGACTTTACGTGGTGCCGAAAAACTGCGCGAAGAGCTGGATTTTCTGAAATCTGTGCGCCGTCCTGAAATCATCGCCGCTATCGCGGAAGCGCGTGAGCATGGCGACCTGAAAGAGAACGCCGAGTATCACGCTGCGCGTGAACAGCAGGGTTTCTGCGAAGGACGTATCAAGGATATCGAGGCGAAGCTGTCGAATGCGCAGGTGATCGACGTGACGAAGATGCCGAACAACGGACGTGTTGTTTTCGGCGCAACGGTAACTGTTCTGAATCTCGATAACGATGAAGAGCAGACCTGGCGTATTGTCGGCGATGACGAAGCGGATTTTAAACAGAACCTGATTTCCGTGAATTCACCTATCGCGCGCGGCCTGGTTGGCAAAGAGCAGGATGACGTCGTGACCATCAAAACGCCTGGCGGCGAAGTGGAATACGAAGTGATTAAGGTGGAATACCTGTAAGAATTACCCAATACTCAAGATGTTGATGTATTGTAAAGAAAGGAAAAAGGCCGCTATGCGGCCTTTTATCAACGAAGAGAGCGTGGCATTTTGCTCTCCTGCTTGCGGAAAACCCCTCGTTTTACACAGATTTTGTGTTCGACTTTAGGATATTCTTAGCGTGGCAGCGAGATTTTACGTTCTTTAGTTGGGCGATAAAGTACCAGCGTTTTACCGATGACCTGTACGTTACAGGCGCCGGTTTCGCGTACGATAGCTTCCACGATCAAGGTTTTGGTTTCGCGATCTTCCGAGGCGATCTTCACCTTGATAAGTTCATGGTGCTCTAACGCTTGTTCAATCTCGGCCAGTACCCCTTCGGTCAAACCATTGTTGCCAAGCATAACTACCGGCTTGAGCGGATGTGCCAGACCTTTCAGGTGCTGTTTTTGTTTAGTACTCAGATTCATCGTATATTTTTGCTTACGTTGGGATTGAAAACGGGTCATTCTACCGCCATCTCCCATATATCACCAAATGAGCGCGTAAAAATTTACGCTACGGGTAACGATGAATTGCCCCGACGGGAAAGTTAAATGACAGGTAAAAAGCGTTCTGCCAGCTCGAGTCGCTGGCTTCAGGAACACTTTAGCGATAAATATGTTCAACAGGCGCAGAAAAAGGGGTTACGTTCCCGTGCCTGGTTTAAACTTGATGAAATACAGCAAAGTGACAAACTTTTTAAGCCGGGGATGACAGTTGTCGACCTCGGTGCTGCGCCAGGAGGCTGGTCACAGTATGTGGTCACGCAGATTGGCGGCAAAGGCCGTATCATCGCTTGTGATCTTTTACCTATGGATCCTATCGTTGGTGTGGACTTTCTTCAGGGCGATTTTCGTGATGAACTTGTTATGAAAGCGCTGCTGGAACGCGTGGGTGACAGTAAAGTACAAGTTGTCATGTCAGATATGGCACCAAACATGAGCGGAACACCGGCGGTGGATATCCCCCGCGCCATGTATCTGGTGGAACTGGCGTTAGAAATGTGTCGTGATGTGCTGGCGCCAGGTGGAAGTTTTGTAGTGAAGGTGTTCCAGGGCGAAGGTTTCGATGAGTACCTAAGGGAAATTCGCTCCCTGTTTACGAAGGTTAAAGTTCGTAAGCCGGACTCTTCGCGTGCGCGTTCACGCGAAGTGTATATTGTAGCGACCGGGCGAAAACCATAACCGGGGGATTTCAGACGAAAGTTTGAAAGAAGCTGGATATAGAGTATCCTGACGCTGTTTTTAACACAGTTGTAATAAGAGGTTAATCCCTTGAGTGACATGGCGAAAAACCTAATACTCTGGCTGGTCATTGCCGTTGTGCTGATGTCAGTATTCCAGAGCTTTGGGCCCAGCGAGTCTAATGGCCGTAAGGTGGATTACTCTACCTTCCTGCAAGAGGTCAACCAGGACCAGGTTCGTGAAGCGCGTATCAACGGACGTGAGATCAACGTTACCAAGAAAGATAGTAACCGTTACACGACCTACATTCCGGTTAACGATCCGAAGCTGCTTGATAACCTGCTGACCAAAAACGTCAAGGTTGTTGGCGAACCACCTGAAGAGCCGAGCCTGCTGGCTTCAATCTTTATTTCCTGGTTCCCGATGCTGTTGCTGATCGGTGTCTGGATCTTCTTCATGCGTCAGATGCAGGGCGGCGGTGGCAAAGGCGCCATGTCGTTCGGTAAGAGTAAAGCGCGCATGCTGACGGAAGATCAGATCAAAACCACTTTTGCCGATGTCGCAGGTTGTGACGAAGCGAAAGAAGAAGTGGCTGAGCTGGTCGAGTATCTGCGTGAACCAAGCCGCTTCCAGAAGCTGGGCGGTAAAATCCCGAAAGGCGTCCTGATGGTCGGCCCTCCGGGTACGGGTAAAACCCTGCTGGCAAAAGCTATCGCAGGCGAAGCGAAAGTCCCGTTCTTTACGATTTCCGGTTCTGACTTTGTCGAAATGTTCGTCGGTGTTGGCGCATCTCGTGTGCGTGACATGTTCGAGCAGGCTAAGAAAGCGGCGCCGTGCATTATCTTCATCGATGAAATCGACGCCGTAGGCCGCCAGCGTGGCGCGGGTCTGGGCGGTGGTCATGATGAACGTGAACAGACATTGAACCAGATGTTGGTTGAGATGGACGGCTTCGAAGGTAACGAAGGTATCATCGTTATCGCGGCGACTAACCGTCCAGACGTACTTGACCCTGCGCTGCTGCGTCCTGGCCGTTTCGACCGTCAGGTCGTGGTAGGTCTGCCAGACGTGCGTGGTCGTGAGCAGATCCTGAAAGTGCATATGCGTCGCGTACCGCTGGCGCCGGATATCGATGCGGCAATCATCGCACGCGGCACGCCGGGCTTCTCTGGCGCCGATCTGGCGAACCTTGTGAACGAAGCGGCGCTGTTTGCTGCCCGTGGCAACAAGCGTGTGGTATCCATGGTTGAGTTCGAGAAAGCGAAAGACAAAATCATGATGGGTGCGGAACGCCGCTCCATGGTGATGACGGAAGCGCAGAAAGAATCTACCGCTTACCACGAAGCAGGCCATGCGATTATTGGTCGCCTTGTTCCAGAGCACGATCCGGTGCATAAAGTGACGATTATTCCGCGCGGTCGTGCGCTGGGTGTGACCTTCTTCCTGCCTGAAGGCGACGCGATTAGCGCCAGCCGTCAGAAACTAGAAAGCCAGATCTCCACGTTGTACGGCGGTCGTCTGGCGGAAGAGATCATCTATGGCGTAGAGCATGTTTCTACCGGTGCGTCGAACGACATTAAAGTCGCGACTAACCTGGCGCGTAACATGGTCACCCAGTGGGGCTTCTCCGATAAGCTCGGCCCGCTGCTGTATGCAGAGGAAGAGGGTGAAGTGTTCCTGGGGCGTAGCGTTGCGAAAGCCAAACACATGTCTGATGAAACCGCGCGTATCATCGACCAGGAAGTGAAAGCGCTGATTGAACGTAACTACAATCGTGCTCGTCAGATCCTGAATGACAATATGGACATCCTGCATGCAATGAAAGATGCGCTCATGAAGTATGAGACCATCGATGCGCCGCAGATTGATGACCTGATGGCGCGCCGCGAAGTTCGCCCGCCGGCTGGCTGGGAAGATCCGAACGGCACCAACAACTCTGACAACAATGGCACGCCTCGTGCGCCGCGCCCGGTTGATGAACCGCGTACGCCGAACCCAGGCAACACCATGTCAGAGCAGTTAGGCGACAAATAAGTTATCTGTTATTGATGACTCTGCTTCACCGAAACCCTGGGGCTTGCTCCGGGGTTTTTTATATTTGAAATAACATCAGAAGGATTAGCTATGAAACTCTTCGCCCAGGGCTCCACGCTGGATCTCTCTCACCCACACGTAATGGGCATCCTGAACGTCACGCCGGATTCTTTCTCCGATGGCGGGACGCACAATACGCTGGTGGAGGCGGTGAAGCACGCTAATCTGATGATTAACGCCGGAGCGACGATTATTGATGTCGGCGGCGAATCAACGCGACCGGGTGCGGCGGATGTCAGCGTTGAAGAAGAACTGGAACGCGTGATCCCGGTAGTTGAGTCCATCGCCCAGCGTTTTGAGGTATGGATTTCAGTGGATACCTCAAAACCGGAGGTAATTCGGGAATCGGCAAGAGTGGGCGCCCACATCATCAACGACATTCGCTCTCTCTCTGAACCGGGCGCGCTTGAGGCGGCGGCTGAGACTGGTTTACCGGTCTGCCTGATGCATATGCAAGGGCAGCCTAAAACAATGCAGGAAGCGCCAAAGTACGAAGACGTTTTTGCGGAGGTCAATCGCTACTTTATTGACCAAATAGCACGCTGTGAAAGGGCTGGCATCGCAAAAGAGAAATTGTTGCTCGACCCGGGATTCGGTTTCGGTAAAAATCTCTCCCATAACTATACGTTACTGGCACGTCTGGCGGAGTTTCATCATTTTAACCTGCCGCTGCTGGTGGGAATGTCACGTAAATCGATGATTGGTCAGTTGCTCAACGTCGGGCCCTCCGATCGTTTGAGCGGGAGCCTGGCGTGTGCGGTTATCGCCGCAATGCAGGGGGCGCATATCATTCGTGTCCATGACGTTAAAGAAACCGTAGAAGCGATGCGTGTGGTAGAAGCCACTCTGTCTGCAAAGGAAAATAAACGCTATGAGTAATCGTAAATATTTTGGCACCGATGGGATCCGTGGTCGTGTAGGCGATGCGCCCATTACTCCTGACTTTGTGCTTAAGCTGGGCTGGGCCGCAGGGAAAGTGCTGGCGCGTCATGGTTCACGTAAAATCATTATCGGTAAAGACACGCGTATTTCTGGCTATATGCTGGAGTCTGCGCTGGAAGCCGGTCTGGCGGCAGCGGGATTGTCTGCCTCTTTTACCGGCCCGATGCCGACGCCTGCGGTGGCTTACCTGACCCGAACCTTCCGTGCAGAGGCCGGGATCGTTATCTCCGCTTCACATAACCCGTTTTATGACAACGGGATTAAATTCTTCTCCATTGACGGCACCAAACTGCCTGATGAAGTTGAAGAGGCCATTGAAGCAGAGATGGAAAAAGAGATCACCTGCGTGGATTCCTCAGAGCTGGGTAAAGCCAGCCGTATTGTGGATGCTGCGGGGCGCTACATTGAGTTCTGCAAAGGTACGTTCCCGAACGAACTGAGCCTGAATGAGCTGAAGATTGTTGTGGATTGCGCCAACGGCGCGACCTATCACATTGCACCGAACGTCCTGCGTGAACTGGGTGCGAATGTCATTGCGATTGGCTGTGAGCCGAACGGCGTCAATATTAATGAAGAAGTCGGCGCTACGGATGTGCGTGCGCTACAGGCTCGCGTGATCGCGGAGAAAGCCGATTTAGGGATCGCGCTGGACGGCGACGGCGATCGCGTGATCATGGTTGACCATGAAGGGAATAAAGTCGATGGCGATCAGATCATGTATATCATCGCCCGCGAAGGTTTGCGTCAGGGTCAACTGCGCGGTGGCGCAGTCGGTACGCTTATGAGCAACATGGGCCTGGAGCTGGCGTTGAAACAGCTGGGCATTCCGTTTGCGCGTGCTAAAGTTGGCGACCGCTACGTGCTGGAAAAACTGCAAGAAAAAGGCTGGCGTATTGGGGCGGAAAACTCCGGCCACGTTATTCTGCTGGATAAAACCACCACCGGTGACGGTATTGTCGCGGGGCTACAGGTTCTGGCGGCGATGGTGCGTAACCACATGAGTCTGCACGATTTGTGCAGCGGCATGAAAATGTTCCCGCAGATTCTGGTTAACGTACGTTATGCGGCCGGTAGCGGCGATCCGCTGGAGAATGACAACGTTAAGGCGGTGACGGCGGAAGTCGAAGCGGCGCTGGGAAATCGTGGTCGCGTGCTGCTGCGTAAGTCCGGTACTGAACCGTTAATTCGCGTAATGGTAGAAGGCGAGGATGAAGCACAGGTTACTGAGTTTGCTCATCGTATTGCGGATGCCGTAAAAGCGGTTTAATCCTGGTGATAAGTGACTAAAAAGGCGGCGTTTGCTGCCTTTTTGTTGCAGGAAAAAGACCTTTTTGCTGTTTTTTTCCGCAGTTGATACAATGCACTAAAATTGCCCTTGCGAAGGTCATTCGCTTTGGTTAGTATTCACACCCGCTTCAGTGGGAAACAGTAAATTATCCCGCTTTATTGGTTGAAGCATTGGTATGCGGCAACTCCGCAAGGAACAGGTTGATTATGTACGAAGCTCTTTTGGTAGTTTTCCTTATTGTGGCAATTGGCCTGGTAGGCTTGATCATGCTACAGCAAGGTAAAGGCGCTGATATGGGAGCCTCCTTTGGAGCAGGCGCTTCCGCTACGCTGTTTGGTTCAAGTGGTTCTGGTAACTTCATGACCCGCATGACGGCTGTGCTGGCAACGCTGTTCTTCATCATCAGTCTGGCGCTGGGCAATATCAACAGCAACAAGACCAATAAAGGAAGTGAGTGGGAAAATCTGAGCGCTCCGGCAAAAACCGAGCAGACTCAGCCAGTTGCACCGGCACAGCCGAGCAGCGATATCCCACACTAAGATTTCCGTGCCGAGGTGGTGGAATTGGTAGACACGCTACCTTGAGGTGGTAGTGCCCAATAGGGCTTACGGGTTCAAGTCCCGTCCTCGGTACCAATATTCCGAAAGAAAGACGCTGAAAAGCGTCTTTTTTTTCGTCTGTATCTCGCGGAGGTTGTAGGCCTGATAAACGAAGTGCCATCAGGCACATTACGTAACATGTCGGATGGCGGCGTAAACGCCTTATCCAACCGACAAAAACAAAGTCTACACCGCCCACAAAAAAGGCCGCTTACGCGGCCTTTAATCGTTGTCCGTTAACTTACTTGCTTTTGTTTTCCAGATTCTCAACCTGCGGCAAACCTGTCGCGGAAGAGGCTGAAAGCAGGCCTGACTGCGCATAACCAAACAGTTTTTCACGCGTATCGGTGATATCCAGATTGCGCATCGTCAACTGACCGATACGGTCATCCGGCGAGAACACGGAGTCTCCTTTTTCCATCGTCAGACGCTCTGGTTTGTAGGTCAGATTGTCAGAGACGGTATTCAGGATCGAATAGTCGTTACCACGACGCAGCTCCAGCGTGACTTCACCGGTAATCTGGCTGGCCACCCAACGTTGCAGACCGTCACGCAGCATTAGCGCCTGGGAGTCAAACCAGCGGCCCTGATACAGCAGGCGGCCTAACTGACGGCCATGCGCATGATATTGCTCGATCGTGTCTTCGTTGTGGATGCCGGTCAGCAGACGCTCGTAGGCGATATGCAGCAGCGCCATCCCCGGCGCTTCATAGATACCCCGGCTCTTCGCTTCGATGATACGGTTCTCAATCTGATCGCTCATGCCCAGACCGTGACGGCCGCCGATATGGTTAGCTTCCAGCATCAGTTCAACATCATCGCTGAAGGTCTTACCGTTTAGCGCGACAGGATGCCCCTGTTCAAAGCGCACGGTAACTTCTTCCGCCGGGATTTTCACGTTTTCATCCCAGAACTTGACGCCCATGATTGGATTGACGATCTTGACGCTGGAGTTCAGGAATTCCAGGTCTTTGGCTTCATGGGTCGCGCCGAGCATGTTGGAGTCAGTGGAATAGGCTTTTTCGACGGACATCTTGTAGTCGAAACCGCAGGCAATCATAAACTCGGACATCTCATGACGACCGCCCAGCTCATCAATAAAGTCGGTATCCAGCCACGGTTTGTAAATCTGTAGCTCCGCGTTGGTCAACAGGCCGTAACGGTAGAAACGCTCGATGTCGTTTCCTTTATAGGTACTGCCGTCGCCCCAGATGTTAACACCATCTTCCTTCATCGCGGCGACCAGCATCGTGCCGGTAACGGCGCGGCCCAGCGGCGTGGTGTTGAAATAGGTCAGTCCGCCGGTGGTGTTATGGAAAGCGCCGCACTGAATCGCGGCGATCCCTTCGGCAACCAGCTGTTTACGGCAATCAATCAGGCGAGCGTTCTCTGCACCGTATTCCATTGCGCGACGAGGAATGGCGTCATAGTCATCCTCATCCGGCTGGCCCAGATTCGCAGTATATGCATAAGGGACAGCGCCTTTTTGTCGCATCCACAGCAGTGCAGCACTGGTGTCCAGGCCGCCGGAAAAAGCGATACCAATACGTTGACCTACCGGAAGATGCTTGAGAATCGTCGTCATAAATAAAACCCTGCTTGATAGACTGATGAAGAGATCGGCTTTCTGCTCTCAGTGCATTTTTATGCAAAATAAGTGAGTTTTCATTTAATCATCTTTTACGGATGACAGGAAGAGTTTAGTGATAATTTCGTTAAAAAACGGTATGGGGTGGCTTCTTTCCTGACTGGCGCGGCTTCTTAACGGAGGCCGGGTTAGTATTCATTCATGTGCATATTATTAACGCGGTTGACATATCGCATATTGAATCAATATAATACGCGCAGATTTTACGTCCCGTCCTCGGTACCAAATCCCAGCAGTATTTGCATCTTTTACCCAAAGCGAGTAAAATTTGCCACGTTTCAGGCGCGGGGTGGAGCAGCCTGGTAGCTCGTCGGGCTCATAACCCGAAGGTCGTCGGTTCAAATCCGGCCCCCGCAACCACTTTCCCTTAGAGTTCTTTTTCAAATATACTGTGAAGACTTAGGCCTTCGTAGCTGGATTTGAAAAAAATTCTTTCGGAAGGTTCTCCAGACCGCAGTTGCGGTTATAGGGTTCAGTTATCTAAAGCCCCGATTTATCGGGGTTTTTTGTTATCTGACTACAGAATAACTGGGCTTTAGGCCCTTTTTTTATGTCTTGGGGGTGGGCTTGTCCACATTAGAGCAAAAATTAACAGAGATGATTACAGCGCCAGTTGAAGCCTTAGGTTACGAACTGGTCGGCATCGAATTTATTCGCGGTCGCACATCCACACTGCGCATCTATATTGATAGTGAAGATGGCATCAATGTTGATGATTGTGCTGATGTGAGTCACCAGGTGAGCGCGGTGCTGGATGTCGAAGATCCCATCACTGTGGCATACAACCTGGAAGTCTCCTCGCCAGGTCTCGACCGTCCTATGTTCACGGCTGAGCACTACGCGCGTTTCCTGGGTGAAGAAGTGACGCTGGTACTTCGTATGGCGGTACAAAACCGTCGTAAATGGCAGGGCGTTATCAAAGCGGTTGACGGTGAAATGATCACTGTCACAGTCGAAGGTAAAGATGAAGTGTTCGCGCTGAGTAATATCCAGAAGGCGAACCTGGTTCCCCACTTTTAATAGTCTGGATTGAGGTGAAAAGCCCGCGATGAACAAAGAAATTTTGGCCGTTGTTGAAGCCGTTTCCAATGAGAAAGCGCTGCCACGCGAGAAGATTTTTGAAGCGCTGGAAAGTGCGCTGGCTACAGCAACGAAGAAAAAATACGAACAAGAGATCGATGTTCGCGTACAAATCGATCGTAAAAGCGGTGATTTCGATACCTTCCGTCGTTGGTTAATCGTAGAAGAAGTCACGCTGCCGACAAAAGAAATTACGCTGGAAGCGGCGCGTTTTGAAGACGAAAGCCTGAACCTGGGCGACTACGTTGAAGATCAGATTGAATCTGTCACCTTTGACCGTATCACCACCCAGACGGCAAAACAGGTTATCGTACAGAAAGTTCGTGAAGCCGAGCGTGCGATGGTGGTCGATCAGTTCCGCGAGCACGAAGGCGAAATCATCACCGGCGTGGTGAAGAAAGTAAACCGCGACAACATCTCTTTGGATTTGGGCAGCAATGCTGAAGCCGTGATCCTGCGTGAAGATATGTTGCCGCGCGAAAACTTCCGTCCTGGCGACCGTATTCGTGGCGTTCTGTACTCCGTTCGCCCGGAAGCGCGCGGTGCGCAACTGTTTGTGACGCGTTCCAAACCGGAAATGCTGATCGAGCTGTTCCGTATTGAAGTACCGGAAATCGGCGAAGAAGTCATTGAGATTAAAGCGGCGGCTCGCGATCCAGGTTCCCGTGCGAAAATCGCGGTGAAAACCAACGACAAGCGTATCGATCCGGTCGGCGCCTGTGTGGGTATGCGTGGTGCGCGCGTTCAGGCCGTTTCTACTGAACTGGGCGGCGAGCGTATCGATATCGTCCTGTGGGATGATAACCCGGCGCAGTTCGTGATTAACGCGATGGCGCCAGCAGACGTCGCTTCTATCGTGGTGGATGAAGATAAACACACCATGGATATCGCTGTTGAAGCCGGTAATCTGGCTCAGGCGATCGGACGTAATGGTCAGAACGTCCGTCTGGCTGCGCAACTGAGCGGCTGGGAACTTAACGTGATGACGGTTGATGACTTGCAGGCTAAGCATCAGGCTGAAGCACATGCAGCTATCGATACCTTCACCAAATATCTCGATATTGATGAAGAGTTCGCAACCATACTGGTTGAAGAAGGTTTCGCGACGCTGGAAGAACTGGCCTACGTGCCAATGAAAGAACTGCTGGAAATCGACGGGCTGGATGAACCGACCGTTGAAGCGCTGCGCGAGCGTGCCAAAAACGCACTGACCACTCTGGCACTGGCCCAGGAAGAAAGCCTTGGTGATAACAAACCGTCTGACGATCTGCTGAATCTGGAAGGATTGGGTCGCGACCTGGCATTCAAACTGGCTGCCCGTGGTGTTTGTACGCTGGAAGATCTCGCTGAGCAGGGCATTGATGATCTGGCTGATATCGAAGGGTTGACCGACGAAAAAGCCGGTGAGCTGATTATGGCTGCCCGTAATATTTGCTGGTTCGGCGACGAAGCGTAATAAACTGTAGCAGGAAGGAACAGCATGACAGATGTAACCGTAAAAGCGCTGGCCGCAGAGATACAGACCTCCGTGGATCGCCTGGTACAGCAATTCGCTGATGCCGGTATCCCGAAGTCTGCTGATGACTCTGTGTCCGCACAAGAAAAACAGACTTTACTGGCGCACCTGAATCGTGAAAATGGTTCAGGGCCGGATAAGTTGACGCTGCAACGTAAAACGCGCAGCACGTTGAATATTCCAGGTACCGGTGGAAAAAGTAAATCGGTACAAATCGAAGTCCGCAAGAAACGCACCTTTGTGAAACGCGATCCGCAAGAGACAGAACGTCTCGCTGCGGAAGAGCAGGCGCAGCGTGAAGCGGAAGAGCAAGCCCGTCGTGAGGCAGAAGAAACAGCCAAACGCGAGGCGCAACAAAAAGCTGACCGTGAGGCCGCAGAACAAGCTAAACGTGACGCCGCTGAAAAAGCGAAACGTGAAGCTGCGGAAAAAGACAAAGTGAGCAATCAACAGACTGACGATATGACCAAAACCGCCCAGGCCGAAAAAGCCCGCCGTGAAAATGAAGCAGCAGAGCTGAAGCGTAAAGCGGAAGAAGAAGCGCGTCGCAAACTTGAAGAAGAAGCGCGTCGCGTAGCAGAAGAAGCTCGCCGCATGGCGGAAGAGAACAAATGGACTGATAACGCGGAGCCGACTGAAGACACCAGCGATTATCACGTTACCACGTCTCAACACGCCCGCCAGGCCGAAGACGAAAACGACCGTGAAGTTGAAGGCGGCCGTGGTCGTAGTCGCAATGCGAAAGCAGCGCGTCCGGCGAAAAAAGGCAACAAACACTCTGAATCGAAAGCCGATCGTGAAGAAGCCCGTGCGGCCGTTCGCGGCGGTAAAGGCGGTAAAAACCGTAAAGGTTCTGCTCTGCAACAGAGCTTCCAGAAACCGGTTCAGGCTGTTAACCGTGACGTTGTGATTGGTGAAACCATCACCGTTGGCGAGCTGGCGAACAAGATGGCGGTAAAAGGCTCTCAGGTCATCAAAGCGATGATGAAGCTGGGCGCGATGGCAACCATCAACCAGGTCATCGACCAGGAAACCGCACAGCTGGTTGCTGAAGAGATGGGCCACAAAGTTATCCTGCGTCGTGAAAACGAGCTGGAAGAAGCGGTAATGAGCGACCGTGATACAGGTGCGGCGGCAGAACCGCGTGCTCCGGTTGTGACCATCATGGGCCACGTTGACCACGGTAAAACCTCTCTGCTGGACTACATTCGTTCAACGAAAGTTGCCTCTGGCGAAGCGGGCGGCATTACCCAGCACATCGGTGCTTACCACGTTGAAACCGACAACGGTATGATCACCTTCCTGGATACCCCGGGTCACGCCGCGTTTACCTCTATGCGTGCTCGTGGTGCGCAGGCAACGGATATCGTTGTTCTGGTTGTGGCGGCAGACGACGGCGTGATGCCGCAGACCATCGAAGCTATCCAGCACGCGAAAGCGGCGGGTGTGCCGGTTGTGGTTGCGGTGAACAAGATCGATAAGCCAGAAGCCGATCCGGATCGTGTTAAAAACGAACTGTCCCAGTACGGCATCCTGCCGGAAGAGTGGGGCGGCGAAAGCCAGTTCGTCCACGTATCTGCAAAAGCGGGTACCGGCATCGACGAACTGCTGGATGCAATCCTGTTGCAGGCTGAAGTCCTCGAATTGAAAGCAGTTCGTAAAGGCATGGCGAGCGGCGCGGTAATCGAATCCTTCCTGGATAAAGGTCGTGGTCCGGTTGCAACCGTCCTGGTTCGTGAAGGTACGCTGAACAAAGGCGACATCGTCCTGTGTGGCTTCGAATATGGCCGCGTTCGTGCAATGCGTAACGAACTGGGTCAGGAAGTACTGGAAGCGGGTCCGTCCATTCCGGTTGAGATCCTGGGTCTGTCCGGTGTTCCGGCTGCCGGTGATGAAGTGACCGTGGTTCGTGACGAGAAGAAAGCCCGTGAAGTTGCGCTGTATCGTCAGGGTAAATTCCGTGAAGTTAAACTGGCGCGTCAGCAGAAATCTAAACTTGAGAACATGTTCGCTAACATGACCGAAGGCGAAGTTCATGAAGTGAACATCGTATTGAAAGCGGACGTTCAGGGCTCTGTGGAAGCGATCTCCGACTCTTTACTGAAACTGTCTACCGACGAAGTGAAAGTGAAGATCATCGGTTCCGGCGTAGGTGGTATCACCGAAACCGACGCAACCCTGGCTGCTGCATCCAACGCGATCCTGGTTGGCTTCAACGTGCGTGCCGATGCCTCTGCGCGTAAAGTGATTGAAGCGGAAAGCTTGGATCTGCGCTACTACTCCGTCATCTATAACCTGATCGACGAAGTGAAAGCGGCAATGAGCGGCATGCTGTCTCCAGAACTGAAACAGCAGATCATTGGTCTGGCTGAAGTCCGTGACGTGTTCAAATCACCGAAATTTGGCGCTGTCGCAGGCTGTATGGTTACTGAAGGTACGATTAAACGCCACAACCCGATCCGCGTACTGCGCGACAACGTGGTTATCTACGAAGGCGAGCTGGAATCCCTGCGCCGCTTCAAAGATGACGTTAACGAAGTCCGTAACGGCATGGAATGTGGTATCGGCGTTAAGAACTACAACGACGTTCGCGTTGGCGATATGATCGAAGTGTTCGAGATCATCGAGATCCAACGTACTATCGCGTAATCTTCGTCGTCTTTCGGGCCGCCACTGCGTTGGCTACGTGCGTTCACCCCGGTCACATAGTTATCTATGCTCCCGGGGATTCACACCCTTGCCGCCTTGTTGCAACCCAAAATACTTAGAAGATTGTTTTGCGTAGGCCGGGTAAGCGAAGCGCCACCCGGCATGAAATTTAAAAAGGGGCTTTTGGCCCCTTTTTTGTCTTTATTCTGGAGAATTTATTATGGCGAAAGAATTTGGTCGCCCGCAGCGCGTAGCCCAGGAAATGCAAAAAGAGATCGCTATCATCCTGCAACGCGAAATTAAAGATCCGCGTCTTGGCATGATGACCACCGTTTCCGGTGTGGAGATGTCCCGCGATCTGGCCTATGCCAAAGTGTATGTCACCTTTCTGAACGACAAAGATGAAGACGCGGTAAAAGCGGGCATCAAAGCGTTGCAGGAAGCGTCTGGCTTTATCCGTACCCTGCTGGGGAAAGCGATGCGTCTGCGTATTGTGCCGGAACTGACCTTCTTCTACGACAACTCGCTGGTTGAAGGGATGCGTATGTCTAACTTGGTGACTAACGTGGTGAAACATGACGAAGAACGTCGTGTGAACCCGGACGACAGCAAGGAGGACTAATGAGTCGTCCTCGTCGTCGTGGTCGCGACATTCACGGCGTCCTGCTGCTGGATAAGCCGCAGGGCATGTCCAGCAATGACGTCTTGCAGAAAGTAAAACGCATCTATAACGCCAACCGTGCCGGACATACCGGCGCGCTGGACCCGCTGGCGACGGGCATGTTGCCCATCTGCCTTGGGGAAGCGACAAAGTTTTCGCAGTATCTGCTGGATTCTGACAAACGTTACCGCGTGATTGCCCGCCTGGGGCAGCGTACCGACACCTCCGATGCCGATGGTCAAATCGTGCAGGAACGTCCGGTAACCTTCAGCGCAGAGCAGTTAGCTGCCGCGCTGGAGACGTTCCGTGGCGATATCGAGCAGATTCCATCGATGTATTCGGCGCTGAAGTATCAGGGCAAGAAGCTCTACGAATATGCGCGTCAGGGGATTGAAGTTCCCCGTGAAGCCCGCCCGATTACCGTTTACGAACTGCTGTTTATTCGCCATGAAGGGGATGAACTGGAGCTGGAGGTTCACTGCTCGAAGGGCACCTACATTCGCACCATTATCGATGATTTGGGTGAGAAACTTGGGTGTGGCGCGCATGTGATCTTCCTGCGACGTCTGGCGGTCAGTAAATATCCGGTTGACCGTATGGTCACGCTGGAACAGCTACGTGAGCTTGTTGAACAGGCGGAACGGCAGGATATTCCGGCTGCGCAACTGTTAGATCCGCTGCTGATGCCGATGGACAGTCCGGCTTCGGACTATCCAGTTGTCAATCTTCCTTTAACGTCATCGGTTTACTTTAAAAACGGTAACCCGGTACGGACGACAGGCGTGCCGCTTGAAGGGCTGGTTCGCGTGACGGAAGGTGATGACGAAAAATTTATTGGCATGGGCGAAATCGACGATGAAGGCCGCGTGGCGCCTCGTCGGTTAGTGGTTGAGTACCCGGCGTAATGCTGCTCCGTCTTGCGATAACAGGACGCTACGAGTAGAATACCGCCGCTTAACGTCACGTAAATTTTTTAACAAGTTCGCGCGGCGTTTACATGGGGTCGCTGAATTAGAGATTGGCACCCTTTCATTCTTTATTATTTTTGGAGTTCATCATGTCTCTAAGCGTTGAAGCTAAAGCTAAAATCGTTTCTGAGTTTGGTCGTGGTACTAACGACAGCGGTTCTACCGAAGTTCAGGTTGCTCTGCTGACTGCACAGATTAACCACCTGCAGGGCCACTTTGCAGAGCACAAAAAAGATCACCACAGCCGTCGTGGTCTGCTGCGCATGGTTTCTCAGCGTCGTAAACTGCTCGACTACCTGAAACGTAAAGATGTTGCACGTTACACCGCGCTGATCGAGCGTCTGGGTCTGCGTCGCTAATTCTTGCGAGTTTCAGAAAGAGGGGGCCTTCATGGCCCCTTTTTTCAACCAGACGGCAGCAATTCACTGGAAACTAATGTATTGTTGCTATGGATGATCTTCCGTTGCAGAGGTTCGCGCGGCTAATGAGAGGCTTCACCCAAAGAGCATGGGTTAGGGTTGTCATTAGTCGCGAGGATGCGCAGAAGATCGGGTATTAACGATGGCGCCTGAGTGTGCCGTCAAAAATTAAGAAAGGGTATTATTTTGCTTAATCCGATCGTTCGTAAATTCCAGTACGGTCAGCATACCGTTACGCTGGAAACTGGCATGATGGCGCGTCAGGCAACTGCCGCCGTTATGGTAAGCATGGATGACACTGCGGTATTCGTTACCGTTGTTGGTCAGAAAAAAGCGAAGCCGGGCCAGGATTTCTTCCCGCTGACCGTTAACTATCAGGAGCGTACTTACGCTGCTGGCCGTATCCCGGGCAGCTTCTTCCGTCGTGAAGGCCGTCCGAGCGAAGGCGAAACCCTGATCGCGCGTCTGATTGACCGCCCGGTTCGTCCGCTGTTCCCGGAAGGCTTCGTTAACGAAGTTCAGGTTATCGCAACCGTCGTTTCCGTTAACCCGCAGGTTAACCCGGATATCGTCGCGATGATCGGTGCTTCCGCCGCGCTGTCTCTGTCCGGCATTCCGTTCAACGGCCCGATTGGCGCCGCGCGTGTTGGTTATATCAATGACCAGTATGTACTGAACCCGACTCAGGACGAACTGAAAGAAAGTAAGCTGGACCTGGTGGTTGCCGGTACTGAAGCGGCTGTTCTGATGGTTGAATCCGAAGCAGAACTGCTGAGCGAAGACACCATGCTGGGCGCCGTGGTATTCGGCCACGAGCAGCAGCAGATTGTGATTCAGAACATCAACGATCTGGTGAAAGAAGCGGGCAAACCGCGTTGGGACTGGCAGCCGGAAGCGGTAAACGAAGCGCTGAACGCGCGCGTTGCTGCACTGGCCGAAGCTCGCCTGAGCGACGCTTACCGTATCACCGACAAACAGGAGCGTTATGCTCAGGTTGACGTGATCAAATCTGAAACCATCGCTGCGCTGGTTGCAGAAGACGAAACCCTGGACGAAAACGAACTGGGCGAAATCCTGCACGCTATCGAGAAAAACGTTGTTCGTAGCCGCGTACTGGCCGGCGAGCCGCGTATTGATGGCCGTGAAAAAGACATGATCCGTGGCCTGGACGTGCGTACTGGCGTGCTGCCGCGTACTCACGGTTCCGCGCTGTTCACTCGTGGCGAAACGCAGGCGCTGGTCACGGCGACGCTGGGTACCGCTCGTGACGCGCAGGTTCTTGATGAACTGATGGGCGAACGCACTGACAGCTTCCTGTTCCACTACAACTTCCCTCCGTACTCCGTTGGCGAAACCGGCATGGTCGGTTCTCCGAAGCGTCGTGAAATTGGTCACGGTCGTCTGGCGAAGCGCGGCGTTCTGGCAGTTATGCCGGAAATGGACAAATTCCCGTACACCGTTCGCGTGGTGTCTGAAATTACCGAATCCAACGGGTCTTCCTCTATGGCTTCCGTGTGTGGCGCTTCCCTGGCGCTGATGGACGCAGGCGTGCCGATTAAAGCGGCCGTTGCGGGGATCGCGATGGGTCTGGTGAAAGAAGGCGACAACTTTGTTGTTCTGTCTGACATCCTGGGCGACGAAGACCACCTGGGCGATATGGACTTCAAAGTGGCGGGTTCCCGCGACGGTATCTCTGCGTTGCAGATGGATATCAAAATTGAAGGTATCACCAAAGAGATCATGCAGGTTGCGCTGAACCAGGCAAAAGGTGCGCGTCTGCACATCCTGGGCGTGATGGAACAGGCGATCAACGCGCCGCGTGGCGACATTTCTCAGTTCGCTCCGCGTATCCACACCATCAAGATCAACCCGGACAAGATCAAAGACGTTATCGGTAAGGGCGGTTCTGTTATCCGTGCTCTGACCGAAGAAACTGGCACCACCATCGAAATCGAAGATGACGGTACGGTGAAGATCGCGGCGACCGACGGCGAAAAAGCGAAACATGCTATCCGTCGTATCGAAGAGATCACTGCGGAAATCGAAGTGGGCCGTATCTACAATGGTAAAGTGACCCGCATCGTTGACTTTGGCGCGTTTGTTGCCATTGGCGGCGGTAAAGAAGGTCTGGTACACATCTCTCAGATCGCTGACAAGCGCGTAGAGAAAGTGACCGATTACCTGCAAATGGGTCAGGAAGTACCGGTTAAAGTTCTGGAAGTTGATCGCCAGGGCCGCGTACGTCTGAGCATTAAAGAAGCAACTGAGCAGTCTCAACCAGCTGCGGCGCCGGAAGCTCCGGCAGCAGAACAGGGCGAGTAAGGTTGCCATTTGCCCTCCGCTTTGGCGGAGGGCCTTTGACCCGGCAGGACGCCTTGTCAGCAACCGGGGAACAGGACGTTCATTCAATCGTTGTCTTCGGGAGTGGGAAATGAA
This sequence comes from Citrobacter sp. CK198, assembly GCF_030333295.1. Classification (NCBI taxonomy): domain Bacteria; kingdom Pseudomonadati; phylum Pseudomonadota; class Gammaproteobacteria; order Enterobacterales; family Enterobacteriaceae; genus Citrobacter; species Citrobacter sp. CK198. The sequence continues at coordinate 184,473 of NZ_JAOWGE010000007.1, read as the reverse complement.
GCCTTTTTTGCGCTGGTGTTTCGTTGCGACAGCACTCACGCTGGCAGGATGCAGCAACTCTGCCTGGCGTAAGAGTGAAGTCCTCGCGGTGCCATTGCAACCGACTTTGCAGCAGGAAGTGATTCTGGCACGCATGGAACAAATTCTTGCCAGTCGGGCTTTAACCGATGACGAACGCGCACAGCTTTTATATGAGCGCGGAGTGTTGTATGATAGTCTGGGTCTGAGGGCATTAGCGCGAAATGATTTTTCACAAGCGCTGGCAATCCGACCGGATATGCCTGAAGTATTCAATTACTTAGGCATTTATTTAACGCAGGCAGGCAATTTTGATGCTGCCTATGAAGCGTTTGATTCTGTACTTGAGCTTGATCCAACTTACAACTACGCGTACTTAAATCGCGGTATCGCATTGTATTACGGCGGTCGCGACAAGTTAGCGCAAGATGATCTGCTGGCGTTTTATCAAGACGATCCCAATGATCCTTTCCGCAGCCTGTGGCTTTATCTCGCTGAGCAGAAGCTCGATGAGAAGCAGGCGAAAGAAGCGTTAAAGCAACGCTTCGAGAAATCGGATAAAGAACAATGGGGATGGAACATTGTCGAGTTCTACCTGGGCAACATTAGCGAAGCAACGCTGATGGAACGCCTGAAGGCGGACGCAACGGATAACACCTCGCTCGCTGAGCATCTCAGTGAAACCAACTTCTATTTAGGTAAGTATTACCTAAGTCTGGGGGATTTGGACAACGCTACGGCATTGTTCAAACTGGCGGTGGCTAACAACGTTCATAACTTTGTTGAGCACCGATACGCATTGTTGGAATTATCGCTCCTGGGCCAGGACCAAGATGACCTGGCAGAATCGGACCAGCAATAGCTGACGTACACATCAGCCCGTAATCTTTTTGATTGCCATCACCTTCACGGGTGAGGGCGTTGTTGTTCGTTAATACACCTACTTTGAGCCGGTTCACACTTTTCAATGAAAATTGCAGATCAATTTCATGATGAGTTATGTAGACTGGCCGCCATTAATTTTGAGGCACACGTACTACATGGCTGAATTCGAAACCACTTTTGCAGATCTGGGCCTGAAGGCTCCTATCCTTGACGCCCTTAACGATCTGGGTTACGAAAAACCATCTCCAATCCAGGCAGAGTGCATCCCGCATCTGCTGGGCGGTCGCGATGTTCTGGGTATGGCCCAGACCGGTAGCGGCAAAACCGCAGCGTTCTCCTTACCGCTGCTTAACAATCTTGATCCTGAGCTGAAGGCACCTCAGATTCTGGTGCTGGCACCGACCCGCGAACTGGCGGTTCAGGTTGCTGAAGCCATGACGGATTTCTCTAAACATATGCGCGGCGTGAACGTGGTTGCCCTGTACGGCGGCCAGCGTTATGACGTGCAGTTACGCGCCCTGCGTCAAGGGCCGCAGATCGTTGTTGGTACGCCGGGACGTCTGCTTGATCACTTAAAACGCGGCACGCTGGATCTCTCTAAACTGAGCGGTCTGGTGCTGGACGAAGCCGACGAAATGCTGCGTATGGGCTTCATCGAAGACGTTGAAACCATCATGGCGCAGATTCCTGAAGGTCATCAGACCGCGCTGTTCTCTGCCACCATGCCGGAAGCGATTCGTCGCATTACCCGCCGCTTTATGAAAGAGCCGCAGGAAGTGCGCATTCAGTCCAGCGTGACCACGCGTCCTGACATCAGCCAGAGCTACTGGACTGTCTGGGGCATGCGTAAAAACGAAGCGCTGGTGCGTTTCCTGGAAGCTGAAGATTTTGATGCGGCGATTATCTTCGTTCGTACTAAAAATGCGACCCTGGAAGTGGCTGAAGCGCTGGAGCGTAGCGGTTACAACAGCGCCGCGCTGAATGGCGACATGAACCAGGCGCTGCGTGAGCAGACTCTGGAGCGTCTGAAAGACGGTCGTCTGGATATCCTGATTGCAACTGACGTTGCGGCCCGTGGCCTGGACGTTGAGCGCATCAGCCTGGTTGTAAACTACGATATCCCGATGGACTCCGAGTCTTACGTTCACCGTATCGGCCGTACCGGTCGTGCGGGTCGTGCTGGCCGCGCGCTGCTGTTCGTTGAGAACCGCGAGCGTCGTCTGCTGCGCAACATTGAACGCACCATGAAGCTGACCATCCCGGAAGTGGAACTGCCGAACGCAGAACTGCTGGGCAAACGCCGTCTGGAAAAATTTGCAGCGAAAGTTCAGCAGCAGCTGGAAAGCAGCGATCTGGATCAGTACCGCGCACTGCTGGCGAAAATCCAGCCGACCGAAGAAGGCGAAGAGCTGGATCTCGAAACGCTGGCTGCCGCACTGCTGAAAATGGCGCAGGGCGAACGCACGCTGATCGTACCGCCGGATGCGCCGATGCGTCCTAAACGTGAATTCCGTGACCGTGATGACCGTGGTCCGCGCGATCGTAACGATCGTGGCCCGCGTGCTGATCGTGGTGACCGTGAAGATCGCCCGCGTCGTGAACGTCGTGACGTTGGCGATATGCAGCTGTACCGCATTGAAGTGGGCCGTGATGACGGTGTTGAAGTGCGTCATATCGTTGGCGCGATTGCTAACGAAGGCGACATCAGCAGCCGTTACATTGGTAACATCAAGCTGTTTGCTTCCCACTCCACCATTGAGCTGCCGAAAGGTATGCCGGGTGAGGTGTTGCAGCACTTTACGCGCACCCGCATCCTGAACAAGCCGATGAACATGCAACTGCTGGGCGATGCGCAACCGCATTCCGGTAACGAGCGTCGTGGCGGTGGTCGTAGCTTCGGTGGCGAGCGTCGTGAAGGCGGTCGTGGTTTTGGCGGTGAGCGCCGTGAAGGTGGCCGTGGTGATGGTCGTCGTTTCAGCGGTGAGCGTCGTGAAGGCCGTGCGCCGCGTCGTGACGACTCCACCGGTCGTCGTCGTTTCGGCGGTGATGCGTAATTCACGCTAAATCGCGGTCTCGCACCGTAAAGTAAAATATACAGCCCCGATGATTGCGATCGGGGCTTTTTTTATTTCTTTTGTACTCGCGTACTGGTACAGTGCGACACAATAAAATGCAGTCGCAATATTATTCACTGGAGAGAGGGCTGAATGGCAACACTAACCACCACCCAAACGTCACCTTCGCTGCTTGGCGGCGTGGTGATCATCGGCGGCACCATTATTGGCGCGGGAATGTTCTCCCTGCCGGTGGTCATGTCCGGTGCGTGGTTCTTCTGGTCGATGGCGGCGTTGGTGTTTACCTGGTTCTGTATGCTGCATTCCGGGCTGATGATCCTCGAAGCCAACCTCAACTACCGGATTGGCTCCAGCTTTGACACCATCACCAAAGACCTGCTGGGTAAAGGCTGGAACGTGGTGAATGGGATCTCTATTGCCTTTGTGCTCTATATCCTGACCTACGCCTATATCTCGGCGAGCGGCTCGATTCTGCATCATACCTTTGCTGAAATGTCGCTGAACGTTCCGGCGCGGGCGGCAGGTTTTGCGTTTGCGTTGCTGGTGGCCTTTGTCGTCTGGTTGAGTACAAAAGCGGTTAGCCGGATGACGGCGATTGTGCTGGGCGCGAAAGTCATCACCTTCTTTCTGACCTTCGGCAGTCTGCTGGGGCACGTCACGCCAGCGACGCTGTTTAACGTGGCCGAAAGCAACGCGTCTTACACGCCGTACCTGCTGATGACACTGCCGTTTTGCCTGGCATCGTTTGGTTATCACGGCAACGTACCAAGCCTGATGAAGTATTACGGTAAAGATCCGCGTACCATCGTGAAATGCCTGGTGTACGGTACGCTGATGGCGCTGGTGCTGTATACCATCTGGCTGTTGGGTACGATGGGTAATATTCCGCGCCCGGCGTTTATCGGTATTGCGCAGCAGGGCGGTAATATTGATGTGCTGGTACAGGCGCTGAGCGGCGTACTGAACAGCCGCAGTCTGGATCTGCTGCTGGTGGTGTTCTCTAACTTTGCGGTGGCGAGTTCGTTCCTCGGCGTGACGCTCGGTCTGTTTGACTATCTGGCGGATCTGTTTGGTTTTGATGATTCGGCGCTGGGGCGCTTCAAAACTGCGCTGCTGACTTTCCTGCCGCCGGTGATTGGCGGTCTGCTGTGGCCGAACGGGTTCCTGTATGCTATTGGCTATGCGGGGCTGGCGGCAACCATCTGGGCAGCCATTGTTCCGGCTCTGCTGGCGCGAGCTTCACGCCAACGCTTCGGCAGCCCGAAATTCCGCGTCTGGGGCGGCAAGCCGATGATTGCGCTGATCCTGGTATTCGGTATCGGCAACGCGCTGGTGCATATTCTGTCGAGCGTGAACCTGCTACCGGTGTACCAGTAAGTTTGTTGTGCCGGATGGCGGCTACGCCTTATCCGGCCTGAACAATCTCGTAGGCCCGGTAAGCGAAGCGCCACCGGGCAAAACAACGCACTACCCCACCAACTCTTCTTTCACCTGCATCGCCAGGTCAAACGAATGCAGCCGCGCCTGATGATCGAAAATCTGCCCGTTGACCATAATCTCATCCGCCTGCGTTTCGCGCAGAATAGATTCCAGCCCGTGACGTACTTTGGCTTTATCGCCCACCAGCGACATGCTCAGCGCCTGCTGCACGCCATATTGCTCGGACGGCGACCAGAACTGATCCATATTTTGAATTGGCGCGGGTAGCTGTCCGGTCTCACCGCGACGCAGTTTCACAAACGCCTGCTGCATAGAGGTAAACAGAAATTCCGCATCGCGATTGCTGTCAGCGGCGATGATATTGATGCACACCATCGCATACGGTTTTTCCAGCCGCGCGGACGGCTTGAACTGGGTGCGATAGAGATGCAGCGCCTGGAACAGCATATCGGGTGCGAAGTGGGAGGCGAAGGCGAACGGTAGACCACGCTGCGCCGCCAGCTGTGCGCCGTACAGGCTGGAACCCAGCAGCCACACCGGGATCTTCTCGCCATAGCCCGGAACCGGGCGTACATGCGGATTGGGATCGCGCGCGTCGAACCAGTCCACCAGTTCAGCAACGTCGCGCGGGAAATTATCAATATCGCCGTTCATATGACGGCGCAGCGCCATCATGGTGCGCTGATCGCTTCCCGGCGCGCGCCCCAGGCCCAGATCAATCCGTCCAGGATAGAGCGTATTCAGCGTACCGAACTGCTCGGCGATAACCAGCGGCGAGTGGTTGGGGAGCATCACCCCGCCAGAACCCAGATGCAATGTGGTGGTATTGGCGGCCAGATAGCCAATCAGCACCGATGTCGCTGCGCTGGCGATACCGGTCATGTTGTGATGTTCCGCCAGCCAGTAGCGGTGATAGCCGCGCCGCTCTGCCAGACGGGCGAGATCCAGTGAGTGTGAGAAGGCCTCTTTCGCAGAGGAGCCTTCGGGGATCGGTGCCAGATCCAGCAGCGAAAATGGAATGGTTTTGTCAGTCATAACGGCTCACTTTGTCGTCGGTGAATCATTTAATACTGCATTAAAATTTGATTACCGTTGTTAACAAAGTGAGCGGTATAAGGCGGGGCGCAAACATCAACTGCCTGATGGCGTTTCGCTTATCAGGCCTACAAACGTATTGTAGGCCGGATAAGGCATTTATGCCGCCATCCGGCAAGGTTCAGTTACACCTGTAGTTCCAGACCGGCCAGGCGTTTCCAGTAACCGTTGCAGTCGCTGTGCGCGGCCAGCGGTAACGGCGTGCTGCCGTTTTCATTGGCGCGGAAGGCGTCGAGCATGGCGAATGTCTCCGTACTCAGCGGGGAAAGGCGCACAATGTCGACCAGCCCCTGCATGGAGGTCAGTTCGTTGCCGAGGTTATAAACGTAGCCGCTCATGGTCTGAATACCGTTAAGCACGAACACCTGCTGATTCTCCTGCGACAACACGTTGCGCCCGTTCGGGTACTTGATGCAGCAGGTTTCACACTCGTCTTTCGGGCGGTCTTCTGAACGCGCGGTAAAACAGCGGGCGGAGTACGCCAGTGGCAGATGACCGTAGCTCAGCACTTCCACTTCAAACTGATTGCGGATGCCGAGCTCATCGCACTGGTTCAGCAGATTCACCAGCCAGTCGCGGGAAAGCTCGACCGGCATGCACCAGCGCACCATGCCCTGTTTAAGCAGCAGACGCAGCGTTACCGCGTTATAGCAGTTAAGCGCATGACCGGCGACAAACGGCAGCTTGCGCTCGGCGCACATATTCACGACGCCGAGATCGCTGGCCTCCAGCAGGAAGTCGCCGTTTTCCACATAGCGTTTTAGTTCGCCTAATTCAGAGGCGGCCTGTACCAGCGCCAGCGTGGAGAGCACGACCTGCTTGCCGCTTCCGGCAAGGGATTTCGCCATATCAAGCCAGTCGCCCACTTTGGTGGCGCGGCGTTTGCTGCACACCGCTTCGCCAAGGTAAATCACGTCGGCGCTGCTGGTGGCGGCCTGCTGATAAAATGCTTCCAGCGTCTCTTTCGGCCAATAGTAAAGCACCGGCCCTAAGGAATATTTCATTGCTTCTCTCACTGCCATTTACGGTGATACGCGCCAAGCGTGGTCTGAGTGCCTTCGGACATGGAGCCAAGCGTCTCCATCCAGGCGCTTTGCGGGACGAAGTTTTGCGGGTCGGCCATGCAGCGGTCGATCGCCTGACGCCACACTTTCGCCACCTGGCTGACATACGCCGGGCTGCGCTGACGCCCTTCAATTTTCACCGAGGCGATATTCGCCGCCAGCAGGTCAGGCAGCAGTTCCAGCGTGTTGAGGCTGGTAGGTTCTTCCAGCGCGTGGTAGCGCTCGCCATCAACCAGATAGCGACCTTTACACAGCGTTGGATAACCGGCGTTCTCACCGTCCTGATAGCGGTCGATGAGCACCTCGTTCAGGCGAGATTCCAGCCCCTGAGGGGTCTGTTGCCAGCGCACGAAGCGGGCCGGAGAGCAGGCGCCGACGGTATTGGGGGATTCACCCGTCAGATAAGAGGAGAGGTAGCAACGGCCTTCCGCCATAATGCACAGGCTGCCGAAGGCGAAGACCTCCAGCGGCACGGGCGTGACGCGGGCGAGCTGTTTCACCTGATGAATGGAAAGCACGCGCGGCAGGACGACGCGCGCAACGTCAAAGTTGCGATGGTAGAAGTTAATTGCTTCTTCATTCGTTGCCGATGCCTGAACAGAGACATGGCGCTCAATATGCGGATAGCGTTCTGCTGCATACTCAAGCATAGCAAGGTCGGCCAGGATCAGCGCATCCGCGCCCAGTTGCGCCGCCATATCCACGGCACGCTGCCAGCGAACATATCCATCCGGGTGTGCAAACGTGTTAATCGCGATGTGCAGTTTACGGCGATGTTGATGGACGTAATTCACCGCTTCCTGCAATTTTTTCTCAGTAAAATTAAGACCGGCGAAGTGACGGGCGTTAGTATCATCTTTTAGCCCGATATAAACGGCATCAGCACCGTTCTCAATGGCCGCCTTAAGCGCCGGGAGATTTCCGGCAGGGCAGAGCAGCTCCATAATTATTCCTGAATGTTGCGCCGTCCAGGCCGCAAAATTGTTAACGAAGAGAGATTTTAGTTAACCTTGCTGCGACAATTTTTGATTTAAGGCAGTTAAAGGCGTATTGGTTACACCTATAACTGGGTAACAATTTCGTATCGAATTGTTGATTTACGCCGCTATGTCGTTTATCTGATATGGCAAAATAACGGGATTATTGAAACAGGGAGTAAAGCTCGTGTTGGATAAACTGCGTTCACGCTTAGTACATTTTGGCCCGTCTCTGATGAGTGTTCCGGTTAAACTGACGCCCTTTGCGCTGAAGCGCCAGGTTCTGGAACAGGTTCTGAGCTGGCAATTTCGTCAGGCGCTGGCAGATGGGGAGCTTGAGTTCCTCGAAGGCCGTTGGTTAAGTATTACGGTGCGTGATATTAACCTCAGATGGTACACCTCTGTTGAGAACGGCAAACTGATTGTCAGTCAGAACGCTGAGGCCGACGTGAGCTTTAGCGCCGATGCCAGCGACTTGTTGATGATTGCGGCGCGTAAGCAGGACCCTGATACGCTCTTCTTCCAGCGTCGTCTGGTCATTGAAGGCGATACAGAGTTAGGGCTGTATGTGAAAAACCTGATGGACGCCATCGAACTGGAGCAGATGCCGAAAGCGTTACGCATTATGCTGCTGCAACTGGCGGATTTTGTTGAGGCGGGTATGAAAACCTCGCCAGAAACCAAACAGACCTCGGTAGGTGAACCATGCTGATTCGAGTTGAAATTCCCATTGACGCGCCCGGTATCGACGCTTTGCTGCGCCGCACGTTCGAAAGCGATGCGGAAGCGAAGCTGGTGCATGACCTGCGCGAAGATGGCTTCCTGACGCTGGGTTTGGTCGCCACTGACGACGAAGGTCAGGTGGTTGGCTATGTGGCGTTTAGTCCGGTCGATGTACAGGGTGAAGACCTGCAATGGGTAGGAATGGCGCCGTTGGCGGTAGATGAAAACTACCGTGGACAAGGGCTTGCGCGCCAACTGGTCTACGAAGGACTGGATTCACTCAACGAGTTTGGCTATGCGGCGGTCGTCACGCTGGGCGAGCCGGCATTGTACAGCCGTTTCGGTTTTGAACTGGCGGCGCATTACGATCTTCATTGCCGTTGGCCGGGCACCGAAAGCGCTTTCCAGGTACACCGCCTGGCGGAAGACGCGCTGGACGGCGTGACGGGCCTGGTGGAATACCACGACCATTTCAATCGCTTTTAAGCGTTGGGGTTTGCAGGCTGGCCAGTAGCGCCTCAAACCCTTCACCTTCTGTCACGAGGCGCTCCTTCTGGCGCTTTGTGAGTCTCTTGATGCGATACTCCATGCGCAGGGCAAGCGAGCGCTCGCCGACCCGCGCCGAAAACGCCAGGGTGAGTTCCCCTTTTCCGCGCAACGCTTTTGCGCCTTTACCACTTTGATGCTGCTTATAGCGGCGCGCCACATCGGTCGTAATCCCGGTGTAGAGGGCATTGTCTGCGGTGCGGATCAGATACAGATACCAGGGTGTCATCATGACCATTAGCGTGTTAATTTTCAGATGCCCAGTATAAGAGAGAATAACGATGGAAACACTCACCGCGATAAGCCGCTGGCTGGCAAAGCAGCATGTGGTCACCTGGTGCGTTCAGCATGAGGGCGAACTCTGGTGCGCAAACGCGTTTTATCTGTTTGATGCGCAAAAGGTCGCGTTTTATGTACTCACGGAAGAGAAAACGCGCCATGCGCAGATGTCCGGCCCGCGCGCGCCCGTTGCCGGAACGGTCAACGGTCAGCCGAAAACGGTGGCGCGGATTCGCGGAATACAGTTTAAAGGGGAGATCCGCAAGCTTGAGGGCGAGGAAAGCGATGCGGCGCGTCAGGCCTATCTCCGCCGCTTTCCTGTCGCCAGAATGCTGCCTGCGCCAGTATGGGAAATCCGCCTGGATGAAATTAAATTCACTGACAACACGTTGGGATTTGGCAAAAAAATGCACTGGCTACGCAGCCCGATCCGTAGCCTATAGTTAGATGAATGGTTGAGGTTATGGAGCGCGCGATGACTCAGGTGTTAATTACAGGGGCGACGGGGCTGGTGGGAGGACACCTCCTGCGGATGTTGCTTAATGAACCCCGGATTCATTCGATAGCCGCGCCCACACGCCGCCCTCTGGCGGATATGGTCGGTGTTTATAATCCTCACGATCCTCAACTGACCGATGCGCTGGCGCAGGTGACCGATCCGGTGGACATTGTTTTTTGCTGTCTGGGAACGACTCGCCGCGAGGCCGGAAGCAAAGAGGCGTTTATTCATGCGGATTATACGCTGGTGGTGGATACCGCGCTGACGGGGCGGCGGCTGGGCGCCCGACATATGCTGGTCGTGAGCGCAATGGGCGCAAATGCGCGATCGCCGTTTTTCTATAACCGGGTCAAAGGTGAAATGGAAGAGGCGTTAATCGCCCAGCAATGGCCGCGCCTGACGATTGCGCGTCCCTCCATGTTGCTTGGCGACAGAGCTAAACACCGGATGAATGAAACGCTGTTTGCGCCGCTGTTCCGGCTGCTGCCGGGAAACTGGAAATCCATCGACGCCAGAGATGTGGCGCGTGCGATGCTGGAGGAGGCTCTGGCGCCGGAGCAAGAAGGCGTTACCATCCTGACCTCATCCCGGTTGCGGGAAAGGGCGTTATAGCATCTGTTCACTGCCGGATGGTGGCTAACGCCTTATCCGGCCTGGGATTTCGTGGCGTTCTCCAGGCCGGATAAGCGCGAGCGCCACCGGGCATTTTGCCCCCATCCAATAAAAAACGACGTTTCCAAACATTTCCCAAAGGCGTAGTATTCACGGGCTTAATTATCTCAATAACTTCCTGGGGAATGCTATGGCTGGTCAGTCTTCATCTCAGGCGGTGACGCCATTTCAATGGTGGAAACCCGCACTCTTCTTTCTCGTCGTTATCGTTGGCCTCTGGTATGTGAAATGGCAGCCTTATTACGGCAAAGCCTTCACGGCTGCGGAAACGCACAGTATCGGTAAATCTATTCTGGCGCAGGCGGATGCGAACCCGTGGCGAGCGGCCTGGGACTACGCGATGATCTATTTTATCGCGGTCTGGAAGGCGGCGGTGCTGGGGGTGATCCTCGGTTCGCTGATTCAGGTGTTGATCCCGCGCGACTGGCTGCTACGTACGCTGGGGCAGTCGCGTTTTCGCGGCACGCTGTTTGGCACCCTGTTCTCGCTGCCAGGTATGATGTGTACCTGCTGCGCCGCGCCGGTGGCGGCGGGAATGCGTCGCCAGCAGGTTTCTATGGGCGGCGCGCTGGCGTTCTGGATGGGGAATCCGCTGTTAAACCCGGCAACGCTGGTGTTTATGGGCTTTGTGCTCGGCTGGCATTTTGCGGCTATTCGTCTGGTTGCCGGGCTGGCGATGGTGCTGGTGGTAGCGACGCTGGTGCAGAAATGGGTGAAAGAGTCGCCGCAGGTAGACATTCCTCAGGAGATCACCGTATCTGAACCGCAGGGCGGATTCTTTGCTCGCTGGGGAAAAGCATTGTGGTCGCTGTTCTGGAGTACGATCCCGGTTTATATCCTGGCGGTACTGGTATTAGGCGCGGCGCGCGTCTGGCTGTTCCCGCATGCCGATGGCGCAGTTGATAATACGCTGATGTGGGTTATTGCGATGGCTGTCGCGGGATGCCTGTTTGTGATCCCTACCGCCGCAGAGATTCCGATTGTACAAACGATGATGCTGGCAGGAATGGGAACCGCGCCTGCTCTGGCGCTGCTGATGACCTTGCCGGCGGTGAGTCTGCCGTCGCTGATTATGCTGCGTAAAGCCTTCCCGGCAAAAGCGTTGTGGCTTACAGGCGTACTGGTGGCGATTTCTGGGGTGATAGTGGGAAGTATTGCGCTGGTGTGAAGTGGAAATGCCGGGGGCGCTTCGCTTGCCCGGCCTACGTAAGTGCTTCTCTGTAGGCCGGATAAGGCAAAGCCGCCATCCGGCTAAAACGGCGGGTTATTTGATAAACGTAAAGGCGGTGGTGACGCGTTTCACACCGCTGACCCGGCTGGCGATGTCCGCAGCGGCTTTTGATTCACGCTCGGTGACCAGACCCAACAGGAAAACCTCGCCATTTTCAGTCGTCACTTTTACGTTGGACGACTTCACCTGATCGCTGGTCAACAGCTGCGAACGCACTTTGGTGGTGATCCAGGTATCGTTCGAAGCCGTCCCAAGACCAATCGGCTGGCCCTGGCGGATTTCGTTATACACTTCCGTCGCCCCATCGACACCCATCGCAATCTGTTTTGCCCGCGAGGAGAGTTCGCTATTCGGCGACTGACCCACCAGTAATACCTTGCCCTGATACGCCGTTACGTTGATGCGCGCTTCTTTCTTGATTTGTTCGTCTTTCGACAGCGCGCTGTTTACGCGCAGTTCCAGGGTTCCGTCATCCACCTGGGTGCCAACGCTACGTGGATCGGTTGCGGCTTTCGTACCCACAGCGGCGGTTCCAACCACCGCGGCAGCGACGCAACCTTGCAACAGCAACGCAGAAATAAGGACTGCGAGTGGCGAAAATGCCTTCATATGTACTCCTTAATCATCCTGGTGAGGGAAAAGCGTGTTGTCGATCAAATCGCACAAGCAGTTTACCGTCAGCATATGCATTTCCTGAATGCGCGCGCTGTGGTGCGAGGGAATACGGATTTCAACATCCTGCGGCCCTAATAACCCGGCCAGCTCGCCCCCGTCATAGCCTGTCAACGCCACAATGGTCATATCCCGAGTGACGGCGGCCTCAACGGCCTTAACGATATCGCGACTGTTGCCACGCGTAGAAATCGCCAATAAAACATCACCGGCATGGCCCAGCGCACGGACCTGTTTTGCATAGATTTCATCATGCAGGCGATCGTTGGCAATCGCTGTTAAGACCACATTATCGGTATTAAGTGCAATAGCGGGTAAACTGGGACGTTCTGTTTCAAAACGGTTGATCATGCTGGCAGCAAAATGCTGTGCGTTGGCGGCGGAAGTACCATTACCACAACAGAGAATTTTGTTGCCGTTGAGCAGGGAGTGAACCAGCGTCATGGCGGCACGGGAAATTGCATCCGGGAGAGCTTCTGCCGCAGCAATTTGCGTTTGAATGCTTTCTGTAAAGCAGACTTTAATTCTATCGAGCACGCTAATCCTTAAATCTTCAATTATGAGCGGTCGTTAAAGGCATCCTTAAACCACTCAACATCATTTCCGGTGAAGGCTAACACATCGAACCGGCAATCCACAGTATCAAAACTCCCATTGTGGCGAGCAAGCCACAAGCGGGCGGTCTGTAATAATTTGTGTTGTTTGCTCCAGGTCACACTGGCGGCCGCGCCGCCAAACTGTGCCGAGCGGCGATAACGGACCTCAACAAAGACCGTGGTTTTTCCGTCACGCATTATCAGATCGATTTCGCCGCCGCGCTCACGCACGTTGGCGGCAACAAAACGCAGTCCCTTGCTCTCCAGCCAGCGGCGTGCGGCGGCTTCCCACACGTCGCCGGTCTGTTTACTCGTTAACTGGCGGGGACGATTTGCCCTTGCTGGTATTTGAGCCATGATAACTTCCTGTTAATCACGCAATCCTGTGTGGCGGTTAACGCCCCGGTATTACCGTTAATTTCAAAACCCGGCACCTGGCGCATCTGCGAGAAGTGGTTCGCCAGCGACCACGCGTCTACGCCCATCGCGTACATACGGGCAAGGGAGTAGTCGTTGCGTACGGCGCCGAGCGCCTGCTGCATTAACGGCATATTGCTACCGGCCAGCATTGGGATCTCGCTGTACTGCAAGCCTTCCATCTCCAGACGGAAGTCGGGGCCGGAAGTGCCCTGCGCGCTGCGCGAGCTGGCGTACAGCGTTGCGCCGCTTTGGCTGCCGTTACGCATGGCGATCATCGGTTTAATGAACCCGATCTCTTCCGGCGTCGCCAGAATGTAGACCGCGTCAACGCGACCGCCGCCGCCAGTGATCTGCGCGTCTGTCGGCGGTGCTGGAATCGTCAGGCCGCCAATGGTGACGCCCGGCTGTGAGGGCTGGCTGGCGGCGACAGGGCTGCCCGTCAGGGCAATGCCGGAGCCGCCGTTGACGCCCATTCTCAGCTCAGCGGTAGAACCGAATTTCTGCTGCAACACCGTGCCGCCGCCCAGCTTCTGCCACTCCTGAGCGAAAGCGTTCGCCACGCGATCGCCCAGCCCGCTGCGTGGAATCAGCAACAGCGGATTTTGTTTGCCCTGGTCGTGAATATGATGCGCCGCGTCGCGGGCTTCATCTTCAGGTGAGAGGGCAAAGTAGCAAATATTGGCGAGGTTCTGCACCTTCTCAGGCTGATTAAGCGCCAGGACATTCAGCGGCGTATTGCTTTTGATCAGCTCTTCAACGTTATTTTTCAGCAGCGGGCCGACAACAATGCTGGCGCCGTCCTGCTGAACCTGCGTGAGGATCTGATCCAGCGGTTGAGAGGTGGTGTCGTAGATTTTCAGTTCAGCGGAAGGGTTGGCCGGCGCGCTCGCCGTAGCGGTCTGCGCCGGGGCGCTTACCGGTTGTTCGGCAGGCTGCGTTTGTTCGTCGCCGGTCAAATCGTTCACCGCCGCCTGAGAAGGGCTGGCGACGCCGTCAGCGGTTTGCGGCTGGGCAGGTTCTGCTGGCGCTGTCGGTTCCGCGACAGGCGCAGCGGCAGGCTGCGCGTCCACCGGTTGCGTCCCCAGATTTTTCGCCGCTTCAAAACCTTGCTGAATGGTGCGGCCAAAAATGGCGGCCTGGCCGTTCAGCGGCAGCAGCAGGGCGATTTTGCTGGTGGAAGCCGGTTTAAAGCTTTGCACATTGACCAGTTGCGTGGGCAGCAGTTTTGCCCCTGGATTTTGCGGGTAGCGTTTTTGCCAGTCGGCAATCCCGGCTTTCATCATGTCCGGGTCGTTACGGTTATCGAACCAGACACGCTGTAAATCCAGCCAGCCTTGCAGGACGTTTTCATCGGCGTTAATGACCAGCGCCTGAGCCTGTTCCTGGGTCATAGAGGAGAGCGCTTGCCAGGTGGCGTCCATGTTCTTCTGCTTGTCTTTTGCAGACAGCAGCGGCTCCTGGGCGATTAACGCGCGCAGCAGTGAAAGAGAAGGGCGGCCCTGGCTGGCATCAATTTTCGCCTGCCAGTAACGCGCCTGTTGGTTCTGATCCAAATCAGCCGGAGTGAGTTTTTCCAGCAGCGCCTGCGCGCCGGCGATATCTTTCTGCGCCAGTTTGATCTCAACCGCCAGCAGCGACTGTTCGCGACGCTGCGCATCGTTCAGGTTTTGCGGCAACTGGTTGAATAATTCGATGGCATGCTGGCTTTTGCCTTCTTTCAGCAGTGCACGAATGGCGAGTAATTGCCAGTTGGTCTTGCTATCATCTGAACTTTGCTGCATTTGTTGCAGATAAAAGCCGGAATCAGCTTGTGCCGTGCCCTGCATATGGGCAGCACTTTGATCCGGCGCCTGGGTGCCACAGCCCGCGAAAATCAATGCTGCCAGAATGACAGGCAGCGCGCGCGCGGCTTTCAAACGAGAAAATGTTGAGGGTACCATACTGTATCCAGTGATATTTTTTACGCAATGCTCAATATTAAATCGGCAATACGGACGACACAATGAAACAAAACGAATCGGCGGATAATTCTCAGGGCCAACTCTATATTGTACCTACTCCTATCGGGAATTTGGCTGATATTACCCAACGAGCGCTCGAAGTTTTGCAAGCCGTTGATTTAATTGCCGCTGAAGACACTCGTCATACCGGACTATTGTTACAACATTTCGCGATTAACGCCCGTTTGTTCGCTTTACATGACCACAATGAGCAGCAAAAAGCCGAGACGCTGGTGGCGAAGCTAAAAGAGGGGCAGAACATTGCGCTGGTTTCTGATGCCGGAACGCCATTGATCAATGATCCGGGTTACCATCTGGTGCGCACCTGTCGTGAAGCCGGCATCCGTGTGGTTCCGTTGCCGGGACCGTGCGCCGCGATTGCCGCGCTGAGCGCCGCCGGGTTGCCGTCCGATCGTTTTTGCTATGAAGGTTTTCTGCCCGCGAAATCGAAAGGCCGCCGTGATGCGCTGAAAGCGATTGAAGCAGAACCACGGACGCTGATTTTTTATGAATCCACACACCGTTTGCTGGACAGCCTGGAAGATATGGTCGCCGTGTGGGGAGAATCTCGCTACGTGGTGCTGGCGCGTGAGCTGACCAAAACCTGGGAGACCATTTACGGCGCGCCGGTCGACGAACTGCTGGCATGGGTGAAAGAGGACGAAAACCGCCGTAAGGGGGAAATGGTACTGATTGTCGAAGGGCACAAAGCCCAGGACGATGCGCTTCCCGCCGACGCGCTGCGAACGCTGGCGTTGTTACAGGCGGAACTGCCGCTGAAAAAGGCCGCCGCCCTTGCCGCCGAAATCCACGGCGTGAAAAAGAACGCGCTGTATAAGTATGCGCTGGAGCAGCAGGGGGAGTAACAGTGAGCACCTACCAACCACCTTTCGTCATCACTCCATTGATCCTCAATCAAGTCATTGAGGTTGGTGAGTTGATGGGGCATTGGGCTGCGATGGCTGGTAGGACATCTCCTCTTTTGCGCAAAGAGAATCGTATTCGCACTATTCAGGCCTCTTTAGCGATTGAGCATAATTCGTTGACTACGGAACAAGTCACCGCTCTGATGGAGGGGAAACGTATTCTGGCTCCTGCTAAAGATATACAGGAAGTTAGAAATGCGATTCTGGCCTATGAAAAGATGTCGGAATGGAAAAGTGAAAAGTTATCTGACCTTTTACAAGCACATCGGGTCCTTATGCTCGGTCTGGTCGATAATCCGGGCCAGTTACGTACCGGAAATGTTGGCGTTTACAGGGAAAAACAGCTTATTCACATGGCTCCTCCGGCCTCACAAGTTTTTCGTTTGATGAATGATTTACTTGGCTGGTTAAAAACGACAGAGCTCCACCCACTGATTGCTGGTGCTGTTTTCCATTATGAGTTTGAATTTATTCATCCTTTTGCCGACGGAAATGGACGTATGGGGCGGTTGTGGCAGACATTAATCCTACGTGAGTGGCGATCGGAATTGGCGTGGCTACCTGTAGATACACTGATCCACTACCAACAGGATCGCTATTACCAGGTGTTAGGGCAGTGCGATCGGCAAAGTAGCTGTACGCCATTTATAGAATTTATCCTGGAAAACATCATCTCTGCTTTGCAGGAGGGATTGGGAAAATCACCAGCCCTGTCGGAAGAAATGTCGGAAGAAATGTCGCCTGATTTACTGGATATAGAAAAACGTATTCTACAAATCTTGTCGAATCATCCGGGCAGATCCGCCAAAAGTATCGCTGATGAGTGTGAGCTCTCAGCCCGAACCGTAGAACGCTATCTGAAAGCGTTGCAGCTAAAAGGCAAACTGCAACGCGTTGGCGCGACAAAAGGGGGGATGTGGCGGGTAATTTAAACGACCAGCAGTTCAACGCCTGTTTTGGCCAGCGCTGATTTATCCTGTTTGCTGATGCTGTCGTCGGTTATTACACAGTTAATCTTCTCCATTGGAAGTACCTGATTAAAACCACGGCGGTTAAATTTTGTCGCATCCAGTACGGCAATGACCTTATGTGCCGCAGCAGCCATCACGCTACTAATCGAATAGCCTTCATTGAAAGTTGTAATGCCGTTAGTTGCATCAATCCCATCAGCCCCAACAAACATGAGATCCGCACTGATCCCATGTAGCGAGCGTTCCGCAATTGTGCCATGCATGGAATGCGTTTTGTGTCGCACGGTACCACCACAAACGACCAGGGTCAGGTCCTTATTATCGGATAAGGTAAATGCGGCAGGTAAGCTATTTGTGATAACGGTGATATTGCTTTTTCGGGTTAATGCTTCAGCAATCAGCAATGTCGTACTTCCGCTATCCAGAATAATGGTCATCCCTTCTTCAACCATCGAGGCTGCGGCCTGGGCAATCCGTTTTTTAGGGTCGCTGGCGAGTTGATAGCGATCTTCGAGTATGACTTCCTGATTGTCGCCTTCAGCCAGATGACTTCCAGGTTTTGCCGCGCCGCCATGAAAACGTGTGACAAGCCCTTTTTCTTCCAGCAAACGCAGGTCGGCGCGGATAGTGACTTCAGAGATACCAAAGGTATTCGAAAGATCCATAACCAGTACGCTACCCTGCGTATTAATCAGATCGACAATTTTGTTCCTTCTCTCAAATGAGTTCATATTGATTTGCCTGACAATTAACTGTGACTAGTTTAATCGAAGGATTGCGAAAGGTGAACGCTAAATTTCGAAAGTAATTGTGAGCCAGCGCAGGTTGCTGGCTCATGATGTCAGGAGAGCTTAAGTAAGATTTTTCCCTGCATTGGCGCGCCGTTAAGCGCTTTCACTGCGTCAGCAAAACTGTCAGCATCACCGCGATGGGCAATTAACGGTTCAAGTTGTAGACGTTTTTCCGTGAGTAAACGCGCTGCGGTTTCCCACTCTTCACCAGGCCAGGGACTGGAATAGTTCATCCAACTACCAAGTATTGTTAACTCTTTACGCAGAATTTGCCCAAACACGCCTGATGTCAGCGTCAGGTCATGGTGCAATGTTCCTACCAGAGCTAACTGGGCGCGTGGCCCTGCTATTTCGATGGTCAGGGAGACCGTTTGCGGCGTACCTGCTGTCTCCAGAATCAATTGATCAAACTGAATATCAGATAGTGCGGTGTAGATCTCTGACGCGGTCATTTCACGACTGTTAAAGGTGTACGTTGCGCCCAGCTCTTTAGCCAGTTCAAGTTTCTGGGGATTAATATCAATTGCTGTAACGCTTTTGGCTCCCAACTCACGGGCGCACTGCATCGCCAGCAGTCCAATGGTACCTGCCCCTACGATAATAACGTTTTTACCTTTACAGCCTTGCGCCAGGTGAAAGGCGTGTAACCCTACGGTGATAGGTTCGATAAATGCGCCATCTTCAATTGGCATATCGGAAGGAAGCCGGAAGAGGTTGGCGCGTTTAACGACAACGTATTCAGCATTGCCCCCTTCACTACGTGAACCGACAAACTGGTATTGCTTGCATAATGAAAAATATCCCCGTTCGCATTGCGGGCAGTGGAAGCAAGGAAGAAGCGGAACACAGGCGACAGCATCGCCAGGCTGCATATCGGTAACACCTGAACCATAAGATTCAACGTAACCGCTAAATTCATGGCCTAACGTGATTGGATAATAATGCGCTCCGTGGGCGAAAATACGGGGGATATCTGAACCACAAAGACCCGAGCTAATAACCTTGATTAATACATCATCA
This sequence comes from Citrobacter sp. CK198, assembly GCF_030333295.1. Lineage (NCBI taxonomy): Bacteria > Pseudomonadati > Pseudomonadota > Gammaproteobacteria > Enterobacterales > Enterobacteriaceae > Citrobacter > Citrobacter sp. CK198. Next base: position 165,573 of record NZ_JAOWGE010000007.1, on the reverse strand, counting down.
TCGGCCTGTATTTGTGGTATGGGACGTTCTTCAACGCGCACGTCTCCCTCAGCGTGAATCACCACTGATTTCATAAGTTTCTCCAAAGATGTTAAGGGGAGCGAATGCTCCCCTGGAATTAAGAGGCTGTTTGACTTTGCTGGGTAGCTGCTGCTTTTTCAGCGGCCATAAAGTTGCGGGCTCTGCGCCAGGTCAACAGAACGCCGGTAAAGTAGATGGCACCGATAACCACGAGACCAATAACATTTTGCCAGGTGAAAAGTTCAATGAGTAACCAGGTGACTGGAGAACCCCCCTGGTCCATGGAAGCTACCATGCCGCCAGCCTTCAGAGCCCCGGCATTAGCGGCGAGTTGGGTATGCAGGTCGATAGTTTGTGTGGCGATCCATAGCGTGATACCCATGATAATGACACCGGATATCAACGTGCGGAACAGGTTACCCTGATGTACTGCTACCGCCATTGCGACAAAGAAACCGATAGTGGCGAGATCACCGAATGGGAGTACCTGATTACCGGGCACCAGTACCGCGATCAGAATAGTCAGCGGAATAAAAATCAGGCTGGCGGAAACCACTGAGGTGTGGCCTAGTAATAGTGCAGGGTCCAGGCCAATCAGGAATTCCTGCCCGCCAAATTTAGCTTGCAGACGTTTGCGGGCATGCCTGGCAATAGGCGTTAAACCATCCATGATCGGTTTAATCACCCGTGGCATCAGGAGCATGACTGCTGCTGTTTTTACAGCCAGTTGCAGCACGCTTTTCACGTCATAGCCTGCCAACATACCGATAACGAGCCCCATGACGAAACCGACAGTAACGGGTTCTCCGAAAGGACCAAAGCGTTTTTGTACATCATCTGCGCTGAAGTGAATGCGATTCAGGCCCGGAATTTTTTCAATGATCGTATCAACCAGTACCGCTATCGGGCCAAGATAAGCAGACGAACCATGTGGGATGGCGATCCCCTCCAGACCAAAGAAATCGCGGGTATCTTTGGCAAACCAGTCACCCAGTTTGTAGACAAAGGCGGCATGAACAACGACGCCCAGGATACCCAACCAGTAAGAACCTGTCGCAAGATGCAGCATGGCGCCAGTAAATGTCATGTGCCAAATATTCCAGATATCGACATTCACAACGCGTGTCATTCGCGTGATCAGCATAATGACATTAACGCCAATAGCGACAGGGATGGCGATCAGTGCAATTTGCGATGCCCAGGTCATCGGAGACGAACCCGGCCAGCCGATATCAATAACATGCAGGTTTATCTGGAACTGTTCTGCCATGGCTTTCGCCGCAGGTCCGATAGAGTCGAGCATCAGACCAATCACCAGCCCAATACCAACAAAACCAATGCCGATGTGCAGACCGGATTTAAAACAATCCCCGAGCTTCATCCCCAGTAATTTAGAGAAGACGATAATCACCAGAGGCAGCATTACCGTGGGTCCTAAGTCCAGGATATAACGCATTATTTCGCTAAACATGACGTTACCCCTTAAGGATGCTCAGGATTTTTTGCTGCAATGCTTCAATACCCACGCCAGAAACAAATGGCATGCCGTGAACGACCGGGATATCGCCAAAGGTACGGTCAACGCGGGCGGTGGTACAAATAAGATCCGCGCCATCCATATAGGTTTCGATCTCCGTGACCCGGCATTGCACGAGATCAAGATCGATATTGTGAGCTTCACATAATTCTTTAATTTCTTCTGCGGCCATGGTTGAGGTCGCTACCGCACCGCCACAGGCCACGATTACTTTACGTTTCATAGGGTATTCCTTTTATTATCAGTTTGTTATTAGGCCTGGGCGCACGGCTCAGACTCAAGGATGGTTTCCCGGAAGAGCGTAGCCAGCTCGGAATCAGGTGCGCTCAGCAAGGCGTCAAGCATGCTCGGATTTTGTAGCTCACTAAAAAGACGGCGCAGAAGCTTCAGCTGTGCCGCAGGGTTTTCAACGATGAGTGCGATGATTAAAGAAACGGCGATCTCTTCGTCATCGTCGGCCTGTTGAAACTTCACCGGATTATCCGGCCGAATCAGATAGATTGCGGGTGATTTAGCATGAATGGCTTCGCAGTGCGGAATGGCGACGGCATGGCGTTCCAGCGCGATCCCTGTCGGGAAATTCGCCTCGCGTTCTACCAGTGCCTGCGGATAGCTTTCATGTACAACACCTTTTGCCAGCATCTCCTCTCCAATGTGTGCCAGCACTTGCTGGCACGAGTTAAAGTCAATTCCGGTTCGGACAAAAAGTTGGCTCATATATTCTCCGAATATCAGGCGGTTTCAGGCACACAACCAAAGCGGTAGGCACGCAGAACGTCCTGGATTTTGTCGATAATCAAGTTATGAGGTGTGGCGGTTAGTACCCCTTCGGACAGACGTTCAAACTGTACGGGCATAAACTGACTGATGAGTCCTGGCGGTAATGAAACCCCGTTCAGATTGGCAATTAATTTCTCCACACTTTGACGAATGCGTGGATGCGGCCAGTAGTAGCGAATACGATCGGATAAGCTGAAGTGAATATCGATCATCGCCTGGCTCCAGGTCGGACGATAATACTTCTTCCAGTAACCTGGCTCGTTAAGCATCACTTCATCGATCACTTCCAGTACCCGGCTGCGTTGTTCTGGAGAAATCAGTTCGTTCTCCATTTGCGCGAGTGCAAAAATCGCTTCACGTAAAGCAAAGGTCAGTGCCGGGCCGACTTTCAGAATGGCGTAGTGATCGCGTACCAGTGCGCGGTAGGCATGACGTGTTTGATAGTCGGTAGAGTGGGCCTCATACACCATCGGCGTGTCTTTAATCCATGCGGAAAGCGCTTCAGCGGCCTGCGGTTGATAATGAATAATTTGGGAGTGATCGAATTCCACGCCAGGCTGTACCACAATGGCGATAATGCGAGTTAATGCTTCCTCGAGCCCTAATGCGCGAAAGGCGACCTGGTGCGTTTCCAGCGTACGGGCGGCATCTTCTTCACGCGTGACGTGAACGCGGCCGATGCTACTGGCTTCACCGCCGGGAACAGGAACTTCAGTGCCAATGACATAGGTTAAATGGCGCTTTTGTTCTTCAGTGGCCGTTGTTTCAGCGGCCTGGCAAAGTACAGCTGCGCGTTGGGCCACGACCATAGGATCAAGTGGGGTTGGATCGTCGGCACATGACATTGATGCATCCAGGTGGATTTTGCTAAAACCTGCGGCAACATAAGCCTTAATTAACTCAACAGATTTCTCCATTGCGGCGGCTGCGGGTTCATTCTGCCAGCAGTTAGGCCCCAGGTGATCGCCACCCAGAATCAATCTTTCACGCGGGAATCCTGTTTCCTGTGCAATGTTATAAACAAAATCGCGGAAGTCGGCGGGTTTCATGCCGGTATAACCGCCGAACTGATTAACCTGGTTGGATGTTGCTTCAATCAAAACCTTATTGTTTGTCGCGAGATCAAAGCGTAGCGCCGCTTCAATCACTAACGGATGTGCTGAACAGACGGAACAAATGCCTGACGCTTCACCTGCCTTATGACGAGAGATTATCTCTTTCACATCTATCTCCGATATCTTTTGTTTATCTTCATAATATTTTTGGATTGAAGGCAAAGGGTAAAAGCGACTTTCGTGATCCAGCTATAAAAAGATACCCCTGACCAAAATCCTTACAATTCATGTAAATGAATGAGTTAAGAGGCTGTGATATAGCAGCCTTATAGCCTTCCTTCGCAACCGCAGTCGGTGATGACTTTACGTACGACATCTTTCATTGCGGCTTTGGCCGGAACCATGTAGTGCCGTGGATCGCTGGCATCGGAATGTGTACGCAAATAATTTTTCAGGGCGTCGGAAAAAGCGATTTTTAGCTCGGTTGCGACGTTGACTTTACAAATACCCAGTGAGATAGCCTTGCGAATATCACTGCCAGGTAGCCCTGATGCGCCATGTAAAACTAAAGGGATATCAACATGCTGTCGGATCTCTGCCAGGCGTTCGAAATCCAGTTTCGGTTCTGCGGTATACAGACCATGTGCGGTGCCAATCGCTACGGCCAAAGAGTCGATACCTGTTTTAGCCACGAATTCTTGAGCCTGTTCTGGATGGGTATACAAAGCATCTTTGCCATCCACGATGAGATCATCTTCCTGTCCGCCCAGACGCCCCAGTTCTGCCTCAACACTGACGTCATAGCGATGGCAGTAATCCGTTACGTTTTTCACTAAGGCGATGTTGTCTGCAAACGGCAGATGCGAGCCGTCGATCATCACTGAGCGAACGCCTGCCCTGACTTTCTCTTCGATATCCATTGTTTTCTCATGATGATCGAGATGAATGGCCAGAGGATGGTTCCAGGTTTTTGCCAACTCGCTGGCAATTGCCACGATATTACTGACGCCAGCGTAGCTGAAGGTTCCTGGTGTTCCGGCAACGATCAATGGCGCGCGCATTTCAGCGGCGGTTTCCACCACGACCTGTAATGTTTCGAGGTTGTGGATGTTGAATGCGGGCACCGCGTAACCTTCACGCTGAGCTTTCTTTAGCATCGTTTTGGTTGAAATGATAAACATCCTTCCTCCGAATTCTTTCGTTTGTTTTCTTCGAAAGAAGATATAGGGTTTCGTAATGTTATTTTGTGATTCTGATCTAATAAATGAAAGTTTCGAAAGTATCTGGAGGGTTGCGAAAGTCGTGCGATGAAAAGCGCTGTAAGAATGAAGTAGGGGTTGGGGGCTTATCAATTCAGACGTAGAAAGAGGGAGGCGGCAGAAGATATAAAATGTAGGTCTTCAAAATGGAGAGTCTTTAAAAAGCGTTGCCGGATGGTGATGCGATCCCCATCCGGCCTTTTTCGTCATCAGGTCACTGGCGCGGGGTTAAACACGGCCAGCTGGTTATGCAGCCCCCATTGGTCTGAGAAGGTTTTTTTACGACCGCTCGCGACGTCCAGAATAAAGTGGAACAGCTTCCAGCCCACGTCCTCAATACTCTCTTCCCCTGTGGCAATGGTGCCCGCGTTGATGTCCATCAAATCAAACCAGCGATTCGCCAGCTCTGTGCGGGTCGCCATTTTGATTACCGGAACCGCCATCAGGCCATATGGCGTTCCGCGACCGGTTGTGAACACCTGCACGGTGATCCCGGAAGCGACCTGCTGCGTGCCGCAGACAAAATCACTGGCGGGCGTGGCGGCGTAAATTAAACCGCGTTTTGTCGGTCGCTGACCGGGGGACAGCACTTCCACAATTGCGCTCTGCCCGGATTTTGCGATAGAGCCCAACGCTTTTTCCACCACGTTCGCGAGACCGCCTTTTTTGTTGCCCGGCGACGGGTTGGCGCTGCGGTCGGTTTTCCCCATATCAAGATAGTTATCGTACCAGGCCATCTCTTCCAGCAGGCGTTTGCCGACCTCTTCGTTAATCGCGCGTGGCGTGAGAAGGTGGATTGCATCACGGACTTCGGTGACTTCCGAGAACATCACCGTCGCGCCGCAACGCACTAACAGATCCGAGGCGTAACCCACCGCCGGGTTGGCCGTCACGCCGGAAAACGCATCGCTGCCGCCGCACTGCATTCCGACCACCAGTTCGGAAGCCGGGCAGGTTTCACGCTGGCGCTGGTTGAGCTTCGCCAGGTGGCGTTCGGCCACCTGCAAAATATCCTCGACCATTGACTTAAAGCCGACGTGCTGCTCATCCTGCAAACGCACAATACTGGCGCTGTCCACCGGAATCCCTTTCACATCTTCCGTGCCTTCCAGCAGACGTTCCGGCTGAAGTTTTTCACAGCCAAGGCCGATGACCATCACTTCGCCGCCGAAGTTCGGGTTCAACGAGATGTTATGAATGGTGCGGATAGGCACCACGGCCGCTGGCGCGTTGATCGCCACGCCGCAGCCGTACAAGTGGTTCAGACCGACAACGCCGTCTACGTTCGGGTATCCAGGCAGCAGGTCACGCTCAATGATCTTCACGACATAATCCACGACGCCCGCCACGCAGTGTACGCTGGTGGTGATGCCGAGCAGGTTTTTGGTGCCGACGCTGCCATCCGCGTTGCGGTAGCCTTCAAACGTGTAGCCTTCCAGCGGCGGCAGCGGTTCCGGCACTTTCGTCGCCAGCGGCAGGGTGTGTAACGGCGGCGCTTTCGGTAGCTCAACCAGCGACTCATCTATCCAGCTGCCGCGTGCGATGTCGCGAACGGCATAGCCGATCACCTCGCCATAACGCACGATTTCGCCGTGAGCAGGAATCGCCTCCAGCGCCACTTTATGCCCTTGAGGAATATGTTCAACCAACGCCAGACCGTCCGGGAAACGCGTTCCGGCTTGCAGACCATTGTCATTAACAATAATTGCCACGTTATCGGTGTCATGCACTTTAATATAAAACGCGGTTGGCGATTCTTGTCTAATTTCGATATCGGCCATTGTCCAGTATTCTCCAGCCAGGTGGTGATAATAAATGTGTTAAAGAGAACAACTGCTTTTTATTGTCAGAATTAAAAATACGTTGCTGCTAAATAAAGAATGCCAGGAGTTTTTGTTTAAAAATGTGATCGCGATCGGCCATTATTCCCGATGGTACGGGCGCTGGGCGAGTAATGTACAAATCTGTGCATCACCGCCCATGACGTTGTGCAAATGCTCAAAATATTATTCATTGTGAATATTAAAATTGAGCAATACAACAATGTTTAGCGGCGTAAGTATGATTATACTGATTCACGACTTTCATTATCCGCTATCGATAAAATATCAGCGTAATTCCTTAGATGAGCAAATCGAAATATCTCCCGGAATTGCGGAAATAAATAATGATTCATCCAGGGTATAAATGATGAGTAACGATATCTTCCCGAACAAATTTAAAGCTGCGCTGGCAGCGCAACGCATTCAGATCGGCTGTTGGTCCGCGCTGGCAAACCCCATCAGTACGGAAGTGTTAGGGCTGGCAGGTTTTGACTGGCTGGTGCTGGATGGCGAACATGCGCCGAACGATATCTCAACTTTTATTCCACAACTGATGGCGTTGAAAGGCAGCGCCAGCGCGCCGGTGGTACGGGTGCCGACGAACGAGCCGGTCATTATTAAGCGTCTGCTGGATATCGGTTTCTATAACTTCCTGATCCCGTTTGTCGAGACGGAAGAAGAAGCCGTTCGCGCCGTGGCCTCGACGCGTTATCCGCCGGAAGGCATCCGCGGGGTCTCCGTTTCCCATCGCGCCAATATGTTTGGCACCGTGCCGGATTACTTTGCCCAGTCAAATAAGAACATCACCATTCTGGTGCAGATCGAAAGCCAGCAGGGGGTGGATAACGTTGATGCTATCGCGGCCACTGAAGGCGTTGACGGTATTTTTGTCGGCCCAAGCGATCTGGCTGCGGCGTTAGGTCATCTTGGTAACGCCTCTCACCCGGAAGTACAGAAAACCATTCAGCATATCTTTGCCCGCGCCAAAGCCCACGGTAAACCGTGCGGCATTCTGGCGCCGGTCGAAGCCGACGCGCGCCGCTATCTGGAATGGGGCGCGACGTTCGTTGCCGTGGGGAGCGATTTGGGCGTGTTCCGCTCCGCCACGCAAAAGCTGGCTGACGCCTTTAAGAAATAACCACCACTGAAACAAGAGAGAGAAGATTATGACGATGAAAGTAGGTTTCATTGGCCTGGGCATCATGGGTAAACCAATGAGCAAAAACCTCCTCAAAGCCGGTTACTCGCTGGTGGTTTCTGACCGTAACCCTGACGCGATTGCCGAAGTTATTGCCGCAGGCGCAGAAACCGCAACCACGGCAAAAGCCGTTGCCGAACAGTGCGATGTGATTATCACCATGCTGCCGAACTCGCCGCATGTGAAAGAAGTGGCGCTGGGCGAAGGCGGCATTATTGAAGGCGCGAAGCCAGGCACCGTTTTGATCGATATGAGCTCTATCGCTCCGCTGGCAAGCCGTGAAATCAGCGATGCGCTGAAAGCAAAAGGTATCGATATGCTGGATGCGCCGGTAAGCGGCGGCGAGCCGAAAGCGATCGACGGTACGCTGTCGGTGATGGTTGGCGGCGATAAAGCGATTTTCTATAAATATTACGATCTGCTAAAAGCAATGGCCGGTTCCGTGGTGCATACCGGTGATATTGGCGCGGGCAACGTGACCAAACTGGCTAACCAGGTGATTGTCGCGCTGAACATCGCAGCCATGTCTGAAGCGCTGACGCTGGCGACCAAAGCGGGGGTGAACCCGGATCTGGTGTATCAGGCGATTCGCGGCGGTCTGGCGGGTAGCACCGTGCTGGATGCGAAAGCGCCGATGGTGATGGAACGGAATTTCAAACCGGGCTTTCGCATCGATCTGCATATTAAAGATCTGGCGAATGCGCTGGACACCTCTCATGGCGTAGGCGCGCAGCTGCCGCTGACCGCCGCCGTGATGGAAATGATGCAGGCGCTACGTGCCGATGGTCTGGGCACGGCCGACCATAGCGCCCTGGCCTGCTACTACGAAAAACTGGCGAAAGTGGAAATCGCTCGCTAATGACGTCATGCCCGGTCGCGCGCGGCGGTCCGGGCCTATGACCCTGGCCGGATAAGTGAAACGCCATCCGGCGTTGTGCAGTAACAGGCTACAACTATGAAAATCGTAATCGCCCCAGACTCTTATAAAGAAAGCCTTTCTGCCGCTGAAGTTGCGCAGGCGATAGAAAAAGGATTCCGGGAAATTTTTCCCGATGCGCAGTATGTTTCTATCCCGGTCGCTGACGGCGGAGAGGGAACGGTCGAAGCCATGATTGCCGCCACGCATGGAACGCAGTATACCGCTTTTGTGACGGGGCCGCTGGGGGAGACCGTCATGGCCAACTGGGGCATGTCCGGGGACGGCAGCACCGCGTTTATTGAAATGGCGGCGGCCAGCGGGCTGGCGTTGGTTCCGCCAGAAAAGCGTAATCCGTTGATTACTACGTCGCGCGGTACCGGAGAGCTGATCCTGCATGCGCTGGAGCACGGCGCCAGAAGCATTATCATCGGCATTGGCGGCAGCGCGACCAATGACGGCGGCGCGGGCATGGTGCAGGCGCTGGGCGCCCGATTAACGGATGCGAACGGTACTGAAATTGGGAACGGCGGCGGCAGCCTGAACAGCCTGAATGCGATTGATGTCTCTGGTCTCGATCCGCGTTTAAAAACGTGTGCTATCCGGGTGGCCTGCGATGTGACCAATCCACTGACGGGCGAAAATGGCGCGTCGCGAATCTTTGGGCCGCAGAAAGGCGCGACCGAAAAGCTCATTCATGAACTGGACGGCAATCTTGCTCATTATGCCGACATGATTAAAAAGTCGCTGCGCGTGGATGTGGAAAATGTCCCCGGCGCGGGCGCGGCTGGCGGGATGGGGGCGGCCTTAATGGCTTTCCTCGGCGCAGAGTTGCGCAGCGGCATTGAGATAGTCACCACGGCGCTCAATCTGGAAGAACATATCCACGACTGCGCGTTAGTCGTCACCGGCGAAGGGCGTATCGACAGCCAGAGTATTCACGGCAAAGTACCGATAGGCGTCGCCAGTGTGGCGAAAAAGTATCATAAGCCAGTGATTGGGATCGCGGGGAGTCTGACGCATGATGTGGGAGTGGTGCATCAGCATGGCATTGATGCCGTGTTCAGCGTGCTTACCCGCATTGGCACGCTGGATGAAGCCTTTCGCGGCGCGTTTGATAATATCTACCGCGCCTCGCGAAACATCGCCGCAACGCTGGCGATAGGAATGCGCAGTGCAGGGTGACAATGGCGTGCAAACCCTCTATACTGCGCGCCGAAGCTGACCAGACAGTCGCCGCTTCGTCGTCGTCCCTTTCGGGGGAGACGGGCGGAGGGGAGGAAAGTCCGGGCTCCATAGGGCAGGGTGCCAGGTAACGCCTGGGGGGCGCAAGCCCACGACCAGTGCAACAGAGAGCAAACCGCCGATGGCCCGCGCAAGCGGGATCAGGTAAGGGTGAAAGGGTGCGGTAAGAGCGCACCGCGCGGCTGGTAACAGTTCGCGGCACGGTAAACTCCACCCGGAGCAAGGCCAAATAGGGGTTCATAAGGTACGGCCCGTACTGAACCCGGGTAGGCTGCTTGAGCCAGTGAGCGATTGCTGGCCTAGATGAATGACTGTCCACGACAGAACCCGGCTTATCGGTCAGTTTCACCTCTTCATGTAAAAACCCGCTTCGGCGGGTTTTTGCTTTCATAGCGTTTGGGTTTCCCGGTACTGCCTGATGGCTTATCAGGAGCGCTTTGGTAGGCCGGATAAGACGCGTGAGCGTCGCCATCCGGCAGATTCTCCGCGTACGTTGCCTGATGGCGCTGCGCTTATCAGGCCTACGGCAGAGCGCTTTGGTAGGCTGGATAAGACGCGTGAGCGTCACCATCCGGCGGATTCTCCGCGTACGTTGCCTGATGGCGCTGCGCTTATCAGTCCTGTGGCTGAGCGCTTTGGTAGGCCGGATAAGACGCGCCAGCGTCGCCATCCGGCGGATTCCCCGCAGAAGGTGCCCGATCGCGCTGCGTAACATAATTTCCCCGCCAAAAGATATTTCTTGTTCTGTGACCACTAACACAAAACGCTGTGTGGTGATTTTTTAACCGGATAAAAGATTGGCTGTTGATCGCTATCACAAAATTACGCGCTACAAAAATTGACAATCACAGTGTTAATATATTGTTGGTAATGATAATGGTGTGTATTAAATGAATTAAATATTCGTGTGCGTAATGTTTTTTTACAAACAAATAAGAAGAAAAAATGTGATATGCCACAATCTTTAATCCCAATAAGGGTGTAATTGTACTTATTTTTGATTAATTGTCCGTTAAATTTAAACGTAAATCTGCGTGTTAATTATGCGATAATTGATTGAATTATCGTCTTTCCCGAATTTGTAAAATAGCGAATGAAACGCATATGTTATCGCCATAAAATATTGTTATCCCCTCATGATTTTTTGACAAAAATCATGATAAAGTGCAGTCATGTTCTTTTAACTTATTGATAATAAATGATTTATTTTTTAAAAAATAAGCTTACAAAATGTAAGGTAAGTTAATTTGTGAGTAGTCGCACATAACCATGTAACCTTTATTTGGTACACTTCATGCCGTCAACAAAGTAATTAGTGCAGGTCGATATGAATACTATTCTTCTCCCTAAAACACAGCACTTGGTGGTCTTTCAGGAAGTCATTAGAAGTGGTTCTATCGGTTCTGCCGCAAAAGAGTTAGGGTTAACTCAGCCTGCTGTAAGTAAAATTATCAATGATGTTGAGGCCTATTTTGGCGTTGAGTTAATCGTTCGCAAAAATACCGGTGTCACGTTAACCAGCGCAGGTCAGGTGCTGCTTACCTGGTCTGAATCCATCACCCGTGAAATGAAAAACATGGTGAACGAGATGAACAGCATGACCTGCAACACGGTGGTCGACGTTTCGTTTGGTTTTCCTTCGTTGATTGGCTTTACCTTTATGTCTGACATGATTCATAAATTTAAAGAGGTGTTCCCAAAAGCGCAGGTGTCGATGTATGAAGCGCAGCTCTCCTCGTTCCTGCCCGCGATTCGCGACGGACGCCTGGATTTCGCTATCGGCACGCTCAGTGATGAGATGAAACTACAGGATCTACACGTGGAACCGCTTTTTGAGTCAGAGTTTGTCCTGGTGGCCAGTAAGTCCCGAACATGCACCGGCATCACCACACTGGAATCGTTGCAGAACGAACAGTGGGTGTTGCCACAAACGAATATGGGCTACTACAGCGAACTCCTCACCACGTTACAAAGAAATGGCATCAGCAGTGAAAACATCGTTAAAACAGATTCCGTTGTCACTATTTATAATCTTGTTCTCAATGCTGATTTTCTGACCGTCATTCCCTGCGATATGACATCTCCATTCGGTTCAAACCAGTTTATTACGATTCCAGTAGAGGAAGATTTACCGGTCGCGCGTTATGCCGCGATCTGGTCTAAAAACTATCGGATTAAAAAAGCAGCATCGGTTTTGGTGGAATTAGCCAAAGAATATTCATCTTATAATGGTTGCAGACGAAAGCAATTAATAGAAATTAAGTAACGGATTAAATTTAATTTAATCAAAAACTGATGCCATCTGTCTGAATATCGGACGTTGGTACTGACTATTTATTTTACCTTAATACCCAGGTTAAGAGGTTATAATGCATATTACATACGATCTCCCGGTTGCGATTGAAGATATCCTCGAAGCGAAAAAAAGACTTGCGGGGAAAATTTATAAAACAGGTATGCCGCGCTCTAACTATTTCAGCGAGCGCTGCAAAGGCGAAATATTCCTTAAGTTCGAAAATATGCAACGCACGGGCTCTTTTAAAATCCGCGGTGCGTTTAACAAACTCAGTTCATTAACGGAAGAAGAAAAACGTAAAGGCGTGGTGGCTTGCTCTGCCGGTAACCATGCGCAAGGGGTGTCTCTCTCCTGCGCGATGCTCGGTATCGACGGCAAAGTCGTGATGCCGAAAGGCGCGCCGAAGTCCAAAGTGGCGGCCACCTGCGACTACTCCGCTGAAGTGGTGCTGCACGGTGACAACTTCAACGATACCATCGCCAAAGTGAGCGAAATTGTTGAGACTGAAGGCCGCATTTTTATTCCACCTTATGACGATCCGAAAGTGATTGCCGGGCAGGGAACGATTGGCCTGGAAATTATGGAAGATCTGTATGATGTCGATAACGTCATTGTACCAATTGGCGGCGGCGGTCTGATTGCCGGTGTTGCGATTGCTATTAAATCCATTAACCCGACAATTAAAGTTATTGGCGTACAGTCCGAAAACGTACACGGCATGGCGGCATCTTATCATGCAGGAGAAATAACCACTCACCGAACGACCGGCACCCTGGCGGATGGTTGTGATGTTTCTCGCCCGGGTAATTTAACGTATGAGATTGTTCGTGAATTAGTGGATGACATTGTCCTGGTCAGCGAAGATGAAATTCGTAACAGCATGATTGCATTAATTCAGCGCAATAAAGTCGTCACTGAAGGCGCTGGCGCACTGGCATGTGCCGCATTATTAAGCGGGAAATTAGATAGCTATATCCAGAACAGAAAAACGGTCAGCATTATTTCTGGCGGCAATATCGATCTTTCTCGTGTATCGCAAATTACGGGCTTAGTTGACGCTTAAACCCGGCTATTAATCTTTTCGTTGAGGATAGGATATGAGTACTACTGATAGCATTGTATCCAGCCAGACAAAACAGTCGTCCTGGCGTAAATCGGACACCACATGGACACTGGGACTATTTGGTACTGCCATCGGCGCCGGGGTGTTGTTCTTCCCTATTCGCGCAGGCTTTGGCGGGCTGATCCCGATTCTTTTGATGCTGGTGTTGGCCTACCCCATTGCGTTTTACTGCCACCGTGCGCTGGCGCGCCTGTGTCTTTCCGGTTCTAACCCTTCCGGCAACATCACAGAAACGGTAGAAGAGCACTTTGGTAAAACAGGCGGCGTGGTCATCACGTTCCTGTACTTCTTCGCTATCTGTCCGCTGCTGTGGATTTATGGCGTAACCATTACCAACACCTTTATGACCTTCTGGGAAAACCAGTTGCAGATGCCGGCGCTTAACCGTGGCTTTGTGGCGCTGTTCCTGCTGCTGCTGATGGCTTTCGTTATCTGGTTTGGTAAAGACCTGATGGTTAAAGTGATGAGCTACCTGGTATGGCCGTTCATTGCCAGCCTGGTGCTGATCTCTCTGTCGCTGATCCCTTACTGGAACTCTGCGGTTATCGATCAGGTGGATCTCAGCAATATCGCGTTAACCGGGCATGACGGCATTCTGGTTACCGTGTGGCTGGGTATCTCCATCATGGTGTTCTCCTTTAACTTCTCGCCTATCGTCTCTTCTTTCGTGGTTTCCAAACGTGAAGAGTATGAGAAAGACTTTGGTCGTGAATTTACTGAGCGTAAATGTTCACAGATCATCTCCCGCGCCAGCATGCTGATGGTGGCCGTGGTGATGTTCTTCGCCTTCAGCTGCCTGTTCACGCTCTCTCCGGCCAACATGGCGGATGCGAAAGCGCAGAACATTCCGGTGCTCTCATATCTGGCGAACCACTTTGCGTCGCTGTCTGGCACTAAATCAACGTTTGCTACGGTTCTGGAGTACGGGGCTTCCATCATCGCACTGGTCGCTATCTTCAAATCGTTCTTCGGTCACTATCTGGGCACGCTGGAAGGCCTGAACGGTCTGGTGCTGAAGTTTGGTTACAAAGGCGATAAAACCAAAGTTTCACTGGGCAAACTCAACACCATCAGCATGATCTTCATCATGGGTTCCACCTGGGTTGTGGCATACGCCAACCCGAACATCCTGGACCTGATTGAAGCAATGGGTGCGCCGATCATTGCCTCGCTGCTCTGCCTGCTGCCGATGTACGCCATCCGTAAAGCGCCGTCACTGGCGAAATACCGTGGTCGTCTGGATAACGTGTTTGTGACCGTGATTGGTCTGCTGACCATCCTGAATATCGTGTACAAACTGTTCTAATCCTTTAGCTCAGGATGAGCGGAGTAGTGAAATGAATGAATTTCCGGTAGTTCTGGTGATTAACTGTGGATCGTCTTCCATTAAGTTTTCAGTACTGGATGCAACCCATTGCGATGTGTTAATGGCAGGAATTGCGGACGGTATTAATTCTGAAGATGCGTTTTTATCCGTAAATGGAGGAGAGCCAGCTAAGCTGGCTCACCACAGCTACGAAGGCGCATTAAAGGCGATTGCGTTTGAACTGGAAAAACGTAATTTAATCGACAGCGTGGCCTTAATTGGCCACCGTATTGCCCACGGCGGAAATATCTTTACGGCATCAGCCATTATTACGGATGAAGTTATCGAGAATATCCGCCGGGTTTCTCCTTTAGCACCGTTACATAATTACGCCAATTTAAGCGGAATTGAATCGGCGCAGCATCTTTTCCCGGGCGTACAGCAGGTGGCGGTATTTGATACCAGCTTCCATCAAACGATGGCGCCTGAAGCCTATTTGTACGGCTTGCCGTGGAAATATTTTGAGGAGTTGGGCGTCCGGCGCTATGGCTTTCATGGCACCTCGCACCGCTATGTCTCGCAACGTGCGCATGACCTTCTTGCGCTACAGGAAGAGGACTCGGGTCTGGTTGTCGCGCATCTGGGCAATGGCGCTTCTATCTGTGCCGTTCGTAACGGTCAAAGCGTTGATACCTCTATGGGGATGACCCCGCTGGAAGGGCTGATGATGGGCACCCGCAGCGGCGATGTGGACTTCGGCGCGATGGCGTGGATTGCCAGCGAAACCAACCAGACGCTGGGCGATATGGAACGTGTGGTGAATAAAGAGTCTGGTTTGCTGGGGATTTCCGGTCTGTCATCTGACTTACGTGTACTGGAAAAAGCCTGGCATGAAGGGCATGAACGTGCGCAACTGGCGATTAAAACCTTTGTGCACCGTATTGCCCGCCACATTGCCGGGCATGCCGCATCGTTACACCGCCTGGACGGTATTATTTTTACCGGGGGGATTGGCGAAAACTCCGTGTTAATTCGCCGCCTGGTCATTGAACATTTGGCTGTTCTGGGCGTGAAATTAGATCACGAGATGAATAGCCTGCCTAATTCTCACGGTGAAAGAATTATCTCCAGCAAAGACACCAACGTTATTTGTGCCGTCATTCCAACGAATGAAGAAAAAATGATTGCCCTCGACGCTATTCATTTAGGCAAAGTTAACGCACCTGTGGAATTTGCATAATTTATTGTTGTTCTGTAGAGAGACTATTTTTCATGAAGGTAAATATCGATACCAGCGATATGCTGTATGCCGAAGCCTGGCTTGGCTTTAAAGGTACGGACTGGAAAGAAGAAATTAATGTCCGTGATTTTATTCAGCACAACTATACACCCTATGAGGGAGATGAATCCTTCCTCGCGGAAGCCACGCCTGCGACTACCGCATTGTGGGAAAAAGTTATGGCGGGTATTCGTATTGAAAACTCGACGCATGCGCCAGTCGATTTCGATACCAACATTGCGACCACCATTACTGCCCATGACGCGGGTTATATTGAGCAGGAGCTGGAAAAAATCGTCGGTTTGCAAACCGATAAGCCACTCAAGCGCGCGCTGCATCCGTTTGGCGGCATCAATATGATCAAAAGCTCATTCCAGGCGTATGGTCGTGAAATGGATGCTGATTTTGAATATCAGTTTACCGAGCTGCGTAAAACCCATAACCAGGGTGTATTCGACGCGTATTCGCCGGATATGCTGCGCTGCCGTAAATCCGGGGTGCTGACCGGCTTACCGGATGGCTACGGTCGTGGGCGTATTATCGGCGACTATCGCCGCGTTGCGCTGTACGGTATCCGTTATCTGGTGCGCGAGCGTGAGTTGCAGTTTGCCGATCTCCAGTCAAATCTGGAGTGGGGGCAGAACCTTGAAGCGACGATTCGCCTGCGTGAAGAGCTGGCCGAACACCGTCGTGCGCTGCTGCAAATGCAGGAAATGGCCGCCAAATACGGCTGCGATATCTCCCGTCCGGCGCGTAACGCGCAGGAAGCCGTCCAGTGGCTTTACTTCGCCTATCTGGCAGCGGTGAAATCGCAGAACGGCGGCGCAATGTCGCTGGGCCGTACCGCGTCGTTCCTCGACATCTACATTGAGCGAGACTTCAAAGCCGGGATCTTAACGGAAGAACAGGCGCAGGAACTGATCGACCACTTCATCATGAAGATCCGCATGGTGCGCTTCCTGCGCACGCCGGAATTTGACACGCTGTTCTCCGGCGATCCGATTTGGGCAACCGAAGTGATCGGCGGTATGGGGCTGGATGGCCGCACGCTGGTGACCAAAAACTCCTTCCGCTATCTGCATACCCTGCACACGATGGGGCCTGCGCCAGAGCCGAACCTGACCGTGCTGTGGTCAGAAGCGCTGCCGGTCGCTTTTAAAAAGTATGCGGCACAGGTGTCGATCGTCACTTCATCTTTGCAGTATGAAAATGACGATCTGATGCGCGCTGACTTTGACAGCGATGATTACGCCATTGCTTGCTGCGTCAGCCCAATGGTCATCGGTAAGCAGATGCAGTTCTTCGGCGCCCGCGCCAACCTCGCTAAAACGCTGCTGTATGCAATCAACGGCGGTGTGGATGAGAAGCTGAAAATCCAGGTCGGGCCGAAAACGGCGCCATTAATGGATGACGTGCTGGATTACGACACGGTGATGGAGAGCCTTGACCACTTCATGGACTGGCTGGCGGTGCAGTACATCAGCGCGCTGAATATCATCCACTACATGCACGACAAGTACAGCTACGAAGCGTCGCTGATGGCGCTGCACGATCGTGACGTTTATCGCACGATGGCATGCGGCATCGCGGGGCTGTCCGTGGCGACGGATTCGCTGTCCGCCATCAAGTACGCGAAGGTGAAACCGGTGCGCGACCATAACGGGCTGGCAGTCGATTTTGTCATCGAAGGCGAATATCCGCAGTACGGCAACAACGACGAGCGCGTGGACAGCATTGCCTGCGATCTGGTTGAACGCTTTATGAAGAAAATTAAAGTGTTGCCAACCTACCGCAACGCGGTGCCGACACAGTCCATTCTGACCATCACCTCGAACGTGGTGTACGGCCAGAAAACCGGGAATACGCCGGATGGACGTCGTGGCGGTACGCCGTTCGCGCCGGGTGCGAACCCGATGCACGGCCGTGACCGTAAAGGCGCTGTCGCTTCGCTGACTTCCGTCGCGAAACTGCCGTTCACCTATGCCAAAGACGGGATTTCCTACACCTTCTCCATTGTGCCTGCGGCGTTGGGCAAAGATGACGGCGTGCGGAAAACCAATCTGGTCGGCCTG
Organism: Citrobacter sp. CK198; assembly: GCF_030333295.1. Lineage (NCBI taxonomy): Bacteria > Pseudomonadati > Pseudomonadota > Gammaproteobacteria > Enterobacterales > Enterobacteriaceae > Citrobacter > Citrobacter sp. CK198. The sequence continues at coordinate 147,663 of NZ_JAOWGE010000007.1, read as the reverse complement.
CTGGACGGATACTTCCATCATGAAGCGCATGTGGAAGGCGGTCAGCACCTGAACGTCAACGTGATGAACCGTGAAATGCTGCTGGACGCCATCGAGCACCCGGAAAGCTATCCGAACCTGACGATCCGCGTGTCCGGCTACGCCGTGCGCTTTAATGCGCTCACCCGCGAGCAACAGCAGGATGTGATTTCACGTACCTTTACCCAGGCGATATAACGCCGGAGGCGCTATGAGAAAGATTATTGCCACCCAACATGCACCGGGAGCCATCGGCCCCTACGTACAGGGTGTGGATTTGGGCAGTATGGTGCTGACCTCAGGTCAGATCCCGGTATGCCCGCAAACGGGCGAGGTCGCGGAAAATGTCGTCGATCAGGCGCGTCAGAGCCTGGAAAACGTCAAAGCGATTGTGGAAGCTGCGGGCCTGAAAGTGGGCGATATCGTGAAGACCACTGTGTTCATTACCGATCTGAACGATTTCACCACCATCAACGAGGTGTATCAGCAGTTCTTTGATGAGCATCAGGCGACTTACCCTACGCGCAGCTGTGTGCAGGTCGCCCGTTTGCCGAAGGATGTGAAGCTGGAGATTGAAGCTATCGCGGTGCGTGGCGATACGCTGTAACCCCCTGCGGGGCGATCGTCAGGATCGCCCCGATCCCAAAAACGAGTGTGAAACTATTTGATGTCTGGTCTCCACTGAACGGCAATCCGAGGTTCTGGATATGATTAGCGCATTCGATATTTTTAAGATTGGCATTGGACCTTCCAGCTCCCATACCGTAGGGCCGATGAATGCAGGAAAATGTTTTATCGATCAACTGACCAGCAAGGGTGATTTACTTCGCACGACGCGTATTACGGTTGATCTGTATGGATCGTTATCGCTGACCGGGAAAGGTCATGCGACGGATACCGCCATCATGATGGGGCTGGCAGGCAACAGCCCGCAAAACGTGAATATCGACGCGATTCCCACCTTTATTGAAGACGTAACGCGCAGTGGACGCCTGCCGGTGGCCGAGGGAGCGCACGTTGTTGATTTCCCGGTAGCAGACAGCATTCTCTTTCACGCCGAAACGCTACCGCGCCATGAAAATGGGATGCGTATTACGGCATGGAACGGGCAAGAGACGCTGTTGAGCAAAACCTATTACTCCATCGGCGGCGGGTTTATCGTCGAAGAGGAGCGTTTCGGGCAGGCGCATGATGTCGAAACGCCAGTACCTTATGATTTTCACTCGGCCAGCGAACTGCTGAAACTGTGTGAGCGAAACGGGCTTTCGGTCTCTGGCCTGATGATGCAAAACGAGCTGGCGTTGCGCAGCAAAGAGGAGATTGACGCCGGATTCGCGCGCATCTGGGATGTGATGCACGCCGGGATTGAACGCGGCATGAACACCGAGGGCGTACTGCCGGGGCCGCTGAATGTGCCGCGTCGCGCCGTTGCGTTAAGGCGTCTGCTGGTCTCCAGCGACAGCCTCTCCAGCGACCCGATGAACGTTATCGACTGGATCAACATGTTTGCGCTGGCCGTCAGTGAAGAGAACGCGGCAGGAGGACGGGTCGTAACGGCGCCAACTAACGGCGCATGCGGCATTATTCCAGCTGTACTGGCCTATTACGATAAGTTCCGCCGTCCGGTGAATGCCAACTCGATTGCCCGCTATCTGCTGGCTGCGGGCGCGATTGGCGCGCTGTATAAGATGAATGCGTCTATCTCCGGTGCGGAAGTGGGCTGTCAGGGGGAAGTTGGCGTCGCCTGCTCGATGGCGGCGGCAGGGCTGACGGAACTGCTGGGCGGTAGTCCATCGCAGGTTTGCATTGCGGCGGAAATCGCGATGGAGCACAACCTGGGATTGACCTGCGATCCGGTGGCCGGGCAGGTGCAAATTCCTTGCATTGAACGTAACGCGATTAATGCGGTAAAAGCGGTGAATGCGGCGCGAATGGCGCTGCGGCGAACATCTGAGCCACGGGTGTCGCTCGATAAAGTGATCGAGACGATGTATGAAACCGGCAAGGATATGAACGATAAGTACCGCGAGACTTCGCGCGGTGGGCTGGCGATTAAGGTCGTTTGTACCTGAGGTGAATAGCCGTGCCTGATGGCGCTGCGCTTATCAGGCCTACGGTTTACGTACGTTTGCAGGCCGGAGAAGGCGCAAGCGCCGCCATCCGGCAATGAATTAATCAACATGGCATGATAAAAAGGTGCACTTTAGTGCACCTTTTTTGTTGTGATCTGCTTCAAGAATAGAAATTCAATTCTTTATTTGGCCGTAAAAGAGAAAATATTTCTTAACTTTTAGAAATTACAGGGGTTTGTTTGTGAAGTTTTTCTCTGATCCTGCGCGTATGATTCCCTCACTACTCCAATAACTCGCCTGCGCACGACGTACCGCGTATCGCCTTGATGCGGCACGGAAAAATAATAAAAAACTCTACCTACATATTAAGCGAGAACGTAATGGAAACGGCAACGAATAACAGCGTAATACTCGACGCATCAGCTCCGGCGCGCCGGGCAGGGATGACCGAAAGCGAATGGCGCGAAGCCATTAAATTCGACAGCACCGACACGGGCTGGGTCATCATGAGTATTGGTATGGCGATCGGCGCGGGGATTGTTTTTCTCCCGGTGCAGGTCGGTTTAATGGGGCTGTGGGTCTTTTTACTCTCCTCCATTATCGGCTATCCCGCGATGTATCTGTTCCAGCGCCTGTTCATCAACACGCTGGCGGAGTCCCCGGAATGTAAAGACTACCCGAGCGTCATCAGCGGCTATCTGGGGAAAAACTGGGGCATCCTGTTAGGCGCACTCTACTTTGTGATGCTGGTGATCTGGATGTTTGTCTACTCCACCGCCATCACTAACGACAGCGCCTCTTATCTGCACACCTTTGGCGTCACGGAAGGTTTGCTCTCCGACAGCCCGTTCTATGGACTGGTGCTGATTTGCATTCTGGTGGCGATCTCGTCACGCGGTGAGCAGCTTCTGTTCAAGATTTCGACCGGCATGGTGCTGACTAAACTGCTGGTGGTCGCGGCGCTCGGCGTCTCAATGATCGGGATGTGGCATTTGTACAACATTGGCGCGCTGCCGCCGATGGCGCTGTTGATTAAAAACGCCATCATCACCTTGCCGTTTACGCTGACCTCCATCCTGTTTATCCAGACCTTGAGTCCGATGGTGATCTCTTATCGTTCACGCGAAAAATCCATTGAGGTCGCACGGCATAAAGCGCTGCGCGCCATGAACATCGCGTTCGGCATTCTGTTTGTTACCGTCTTTTTCTACGCGGTCTCTTTCACCCTGGCGATGGGGCATGACGAAGCGGTCAAAGCCTACGAGCAGAACATCTCTGCACTGGCGATCGCCGCGCAGTTTATTAGCGGCGCGGGTGCGGGCTGGGTGAAAGTAGTCAGCGTGATCCTGAATATCTTTGCCGTTATGACCGCGTTCTTCGGCGTTTACTTAGGCTTTCGCGAAGCGACTCAGGGAATTGTGATGAACCTGCTGCGCCGCAGAATGCCTGTCGAGAAGATTAACGAACGCTTCGTGCAGCGCGGCATTATGGTTTTCGCCATCTTACTGGCCTGGAGCGCCATTGTGCTGAATGCGCCGGTGCTGAGTTTCACCTCTATCTGTAGCCCGATCTTCGGCATGGTGGGATGTTTGATCCCGGCCTGGCTGGTCTACAAAGTTCCTGCACTGCACAAATACAAGGGCGCGTCTCTGTATCTGATTATCGTCACGGGTTTGCTGCTGTGCGTTTCTCCGTTCCTGGCATTTGCTTGATCTTCCTGAAAGTAAGGTTGTTGTTATGTTTGAGTCTACAGAAAATCCGTTATGGCAGCGTTTTATCCTCGCAGTACAGGAAGAGGTAAAACCGGCACTGGGATGTACGGAACCTGTCTCTCTGGCGCTGGCGGCGGCGGTTGCCGCGGCTGAACTTGACGGCGAAGTTGAACGCGTTGACGCGTGGGTCTCGCCGAACCTGATGAAGAATGGCCTGGGCGTCACCGTGCCGGGCACCGGGATGGTTGGGCTTCCCATTGCGGCAGCGCTGGGGGCGCTTGGCGGCGATGCCAGCGCGGGGCTGGAAGTGTTGAAAAACGCCTCTTCGGGGGCGATTGCGGATGCGAAAGCGATGCTGGCTGCCGGGAAGGTGTCGGTGATGTTGCAGGAGCCATGCGACGACATCCTCTTCTCACGCGCCAAAGTGTGCAGCGGCGATGCGTGGGCCTGCGTAACGATCGTCGGCGGGCACACCAATATCGTGCGCATTGAAACTCACACTGGAGTGATCTTTACGCAGACCGAAAGCGTGCAGGGGGAGGCGCAAGAATCGCCGCTGTCGGTCTTATCAAAGACCTCGCTGGAAGAGATTCTGGCGTTTGTGAATGCGGTGCCGTTTGCGTCAATCCGCTTTATTCTGGAGGCCGCCAGACTGAACGGCGCGCTGTCGCAGGAAGGATTGCGCGGCACCTGGGGGCTGCATATCGGGGCGACGTTGCAAAAGCAGTGCGCACGCGGTCTGCTGGCGGACGATCTGTCAACGGCGATCCTGATTCGCACCAGCGCAGCTTCGGATGCGCGGATGGGCGGCGCGACGCTGCCAGCCATGAGTAACTCCGGCTCCGGCAATCAGGGGATCACCGCGACAGTTCCCGTAATGGTGGTGGCGGAGCATGTGGGGGCGGATGACGAACGTCTGGCGCGCGCCCTGATGCTCTCGCACCTGAGCGCGATCTACATTCACCATCAGCTTCCACGCCTGTCAGCGCTCTGTGCGGCGACCACGGCGGCAATGGGGGCGGCGGCAGGAATGGCGTGGCTGATGGATGGCCGCTATAACACGATTGCGATGGCGATCAGCAGTATGATCGGCGACGTGAGCGGGATGATATGCGACGGCGCATCGAATAGCTGTGCGATGAAGGTATCGACCAGCGCGTCTGCGGCCTGGAAAGCGGTGTTAATGGCGCTGGATGATACGGCGGTAACTGGCAACGAAGGGATTGTGGCGCATAACGTCGAGCAATCTATTTCGAATTTGTGCGCGTTGGCCTGTCATGCAATGCAGCAAACCGACCGTCAGGTTATCGAAATTATGGCCAGTAAGGCGCATTAACCCTGTGGCGCGGGTTTGCCTGATGGCGCTGCGCTTATCAGGCCTACGGCAACTTGTGTTCGTAGGCCTGATAAGGCGTTTACGCCGCCATCTAGCATTACGTTTATCGATAATCAGAAGCCGCCTTTTCAGTTTGCCTGATGGCGCTACGCTTATCAGGCCTACGGTAACTTGTGTTTGTAGGCCGGATAAGGCGTTTACGCCGCCATCCGGCATTACGTTTGTCGATAATCAGAAGCCGCCTTTTCAGGCGGCTTCATCTTCTTCCGCTAACCGGATCTCTGCATCCGCGACGATCGCTTCCAGTTCGGTTAGCATCTCCTCGTAGCCAAATTTCCCGGGCGCGTTTGCCGCATCCTGTGCTGCGGGTTGGGTTACGGATTGATGCTTTTTAGCCGATTTTTTGCTCACAGTCATAACTCCCTTATTTTTTCTGACTACACAGGCAAATCTATCAGTAAAGCGCGCAATGGCGTGTCGGCAACTAACGTTATGTTAGCTTCATCACGAATAAATGCGCCGTCGCCGCAGGTAAGCGCTTCTCGCTCCTCGTTATGCGTTACCGCATGAAACGTACCGTGAATCGACTGCAAATAGGCGCGTGGGCCATGCAGTTGAAAGCTCAGCGACTCGCCTTTTTTCAGCGCAATATGGTGCACCCAGACCTGCTGGCGTAATTGCAGGCTGTCCTGCTCTCCATCCGGGGAGGCGAGGAGTTGCTGTTTGCCCGCGGTTAGCGTGGTTTTCTGTACCAACGGGTTTTCCCGCTCAGGACAGGCGTCCAGCCATAGCTGCATCCTGGTAAGCGACTTATCTTTACTGAGATTATGCTCGCTATAGCTAATGCCCGGCTGCGTGGCGAGCAGCAGGGCTTCGCCCGCTTTCGCCTGGACATGATTGCCTTCGCTGTCGCGATATTCCGCTTCGCCTTCCAGAATCAGGTTTAAAATATCCACCTTCGGATAGGTGCGCGGCTGGAAGGAGGCGCCTGGCGCCAGCACTTCCTGGTTGAGTACGCGCAGGGAGGCATAGCCCAGCAGTTTAGGGTCGAAGTAGTGTCCAAAGGAGAAGGTATAACGGGCCTGCAACCATCCGTAGTCTGCCTGTCCGCACTGTTTGGCTGTTCGGGTAGTAATCATAATTCTTGACCTCTCTTTACTTCCTTTTATGTTAAGGGGCTGGACGCTGCATTGTTAGCCAGATATTCTGCCCGGTATGTTCAAATTTCCTGAATGAGAACGATATGGCCAAAGAAAGGGCGTTAACACTGGAAGCGTTACGCGTCATGGACGCAATAGATCGACGCGGGAGCTTCGCGGCGGCGGCAGATGAGTTAGGTCGCGTACCATCCGCGCTCAGCTACACCATGCAAAAACTGGAAGAGGAGCTGGATGTGGTGTTGTTTGACCGCTCCGGCCATCGGACAAAATTCACCAACGTGGGGCGTATGCTGCTGGAACGCGGGCGCGTATTGCTGGAAGCGGCAGACAAGCTGACCACCGATGCCGAAGCGCTGGCGCGCGGTTGGGAAACGCACCTGACGCTGGTGACAGAAGCGCTGGTGCCGACCTCAGCCTTCTTCCCGCTGATTGACCGACTGGCCGCGAAAGCCAACACCCAGCTTTCGGTGATCACGGAAGTGCTGGCGGGCGCCTGGGAGCGTCTGGAGCAGGGGCGGGCCGATATTGTGATTGCACCGGATATGCATTTCCGCTCGTCGTCAGAAATTAACTCCCGCAAGCTGTATACGCTGATGAACGTCTACGTGGCGGCGCCGGATCATCCGATTCATCAGGAGCCGGAGCCGTTGTCTGAAGTGACCCGCGTGAAATATCGTGGTGTGGCGGTGGCGGATACCGCCCGCGAGCGACCGGTATTGACCGTGCAACTGCTGGACAAACAGCCGCGCCTGACGGTGAGTACCATTGAAGACAAACGTCAGGCTTTGCTGGCCGGGCTGGGCGTCGCGACCATGCCGTATCCGCTGGTCGAACAGGATATCGCGCAAGGAAGACTGCGGGTCGTCAGCCCGGAATCGACCAGCGAAATTGATATTATTATGGCCTGGCGACGCGACAGCATGGGCGAGGCGAAAGCCTGGTGCCTGCGGGAAATCCCGAAACTGTTTGCCAGCAGATAAGAGCGCAAGCCCGGTTTAGCCGGATGGCGGTGCAGGCGCTCGCGTAGGCCTGATAAGCGCAGCGCCATCAGGCATCTACCGGCTTCACTTCAGGGCAGAATTTTAGGGGCCTGCCCGAAGCGGTTTTCGCCTGGCGTACCGTTCTGGCAGTTAAAGAGGATGATGACCAGCCAGCCAATAACAGGGATGAGGAGCAGCAACAGCCACCATGCGGAACGATCGGTATCATGCAACCGACGGAACTGTACTGCCCACCACGGTAAGAAAATCAGAATGCCATAAATGGTTGTCAGCACGCCTTCGCCCCCGGCGCGTTGCCAGCCGAACATCTTGTCCAGCACGCCCAACACGAACGTAAAAATGACGTTGACCAGAATAAACATCCAGTACTCTTTACGACGCGCGCGGCCGCCAAAGCCGATATAGTTCTTCAATACTTTTAAATACCAGTCCATTTTCGCCTCAACATACGGTCAATCACTTGTTTTTAAATAAGAATAGCCGTGAATGGAATGGTGGTAAATATTCGAATGATTAATGTGTTTAATGCACCGGGCGGGTAAGGCGAGTCAGCGCCGCCGCCAGGCTGTTTCCTGGTGGCGGCGTAAGGGGATTATCCCGCTTTTGCAAAGCGGACGTCGCGCCCGTGAGGCTCATTGAGATCCTGCAACGGGCCAATGGAGATAATCCCCGTCGGGTTGATGGTTTTGTGGCTACGGAAGTAGTGGTTACGGATATGGTCGAAGTTGACGGTTTCCGCAATGCCGGGCATCTGCCAGATATCGCGCAGGAAACCATAAAGATTCAGGTAATCGCTGATGCGGTATTTGTCGCACTTGAAGTGCGTAACGTAAACCTGGTCAAAACGCACCAGCGTGGTCCACAGGCGAATGTCCGCCTCGGTTAACTGGTCGCCGGTCAGGTAACGGTGCTGCCCCAGAATTTGCTCCAGACGCGCCAGTGACTCGAACACTTTCTCTACGGCTTCATCATAGGCCTGCTGGCTGGTGGCGAACCCGGCTTTGTACACGCCGTTGTTGACGTTGTCATAAATCCAGCTATTGAGCTCGTCAATTTTTCCGCGCAGGGCCGTCGGGTAGTAATCCCCGGCTTTGGCGCCCAGCGCATCGAATGCGGTATTGAACATGCGAATGATTTCCGCCGATTCATTACTGACGATGGTGTGATTCTTTTTATCCCACAATACCGGTACGGTGACGCGACCGCTGTAGTGCGGATCGGCATGCAGATAGAGTTGATACAGAAACTCGTGTTGATACAGCGTATCACCGGTTGCCGCCGGGAAATTATCATCAAACGTCCAGCCATTCTCCAGCATCAGCGGATTCACAACAGAAACGGAGATAAACGGTTCCAGCCCCTTGAGCTTGCGCAGGATCAGCGTGCGATGCGCCCACGGGCAGGCAAGTGAAACATACAGGTGATAGCGATCTTTTTCGGCGGCAAAGCCCCCTTCGCCAGTCGGGCCCGGCGCGCCATCAGCGGTGAGCCAGTTACGGAAAGCCGATACAGAACGTTGAAATTTCCCCCCCGTAGACTTGGTGTCATACCAGGTGTCATGCCATACGCCGTCAATCAGTTGTCCCATTTTCTCTCTCCTCCAGATAGCAAAAACGAGGAGAATATCCCCTCGTTTTTTGATTCAGTATAGCGTGCTTACCACTTTTTATTCAGGACGCGGTCGATGCTGAATGCGCCCGGCCCCGTGATAGCCAGCAGCAGGAAACCGCCTGCGATGGTCAGGTTTTTCATGAACATCAGTGAGTTAACACCTTCCGCAAAGTTGCTGTGGAAGATGAACGCGGTCAGCAGGGTAAAGCCTGCGGTAAACAGCGCCGTTGTACGGGTCAGGAAACCGAACAGAATCGCCAGACCGCCGCCAAACTCAAGCAGGATAGTCAGCGGTAACAGGAACCCCGGAACCCCCATCGCTTCCATGTATTGTTGGGTACCCGCATAACCGGTGATTTTTCCCCAACCTGCGGTGATAAACAGAATGGGCATCAGAATGCGCGCTACCAGTACACCAACATCTTCTAATTTTTTCATTTTACTCTCCAGGGAACCACTCAGGCTGCTGATTTCATTTTTTGTGCAATCACGCGGAATGTCGCGTCGTTGCGGTTGATGGAGAGAATCATAAACGTGACATGTAACAATTGTTAGCAAGGAAAACTGTCAATAATTTTCAAAAATTTTGAGTGACAGGGCACAGATTGCCGGATAGCGGTGTAAACACCTTATTGGATCAACAGCAATGCGTAGGCCCGATAAGCGTAGCGCCATCGGGCGTTATGCCGGATGGCGAGGAGGAAGGGTGCAGGAATCAGCCGCGCAGCTGCTGTTTTCGGATCGTGCTTTTGACCAGCCGCCAGGCGCTCCAGATGCCAAAACCGCGTTTTGCCCAGCGCACCAGCAGATTTGGGTGGCGAATTGTCCAGATAGCCATAACGCTGCTGCCGACCAGCGCCCAGGAACGCAGGCTGATCAGCGTGTTCCAGCCGCGATCCCAGCTGTCCGTCGCTTCCAGCCAGTCGCGACGACCGGCTGAAAGGTCCAGCCTTTGCTGCTGGATTTGGCTGAGCAGCAACGCCTTACGCTTTTGACGTTCGACTTTACTGCTCACGGCTTATCATCCTCCAGAATTTGCCGGTCGTTAGCCAGTTCATGACGCGTATGGCGTAACAGCGTTGACTGGCGGGCTTTGTGTAACGTCCAGAGTCCGCCGATCAGCGCCAGAACCAGCAACACAACGGTGGTGGCGATCATTGCATTGAGGCGATACTGAGGGTCAACCGCCCAGATGATAAGCACCATCAGGCTCATCAGACCGAATGCCGCGAAAAGCATGGTCAGCCCCAGCATCAGCAGAAGCTGAAAGAGATTTGCTTTTTCCTCTTCCAGTTCCACAACCGCCAGTCGCAGTCGGGTTTCTACCATCTCAACAAGGATAGTGACAATCCGCTGCCCGATGCCCAGAACGCTTTTGCCTGGCCCCTGCGCGTGATGAGAATCCGCCATAATTAACGACGCGTCAGCAGTACGCCCAGCACCACACCAACGGCTGCGCCAATGCCGACGCCCGTCCACGGGTTCTCGCGTACATAGTCGTCAGCGCGCGCTGCGGCTTCGCGGGTTTGTTTGGCAATCGCATCGCCGGTTTCGCCCAGACGGTTGCGGCTTTCTTTCAGCGCGCGCTCGGCTTTGCTACGAATCTTACTCAACTCTTCTTTCGACTTATCGCCAGAGGAGCTAAGCACCTCTTCGAGCGTATCAGCCAGGGATTTCAACTCAGCGCGCAGATGTTCCGTAGTGTTATCTTTCGACATAGTTTTCTCCAGGTGAGTGAGTCGTTAACGTTTGATTTGACTTAGTAGTCGCGTGCCTCAAGCTTTTTCAGGTCACCCTGAGCTTCAGCCAGCTTGCGTTCACGTTTCGCAATTTTATCCGCATCGCCTTTTTGTTTTGCTTCGACCAGATCACGCTGACGTTCAGCAATCTCATCTTTTTGTTTTGCGATCTTTTTCTGATGGTCAGCACGCAGTTTACTGTCGGTGCAGTTTGCTCTGAGTTCGCTGAGCGCTTTATTCAAACCATTAATGCGGTTCTGGTTGTTGTGCTTTTCGGCGTAGCTAATTTCCTTCTGTATATCCTGCTCTTTTTCCTGACAGAGGGTATTGGCATAGCTGCCTGCACTGAGCGTGAAAAGGGTAATGGCGAAAGCGATGCGGTATTTCATTCTTGAACCTTCCATTGTGATTCGAACCCGTTACCGGGGGACGATGATCCAGGTTATAACACGGCGGACAATAAGTCCGCCTTATTAATCATAGTCAGTAAACGGCGAAATCACCAAAGTGGGTGATATGATTCGGATTCCTGGACATTAACCGAAGCGATGTGGGTTATCCCGTAAGCGGGTCAACCACTGTACGGCCTGGCTGTCGCCGTTCTGTTGGGCGATGATATAGCCATGCGGCAACGTTCTGTCCAGCACGGCCTTAGCCGCCGCGCTTTGCGCGCTGGAGTCAAACGTAATGAGCAGCGCGTCATTTTGTGGCGTGATGCTTTTGAAGCGAATGCCGTTAGCGTCCAGATGATGCCAGATGGAAAAGCCGTCCGGCATACTGACGCCCTGATGGATGGCGCGAATGGCCAGCGTGGATTCCTGCTGGCGAATGGTCGACCAGACGAGAAAAAGCACGCTCATCAGCACGAGAAAAGAGGTTGTCCAGGCCAGTTGTCGAAGCGTTATGCGTGGTTTCACCATACTCTATCCCCGATTTCCGTATTTCTTTTTCCAGAGCACCACCAGCGAACCCGCCAGCCCAAAGACCAGCAGTACCACCGGCAGCAGCATCAGACATGACATCAGTTGGTCTTCATACTTCAGGAATACAGGCGTTTTGCCCAGCAAGTAACCCAGCGAGGTCAGGATCAGGACCCACAACAACCCGCTCATCCAGTTAAAGAATTGAAAGCGCGCGTTATTAAGGCCGGACAGACCCGCGATAGTGGGTAACAAGGTACGAACGAAAGCGATAAAACGGCCAATTAACAGCGCGGACAGGCCATGTTTATGGAACAAATGGTGAGCGCGCTGATGATAATGCGCGGGCAGATGCGACAGCCAGTTTTGTACAATACGCGTGTTGCCCAGCCATCGCCCCTGAATATAACTGACCCAGCAGCCCAGGCTGGCGGCCACGGTTAACAGCAGGAGCGTTTGCGGAAACCCCATTGCGCCTTTGGCGATAAGTACGCCAACCAGCACCAGCAAACTGTCACCAGGTAAAAAGGCGGCAGGAAGCAACCCATTTTCCAGGAACAAAATCATAAATAGTACGAAATAAAGCATGCCAATCATGGAAGGATTGGCGAGTGTTTCAAAATCCTGAGCCCACAGGGCATTCAGTAATTGAGTCAGTAGTTCCATTCAGTATTCCTGGAGAATCGGTTAACGTCACGCCGGTTTTTTGAGTTTGCAATACCGCAACATTATTCATTTTTTACTTGGGTTGCGGACGGGCGCAAAATCGCGGCCTGAACCATTCCTTGTTAAGTTGTGAAGTAAGCAAGCACTAACACACAAAAATTCAAAATGCATCTAATTGTAACAAAGGTCGACGTAGTCCGTTATAGAAATCGCACGTCGTTAAAATATGATTTTGCTTATCACAAAGGTGGGTGGCGAGAGGATTTACACAGGCTGACACTTTATATCTTACGCTTACTGAGCGGCGTCGCAGACAGGCGCCCTGATGCGCCTGCCAGCGTAAGATTGTCTATTTTGCCCCGTTAGCGGCGGTGTCCAGATGAACAACGGGATTTTCAGCAAAAAGATAGCGGTCGGCGTTAAATTCGAAATCGTCGCTGGTTTCGTTAAACAGCATCTGTTTGGTGTTCTCCAGATGCTGCCACATTGCCAGTTTCGCGGCATGAGGATCTTTGCGAATCAGCGCCTTGAGAATATGGTCATGATCGTCGCACCAGTTATCGACGGTGCGTGAATCAATATGATCGTGCAGTTTTTTCCAGTACGGGTTATGTACGCGCTGAGTCCACATTTTTTCGACAATGGCGGCCAGCGCGGTATTTTGCGTCGCCAGCGCGACCTGCACATGGAACTGGAGATCCCATTCGGAGTCGCGGAAACATTTTTCGTTACGCGCTTTCTCTTGGATTTCCATCAGCTTCATGATGTCCTGTTTCGTCACCTGCGTGGCGGCAAACTCGGCAATATTGCTTTCTATCAACTGGCGCGCCTGGAGAAGTTCGAACGGGCCATAATTGGCAAACTCAAGATTTTCATCCGGGGCGACATAATATTTCGGTTGATTTGAAATGACGTGGATGCCGGAACCTTTGCGGACTTCTACGTAGCCTTCGACCTCCAGCATGATAATCGCTTCACGAACCACCGTACGGCTGACGTTTTTCTCATCGGCAATAAAGCGTTCGGCAGGGAGTTTATCGCCCACAAGGTAGACGCCCTGTTCGATGCGCTCTTTCAGGTCAGCAGCAAGTTGTTGATACAAACGTCGTGGTTCGGTGATTTCCATATGCGCTCCAGGCATAAGACGGCAGACTATATTTGTTATACCACTTTTGCGAGGCTGGCTCCACTTGTACCGTTGAAAAAGCCGCCTGTTTAACAGGCGGCTTTGGATGAGTAAACCTTGTTGGATGATGGCGCAGGTCAGGTCAACTTTGCGTTGCGGGGCGATTGACCTGCGACCCTGGCCCCGCCTCGCTGGCCGGTTTGTTTTGCAGCACCGTCCAGATAACCAGCGCGCCGAGCAGGTCGAACACCGCCAGTACCGCGAACAGCGGGCTGAAGCCGATGGTGTCAGCCAGCGCGCCGACCACCAGAGCAAACAATGTGCTCGCCAGCCAGGCGGACATCCCGGTCAGGCCATTCGCGGTTGCCACTTCATTACGGCCAAAGACGTCAGAAGAGAGCGTAATCAGCGCGCCGGACAGCGCCTGGTGAGCGAAACCGCCGATGCAAAGCAGCATGATGGCGATATACGGGCTGGTGAACAGACCGATCATGCCTGGGCCAATCATCAGCAGCGCGCCCAGGGTAACGACCATTTTACGGGAGACGATCAGGTTTACGCCGAACCAGCGCTGGAACAGCGGCGGCAGATAACCGCCGATGATGCAGCCTAAGTCGGCAAACAGCATGGGCATCCAGGCGAACATGGCAATCTCTTTCAGGTTAAAGCCGTACACTTTAAACATGAACAACGGGATCCAGGCGTTGAAGGTTCCCCATGCCGGTTCCGCCAGGAAACGTGGCAGAGCGATACCCCAGAACTGGCGGTTACGCAGGATCTGCGCGAGAGACATTTTCTTCGCAGTATTGTCTTTGTGCTGCGCTTCCTGACCGCCAATGATGTAGTCGCGTTCTGCATCCGTCAGCTTTTTCTGATCGCGCGGGTGTTTATAGAACACCAGCCAGGCCATTGCCCAGATGAAGCTCAGCACGCCGGAAATAATAAACGCCATCTGCCAGCTGTGCATCACGATAGCCCAGACGACCAGCGGAGGCGCAATCATCGCGCCGATGGAAGAGCCGACGTTAAAGTAGCCGACCGCAATGGAGCGTTCTTTTGCCGGGAACCATTCAGAGCTGGCTTTCAGGCCCGCCGGGATCATCGCGGCTTCAGCAGCGCCGACCGCGCCGCGCGCCAGCGCCAGGCCGCCCCAGCTTCCAGCCAGTGCGGTTGCGCCGCAGAATACGGCCCACAGAACGGCGAACATGGCGTAACCCACCTTCGTACCGAGAACATCCAGTACGTAACCGGCTACGGGTTGCATGACAGTGTAAGCAGCAGAATAGGCTGCGATGATATAGGAATACTGTTGTGTGGAGATGTGTAACTCTTCCATCAGCGTTGGCGCAGCCGCCGCCACAGTGTTACGCGTCAGATAGCCCAGCACGGTGCCTAATGTCACCAGTGCAATCATATACCAACGTAACCCTTTAATTTTACGCATGTAAAACCTCATCGTTTTGTTATTTCCGCAACAATCGCGGTTATCTTCCTGCGCTGAGCGGGGAAGTTATTGACGACGGGATAACCGAAAAAAAGCCGGTACGCCCCGAACGTTGCCATGAGTCATCGTGCTAATTCGGTTTCCGTACCGGTCAATTCGATGTCTTAACCATCGATAACTTTGCATTCCGTCGGCTTATGTATCGCGACGGCCAGAAAGATAACTTGTCATACAACTTCAAAAGGTGAGTGACATCACAAATGCAGGATTCTTAGTGTGGTCATTATTTCGATTTAGAAATACCAGCAATGGCGCGGCCTGGAGCGCTGTTTACTCTTTTAGGGGTAATTTATTTGTTGGTTTTTATTGATCCAACTCACGAAAATATCTTCAGTGTCTGGAAATTGGTGTGATAACTTTGACAGCATCAAAACATAAGCAATCTGACGCACTCGTTGAGAGGAAGACGATAATGACCCCGTTTATGACTGAAGATTTTCTGCTGGATACCGAGTTTGCCCGCCGTCTGTACCATGATTACGCAAAAGATCAGCCCATCTTCGACTACCATTGCCACCTGCCGCCGCAGCAGATCGCGGAAAACTACCGTTTTAACAACCTGTATGATATCTGGCTGAAAGGCGACCACTATAAATGGCGGGCGATGCGCACCAATGGCGTTGCTGAGCGTCTGTGTACGGGCGATGCGTCCGATCGTGAGAAGTTCGACGCCTGGGCCGCCACGGTGCCGCACACGATCGGCAACCCGTTATATCACTGGACGCACCTTGAACTGCGTCGCCCATTTGGTATTACAGGTAAGCTGCTGTCGCCTGCGACGGCAGATGAGATCTGGGATCGTTGCAATGAATTGCTGGCGCAGGATGCATTCTCCGCGCGGGGAATCATGCAGCAGATGAATGTAAAAATGGTCGGCACTACCGACGATCCTGTCGATTCGCTGGAGCACCACGCCACGGTCGCGAAAGACAGCACGTTCACCGTTAAAGTGCTGCCGAGCTGGCGTCCTGATAAAGCGTTCAACATTGAGCAGGCAACCTTTGGCGATTACATGACGAAGCTGGGCGAAGTATCGGATACCGATATTCGCCGCTTCACCGATCTGCAAGCCGCGCTGACTCAGCGTCTGGATCATTTTGCCGCTCACGGCTGTAAGGTTTCTGACCACGCGCTTGACGTCGTTATGTTTGCTGAAGCCAGCGACGCTGAACTGGACAGCATTCTGGCGCGCCGTCTGGCGGGCGAGACCCTGAGCGAGCATGAGGTCGCGCAGTTCAAAACGGCCGTACTGGTGTGGCTGGGCGCGGAATATGCGCGTCGCGGTTGGGTACAGCAGTACCACATCGGCGCGCTGCGTAATAACAACCAGCGCCAGTTCAAACTGCTGGGGCCGGATGTCGGCTTCGATTCCATCAACGATCGTCCGCTGGCGGAAGAGCTGTCAAAATTGCTGAGCAAGCAGAATGAAGAAAATCTGCTGCCGAAAACTATCCTGTACTGTCTGAACCCGCGTGATAACGAAGTGCTGGGCACTATGATCGGCAATTTCCAGGGCGAAGGGATGCCGGGCAAGATGCAGTTTGGTTCCGGCTGGTGGTTCAACGATCAGAAAGACGGGATGGAGCGTCAGATGACGCAACTGGCGCAGCTTGGCCTGCTGAGCCGCTTCGTCGGTATGCTGACCGACAGCCGCAGCTTCCTGTCTTATACCCGTCACGAATATTTCCGTCGCATCCTGTGCCAGATGATAGGCCGCTGGGTTAATGCGGGCGAAGCACCGGCGGATATCCAGTTGCTGGGTGAAATGGTACGAAACATCTGCTTCAACAATGCGCGCGACTATTTCGCCATTGAACTGAACTAAGGTCTGGGGTTGATATGCAATACATCAGGATCCATACGCTGGATAACGTTGCGGTAGCGTTGGCCGATTTAACGCAGGGCGCTGAGGTCAGCGTCGATAACCATACCGTGACGCTACGCCAGGATGTCGTACGCGGTCATAAGTTTGCCTTACGCGATATTGCGCAGGGGGAGAACGTCATCAAATATGGCCTGCCTATCGGCCATACGTTGGTGGACGTCGCGGCGGGTGAGCATATTCATGCCCACAATACCCGGACTAACCTCAGCGATTTGGATGAGTACAGCTATCAACCCGATTTTCAGGCCCCTGAAGTACAACCGGCGGATCGCGATGTACAGATTTATCGCCGTGCCAACGGAGACGTCGGCGTGCGCAATGAGCTGTGGATTCTGCCGACCGTCGGCTGTGTCAACGGCATTGCGCGGCAGATCCAGAACCGTTTCCTGAAAGAGACTTTTGATGCCGAAGGAACTGACGGCGTTTTCCTCTTCAGCCACACCTACGGCTGCTCTCAGCTTGGCGACGATCACATCAATACCCGCACCATGCTGCAAAACATGGTGCGTCACCCGAATGCGGGGGCGGTGCTGGTGATTGGACTGGGTTGCGAAAACAATCAGGTGGATGCCTTTCGCGAGACGCTGGGCGAGTTCGACCCTGAACGCGTTCATTTTATGACCTGCCAACAGCAGGACGATGAAGTGGAGGCGGGCGTTGAGCATCTTCATCAGCTGTATAACGTGATGCGCCATGACAAACGCGTGCCGGGCAAACTGAGCGAACTTAAGTTTGGTCTGGAATGCGGCGGTTCAGATGGGTTGTCCGGTATTACCGCGAACCCGATGCTGGGGCGCTTCTCCGACTATGTTATCGCTAACGGCGGGACGACGGTGCTGACGGAAGTGCCAGAAATGTTCGGTGCAGAACAGCTGTTGATGAGCCATTGCCGTGATGAAGAGACGTTTGAAAAACTGGTGACAATGGTCAATGACTTCAAGCAATACTTTATCGCTCATGACCAGCCGATTTATGAGAATCCGTCGCCGGGTAACAAGGCGGGCGGGATTACGACGCTGGAAGACAAGTCTCTGGGGTGCACGCAGAAGGCGGGTTCCAGCCAGGTTGTGGATGTGCTGCGCTACGGTGAACGCCTGAAAACGCGCGGTCTGAATCTGTTAAGCGCGCCGGGCAACGATGCGGTCGCCACCAGCGCGCTGGCGGGCGCGGGTTGCCACATGGTGTTGTTCAGTACTGGCCGCGGTACGCCATATGGCGGGTTTGTCCCGACGGTGAAGATCGCCACCAACAGCGAACTGGCGGCGAAGAAGAAGCACTGGATCGATTTTGACGCCGGGCAGTTGATTCACGGTAAGGCGATGCCGCAGTTGTTGAATGAATTTGTGGATACGATTGTGGCGTTTGCCAACGGCAAGCAGACCTGCAATGAGCGCAATGATTTCCGCGAGCTGGCGATTTTCAAAAGCGGTGTAACGCTGTAAAAAAATGCCGGATGGCGACGTAAACGTCTTATCCGGCCTGTGAGTGGGGCGTTGTAGGCCTGATAAGCGCAGCGCCATCAGGCAATGAAAAATGCCGGATGGCGACGTAAACGTCTTATCCGGCCTACGAGTGGGGCGTTGTAGGCCTGATAAGCGCAGCGCCATCAGGCTTGTGGTTATTTAGCTACGCAGCGCGCTTTTCGCTAAACGCGCGTCTTCCGCCTGACATACCGCGGCGGTAAACATAACGTCGGTAGAGGAGTTGATTGCGGTCTCGCAGGAGTCCTGCAACACGCCGATAATGAAGCCAACCGCAACCACCTGCATGGCGATTTCGTTCGGAATACCGAACATGTTGCACGCCAGCGGAATCAGCAGCAGTGAACCGCCCGCCACGCCGGAAGCGCCGCATGCGCACAGCGATGCCACCACGCTCAGCAGCAGCGCCGTCGGCAGATCAACCGGAATACCCAGCGTATACACCGCCGCCAGCGTCAGTACGGTAATCGTGATTGCCGCACCGGCCATATTGACGGTTGCTCCCAGCGGGATGGAAACAGAATAGGTATCTCTGTCCAGATTCAGTTTTTCGCACAGCGACATATTCACCGGAATATTTGCAGCGGAGCTACGGGTAAAGAAGGCGGTCACGCCGCTTTCACGCAGGCAGGTGAGAACCAGCGGATACGGGTTGCGGCGGATCTGTAAAAAGACCAGCAGCGGGTTGATGACCAGCGCCACAATCGCCATACAGCCAATCAGCACCAGTAACAGTTGCGCATAGCCCCACAGCGCTGAGAAGCCCGTAGTGGCGAGCGTTGAGGCGACCAGGCCAAAGATACCGATCGGCGCGAAGCGAATCACCAGTTTCACAATAAAGGTGACGGCGTCGGACAGATCGTTCACCAGATTTTTGGTGGTTTGATTACTGTGGCGCAGCGCAAAGCCCAGGCCGATAGCCCACACCAGAATACCGATGTAGTTGGCGTTGATCAGCGCATGGATCGGGTTCGCAACGATGCTCATCAGCAGCCCGTGTATCACCTGGACAATGCCGCTCGGCGGCGTGATATCCGTGGCGCCAGTCGTCAGTTGCAGCGTGGACGGAAAGAGGAAGCTCACCACAACCGCCGTCAGCGCGGCTGAAAATGTGCCGAGCAGATACATCCACAAAATCGGGCGAATATTGGTTTTCTGACCGTGTTGATGGTTGGCGATAGACGCCATCACCAGCGTCAGTACCAGAACCGGCGCGACAGCTTTCAGCGCACCAACGAACAGGGTGCCCAGCAGACCCGTTGCCTCTGCGGCAGGTTTTGAAACTAAAGCCAGTAAAATTCCCAGTACAAGCCCAATTAAAATTTGTTTAACCAGGCTCCCTTGAACCAAACGCTGGAGTAGCCCCGATGAACGTTGCGTAGTCATTTCATGATCCTTTCAGTGTGATGTTGTTCATCCTTTGCACGCTCTGTTGGCGCATCTTTCAGGATGTAACAAAGTGTTTGCCTGAGTGAGTATAAGGAAAGATGGGGATTGGGAAAGCGTAAAATGCTGGAATTTACGTACTACGTCATATTTTTTAACTAAACATTTACATGTTATCGGGTAGTGCTGCGTGTACTCAACCCACGACCGTGGTTTTTGTAAGCCCGGCAGACATGGCGCTGCCGGGCAGGGTCTTACTGTAGCTGCTGCTTTTTATCGTTCTGGCGATTTACCCACGCGTTAACAATCAGCGTGATCACCAGAATACTGAACACCACGCCCAGCGAGATGGCGATCGGAATGTGGTAGAAATCGACGATCAGCATCTTAATACCGATAAAGACCAGAATGACGGCCAGACCATATTTGAGCATCGAGAAGCGCTCTGCTACCCCTGCCAGCAGGAAGTACATGGCGCGCAGACCCAGGATCGCAAACAGGTTGGAGGTCAGGACGATGAACGGGTCGGTAGTCACGGCAAAGATGGCCGGAATGCTATCGACGGCGAAAATCACATCGCTCAGTTCCACCAGAATCAGAACCAGCATCAGCGGCGTCACGAACAGCAAGCCATTCTTACGCACAAAGAAATGCTCGTTTTCGATGGTATCGGTCATGCGAAGGTGGCTACGCAGCCAGCGAACCAGCGGTTTGTCGCCGATGCCGGATTCGTCCTCTTTCACCAGCGCCATCTTCACGCCCGTAAACAGCAGGAAAGCGCCGAACAGGTACAGTATCCAGTCGAACTGGGCGATCAGCCAGCTACCGGCGAAAATCATAATCGTACGCAGAACAATGGCGCCAAGTACGCCATACACCAGAACCCGGCGTTGCAGGGCAGGCGGAACAGAGAAGTAGCTGAACAGCATCAGCCAGACAAAGACGTTATCAACGGCCAGCGATTTTTCGATCAGATAACCGGTGAGAAACGCCAGCGCCTGCGGATCGGCCACCGCCCGGCCCTGGGTCTCCGCCAGATACCACCAGAAGGCGGCGTTGAACAGCAGTGAAAGCGTCACCCAGACCAGAGACCAGGCCGCCGCCTGCTTCATGGACATCGTATGTACGCCACGACGCCCCTGCAACAGAAGGTCGATAGCCAGCATAATCACCACAACGACAGCGAATCCGCCCCATAACAACGGTGTGCCGACAGTATTCATAGAATTTCCTTACACATAAAAAAAACGGCCAACGTCGAAAGACGTCAGCCGCTGCTTTTTATATGCATAGACCTCGCCTTCCGGCAAGGTCTCACTTACAACAAGAAAGTGATATGTACTCACTCCACGGGTGATGGCGAATCGGCTTCGTCATCAATCAAAGACATGAAGGCACATCACTTTCTTATTGCCCGGCGACCGGATGTGGTTTTTCACACATCGTAATGACGATCGGCCGACAATGAAGTTACTCCCCTTTGCACGTAACAAAATATGACAGGCCATACGATCAGTCAATGGCCTGTTACATCTGTTTTACATTGTTTTACGCTGTGGCGTCATCAGCGGGGAAGACGACGCCCGTCTGCCGACGAATCTCTGTGAGCAGTTTGGCCGTGATACGGCTGACGGTCAGCTCGGGATGGTTCACCTCGTTGGTCTCGACCAGGTGTGCAAAGCGTTCCGCCTCATACAGCATCGTATTGATATGCTGAGGAACGGATAAATCCTGCGTTTTTCCGCCGCGTGGAATGAAGCACACTTTCTGACATTCCGAAATTTTCTCAATGACCAGAGAACCGGCTTCGCCCTGGATTTCGCTGGGCAGTACGGAATCACTCACTTTGGAATGCTGTAGGGTGACGCTGAAGTCGCCGTAATCCAGCACCGCCACGCCATGCGCATCGACACCGCTTTCCAGCAGACTGGCGGACGCCTGAACGTTTTGCGGTTCTCCCCAGAGCGCAACCGCTGACGCCAGACAGTAAAAACCGATATCCATAATGGAGCCATTCGAGAAGGCTGGATTAAAGGTATTGGGGTTTTCGCCGTCCAGATAGCGCTGGTAGCGCGAGGAATACTGGCAGTAGTTGATAAGGGCTTTGCGCATTCTTCCTGCTTTCGGCAGCGACTGCTGTAGCAACTGGAAATTAGGCAGGCTGGCGGTTTTAAAGGCTTCGAACAGGACGACCTGATTTTCACGCGCGCACGCGATGGCGGCGTCGACTTCAGCCAGATTCGAGGCCAGCGGCTTCTCGCAGATCACATGCTTTTTGTGGCTTAAAAAGAGCTGAGTCTGGGGGAAATGCAGCGAGTTCGGGCTGGCGATATACACCGCATCAATGGCGTCGCTTTGCGCCATTGCTTCAAGCGAAGTGAATAAATGCTCGACGGGATAATCATTGGCGAAGGTTTGCGCCTGTTCGAGGCGACGGGAATAGACTGCGGTTAACTTATATTTGCCGGTTTCATGGGCGGCATCGACAAACTGGCGGGTGATCCAGTTTGTGCCAATAACAGCGAAACGTATCATAAACGCCTTCAGGCTCCATAAAGGGATTCTTTCGTCAATTTAGCATGCCTTTATGACAAAGCCAGTGCGCTACTGCTCAGATTGCTTTAACGAAAGATGCGTTAACCACAGGCGGGTATCAAACTCAAGCTGGTGGTACTGCGGCTCCATATGACAGCACAGTTGATAAAACGCTTTGTTGTGTTCTTTCTCTTTCAGATGCGCCAGTTCGTGAACCACGATCATTCGCAGAAAAGGTTCAGGTGCATTGCGAAACACGGTAGCGACGCGGATCTCGGCTTTCACCTTCAGCTTGCCGCCCTGTACGCGCGAAACGGCGGTATGCAGCCCCAGCGCATTTTTCAGCACATGGATCTTGTTGTCATACATCACTTTGTTGATCGGCGGGGCGTTACGCAGAAACTGGCTTTTCAGATCCTGGGTATACTGCCAGAGCGCTTTATCGGTCGCAAAATCATGTGTTCCCGGATAGCGTTTTTCCAGCACGGCGCCCAGACGCTGTTCAGCAATGAGCGTGCGTACCTGAGACAGTAAATTCTCCGGGTAGCCGTGGAGATAAGTAAGTTGACCCATCAAAGCCCCAAATTAAATCTAAAAAAAGAGTATACTCACGCACCCTTTCAGGGATAACAGCGAAATTTTACCATTCAGGAGGGCCGATGAGCCACGTAGACAACGGTTTCCGTTCACTGACACTGAAACGTTTCCCGGAAACGGATGACGTTAACCCGCTTCAGGCGTGGGAAGCGGCGGATGAATATCTGCTGCAACAGTTAGACGACGCGGAAATCAGCGGCCCGCTGCTGATCCTGAATGATGCCTTTGGCGCATTAAGCTGCGCGCTGGCTGAGCATACACCATACAGCATCGGCGACTCGTATTTAAGCGAGCTGGCGACGCGCGAAAATTTACGCTACAACGATATCGCCGAATCCAGCGTGAAGTTTCTCGACAGCACCGCCGCGTACCCGCCGACGCCGGGCGTCGTGTTGATTAAGGTGCCGAAAACGCTGGCGCTGCTGGAGCAACAATTGCGCGCGTTGCGCCAGGTCGTGACTCCGCAGACCCGTATTATTGCGGGAGCAAAGGCGCGTGACATTCATACCTCCACGCTGGAACTGTTCGAAAAAGTGCTCGGCCCCACGACCACGACGCTGGCCTGGAAAAAGGCGCGCCTGATCAACTGTACCTTTAGTAAGCCTGAACTGGCGGATGCGCCGCAGACGCTGAGCTGGAAACTGGACGGCACCGACTGGACTATCCACAATCATGCGAACGTTTTCTCGCGTACCGGCCTGGATATCGGCGCGCGCTTCTTTATGCAGCATTTACCGGAAAATCTGGAAGGGGAGATCGTCGATCTCGGCTGCGGCAATGGCGTGATTGGCCTGACGCTGCTGGCGAAGAACCCTCAGGCGAGCGTCGTGTTTGTCGATGAATCGCCGATGGCGGTCGCGTCCAGCCGTTTGAATGTGGAAACCAACATGCCGGAAGCGTTGGATCGCTGCGAGTTTATGATTAACAACGCTTTGTCCGGCGTGGAACCTTTCCGCTTTAACGCCGTGCTGTGCAACCCGCCGTTCCATCAGAAACATGCGCTGACGGATAACGTTGCCTGGGAAATGTTCCACCATGCGCGCCGTTGCCTGAAGATCAACGGCGAGCTGTACATTGTGGCTAACCGTCACCTGGATTATTTCCACAAGCTGAAGAAGATTTTCGGTAACTGCACCACCATCGCCACCAATAACAAATTCGTGGTGTTGAAAGCGGTCAAAACCGGTCGCCGCCGCTAATAGCGTGTGCCGGATGACGGCTAACGCCTTATCCGGCCTACAACGTGCTACCCCGTAGGCCTGATAAGCGTAGCGCCATCAGGCAATGCCCCTTAAATCGCCAGCGCTAATTTTGTTCCCTGCGCAATTGCCCGCCGCGCATCCAGCTCCATCGCCACGTCGCATCCGCCAATCAGGTGTACCGTTTTCCCTGACGCGCGCAGCGGCTCCGCCAGTTCGCGCCGTGGCTCCTGCCCCGCGCAGATCACGACATGATCGACGTTCAGAAGCTGCGGTTCGCCGTTGATCAATACGTGCAATCCGTCATCGTCGATCTTCTGATAACTGACTGCCGGGATCATTTTTACGCCGCGGGACAACAGCGTTGCGCGATGGATCCAGCCGGTGGTTTTCCCCAGCCCCTGACCGGGTTTACTGGCTTTACGCTGTAGCATCACAATCTGACGTGGGCTGCGAGACAGATGCGGCCCTTCCGGGCGTAACCCGCCGGGCTGTTGCAGGCTGGTGTCGATCCCCCATTCCACGCAGAACTCGGCAATGCTCTGGCTGCTGGGATCGCCTGGCTGGCTGAGGTACATCGCGGTATCAAAACCAATCCCGCCGCAGCCGATAATCGCGACACGTTTCCCGACGGGAGTTTTATCGCGCAGCACCTCAAGATAGGTCAGCACTTTCGGGTGATCGATGCCCTCGATCGACGGTTTACGCGGCTCGATCCCGCAAGCGAGGATCGCTTCATCAAACGGTTGCAGATCGTCTGCGGTGACAAACCGGTTGAGCTTCAGCGTCACGCCGGTCACTTCGATCATCCGACGGTAATAGCGCAGCGTTTCATAAAATTCTTCTTTGCCGGGGATCTGTTTAGCGATGTTGAACTGCCCGCCGATCTCGGCCAGGGCATCAAACAGCGTAACGTCGTGCCCGCGCGCCGCCGCGTTAATGGCAAATGCGAGACCCGCCGGGCCTGCGCCGACGACGACCAGGCTTTTCTTATGTTCAGCCGGAACTATCGGCATTTTGGTTTCGTGACAGGCGCGTGGATTCACCAGGCAAGAGGTGACTTTACCCACGAAGATCTGATCCAGACAGGCCTGGTTGCAGCCGATACAGGTGTTGATCTCATCCGCCCGCCCTGATTGCGCTTTCGACAGCAGTTCGGCATCCGCCAGGAACGGGCGCGCCATCGACACCATATCCGCATCGCCGCGCGCCAGAATATCGTCTGCTACTTGCGGATCGTTGATCCGGTTGGTCGTGACCAGCGGAACGGTGACGTGACCTTTCAGTTTGCGCGTTACCCAGCTAAAGGCGCCGCGCGGAACCGGCGTGGCGATCGTCGGGATACGCGCTTCGTGCCAGCCAATACCGGTGTTGATGATCGTCGCGCCAGCCGCTTCAATGGCCTGCGCCAGCTGTACGGTTTCGTCGAACGTCCCGCCGTTTTCCACCAGGTCGAGCATCGACAGACGGTAGATAATGATAAAATCGCTGCCCACGCGCTGGCGTACCGCCCGTACCACTTCCACCGCGAAACGCATACGCCTGGCGTAATCGCCGCCCCATTCATCATCGCGCTGGTTCGTGCGCACGGTAAGAAATTCGTTGATCAGATAGCCTTCCGAACCCATCACCTCGACGCCGTCGTAACCCGCTTCCCGCGCCAGCTGAGCGCAGCGGGCGAAATCGTCAATCAGTTGCAGGATTTCATCGTGCGTGAGTTCGTGCGGCGTAAAACGGTTGATGGGCGCCTGGATCGCCGAAGGGGCGACCAGATGCGGCTGATAGCTATAGCGTCCGGTATGCAGGATCTGCAACGCAATTTTCCCGCCTTCCTCATGAACGGCGTCCGTGATCACGCGGTGGTGCGGCAGCTGGCTGGCGTCATTTAACGTGGCGCCGCCTTCCATTCCCACTCCGGACAGTGCGGGGGCAATCCCCCCGGTGACGATCAGCGCGACGCCATGCCGCGCACGTTCGGCGTAGAAAGCCGCCAGCCGTTCGGCGCCATCGGGGTATTCCTCCAGCCCGGTATGCATCGAACCCATTAGCACACGGTTTTTAAGCCGGGTAAAGCCCAGATCGAGCGGGGCGAAAAGCGACGGATAGCTCATAAGTGTGTCCAGTATGTAAAATTATTGTTATGTGGTCGGATGAGTTAATAATTTAGCCGTCGCGGCGTAAAAGGGAAAAGGGGAATGCGATGATTGTGATGGGATTCAAAAAAGGAGCGGGGCCAGAGAACGAATTTGCCGGATGGCGACGCTGGCGCATCTTATCCGGCCTACAGGTGTGCGGGTTGTGTGAACATTGCCGGATGGCGACGCTGGCGCGTCTTATCCGGCCTACAGGTGTACGGGTTGTGTGAACATTGCCGGATGGCGATGCTGGCGCATCTTATCCGGCCTACGGATCGGATTCCTGTAGGCCGGATAAGCGTAGCGCCATCCGGCATTGCATTTCGGATTACAGTTTCCTGAAGAAGTCGTTATACAGCATATACAGGTGCGCGGCGCTCCAGGAGAAGTTCGGCGCGCCCTGCTGTGCGCCGGTCAACGGGTTGTAGTTTTCCTGAATCGGCCCGTCGGCGGTTAGCCCTTTCGCATGCCTGAAGAAAGTATCCGCCAGCTTCAGCGCATCATCACGATAGCCGTAACGCGCCATGCCTTTTAATCCGAACCAGAACTGATCCACCCACACGCGTCCACGCCAGTAAATATCCGCGCCGAACGCCGGATTGGTCAGCGCGGCGGTGCCGAGCGGTACGAAAGTATTGAACTCTTTCGGGTCAAGCATCACCTTCACAACCGCATCGGCGTGAGCCTGCGTCGCAGCGCCGTTAAACAACGGCGACCAGCCTTCCGGCCCCTTGCCACGCTCAACGATCGGTTTCCCCGCACAGCCGTTTGCCAGCGGCTTTTCTTCAATCCGCAGATCATAGAAGAAGTGTGTTGCCGGATCGAACATACAGGTGTTGATGTAATCCGCGATCTTCTGCGCCAACTGGCGATAGTGCTGCGCCTCGTTCGGCTTATTGAGGAGGGTCGCCATTTCCGCCAGATAGTGGTTGTCGCTGTACATGTAGCTCGCCTGATCGACCGACTCCTGTCGCAGCGAATAGCCCAGCAGCGTGCCGTCCTGGCGATGGTTTTCCGCAAATTTCACCGTCCAGTCGCTGCGTTTGCCGCCGTTTGCGACATATTTATCCAGCTGCGCTTTATCAATAAAACCGAACACTGCGGCGTCATCACGCCCGGACTCCCAGGAGGCGGCGACCTGCGCTGGAATTTCCAGGCTGTCGTACTGGCCTTCGCTGATGATGCGGGCATAGTTTCTCAGCCCGGATAACGTCTCTTCCTTGTCGCCCTGTTTTACCGTAAACAGCATTTCGCCGGTGTCGGTATTGTGGGCTTTATCGCGGGTTGCGCCATATTCCGGGACGCCATTGCCGTTGTGATCGCGGTTACGCAGCCACCAGTCATGGTATGCCACCAGTTTCGGGTACATCTCTTCAAGCCAGGCTTTGTCTTTGGTGACGTTGTAGACCTCCATCACTGACCATGCCGCAAGGCTTGGCTTGGTGTTGCGCTCGTTCCAGTTGCCGCCATCGCCGCCGCGTTCCGGGCTGAGGTTCCAGGCGATCAGATCGGGAACGAAGCCCGCATCCTGTGGGCGAAGCGGATCGTCGGGTTGAATCTGCCAGGAGAAGACGGCGCGAATATTCTCTTTGGCGATTTCCGGGTTGAAATGCGCCATCGCAAAGGCCTGCTTCCAGGTGTCCCACGGCCAGGTCTGATTACCGGAAAACCAGCGGCCAGTGACCGATGGCGTCACGGTATGGTGTTTGATCGCGCCGCCTGGCGAGCGCCAGTTGCCGTTCAGCGTTTCAATGGCTTTAACCGCAACCCGCGTCTGTTCTGGCGTGGCGTCCGGGTTGGTTAAGCCTTTTTGCAGATAGCCCTCCCAGCGTTTTTGTGATGCGCTGAGATAGTCAGCCGGGCGAGCCAGAATGTCGCGGATCTGCGCCTGCTCATTATCCACTTCCTGCGCGGTGAGCAGATGCGACCAGGTGGTATAAAACGTGGTGGAACCGTTGATGTGCGCCTTGCTGGTAAAGCGGTGGCCGTTGACCTTTGTGTCTGTCGGCAGGGACTTATGTATCTGATATTCAGATTCGCCGGAAGTGAGCAGATCCCAGGTGGAACGCACTTTGCCGAAGGTGACTTTCAGACCATCACGGGTGGCGATGATTTTTCGCTGATAGTCCGGGTATTCTCCATCAATGGTTTTATCGGAGATTGCTTTTCCCTCTTTCGCTTCCAGTTTTTCCAGTAACTCGCCGTCCCACACCAGATCCAGCGGCGTCTTGCTGGTGATTTTTGTTTCCAGCAGGGCCGTGCGCGAACTGGCGAAGCGCAGCGTCATCTCAACCTGCACGTCCTTTGAGGATAATTTTTGGATCAGCGCGCCGGGAATGCTGTAAGCCTCAAGCGCAAAGTCAACCTGTTGGCCGTTTTGATACACCGACAGACGGTCAAAATGGGTGGCCATAAAGTTGATGTACTCTTCCGTCAGCAGTGCGACGCCGGGAAAGCCGCCCATCGTGGCCTTGCTGTCTGGCAGCAGGTATCCATGCCACGCGCCGAGATCGAAAAACGGATTAAAACGCTGGTGATCATCGTAATCGTAATCATGCATATAGCCCGGCGCGCCGGTGCGGTTAATGACATT
This sequence comes from Citrobacter sp. CK198, assembly GCF_030333295.1. Classification (NCBI taxonomy): domain Bacteria; kingdom Pseudomonadati; phylum Pseudomonadota; class Gammaproteobacteria; order Enterobacterales; family Enterobacteriaceae; genus Citrobacter; species Citrobacter sp. CK198. The sequence continues at coordinate 118,987 of NZ_JAOWGE010000007.1, read as the reverse complement.
TTTATAATCGTCCGCAGTGGCGGCATGTGCGGAGAGGCTTATTAGCAAAGCGCAGGTCAGCGGCGTCAGGGTCGTCGTGATTTTCATGGTGTTCATGTCCTTATTACCAGTAGAAATATTGCATCAGGAAAATCTGGTCGCTGGGATCGCCAGATGCGTTTTGCATATAGAACCGGCTGTCGAAGGCGGTGGCGAAACGTCCGCCGCCGTATTCGTACCAGACGCCAAACTGCATAAAAGAGGTGGTTTCGTCTGCGGCATGGTCTGGCCGGTGCCTGGCATAGCTGTAGGCGGTAGAGAGATAAACGCCTTTTAGCGCTTCGTACATGGCGCTGACCATAAAGCCGGTTTCGCTGCCCGGCACGTCCAGACCGTCGGCGCGACCAGTGTGGTGCCAGGCGCGGGCGGCCAGATTGGGAGAGAGAACGCCGGTCAGAAACAGTTGCCCGGTGCCGTCGGTAACTTCCAGGCCGTTCATCCAGGTGACGCCTTCGACAAGATCGTACTGGATATAACCGTTGATCATCGCCGGATAGGTGTATTTATCGTCATAGCGATCGTATTTGCCGAAATGGAGCCAGGCTTTCCCCTCATCGTGATGCCCGGCTGGCGTGGCGGTGACGCTATAACGGAAGGCGCCGCTCAGATTCTGCACCTTAATCGCGGTCATGATGTCACGGGTATTGGGGATGACGTAGCCCAGATCCGGCGTAAAATCGCCCCACCATTGCAGGTCATCCAGCGAGGAATCCTGACGCAGGCTCAGCATCAGTTCCGTGCCGTCATCAGTACGATAACCGCCATAAAAACGGTTGATACCGCCTTCGAACCCGCCCCAGCTATGATCGGGAACCCAGGCGTTACCCTGATGGTCGGCCTGCACCGTCCAGCCTTCGCCGTAAATCAGGCCAAACCATGAGCCGTATTTCATCTCCAGGCCGCCTTCAATATAGGTGCCGTCACTGTATTTATGTTTATCCTGTCCTTCTAAATCCATATATCCCCCCAGCCCCATCTCGCCGTAAAAGCGAAAGGAGGGAGAGGTGACGGCTGGCGTTTTTGTGTCGTCGTGTTCTGCCGGATGAACGTCTTCCGCAGCCAGGGGAAAAACACAGAGGAAGGGCAGGGCAATTATTGCCCTGCGAATATTTTTCATCATTTTCATGCTTCTGTCCTAAGCCAAAATAAATATTTTTTATTGTTATAGCCAATGTGAAAATGGTTCTTATAGTTATAAAATCAATCTGTTAATTAATGTTTGATGCGGGTGCGGCTTCAATATCCTGTTCTTCTTTTGTGAGTCCTTTAATGTATCGGCTGTATTTCCACCAGGCGAATCCGAGGAAAATAACAATACCGCCCACGTTATAGAAAACAATGGTCATAATATTGCCGCCGGTTGGGAAAGTGGAGGCAATAAATCCGATGGTAAATATAACAATTAACATCGACACGACGATAATACCGGTTCTTTGTGATCCCATACGGAAGTCTCGCGGTAAGTGCTCCAGTTTTGCCCGCAGATTCAGGTAGGCCAGCATAATAAACAGCGGAGGCAGCATGGAGGCCGCTGCGGTCATATTAATGATGGTGTTCATTAATTCCTGAACGGTATTCGAGCCGAGCATCGGGATAATCATCAACGGAATGACAATCAGGAACTGAATCCAGGCGGCGCGGGCGGGGACGCCGTTTTCATTCAGTTCGACGGTTTTTTTGCCAAAAATCCCTGCGGGAATTTCGGAGAAGAAAATTTTAACCGGCGTTGCAGTCCACATCAGCAGGGAGCCGAACATCGCAGTAAAAGAGACCAGACCGACAAAGCGGTTTATCAACAGTTCGGGCAGACCAAACCAGGCTGCCAGACCGTGGAAGACCTGTACTGAACCGCCGGTAAATTTCAGCTCTTTACTGCTCACGAATACGTTGATCAGTACCGACGAAATAGAATAAAGCACGCCGATGAAAATCCCGGCCAGGATGATCACTTTTACAAATGATTTTGATCCGCCTTTTACGTCGTTAACATACACCGCAACGGATTCCGCGCCGCCTGCGGCCATAAAGATCCAGGTCGTAATACCGAGGAACGCCCAGTTAACGTTCGGGATCATCGCCTCCACGGTGATCGGATCGGCAGGCTGAACGCCGCCCACCAGCGCCGTACCGGCCAGTAAAATATAGGAAAGCGTCAACAGGAGCATCAGCGTGGAGGTGACGGAGGTGATTGGCCCCAGCATTTTCGCCCCGTTGGTGGAAACCCAGGTTGAGAAGGCGAACAGCACCATACTCAATACGGTTGTTGCGACCGGCGTCAGAATATATTCGTAGCCCAGGAACGCATAAGAGGCATAGGCAATTACGCGCGGGAGCAGCGAGGTGAAAAAGAACAAATTAACGAACCAATAGGTGTAGGCGGTAATAAATGCCCAGCGTCCGCCGAGGGAGCTTTTTACCCAAGCATAAACGCCAGCTTCAGAGTTTTTATTTAATGAAACGAATTCTGCAATAATTAAACAGAAGGGGATAAAGTAGAAAATCGTTGCCAGGAAAAACATCGGCGCCGATGCCAGCCCCAGCTCAATATTATTATTGATAACGTTATTAAAACTGTAAACGGCGGCAAAGGTAAGCGAGAGTAAGCCGAACTTGCCGATTGTATTACGTTTGGTATCAGACATAACACATCTCCGATTCCTGATTTTTGTAGGGTAGTCAGCGGCACATCACAGGTGCCGCCCGTTATTTTTATTTGTTATGAAAATAACCATCTTCAATGGTCACTTTGAGTACGACTTTTTTTACAGCGTGATTACAGATAAAACGGTAGGCTTCATGGTTGTCGCAAATCACCATCTGTCCTTCGTGAACCTCTACGGTGTTTCCGCAACCTTTCAGATATTCGCGATCGGTTTCATCGCGATAATATTCAACGACCTGCAACGTATCTTTGGCGGCATATTCAATTTTTTGTCGCCCTTGCAGGTAGTAATGCACTTCAACGTAACGGCGATGCCCGGTAAACAGCGCATCGGCGGCAGAGTCGGTTTCCACGCGATACGTCAGAGAATCCCCGATGGAGTGAGCGACGCCGGGCTGAATGTTGTCGATATTTTCAATCGCTTCAATGCAGCGCTGCCATTTTCGACCAGAGGCGTAGACCTGCCGGAACTGTTCTAAGTTATCGAGGAGCCTCATTTTTCATTCTCGCTATGCAAATTTGTGGAAAAGAAGTCCGTGCCGAAGGCATGGCCGGCGATAGCCTGGGCGGTCGCTTCGCCGCCGGACACCGGCAGCAACGTAAAGCCATAACGGAATGACCGGAACCAGACGCGCCAGGAATCGAGCACTTCGCTTCCCCAGGAGTTGGAACCCAGCCCAAGCAACTGATGATCCAGATTCAGGGTGATGTCGTCGCAGCGCTGCAACTCATTGCAGTGCTGCGCGGCAAAGAGGTTTTCTGGCGTGTAATGCCAGGCGCTGAAGTTGATGGGGCGTTGCGGCACCACCAGCAGACCGTTGCCGTGGCGGTTGGTTAGCGTCGCCCAGCGTACATGCTGGCGATTACCGTTGTTCTGCGGGAACGGGTAATTCTCAAACATGTCATCCACGGTGGAGCGCCAGATGTCGATGATGTTGGCCTGCTGACTGTCGGCATAGTTTTCTCCCGGGCCGCGACCATACCAGGCAACCTGATCGAAGGCGCCATTGATTCCCATCGTGAAGCCAATACACGGAATAATGTGCGGATATTCGCCGTAGGGTTCGCCGGAAAGCGCGACGTTTACCTGACCATCCATCGCAATGCGCCAGAGATACGTACAGCGCATGCCGAAATCAAATACCGGCGGAGCAATAAGGGTGTGGCTGGTAATCAGCACCGCATCTTCCGTTTGCTCGACGGTAAACGCCCGCAGATGCTCCTGCATGATGTGCAGATGGTTTGGTTGCCAGAGCCCGTCGAACTCCTGCTTGTGGTTATCAATCGTCGGCTTAAAGAAATTGATTTTTGGCGCGCGGGTCAGCAGCGCTTCACCATTAACGTTCCAGGCGGTTGGCTTCCCGTTCAGTTTTGAGAACGTCAGATGGAAGTTGTAGCCGCGCACGGTGCAGCTCAGACGATCGTCTTCCAGCGTCAACGCGCGCGCGTTTGGCTGGCTAAACGGTACAGGAGGCGCCGTTCTGGCCTTCAGCGGGAACTGACAGGCGGCGATATGATGCCCTGCGTCGCTGTAGAGTGTGGGGGAGTCTTTGGTCACGGTGACGTTAAGAAACGTTTCTCGCCCATCCAGCGCTGGCAACGTGCAGTGCAGTAACGCCTCGCTATTCGGCGCGACGTCGCGCAGTTTGATCTGCTGCGTGGAGAGCGTCTCCCCTTCGGCACGAATGTCAATATGCAGGGTATAGTCGTCAAGGGAGGTGAACCACAGTTTGTTTTCTACTTTCAGTTCGCCACGTTCCAGATCCTGCGCGTGGATTTTTACAGGTGCAATGACCTGCTTGTACTCCTTCAGACCCGGGCCCGGCGTCTGGTCAGGGTAAATCAGACCATCAAGGCAGAAGTTGTAGTTATTCGGGTAGTCGCCGTAATCGCCGCCAAATTTGTACCACACGTTGCCATCGTCGTCTTTCGCCTGAATACCGTGATCGCACCATTCCCAGACATAGTGCCCCTGAATGCAGTCGTGCTGGTAAAAGACATTCTGATATTCGGTTAGCCCACCGGGGCCGTTGCCCATCGCGTGGGCGTATTCGCAGATGATGCGCGGCTTCGGATGCGGGTACTCACCAAACTCGTTCATCAGCGGCACGCGGGTATACATGGTGGAGATGATATCCACCACTTCGGCGTCGCGGTCTTCTTCGTAGTGAATCAGGCGCGTGTCATCCAGCGCTTTGGCGGCGTGGTACATCGCGCGAATATTACAGCCGTACCCGGATTCGTTGCCCAGCGACCAGATGATGATAGAAGGGTGGTTTTTCTGCGCATGGATATGGCGCACGATGCGCTCGACGTAGACCGTTTCCCACGCCGGGTCGTCGGTGATGCGGCTGATATCGCCGATGTTAGCGAATCCGTGTGACTCGACGTCGGTTTCCGCCATCACAAACAGGCCGTAGATATCGCAGAGCTCGTAGAAACGTGGATCGTTAGGGTAGTGCGCGGTTCGTACCGAGTTGATGTTGTGTTGTTTCATTAACCGCAGATCTTTTTCAACGCGATCCATGCCGACAGCCCGACCTTTAAGATGATCGTTATCGTGGCGGTTGACGCCGTGCAGCATCACATAGCGGTTATTGATGTAAAACAGCCCGTCGCGAACCTGAATATCGCGAAAGCCCACGCGTTGCGGCACTACTTCAAGAGTATTGCCGTTGGCGTCTTTCAGGGTCATCACCAGATGGTAGAGATACGGCGACTCAGAGGACCACTGGTGCGGAGCGTGAACGCCAACAGTAAAGTCGGTGCTGATGCGCTGGTCAATGGTCAGTGCGTTGATGGCGCCTGCATGTACAACATCCTCACCGTCAAACAGCGCATACTCCAGAGAAGCGATTGCCGGGTCGGCGGTCAGATTTTCCAGAATCAGCTGGCAGGAGAGGGTGGCATTGCGATAATCGTCGTCAAAATCGGTGCGGACGGTGAAGTCCTGAATGTGGACGGTGTGTTTGCCAACCAGATAAACGTCGCGGAAGATGCCCGCCGACCACCACATATCCTGGTCTTCAACATAGGTGGAATCTGCCCACTGCATCACGCGGACGCATAACAGGTTGTCGCCCGTCTTCGCGACCGCGCTGATGTCGAACTCTGCCGTCAGGCGGCTGCCTTTGCTGAATCCCACATAATGGCCGTTCACATAAACTTCGAAATACGTTTCGACGCCGTCGAATTTAATCAGCGTTTGCTTTCCTTGCCAGCCTTCGCTCAGCGTGAAAATGCGTTGATAAGCGCCGGTGGGGTTATCGCTGGGGACGTACGGCACATCGATCGGAAACGGGAAACCTTCGTCGGTATATTGCAGCTTGCCGTGGCCTTCCATTTGCCACATCCCTGGAACGGTAATTGTTCCCCAGTCTCGCATATACTCTGAGGTAAAGGCTTCCGGCACCTGAAGCGGGTGGTCGAAGAACTGAAAGTTCCACTGACCGCTTAGCGGCAAAAAATAGCGGCTGGTTTCGCGGGCGAATGTGCGAGCCTGGGCTATTGAGTCATAAGAAAAAAAGTAGGCGCGTGGCGCCAGTCTGTTTTCGTGGGTCAGCTGAATGTTTTCCCAGCGATTCATAATGCCTCCCTGTGGAGCGAAGTCGGAACCCTTCAAGGCGATGGTAAGTGTGCGTTATGGGAAATGATTTTAGTAAAATATTTACTAAAATGTAGTGGGTAAAATGATTTACTTTAACTGGATCACGAAAATAAGCAGTGAGAAGAAAAACGGCGAAAAGCGGAATGCGCCCGGCTATCAGGAAAACCGGGCGGTGGAAAAGGGGAGTTAGCGGCTGGTGCCGCGCAGTTTAAGTTTACTGGGAACGAAGACCAGCAGCGGCAGTGCACGCCCGTCACGGGCTTTTTCGTACACCAGATTTACGCCCTGGCTGCCCATCATTTCGGAATGAATGCGCACCGTGGAAAGCGGTGGGAAGGTGAATCGCGCCGTCGGAATGTCATTCACGCTTATCAGGGAGATGTCGCGCGGGATCTCAAGGCCATGCTCGTGGATTGCGCGTAACACGCCAATGGCTATCGAGTCGGAGGCGACAAACAGCGCGCGCGGATAATCCGCTTTAGCCAGCATTTGTTTCGCCAGTTCGTAACCTGATGAACTGGAAAAACCACCGCGCCAGATATCGTCTTCACGCACGACCTGCTTCAGGCGGCCATATTCGACAAACGCGGCTTCGCGGATATCGGCTTTGCCGGGCTCATCCTCCCCGCCAATAAAACCGATACGGGTTGCGCCCTGAGCAATGAAAAAGTCGATGATCTCTTTGCTGATGCGGGACAAATCGATATCGACGGCATCATATTCACTGCCTGATTCGTGAAAGTCGATAAAGCAGATATTGTCAGTCAGCGCGGCGGCGGCGTCGCGTAAGGCGGCTGAGGGCTTGCCGACAATGAGAATGCCGGTGATATTTTTAAGATCCGGCAACCCGCTGTGTTCGTAGCAGTTGGTCAGTTCAATCCCCAGTTTTTCACACTGTGTCTCAATCCCGTGGCGGATTGCCAGATAGTAGGGATCGTTAATTTCCAGCTCTTGCTGATAACTGTAGATGGCAAGGATGTGTTGCAGGCTGACCGTACTATTCTGGCTCTTACGGGCGCTGCTGGTTTTGTACTCCAGCTTTTCCGCGATTTCCAGAATGCGGTGTTTGGTCTCTTCTTTGACATTCAGCGTGGGGTCGTCGTTTAAGACCCGCGACACTGTCGCCAGGGATACGCCAGCTTCAATTGCGATATCTTTAAGTGTTGCCATGATTACCTTTTTCGACTTTCCCCTGAGTAGCCTTTTCATTGTAAAGGAAGTGCTTATCTATGCATCTGTTTTCAGTAAATAAAGCGCGTTTATTTGACGTGCCAGGGGTAAATTTCAGCTTAAAGAGTGTGATAAACGCAGCATTTCCCCTTTTTTAAGAACAGTGCCTGGAAAAATTATTGCTATGATTTAGTGAATTTTTACTAGAGGGGGGAAAAGATGGAGACGGTGGCCTTTGCGGATTTTGCCCGACTGGAGCTGCGTGTTGGAAAGATTGTGCAGGTAAAGCGTCATGATAATGCCGATAAGCTTTACATTGTGCAGGTGGATGTGGGCGAGCGTACGCTGCAAACGGTAACCAGCCTCGTACCTTATTACCGAGAGGATGCGCTGATGGGGAAAACGGTGGTGGTACTGTGCAATCTGCAAAAAGCCAAAATGCGTGGTGAAACGTCAGAGTGCATGTTGCTGTGTGCTGAAACTGATGACGGCAGTGAAAGCGTATTGCTGACGCCGGAACGCGTAATGCCTGCGGGTGTGCGGGTTGTGTGAACTTGCCGGATGGCGACGCTGGCGCATCTTATCCGGCCTACAGGCGGGCGTGCGGGTTGTGTGAACATTGCCGGATGGCGATGCTGGCGCGTCTTATCCGGTCTACGGATCGGATTCCTGTAGGCCGGATAAGCGTAGCGCCATCCGGCGATGTGTTATGTTTCCTCAACGCTCACCCGTAACGCCGCCAGAGCCTTGCGGGTCGCCTTTAACACCTGCTCACACTGCTCAATTGTTAATGTCAGCGGTGGTTCGATGCGAATCGTTTTCGAGTTGTTGAGCGTCCCGGCAACCAGTACCCGCTGGCGGAACATCTCGCTGGCGAAGTTGTAGCCGATTTCGTTGTCAACAAACTCAATCGCCATCAACATCCCTTTTCCGCGAGCGTCCTGCACCAGGTCAGGATATTCCCTGGCAAGCTGGAGGAAGCCGTCCAGCAACATATCGCCTTTCTGCTCCGCCTGTGCCGGTAGATTCTGCTCCAGCAACACGTTAATGGTCGCTAATGCTGCCGCACAGGCCAGCGGGTTGCCGCCAAAGGTTGTGGTGTGCAGGAACGGATTATCGAACAGAACGGAGAACACCTCTTCGGTGGCGATGGTTGCCCCAACCGGCATCACGCCGCCGCCCAACGCTTTTGCCAGACATAAAATGTCAGGCTGCACGTTTTCATGTTCACAGGCGAACATCTTACCGGTGCGCCCCATGCCGGTCTGGACTTCATCCAGAATCATCAGGGCGCCAAACTCATCGCAGAGTTTACGCACGGCGGTCAGATAGCCCTGCGGCGGCAGGATCACGCCGCCCTCGCCCTGAATTGGTTCCAGAATGACGGCTGCCACATCGTCGCCGGTTTTTTTACACTCGCTAAGCGCAGTACGCATGGCCTCAATGTTGCCAAACGGTACATGGCGAAAGCCCGGCAGCAGCGGCATAAACGGCTTGCGGAACGTGGATTTCGCCGTGGCGGAAAGCGACCCCAGCGATTTACCGTGAAACGCGCCGCTGGTAGCGATAAAGGTAAACTTACCGCGCGGCGACTGATACGCCTTCGCCAGTTTCAGCGCCGCTTCTACCGATTCGGTGCCGCTGTTGCTGAAAAAACTGTACTTCAGTTTTCCAGGCGTGAGCGCTGCGAGCGTTTTAGCCAGCATGGCCCGGAGCGGGTCCAGTAACTCCTGGCTGTGCAGAGGTTGTTTTGCGAGTTGATTCTGTACGGCGGATACGACAACTGGATTACGGTGCCCCACGTTGAAAATGCCAAAACCACCCAGGCAATCAATAAACTCCTGTCCCTGGGTGTCGACAAGCGTATTCAGACTTCCCGCTTGCCACTCTACGGCTCCGTAATCCCCGCCAGCGGTCACAGATTTTCGATACTCTAAAAACCCCGGATTAACATGCTCTTTGAAGTAATCAATCACCTCTCGGTTCAGTGCTTTCATTTCCTCATGATCAAGCGTTCGCTTTTCAATGAGATTCAGTGCGTGTGCGCTACAGGCCAGGGCCGATGCGCTGGAAGGTAACCTGTTCAAAATGTGCTCCCGGAGCTCGCGTATCACATGATACTGAGTTAAGTATTGCAGGGATTGCGCCATATCGGCGTGGATCATGAAAATCGGGATAAACACCAGGGAAAATATCAAGTGTGCAATATTTAATCTCATTCATTAACAATTGGTGATGTTTTGCGCAATGTGTGTGCGGGGGAAGCGGGGCTGACGAGCGGGCCGTCGCACCAGAACGGTGCGGGCGGTGTGCGTATATGGGGCGGAAGTTATAGTGGAACTGAATAGTTACTTAACGAAAGTATTTTAAATCAATGAATTAGAAAACATACAAATATTACGGTTTAAACGCAAATTGCGATCTAAATCAAATTTAACAACTAAAGATAAACCAATTATCGCCGAAATAACATCTGACAGAAAAGTTAACATTCAAGTAACCTGCACAGGACGCAACCATGTCTTCTCATCCCTACGTCAGCCAGCATAATTATCCGCTGGATGATGATACAACCCTGATGTCCACAACTGACCTGCAAAGCTATATCACCCATGCAAATGATACTTTCGTTCAGGTAAGCGGCTTTACGCTGAATGAACTGCTTATGCAACCGCATAATCTGGTACGCCACCCGGACATGCCGAAAGCCGCGTTTGCGGATATGTGGTACACCCTCAGGCAGGGTGAGCCGTGGAGCGGCATCGTGAAAAACCGACGGAAGAATGGCGATCACTACTGGGTGCGGGCGAATGCGGTGCCGATGGTGCGGGAAGGGCGCGTGACCGGCTATATGTCGATTCGTACCCGCGCGACAGACGAAGAGATTGCGGCCGTTGAGCCTTTGTATAAGGCGCTGAATGAAGGCCGCAGCAACAAACATATCCACAAAGGACTGGTGGTGCGTAAAGGCTGGCTGGGGAAACTGCCGGCAATCCCCATTCGCTGGCGTGTACGCAGCGTTATGGCGCTGACGGGCGTGGTGCTGATGGCGGCGATGGCGCAAATGGGCGTTGCGTGGCCAGCGCTATTCGTGAACGCCCTGCTGATGCTGGCGGGAACGGCGGTGTTTGAATGGCAGATTGTGCGTCCGATCGAAAATGTCGCCCGGCAGGCGTTGAAAGTCGCAACGGGCGAGCGTAATAGCGTATCGCATCTTAACCGTAGTGACGAACTGGGGCTGATGTTGCGCGCGGTAGGCCAGCTTGGGCTTATGTGCCGCTGGCTGATTAATGACGTCTCAAGCCAGGTTTCCAGCGTCAGAAACGGCAGCGAGACGCTAGCGAAAGGCAATGACGATCTGAATAAACACACCCGCCAGACGGTGGAGAATGTGCAGCAGACGGTGACGACCATGAACCAGATGGCGGAGTCCGTGAAGAAAAATTCCACCACCGCGTCCGCCGCCGATAAATTATCCAGCGCGGCCAGCAGTGCGGCGACGCAGGGCGGAGAGGCGATGGAAACCGTCATTAAAACGATGGATGACATCGCTGACAGCACGCAGCAGATTGGCACAATCACTACGCTGATTAACGATATTGCTTTCCAGACGAATATCCTGGCGCTGAACGCGGCGGTTGAAGCGGCGCGAGCGGGCGAGCAGGGTAAAGGATTTGCCGTTGTCGCCGGGGAGGTTCGCCATCTTGCCAGCCGAAGTGCCAGCGCGGCGAATGATATTCGTAAGCTCATTGATGCCAGCGCAAGCCGGGTACAGTCCGGCTCCGAACAGGTTCATGCGGCAGGACGCACGATGGATGATATTGTGGCTCAGGTGCAAAACGTCACTCAGCTTATTGCGCAAATCAGCCACTCGACGCTGGAACAGGCGGACGGACTCTCCAGCCTGACCCGCGCCGTGGATGAGTTAAACCATATCACGCAGAAAAATGCCGAGCTGGTGGAGGAGAGCGCTCAGGTTTCAGCGATGGTTAAACATCGCGCCAGCCGTCTGGAAGACGCGGTAACGGTTCTGCATTAAATCAAATTCCCTTTATTTCTGCCGACAAACGCTTATCGAAGCCGATAAGCGTTTTGTCATAATATTGGGCTAACAATGTTAAGCACATATTAAATATTTACCATTTCGAGCTATTTCCTTATTTAAACCCGCTGCGTTATTTTGTGTGATTCTTCATTTTCCCGAACCTGAAAAATGAATTGTATAACGATCGGTCTGCCGATATTCATCGTTGAAAACTATTTACTGTAATAACTTGAAATAAAAAACGATCAATATCATAAAGTTAGCGAAACCGTAACCGATAACGAACCCTGTATAGAGGAAAAACAATCTCCAGGGGGAAATATGCTTTTGCATAACATGAAGATCCGCTCGAAATTATTTATTGCGTTTGGTTTGTTTATTGTACTGATGATCGTGAGTTCTGGCCTTTCGTTGTTCAGCCTGGATCGAACGAATACCAGTATGCAGAACATCATTACTCACGATTATCCCACGACGGTGAAAGCCAACCTGCTGATCGATAATTTTCAGGATTTCGTTAGCACGCAGCAGCTGATGCTGCTGGATGAAGAAGGACGCTGGAGCCAGGAGTCGCAAAAGCAGCTGGATGCGATTAGCCAGCGCATTACGGTATTGCTCGATGAACTGTCCGCCAGCCGTCAGGACGAGGCCTCAAAGGCTATTATCGCCGGAATTCGCGATGTGCGTCAGCAGTATCTGGCCTCCCGGTTCCGTATTTTGCAGGAAATTCAGAACCATAATCGTCCGGCGGCGATACAGGAAATGATGACGACCACCGTCAACATACAGCAGGCGTATAAAGCCAAAGTACAGGAGCTGATCGCTATTGAAGATACGCTGATGCGCAACGCGGGCGCGTCGGTTGACCAGGATTTTCGCACCAACCGGGCACAGCTGATTCTCCTGGCGCTTATCAGCATTGCCGCCGGAGTGATAATGGGATGGTACATCGTACGTTCCATTACCCGACCGCTTAATGACGCCGTGCAGTTTGCCGGGGCGATTGCGGAGGGAGATTTGACCCGCACGATTCATATCGCGCAAAAAGATGAAACCGGCGTGCTGTTGCAGGCGCTGATGGAGATGAAAAACCGTCTGCTGGTGATCGTGCAGGAAGTTCAGAACGGCTCTGAAAATATCTCCAGCGCGGCGGCGCAAATTGTCGCGGGCAACCAGGATCTGGCGGCGCGTACTGAAGAACAGGCCAGTTCTGTTGAGCAAACGGCGGCCTCTATGGAGCAGATTACCGCCACCGTCAAAAATACGGCGGACCACACCAGCGAAGCGACCCATCTTTCTGCCGATGCGGCCAGCGTGGTGAAAAATAACGGTGAGATGATGCGTCAGGTCACGCAAAAAATGCGCGTGATAAATGAGACCTCTAACCGTATGTCCGACATTATCAACCTGATTGATTCTATTGCCTTCCAGACCAACATTCTGGCGCTTAACGCCGCCGTGGAAGCCGCTCGCGCCGGGGAACACGGGCGTGGCTTCGCGGTCGTGGCGGGAGAAGTTCGTCAACTGGCGCAAAAAAGTGCGTCGTCCGCCAGTGAGATCCGCCACCTGATCGAAGACTCTACCAGCCAGACGCAGGAGGGGATGCAACTGGTGGAAAAAGCCAGTGCGTTGATTAATGGTATGGTGGATAACGTTGAAGAGATGGATGTGATTCTGCGTGAAATCGGTCAGGCCAGTCGCGAACAAACCGATGGGATTTCGCAAATCAACAGCGCGATTGGGCTGATTGACGCCACCACGCAACAGAACTCGTGTCTGGTTGAGGAGTCCGTTGCGGCAGCGGCGTCGCTGAATGAGCAGGCCCAGCACTTAAAAGAGATCGTGAAAGTGTTCCGCATCCGTGCGGAGGACGTACCGCCTGCTTAATCCAGTTGGCTGATTTCCAGCGCCGCGCGATCGATAACGCCAATGATCTGCTTAAGCTGCGCGTCGCTGATCCCGCCCTGATTCACCCGCAGATCCAACACGGCTTTGAAGTTGTCCAGCGCCCGTTTCATCTGCGGGTTCTTACGCAGTTCAAAGCCGACGCAGCGCGCTTTCACGCGTTCGTGGATGTGCTCCAGGTGTTCACGGTTCTCTTCCAGCCACCGTTGCCCCTGCTCTGTAATGGTGATCTGCTTACGCCCGCCGTCCTCTTCTTTGATAGTGATAAATTCCTGATCCTGAAGAAAATCCAGCGTTGGGTAAATCACGCCTGGGCTTGGGGTGTAGTTGCCCAGCGTCAGGTTCTCGATGGCTTTAATCAATTCGTAACCGTGGCTGGCCTCGCGGGTCAAAATTTCCAGAATCACCAGGCGTAGTTCGCCGTGGCCAAAAAAGCGCTGGCGACGTCCGCCGCCGCCGCCCCGGCCATGACGGTGCTCGCAGCCATGTTCATGGCCGTGGTGATGCTCTCTCTCGCAACCTTCATGATGATGTCGCATGATGTACTCCTGTTTTATTTAGATATATCTAATTTATATCTAAAACTTGTAATCTTGCAAGTCTGTCGATTTTTATTTTGTTTAATTTATTGATTTTAAAGTGATTAAAATTATTTTGTATTGTGAGGTATATCGAAAGTTACTGTATCAAAAAAGTGCTTGCAATCTTCATAACTAACAATCATTATCATTTAAAATTTAATTTAGATATATCGTATTATCTGCATGAAGGCGAAAAAATGATAAATACATCCTCACGCTACCCACAGCGCGTTCGTAACGAACTGCGTTTTCGTGAACTTACCGTTCTGCGCGTCGAGCGTATTAGCGCCGGTTTTCAGCGCATTGTTCTTGGCGGTGAAGCGCTGGAAGGCTTTAGCTCGCGCGGCTTTGACGATCACACCAAAGTGTTTTTCCCTGAACCGGGCAGCCTGTTCGTTCCTCCGACGGTAACGGACGAAGGGATTGTCTGGGGAGAGGGCGTACGTCCTGCTTCCCGCGATTACACGCCCTTATATGATGAAGAGCGGCACGAGCTGGCGCTGGATTTCTTTATTCACGACGGCGGCGTGGCGAGCACATGGGCAGTAAACGCTCGCGAAGGCGACACGCTCACCATCGGTGGGCCGCGTGGATCGCTGGTGGTGCCGGAAGACTATGCATATCAGGTTTATGTCTGCGATGAGTCAGGGATGCCAGCGCTGCGCCGCCGCCTGGAAGCGCTCGAACGCTTGTCCGTTCGCCCGCATGTTACGGCGCTGGTCAGCGTACAGGATGCCGCGTATCAGGATTATCTGGCGCATCTTGATGGCTTTGCCATTGAATGGGTGGTCGGACACGATGAACAGGCGATTGATGAGCGACTGGCGCAATTAACGGTGCCGGAGGCGGATTATTTCATCTGGATCACGGGTGAAGGGAAAGTGGTTAAGCATCTGAGCCGTCGCTTTGAGACGGAACAGTTTGATCCGCAACGGGTGCGCGCCGCAGCATACTGGCATCGTAAGCCGGCTTAATCATTCCTTACAGGTGGAAGTTTAACCGGGCCACTGCGGGCCCGGTTTTCTGCTGACTATCAGGCGTTGTGACTTTCCGCCAGCGCTTTAAACACCATTGCCACGGCGTGTGCGCCAGGGTCCATATTGCCAAGCAGGCTTTCGCTGCTGAGGTAGGATGCGCGTCCGGCGTTGGCTTTGCTGGACTGACAGGTACGTTCTGCGCCATTTTGCGCGGCGGAAAAGGCCGCGTGCAGATCCTGTGGCTGCGCAAGCAGCGATGTCAGGGCCGGCTGTAAAGCGTCGATCATGGTACGGTCGCCTTCATCCGCGCCACCGTAATACTTCATCTGCGCCAGACCGGTATTCAGCGCTTCCGCCACACTGGCGCCTTGCTCCAGTTTCTGCCCCGCAGCGGTAAAGAAAATGGACATCAGCACACCGCTGGAGCCGCCCATGACGACGGTCAGACGTTCGCCAATGAGTGCGAACAGCGTGGCGAGATGGTCGAGCGGCAACTGCTGACGGTGTAGCAGGCCCGCGATTTCACGCGCGCCTGCCGCAAAAGTTGAGCCGGTATCGCCGTCGCCGACTTTGGCATCCAGCGCGTTAAGATCCATTTCCAGATCGGACAGCGTGCGGGTGACCTGCTCAACAATCCCGGCAACTAACGCGTTCTCTGAAGGCTGAAACTCTACTCGCGCGCTTTGCAGTGAGGATGGCATAATGGTTATCTCACGCGGCGGCACTGGCGTTTGCCAACTGCTGGTTTCCACCCCGGAGAGCAACGCTTTTTCGATACTTTCTTCCAGCACCATTGCCGTCAGTGAAAAACCTTTCATGTCCAGCGCAGTCACCAGCGAAGCCGGGCCGATAAGCCAGTCGATACGTTTATGCAGCGGGCTGCGCGCCAGTTCACGCGTGATGATGGCCATTTCCGCGACGGAGACGCCGCCAAGGTTATTGACCATCACCGCCAGACGACCGGTCTCAGGCAGAGCGGAGAGGAGTTTGTCGGCCATCAGGCGTACAATCTGCGCGCTGTTTTGGGTATCAATGACTGATGCGCCGGGTTCACCGTGGATCCCCATGCCCAGCTCAGACTGATTAGGATGATGGCGTGGCGCGTTCTCTGTCTCCTGCGGCAGATGGCAACTGGAAATCGCAACGCCAAGACTCACGGTATTGTTGGCGGCGTACTGCGCTTCACGCAAGACGGTCGCCAGGTTGTAGCCGCGTTCGGCAAAATAGCCGGCGACTTTATGAACCAGAATGGTGCCTGCGATACCGCGCGGGTGCTTATTGTCTGGCAGCGAAATGTCATCCCCGACAATCAGCATTTCAACGTTGTAGCCCAGACGGCGCGCTTTCTCTGCCGCAAGGCCGAAGTTCAGACGATCGCCGGTATAGTTTTTTACGATTAACAGGCAGCCGGCGTCGCCAGTGACCGCCTGAATAGCGGTCAGCACTGCATCGACGCTGGGGGAGGCAAACAGATCGCCGCAGACGGCAGCGGTTAACATGCCTTTCCCGATGAAACCAACATGGGCAGGTTCGTGCCCGGAGCCGCCGCCGGAAATCACCGCGACGTTGCTACGGTTCAGATCGCGGCGAACCACGACACGAATCGCCGGATCGCTCTCCAGGCGCATCAGATTGTTCCACGGGCTGGAGATAATCGTTCCTTCAATGACGTCATTGACGAGATGGGGTCGCTGGTTAAAAAAGAATTGAGTCATAACAGTTCCTGGAGAGTGGGAAAAACAGACCCCCGGCTGCACATTATGGTTGCGGAGGCGCTCATCATCGGGACGCTGCGGGGCAGGTCGGCGATGAGGAGATTCTGGCTGAGTTCATGAAGAAAAAAATTTGAGGAAAATGAGTTTCATTACGAAACGAAATTATTCTTTTATGTTCCGTAATGAAACGTTTTCTGATGGAAAAAAGCCAAAATGCGAGCCGGAGCGCGCCTTTTTCCCGCTCATTCACGCAGAAAAGTTGGCCGGACAGAAAAATATTTTCCTGTCTTGTCGGCAATCAACGGCGAAAACCACGCATGATTCCCCTTTTTTCAGAGGCATTATGAGAAGGCTGAACGGATCGGGATCGCAATCCTGCCGTTTTTTAGGGTTTATTGTTCCACTATGAAACGTGATGAATTTTTCTGTGTTCCATTTCAGAACAAAAAGAGGAAAGATTTTTTTGGCGATGCCTCGTCCTACAGTGATTGCATCGCTCCGGTATCGCTCCGTTTTCGCCATTAACACAGGGCCAAACAGAATAACGCCAGGGCTCACCATGTAAATACATGCACTTATTTGAGGATGACAGGAATGCTAAAAGTTATTCAATCTCCAGCCAAATATCTCCAGGGACCTGATGCTTCTGTCTTATTCGGTCAATATGCCAAAGACCTGGCGGACAGCTTTTTCGTGATTGCAGATGACTTCGTCATGAAGCTGGCGGGAGAGAAGGTGCTGAATGGCCTGAATAGCCACGAAATCCGTTGCCACGCAGAACGTTTCAATGGCGAATGCAGCCATGTTGAAATCAACCGTCTGATGGCCATTTTGAAACAAAAAGGCTGCCGTGGCGTGGTGGGGATCGGCGGCGGGAAAACGCTTGATACGGCAAAAGCCATTGGTTACTACCAGAAACTGCCGGTCGTTATTATTCCGACTATTGCGTCCACCGATGCCCCGACCAGCGCATTGTCGGTTATCTATACCGAAGCGGGCGAGTTTGAAGAGTATCTGATCTACCCGAAAAACCCGGATATGGTGGTGATGGACACGGCAATCATCGCCAAAGCGCCGGTGCGTTTACTGGTGTCCGGGATGGGGGATGCGCTTTCCACCTGGTTTGAAGCGAAAGCCTGCTATGACGCCAGAGCGACCAGCATGGCGGGCGGGCAGTCTACGGCGGCGGCCTTGAGCCTGGCGCGCCTGTGTTATGATACATTGCTCGCAGAAGGTGAAAA
This sequence comes from Citrobacter sp. CK198, assembly GCF_030333295.1. Lineage (NCBI taxonomy): Bacteria > Pseudomonadati > Pseudomonadota > Gammaproteobacteria > Enterobacterales > Enterobacteriaceae > Citrobacter > Citrobacter sp. CK198. Next base: position 101,045 of record NZ_JAOWGE010000007.1, on the reverse strand, counting down.
AGCGCGTCTGGCGGCTCAGGCTGGCGTTGTGACTGATGCGCTGGAACGTATCGTTGAAGCCAACACCTATCTCAGCGGCATTGGCTTTGAGAGCAGCGGTCTGGCCGGGGCGCATGCGATTCACAACGGTTTCACTATTTTGGAAGAGTGCCACCATTTGTATCACGGCGAAAAGGTCGCGTTTGGCACGCTGGCGCAACTGGTATTACAGAACAGCCCGATGGAAGAGATCGAAACCGTACTGGGGTTCTGCGAGAAAGTGGGGCTGCCGATTACCCTCGCGCAGATGGGCGTGAAAGACGGCATTGAAGGGAAAATTCAGGCGGTGGCGAAAGCGACCTGCGCGGAAGGCGAAACCATCCACAATATGCCGTTTGAGGTGACGCCGGACAGCGTTTATGCCGCGATTCTGACGGCGGATCTGTTAGGCCAGCAGTGGCTGGCGCGTTAATCCGCCTTTAGTTACGTTCCCTTCCCGAGATAAACAGGCAGTTTCTCCTCCCCTCTGACCGTTCCGGCCGGAGGGGTTGTCTATGGTAAAACAGCGGAAAAGGATATGACGGCTCAGACGCAGGACATCGGGAAGGAAGTATCTTCCGTCATCGCTCAGTCATGGCATCGTTGCAGCAAGTTTATGCAGCGAGAAACCTGGCAGACGCCGCACCAGGCGCAAGGGCTGACCTTTGAATCGATTTGCCGACGCAAAACGGCGTTGCTGACGATAGGCCAGGCTGCGCTGGAAGATGCCTGGGAGTTCATGGATGGACGACCTTGCGCGCTGTTTATCCTGGATGAATCCGCCTGTATCTTAAACCGCTGCGGCGATCCCGGGACGCTGGAGAAACTGGCGGAACTGGGCTTTCTCGACGGCAGCTACTGTGCGGAAAGCATCATCGGCAGCTGTGCGCTGTCGCTGGCAACCATGCCGGGGCAGCCAACCAAAACGGCCGGAGAGCAGCATTTTAAACAGGCGCTGCACCCGTGGTCATTCTGCTCAACCCCGGTATTTGATAATCACGGCCGCCTGTTTGGCTCCATTTCGCTCTGCTGTCTGGTGGAGCACCAGTCAGTCTCTGATTTATCGCTGACGCTGGCGATCGCCCGTGAAGTGGGAAATTCACTGTTAACTGATAGCCTGTTGGCCGAGTCTAATCGTCATCTGAATCAGATGTACGGGCTGCTGGAAAGCATGGACGATGGCGTTATGGCGTGGAACGAGCAGGGCGTGTTGCAGTTTCTCAACGCGCGGGCGGCCACGATGCTGCATCTGGATACGCAGGCCAGCCAGGGGAAAAACATCCATGATCTGGTCAATTTGCCTGCCTTGCTGCGTCGCGCCATTAAACACGCCCGCGGGTTGAGCCATGTCGAAGTGACCTTTGAAAGTCAGCATCAGTTTGTTGATGCCGTCATTACCCTGAAACCGATAGTTGAGGAGCAGGGCAACAGCTTTATTCTGCTGCTGCACCCGGTGGAGCAAATGCGCCAGTTGATGACCAGTCAACTGGGGAAAGTGAGCCATACCTTTGAACAGATGTCGACGGACGATCCAGAAACGCGTCGGTTGATCCACTTTGGCCGCCAGGCGGCGAGGGGGAGCTTCCCGGTTCTGCTGTGTGGTGAAGAAGGGGTGGGCAAAGAGCTTCTCAGCCAGGCTATCCACAACGAAAGCGAACGCGCGAGCGGGCCTTATATCGCCGTAAACTGCCAGCTCTATGCCAATAGCGTGCTGGGGCAGGATTTTATGGGCAGTGCGCCGACCGATGATGAAAATGGTCGTCTGAGTCGCCTTGAACTGGCGAGCGGTGGCACGCTGTTTCTGGAAAAAATTGAATATCTGGCGCCGGAGTTGCAGTCCGCGCTGCTGCAAGTGATCAAGCAGGGCGTGTTAACCCGCCTTGACGCGCGACGTCTGATCCCGGTGGATGTGAAAGTGATCGCGACGACCACGGTTGATCTGGCGAATCTGGTTGAGCAGAACCGCTTTAGCCGTCAGCTTTACTATGCCCTGCATTCGTTTGAAATTATTATTCCTCCGCTACGCGCGCGGCGTAACAGCATCCCTTCGCTGGTCTATAACCGGCTGAACGGCCTGAAAAAACGCTTTTCAACCAGCCTGAAGGTGGATGATGATGCGCTGGCGCAACTGGTGGCCTATTCCTGGCCGGGCAATGACTTCGAGCTGAACAGCGTCATCGAAAACATCGCTATCAGCAGCGATAACGGCCACATCCGCCTGAGTAATCTGCCGGAATATCTGTTTTCTGAACGCCCCGGCGTGGATACGACATCATCGCTGTTACCCGCCAGTCTGACGTTTACGGCTATCGAGAAAGAGGCGATTATCCATGCCGCCCGCGTCACCAGCGGACGGGTGCAGGAAATGTCTCATTTGCTGAACATTGGCCGCACTACGCTGTGGCGTAAGATGAAGCAGTACGACATCGACGCCAGCCAGTTCAAGCGCAAGCATCACGACTAGACCGGCTTTCGCCGGGTGCTCCCGGCGATATCCGCGAATTTTTCCGGGTTACAGCCCGCCCAACAGTTTGCAGCGTTCGCCCACAACCGAAATGGCATTGGGGCCGAAAAAGTTCACATTTGGCACCAGATAATCAAACACACGATAGCTCATAATAAGACCTTCCCGGGTTCGGATGAGCATTCAGAGAAACAGCGCAACGCAGTTTCTGCCAATAACATATCCTGCTACGACGTACAGGGCTGAGGCCGCAATGAATTATCGCGCGTGGTAAATGTTTTATTTCGTGTTCTTTATTTTGTCGCTCTCAGGTATTAAGTCAACAGGATAAAAATTGCTCAATTGATAACGCAATTATCTTCCAGACGTATTTTTTGATTAATGTCATTCGACATGATCACACTTTTCTCTACAGACCATTATTTGTGTTTCATACTGAAACTCATATTTTTAGAGGCGTATCAAACTGGAGTGTAATTAATTTTGTTTTTTCTCTCGGTGAACCCGGCACTGGCCGCCCCTCACCAGGCGTCTAATCCCCCACACTTGCTGCGCTTGTTGTCTCCTGCCTTGCGGGCTATCTGGTTGATCTGTGGAGAGGAAGACGGATGGTGTTGTGACTCACCTCGAAACCTGGTTGAAAGAAAAGGATAAATTTAATGATTTCTTTGATATTAAGTTCAATCCAGGGGCATATTAGAGAGGTGTTTTTCAGATGGTTAATTTTAAGGATAAAAGTATGCCAGCAGTCATTGATAAAGCCTTAGATTTCATTAACGGTATGAATACATCCGCTTCAGTTCCACACCCAATGGATGAAAGTACAGCCAAGGGGATTTTTAAATATTTGAACGAGTTGGGGGTTCCGGCGAGAGCAGAAGATGTGGCAGCCCGAGGCGATCGGGAAGGGTGGAATGCCGGGTTTACGGAAAAATTGGTCGGGTGGGCTGAAAAAATTGCGTCAGGAGAACGGGTGCTTATTAAAAACCCTGAATATTTTTCTTTATATATGCGAGAGCAGCTTCGGGCGCTGGTATAAGCTGAGCGCGCGCAAAAAGATCTATCTGCCCCTATGCTCTCGCCTTCAATTCGGGAGCATCTATTCCGGCCACCCAAAAAAAAGGACCTGCGATTTCTCGCAAGTCCTTGATATTTGGTGGCCCCTGCTGGACTTGAACCAGCGACCAAGCGATTATGAGTCGCCTGCTCTAACCACTGAGCTAAGGGGCCGTGGCGGTGGATTATAAAGTAACTCCGTGTTGCAATCCAGCCATAACCGTACGGATGCTGTTTTTATAAACAACGTATTTTCAATCCGTTATACTTTCAGCCTGATGTATCGTTCAGGAGTTAACATGGTTAAGGACATACTGGCGCGGGAGCTGAGAGTGGTATTTTGCGGCATCAATCCCGGCCTCTCTTCTGCGGGGACAGGGTTCCCGTTCGCGCATCCTGCCAACCGTTTCTGGAAGGTAATCCACCTTGCCGGATTTACCGGGCGTCAACTGAAACCGGAAGAGGCGCAGCATCTGCTGGATTTCCGCTGTGGCGTTACCAAATTTGTCGACAGGCCTACCGTGCAGGCGAACGAAGTTAAGCTTCAGGAGATGCGTAGCGGCGGCCATAAGCTCATTGAGAAGATTGAGCACTATCAACCTGCGGCGTTGGCGATTCTGGGCAAGCAGGCGTTTGAGCAGGGATTTAGCCAGCGCGGCGCGCAGTGGGGAAAACAGACGATGACCATTGGCGATACGCAGATCTGGGTGTTGCCGAATCCCAGCGGCTTAAATCGCATCAGGACGGAAAAGCTGGTGGAGGCGTATCGGGAACTTGATGAATCGCTGGTGGTTGATGGGCTGTAAGCGGTAAAAAAAACGCCACCTTGCGGTGGCGTTGATGCTTATGCGGCGAGATTAATCATCCAGGAAGCTACGCAGCACTTCAGAACGGCTCGGGTGACGCAATTTACGCAGCGCCTTCGCTTCGATCTGACGGATACGTTCGCGGGTAACGTCAAACTGTTTACCCACTTCTTCCAGCGTATGGTCGGTGTTCATATCGATACCGAAACGCATACGCAGCACTTTTGCTTCACGCGCCGTCAGGCCAGCCAGCACGTCGTGCGTTGCGGCACGCAGGCTCTCGGTGGTGGCAGAGTCCAGCGGCAGCTCGAGGGTGGTATCCTCGATGAAATCCCCCAGATGCGAATCTTCATCGTCGCCGATCGGCGTTTCCATGGAGATAGGCTCTTTGGCGATCTTCAGCACTTTACGGATCTTGTCTTCCGGCATCAGCATGCGCTCGGCCAGCTCTTCTGGCGTCGGCTCGCGACCCATTTCTTGCAGCATCTGGCGGGAGATACGGTTGAGTTTGTTGATGGTCTCAATCATATGCACCGGAATACGGATGGTGCGCGCCTGATCCGCGATAGAGCGAGTGATCGCCTGACGAATCCACCAGGTGGCATAGGTGGAGAATTTGTAACCACGACGGTATTCGAACTTGTCTACCGCTTTCATCAGACCGATGTTGCCTTCCTGAATCAGATCCAGGAATTGCAGACCACGGTTGGTGTATTTTTTGGCGATAGAGATAACCAGACGCAAGTTCGCTTCAACCATCTCTTTCTTCGCACGGCGGGCTTTCGCTTCGCCGATGGACATGCGGCGGTTGATGTCTTTTACCTGCTCGATGGTCAGGCCGGTTTCTTCTTCAATCTGTTGCAGTTTTTGCAGGCTGCGCTGAACGTCTTCAGTGACATCGTGCAGCTTTTCGGACCACGGCTTGTTCATCGCAATGGCGGCATTGAACCAGGTTTCGCTGGTTTCGTTGCCGGTGAACAGGGTGATGAAGTTTTTCTTCGGCATTTTGCACTGCTCAACACAGAGCTTCATGATCAGGCGTTCTTGCGTGCGAACGCGATCCATCATGACGCGCATGCTGTTCACCAGGTAGTCGAACTGCTTCGGCACCAGGCGGAACTGCTTAAACACTTCAGACAGCTTCAGAATTTCGGTCTGCGCATCGGCGTGGCTGCGACCTTTCGCTTTGATGGTGTCACGGGTGACTTCGTACTGCGTACGCAGCTCTGCGAATTTTTCGCGCGCCAGTTCCGGGTCGATGCTGTTGTCGTCATCGCTGCTGTCGTCGTCTTCTTCTTCGTCTTCATCATCGTCGTCGTCCATCTCTTCCTGAGAGAGTTCAGAACCGACGTGCGTGGCGGTAGGCGCCATATCTTCTTCAGCGTTCGGGTCAACAAAGCCGGTGATCAGATCTGACAGGCGAGCTTCTTCGGCTTCAACGCGATCGTACTGTTCAAGCAGATAAGTAATCGCTTCCGGGTATTCGGCAACGGAGCATTGAACCTGGTTGATCCCGTCTTCGATACGTTTAGCGATGTCGATTTCGCCTTCACGGGTTAACAGTTCAACCGTACCCATCTCACGCATGTACATGCGTACCGGGTCAGTGGTACGACCGATTTCAGATTCAACACTGGATAAAACTTGAGCAGCAGCTTCTTCCGCGTCTTCGTCGGTGTTGTTGGTGTTTTCAGCAAGCAGCAGATCATCGGCATCCGGTGCTTCTTCCATCACCTGAATACCCATGTCGTTGATCATTTGGATGATGTCTTCGATTTGATCTGAATCGACGATATCTTCCGGCAGATGGTCATTGACCTCGGCATAGGTCAGATAGCCTTGCTCCTTACCACGGGTGACAAGAAGCTTCAGCTGTGACTGCGGGTTTTGCTCCATAAGACGGTATCCACACTTATTTCGTTTGATTGGTGTCGGCGGTGTATCTGCCAACCTTTAAAGCGAGGGCGTACTTATATTTTTGCCGCTGCCTCTCAGTGCGGCTGTCGGGGGCTTCCCGATCGCTATTCGGCACTTAAGCCGTTAAATACGTCATCCTTCAAGTTGTCTCTGCGTTAGCTGCGTTCTCTTGCTGCCTTAATACAACTTGAACGATTTTGTCTATCAATTCATTTTTTGGCCAGTTCCTGGTTCAGCGTCCAGAGTTCCCGGCGTTCTTCGTTGCTTAAACCGTGTGTGCGATCGCGAGCAATCAACTCTTCCTGGCGCAGCTTAAGCATCGAATCAAACATATGGTTGAGTGAGTCGGTGAAGGTTTTTTCAGCAATGTCCTTATCAGCTATATCGTCCCACATCGACAATTTTTCAAGGGTCGCAGCACTATTTGTGCCGCGATAATGTTCTAAAAGTTGGCCGGTGGTCAGACCTGGTTGAGACAAACAAGTGTTGACCAGTTCTTCAAATAAGCCAAGCCCGGGCAGCTTTTTTTGATCCAGACCGCCTAGCGGTGGTACTAACGGCGCCAAATCCGGGTTTTGTACCAGTAACCCTATAAGTATACGCATGGTCGTGCGTTTTAGCTGCGGAGCAGGGCGTACCGTGCCACTTTCTGCCTGTTTTGGCATTAAGCGGTCAAGCTGGCTATCGTCAAAGATGCCTAATTTCAGCCCCAGCATCTGTCGTAGCTGGATCCTGTGCGTATCTCCGGGAACCTGGTTAATCAGCGGCAGCGCCAGCGCGGCAAGCTGCGTACTTCCATCCGGCGTGCTCAAATCAACCTGCGGCAAGAGGCTATTGAAGAGAAACAGAGAGAGCGGCAGAGCCTGCTCCATCCGTGCTTCGAATGCTTCTTTGCCCTCTTTACGCACCAGCGTATCCGGGTCTTCGCCATCAGGCAGGAACATAAAGCGCAACTGCCGTCCGTCGGTGATATAGGGCATTGCCGTTTCAAGCGCTCGCCATGCCGCATCGCGTCCGGCCCGATCGCCGTCATAACAGCAAATCACATTGTTAGTCGCCCGGAATAACATGTGGATATGGTCGGCTGTTGTCGATGTCCCCAACGATGCCACGGCGTAGTTAATGTCGTACTGCGCCAGCGCGACAACGTCCATATAGCCTTCAACAACAAGCAGTCGCTGCGGTTCAGCGTTATGTTGCTGAGCTTCATAAAGGCCATACAGCTGTCGACCTTTATGGAAAATATCGGTTTCCGGGGAGTTCAGGTATTTCGGCGTATCGTTACCGAGTACGCGACCACCAAAACCAATCACCCGTCCTCGTTTATCGCGAATCGGGAACATCACCCGATTACGGAAACGATCGTAGGTTCTGCCCTGGTCATTGTTGACCAGCATTCCGGCATCCAGTAACAGCGCTCTGTTGTCGCTATTATTACCGAAACGTTTTAATGCATTATCCCAGCCTGGCGGAGCGAAACCAATCGCGAAGCGTTGAACGATTTCAGCGCTAAGGCCGCGTTTTTGCAAATATTGGCGCGCAGGCTCTGCTGTGGGGTGGGCGAGCGACTGTTGATAAAACGCATTCAGCCCGTCCATTAACTGATAGAGGTTTTGCCGTTGATGGCGCTCTATCTGGCTAAGACCTGTCCCTGCTTCGTAGGGAATTTCCAGGTTGTGCATTGCAGCCAGTTCTTCGACGGTTTCCACGAAATCGAGCTTGTCGTAGTTCATGAGGAAATCGATCGCGTTGCCGTGCGCGCCGCAGCCAAAGCAGTGGTAAAACTGTTTTTCACCGTTCACGGTGAAAGAGGGGGTTTTTTCGTTATGGAACGGACAGCACGCGTGAAAATTCTTGCCCTGCTTTTTCAGCTTCACCCGCGCATCGATCAGATCGATGATGTCGGTGCGTGCCAGCAGGTCATTGATAAATACGCGTGGGATTCGTCCAGCCATATGCCCCTTTTATACACTTCATCTTTCAGGCGCCGCTTTGCCGCATCCTGAATGATTTTGTATATATGCCAATGCATAAACGAAAATAAGCCGCGCATTCCTTTCGGAAGCACGGCCTTACAACTACAACTCGGTCTGAATCGAGAGCTTACGCCCTCAACGCATTAGTACAGACGAGTGCGGCGTGCGTTTTCGCGAGCCAGTTTCTTCGCGTGACGTTTCACTGCTGAAGCTTTAGCGCGCTTACGTTCGGTAGTCGGTTTTTCATAGAACTCACGACGACGAACTTCCGCCAGAACACCTGCTTTTTCACAGGAACGCTTGAAGCGACGCAGAGCTACGTCGAACGGCTCGTTTTCACGTACTTTAATTACCGGCATGTGCCTCTCACCTTTGATTAAATCGGTTTGCCGCTGGCATCAGCGCCAGCTTATTTCAAAATGGTGCGGAATTTTACTGCAATTGCTGCTGCTTTGTAAAGCACCGACGCCTTTTTTGAAAGGGACTTTTATAAGGGTGAGGAGTATACACGAGGCTGTCGCCAGGGGCGAACAAAGTTTTACATCAACCCGCATTGGCCCTACACTGCGCGGTATCAGAGTGAGGTAAAACAAGTCATGCGTGTACTGGGTATTGAGACATCCTGCGATGAAACCGGCATCGCTATTTACGACGACGAAAAAGGTCTGTTAGCCAACCAATTGTATAGTCAGGTGAAATTACACGCTGACTACGGCGGCGTAGTGCCTGAACTGGCCTCGCGCGACCACGTACGCAAGACCGTGCCGCTGATCCAGGCGGCGTTGAAAGAGTCGGGTCTGACGGCGAAAGAGATTGATGCCGTGGCCTATACCGCAGGGCCGGGTCTGGTGGGGGCGCTGCTGGTCGGCGCGACCGTTGGCCGTTCGCTGGCGTTTGCCTGGAATGTTCCGGCGATTCCGGTACACCATATGGAAGGGCACCTGCTGGCGCCGATGCTGGAAGACAATCCGCCGGAATTTCCGTTCGTGGCGCTGCTGGTCTCCGGCGGTCATACCCAACTTATCAGCGTGACCGGGATTGGTCAGTATGCGCTGTTAGGCGAATCCATTGACGATGCGGCCGGTGAAGCGTTTGATAAAACCGCCAAACTGCTGGGACTGGATTACCCTGGCGGCCCGATGCTGTCGAAAATGGCGGTGCAGGGCACCGCAGGGCGCTTTGTCTTCCCGCGTCCGATGACCGACCGTCCTGGGCTGGATTTCAGCTTCTCCGGGCTGAAAACGTTCGCCGCAAACACTATCCGCAGCAACGGTGATGATGAACAGACCCGCGCCGATATTGCCCGTGCGTTTGAAGATGCGGTGGTGGATACGCTGATGATCAAGTGTAAGCGAGCGCTGGATCAGACCGGCTTTAAGCGTCTGGTGATGGCGGGCGGGGTGAGCGCCAACCGCACGCTGCGTGCGAAGCTGGCGGAAATGATGCAAAAACGGCGTGGCGAAGTGTTCTACGCACGGCCAGAGTTTTGCACCGATAACGGCGCGATGATCGCCTACGCCGGTATGGTGCGCTTCAAAGCCGGCGCAACGGCGGATTTAGGCGTGAGCGTGCGTCCTCGCTGGCCGCTGGCGGAGTTGCCTGCGGCGTGATGTTTTGCCCGGTGGCGGCTTCGCTTACCGGGTTTACAATACCGTAGGCCGGGTCAGGCGAAGCCGCCACCCGGCGATAAAAAACGCTACGCCCGCAACATCCCTTTATCTTCCAGAAACGCAATAATCGTCGCCAGGCCGTCACCGGCTTTCAGGTTGGTAAACGCCCACGGCCGATCCCCGCGCATACGCATTGTATCGCGCGCCATCACCTCCAGCGACGCGCCCACATACGGCGCCAGATCCGTTTTGTTGATCACCAGAAAATCGGATTTGGTGATCCCCGGCCCGCCTTTACGCGGGATCTTCTCGCCTTCGGCAACGTCGATCACATAGATCGTCAGATCGGCCAGCTCCGGGCTGAAGGTGGCGCTCAGGTTATCGCCGCCGCTCTCGACAAAGATCAGATCCAGGTTGCCGAATGTCTCGCTTAATGCTTCCACCGCCGCCAGGTTCATTGAGGCGTCTTCGCGAATGGCGGTATGCGGACAACCGCCGGTTTCCACGCCGACAATCCTTTCCGGCGCCAGCGCGCCCGCTTCGGTAAGAATGCGCTGATCCTCTTTGGTATAAATATCGTTAGTCACCACCGCCAGTTGATAGGTATCGCGCATCGCTTTGCATAACGCTTCCAGCAGGGCGGTTTTACCGGAACCCACCGGACCGCCCACGCCGACGCGCAGGGGATGTTTATAGTCGTTCATCGTGTCTCCTCAGGAGCGAAATAATCGGCAATATTGTGTTTCGTGACGAGCAGAAGCGATGGCGGCCAGCGGCGTGGATGAGCCCAGATCCGCATCCGGGCGAGCCAGCGCCTGCGCCATACCCTGCGCGTAATGGTCGCAAAGCGAAAGAATGAGCTGCTGCGCCGCCTGTTGTCCGAAGGGCACCAGCTTCACCCCCGCCATCACCGCGCTTTCTAACCAGCTGTAGCCGAGGCTTAACGCCAGATCCGTCAGCGGGATGCGCCAGCGCACGCCCAGCCACGCCATACCGCAGAGCTGGCTGTCGGCAAAAAGCGGACGCCACGTCTGCGGGCAGTCCGGCACCCAGTCCACCACCAGGCGTGTAAACGCCGCCCCCCGGCTACGCTCTTCTTCGCGCAGTTCCCGGGTTTCCCGACAGGCCAGCAGATATGCGCTCCAGCGGCGAGCGGCGGTAACGTCATTCCGTTCACAGGCGTGGTACAACCGGGCGAAAACCGGCAGGTCGACGGTAAAAAAGTTCTGCTCCAGCTGTTGCGTTTGCCAGTGCGCAAAGTCTTCCGCGTTTTTCACCCAGCCGATCTCCACCGCCCACTCCAGCCCCTGAGACCAGGTAAACGATCCCACCGGTAAACTGCTGCTGGCGAGCTGCATCAGGCGCAGCCGTTGTCTGGCGTCAGTCATCAGTGGGCGTGGCCGTGGTGATGGCCGTGAGATTCGCTGGCATATGCTCCCGCCTCCGGTTCAAAGGGCAGATGCGCGAAAGTCACCTCTAAGCTGAACTGGCGCAGCATGTCGTCGAGTACGTAATCGTGGTGATAGCGCAGCTCGTCAGGCAGAATTTGCAGCGGAACGTGGCGGTTGCCCAGGTGGTAGCAGGCTTTGGCGAGCAGGAACGGATCGGCGCAGCGCACGACCGAAACGGCTTCGTTTGCGGCGATGATCTCCACCACCTCTGCGCCATCTTCCGTACTCAGGCGATCGCCGCCGCGTAACAGCAGACCGCGCGGCAGCAGTAAACCGGCTTCGCGTCCGTCGCCCAGCACTACCTTCGCCCGGCTTTTGACGCGGACATCAATAGGGAGCGTCAGCGTTGCCGTGACGGCGGCGGGCGTTTCAATACGTTGCGTCAGATACAGCATGTCGTCTCCTCAGAATAAAAAATAACGCTGGGCCATCGGCAACACGTCTGCCGGTTCGCTGGTGATCGGCTCACCGTCAATGCGCACCTCGTAAGTCTGGGCGTCAACGGTGATGTTGGGTTGCAGGCTGTTGTGGATCATGTCGGCTTTTTTTACCGTCCGGCAGCCTTTCACGACGGCGGTGGCGCTGCGTAAGTTGAGCTGCTGCGCAATGCCGTTTTCAACCGCAGCCTGAGAAAGAAAGGTCAGGCGACAGTGATGACGCGCCGCGCTAAGCGCGCCAAACATCGGCCGGTAATGCACCGGTTGCGGGGTAGGAATCGAGGCGTTGATATCACCCATCGGCGCGCAGACAATCATCCCGCCTTTGATGAGTGTTGCGGGTTTTACGCCAAAAAAGGCCGGAGACCAGAGCACCAGATCCGCCAGCTTTCCGGCCTCAACAGAACCGACCTCATGGGCGATGCCGTGGGTTAGCGCCGGGTTTATCGTGTACTTGGCGATGTAGCGTTTTACGCGCTGGTTGTCGTTATCGCCCGTCTCCTCCGCTAACGGGCCGCGTTGTACTTTCATCCGGTGCGCCACCTGCCAGGTGCGCAGAATGACTTCGCCCACCCGTCCCATCGCCTGGGAATCCGACGAGGTCAGGGAAAAGGCGCCGAGATCGTGCAGCACATCTTCGGCGGCGATGGTTTCCCGACGAATACGCGACTCGGCAAACGCCACATCTTCGGCGATATCCGGGTCGAGATGGTGGCAGACCATCAGCATATCGAGATGCTCGTCAATGGTGTTGACGGTATAAGGCAGCGTCGGGTTGGTGGAGGAGGGGAGAATATGGGGATGCGCGCAGGCGGTGATAATATCCGGGGCGTGACCGCCGCCCGCCCCTTCGGTATGAAAGGTATGGATCGTGCGATCGCCAATTGCCGCCAGCGTGTCCTCGACGAAACCGGACTCGTTTAACGTGTCGCTGTGCAGCGCGACCTGAATATCCATCTCTTCAGCCACGGTCAGCGCACAGTCGATCGCCGCAGGCGTCGCGCCCCAGTCCTCGTGGATCTTCAGGCCGATCGCGCCGGCGGCAATCTGCTCACGCAGCGCGTCCGGGTTCGAGCCATTCCCTTTGCCGAGAAAACCGATATTCACCGGCAGGCTGTCCGCCGCCTGCAACATGCGGGCGATGTACCACGGGCCAGGCGTGCAGGTGGTGGCATTGGTGCCCGCTGCCGGGCCGGTGCCGCCGCCAATCATGGTCGTCACGCCAGAGACCAGCGCCTCTTCCGCCTGCTGCGGGCAGATCCAGTGAATATGCGTGTCCACGCCGCCTGCGGTAACGATCTTTCCTTCACCGGCGATCGCCTCCGTGCCGACGCCAATTGGGATCGTCACATTGGGCTGAATATCCGGGTTACCGGCTTTGCCGATGGCGAAGATCCTGCCGTCTTTGATGCCGATGTCCGCCTTGACGATCCCCCAGTGATCGACGATCAGCGCGTTGGTGATCACCAGATCCACACACGCGCGAGCACGCATCTGCCCCTGGCCCATACCGTCGCGGATCACTTTGCCGCCGCCGAATTTCACCTCTTCGCCGTAGGTCGTGAGATCGTTTTCGACTTCGATCCACAGTTCGGTATCCGCCAGACGCACCCGGTCGCCGGTCGTCGGGCCAAACATGTCGGCGTAAGCCTGCCGGGAAATCTCAGTCATTGTCTGCCTCCAGAGAGCCCATTACTTCGCCGCGAAAACCAAAAATACGCTGTGCCCCGGCGACGCGCACCAGTTCGACCTCGCGTTTTTGCCCCGGCTCAAAACGCACTGCCGTGCCTGCGGGGATGTTCAGGCGAAAACCGCGTGCGGCTTGCCTGTCAAAGCGTAATGCGGGGTTGACCTCGTAAAAGTGATAGTGTGATCCGACCTGAACCGGGCGATCGCCATGATTCTCAACCACGATCGTGCAGGTTTCTCTGCCTGTATTGATCGCGATGTTTCCCGTGGAGATCCTGTATTCGCCTGGAATCATGGTTCCTCCTTTATACGATCGGGTTATGAACGGTGACCAGTTTCGAGCCGTCTGGAAAGGTGGCTTCAACCTGAATATCCGGGATCATTTCCGGCACGCCCTCCATCACCTGATCGCGGGTCAACACATGGCGACCGTCTTCCATCAGTGACGCCACGCTTTTGCCGTCGCGGGCGCCTTCCATAATGAAAGCGCTGATCAGCGCCACCGATTCCGGGTAGTTCAGCTTCAGTCCACGCGCCAGACGACGCTCCGCCACCAGGGCGGCGGTAAAGAGCAACAGCTTGTCTTTTTCTCTGGGAGTCAGTTCCATAGTGATTCTCTTATGTCTGCCAGATACGGGGCAGGAATGGCGGTTTTTGGGTCAGTTGTGGTCGTAAGGATTGCCAGACGGCGCGCATAACGCGCTGGATAAGCAGGTTGTCGTGCCCGAGGAAGCGCAGGGCCAGCAGTGAATCAATCAGCGTCGCGCCAGCGTAGTCGCCGAGGGGGGCAATTTGCTCGCGTACGCCGTCCAGCATCTTTTCCGTGGCGGGATAACAGAGCAGCGTACCGCTCCAGGGATGTCTGGCGACGGTGTGCAGGTTTCCTCCCTCAAGGTGCAGCCTTTCTATTAATAGCGGCGTACCGTCCCGCCATACTTCCAGGCGGTTGCGCAGCGTGCCGTGGCTGAAGGTCTCCTGCATCACCGGTCGCCCCAAACAGAGCAGATCCCAGGCCAGCAGTTGGCTCTCTTGCGCCAGATGAAAGACCGACTGGATGTTAGCGTTCGCGCCGGGAAAAAGGATCGTATCCTGCGGCAGCCACTCCAGCGTGGCCTGTGGGGCGAGATAAAAATCCTGCCGCAGCTGCGCCTGAGGGCCGCGACTGCGGTAAAACTTCCCTGCGCCAGGCTGGGTGATTAACGCATGGCTGTCTGTTGCAAGCGTGGCGGAAATCGTGAGTTCATCGCCCCCGACAATACCGCCCGGCGGATGAAGCAAATAGAGGTGGCAAACGTCGTCTTCCGGGTAAAACGGACGCTGTACCGTCAGCGGGCCGACGTGTCGCGCCGAAGTGAGCACTGTTTTATGCGCGGCGCGGGTAAACCGCAGATCCAGTTCGGCCTGCCAGCCCCGTGTGAGAGTCTTGTGCGCAACGGTGTCCAGAGCGTTTCCCTTATCAGCGTGAGGGGAGTGCATACAAAAAAGTATGCCTCAGCGCATCGGGAAAACGGTCATACGAGAAGCTTATGGAAAAAAGAGGCGACGTCATGCCGCCCCAACGAGGTTTACAGCAAAACGAGAGGCATCCAGACAAGGCCGGTTATTACCAGCAGAACCAGGAAGATCAGGCCAAAAATAGCGCCCAACCGCCAGTAATCCACCGTCGGCAGATAACCGCTACCGTAGTAGATGGGGCTTGGGCCGGTCGCATAGGGGGTGAGAATGCTGCCCAGACCAATGGCGGCGCCGACCATCAGGCAAAACACCGGTAAGGGGATGTCCGGCATCGCCAGCGCGGCGGCAATCATCATCGGCGCCAGCGCGGAAGTATAAGCGGTGGCGCTGGCAAAAAAGTAGCGTAACAGATAAAACACCACGATGAGCGCGACCATCACCATCATCGGCGAATAGCCGCTTAGCCCGTTTGCCAGCAGTTTGCCAAACCAGGTGATAAAGCCGGTATTGTTCAGTCCGGTGGCGAGCGTAATCAGCGAGGCCAGCCAGAAGAAAACGTTCCATGCCGCTTTATTGCTGACGATGTCATCCCAGGAGATGATGCGTAATACCAGCATCAATGCCACCACGCTATAACCGACCATCGCGGCATCAATGTAATCGCTGCCGAAGATCCACAGCACCAGCGCGCCGACCATCAGCACCAGCATCTTTTTCTCGCGCGAGCAGAGCGGGCCCATCTCCTTTAGCTCTGCTTCCGCCCAGCGCGGCACCTGGTCGCCCGACTTCAGTACTGGCGGATACAGCACGTAGGCCAGCCACGGAACCAGCAAGACCAGCAGAATGCTTAGCGGCAGCATTCCTGAGAACCAGTCGCCCCAGCTTAGCGCCGTATGGGATGCGCTTTTCATCAGGCCAATCAGCAACAGGTTAGGCGCCATCGCCGTCAGGAAAATGGCGCTGGTAACGCAGTCGGCGGTGATGCCCATCCACATAATATACGAGCCAATGGAGCGGGAACTGGCGTCGTTAGGCTGCGAGTTATAGAGCGGCGGCAGGTTGCGGATAATCGGGTAGATGATCCCGGCGCCGCGCGCGGAGTTAGACGGCGTGACCGGGGCGAGAATCAGCTCGGAAAACATCACCGCATAGCCAAGAAACAGCGTGCGATGGCCCATCTTCTTCACCAGCATCAACGCAATTCGCCGACCGAGACCGGTTTTTTCATAGCCGGTGCCAAACATAAAGGCGGCGAAAATCAGCCAGATAACCGAGTTAGAAAAACCAGACACCGCCCACGAGAGGGCTTTGGCGGTAAATTTGAAGCCTTCCTGCGCGAGCTGATCGGGGCTGAACAGCAGCCACGGCGACAGAACGGCAATGATCGAAATCCCGATCATCGCCACGACCGCGCCCGGTACAGGTTCCAGAATGAGTCCCACAATGACGCCGGTAAAGACCGCAAAATAGAGCCAGGTGTGGCTCTCAAGACCGGTGGGGACGGGCAAAACAGCAATAATGGCGATGACCACCAGTGGAGCCAGGTATCGCCACCAACCAGATAAAGGTGCCATTGTCGTATCCCTGAGAAAAGGGAGAGGCGTAGCGCCTCTCCTGAAGGGTTATTTGATGTAGTGCACGTACTCGCAGATCTCGTCAACGATGGGACCGCGACGCTCGGCGAACTGTTTTTTGTTGTCGGCGATCAGGTTGTTGCCGTGGGTATCGATAGAAACAATCAGCGGCCCGAACTCTTTCACCCGGCAAACCCACAGCGATTCCGGCATGCCGAGTTCCGTCCAGTGCACCTCTTCTATCTCTTCGACCTGGGTCGCCGCCAGCACCGCGCAGCCAGCCGGGAAGATGACGTGCAGCGCTTTGAATTTCTGGCAGCCTTCTTCGGTCAGCGGCCCCATACCGCCTTTTCCGACCACCAGCTTCACGCCGGTCTGCTCAATGAACTCTTTTTCAAAGGCTTCCATACGCATGCTGGTGGTCGGGCCGACGGAGACCATCTCCCATTTATCACCGTTTTTACGCACAATCGGCCCGGCGTGGAAAATCGCTTTGCCATTGAGATCGTAAGGAATGGGGCGCTTGAGTTCGATCAGGCGGCGGTGACAAACGTCGCGACAGGTCACCAGCGTTCCGGTCAGGTAGATCACATCGCCAACGCGGATATCTTCCAGGTCTTCGGCTTTGATCGGGGTAGTGAGGATCTTTTTCATAACGCGCTCCGGGTGTGGGACAGGTTTTCGAAGGAGAGGTCAGAATGAACCAGCAGCGTACCGCGACGGTGCGCCCAGCAGCCGGTGGAGACAGCCACGCCAATGGTTGACGGATGACGGGCGGCGGATTCGATGTGTACGCCCATCACCGAGCTGTTGCCGGTCAGCCCTTGTGGGCCGATTCCCAGGCGGTTTAGCCCTTCTTCCAGCCGCAGCTCAAGCTCTGCTGCCTTTGGATTCGGATGACGGGTGCCTATCGGGCGCAGAATCGCTTTGCGGGAAAGCACGGCGGCGGTTTCGACGGAGGTTGCGATGCCCACGCCGACCAGTACCGGTGGACAGGCATTGACCGCCAGCGTGGAGATGTTTTCAAAGACGAATTTCACCACGCCTTCGTAGCCTTCGGAAGGCATCAGCACTTTGGAACGCCCTGGCAGCGTGCAACCGCCGCCCGCCATATAAACTTCAATTTCCGCATCGTCGCCATCGGGAATAATCTCCCAGGTGACCCACGGCACGCCGCTGCCGGTGTTTTTGCCGGTATTCACTTCGTCGAAGATTTCGACCGCGTTATGGCGTAGCGGCGCTTTTACGGTGGCGTCTTCCACGGCCTGCTTAAGAATACTTTGCAGCTCGCCCAGCAGCGGGAAGCGGGAACCGACCTTCACGAAGAACATAATTTCACCCGTGTCCTGGCAGGCCGGGCGGTTCAGGTCGATTGCTTTCTGCATGTTATCGAACATCGTGTGGTAGATAATGTTTCCCATCGATGAGGTTTCGGCATCACGCAGCTGTTTTAATTTATCGACGACGTCATCGGGCATTCGGGTGGAGATCATGGCGGTAAAATTAGCGACAATATCCGTCAACGTAGTAACCGCATTTTGGTTATTTTGATTGCTCATCATATCAACTCCAGTTCTTTTATTAATCTGGAAATAAATTCTCTGGAGTAAACTACCACTAAAGGTGTGGTTTTATATTTTTTGTCACTGTGTATATGCAATTAACAGTTCGTGAATCACACTACAGAAAGGTGATGAAAATTGAGCAAAGGCAGGGTTTAACGACGTTAAGAGATTTACACTGCGCGTATTAAAATCACGGATAACCGACAGATGCTGAACAACTATCCCTTAGCCAAAGACCTACAGGTTTTGGTTGAAATTGTCCATACGGGAAGCTTTAGCGCGGCAGCGGCGGCGCTGGGGCAAACGCCCGCGTTCGTGACGAAACGGATTCAGATTCTTGAGACAACCCTTGCCACCACGCTGTTGAACCGCTCGGCAAGAGGTGTTGCGCTGACGGAAAGCGGGCAACGCTGCTATGAACATGCGCTGAAGCTCCTCACGCACTATCAGCGGCTGGTGGATGAGGTGACGCAAATTAAAACGCGCCCGGAGGGAATGATTCGCATTGGCTGTAGTTTTGGTTTTGGCCGCAGTTATATTGCACCTGCCATTACCGACCTGATGCGCAATTATCCTGAATTACAGGTTCACTTTGAACTCTTCGATCGGCAAATTGATTTGGTACAGGATAATATCGATCTGGATATTCGGATTAACGATGAAATTCCTGATTATTATATTGCGCATTTGTTAACAAAGAATAAAAGAATATTATGCGCGTCTCCCGCATATCTCCATAAATATCCTGAGCCGAAAACCTTACAAGAATTAAGCGGTCATGATTGTCTGGTGACAAAAGAACGTGATATGACCCACGGCATATGGGAACTGGGGAACGGGCAAGAGAAAAAATCAGTGAAAGTAACCGGACACCTCTCTTCCAATAGCGGTGAAATTGTTTTGCAGTGGGCGCTGGAGGGCAAAGGGATCATGCTGCGTTCAGAGTGGGATGTGCAGCCGTTTCTGGCGAGCGGTAAACTGGTGAGGGTATTGCCGGAGTATGCGCAGAGCGCCAATATCTGGGCGGTCTATCAGGAACCGCTGTACCGCAGCGTAAAGTTACGGGTATGTGTGGAGTTTCTGGCGGCATGGTGCCAGAAGCGACTCGGCAAGCCAGACGAGGGATATCAGGTGGCGTGGTGAACCCATCTGTAGGCCGGATAAGACGCTTTGCGTCGCCATCCGGCGATGCGTATGTGCCTGATGGCGGCTTCGCCTTACCTGGCCTACGGCGTGGTGTAAAAAGCTACTGCGGATCTTTCTCGCGCTTCTTCTTAAGTTTCGTCCAGATCTTCGTCTCCTGACGACGCCACAGGCGCTGGATGTTGTCATGGTGGCGCAGCAAAATCAGGCAAGACAGCATAGAGACCGGGAAGGTGAACTGGGGTTTAAACCACCACACGTAGAATGGCGCAATCAGCGCGCTGACGATCGCGCCCAATGACGAGTAACCGCTCAGTAAGACGGTCAGCAGCCAGGTGCCCGCCATCACGCCAGTTAAGTCCCAGCCGATGGGCGCGATCGCGCCGAATGCGGTCGCGACGCCTTTTCCGCCTTTGAAGCCAAAAAAGACCGGCCAGATGTGCCCCAGACAGGCGGCGATGGCAATCAGGCCCAGCCAGAAAGGGGTTACGCCTAATGCATAAGCGCCCCAGACCGGCAGCATGCCTTTGAGGACGTCGAAAATCAGTACCGCTACGGCTGCTCCCTTGCCCCCTATGCGTAACACATTGGTCGCGCCAGGGTTACCGGAGCCACTCTGACGCGGGTCGGGTAAACCTGCAATGCGGCAGACCAGAATGGCACTGGAAATTGAGCCGCAGAGGTACGCGAAGAGGATCATTCCAGGCGCGATTGCACTCATAAGCTGTTCCGTTTTGAAAATGTCGTGTTAAACGCTACTTCTGTGGATAATACGCATATTTCGCCGGAAGTGGTATCCGGGTTAGCCAAAAAGCAGGCAGGTCGTGATGGATATTGTATTTATAGAGCAACTTTCGGTAATCACCACTATCGGTGTTTACGACTGGGAGCAAACTATCGAACAGAAACTGGTGTTCGATATCGAAATGGCGTGGGACAACCGTAAGTCAGCCAGAAGCGACGACGTTGCGGATTGTCTGAGCTATGCCGACATTGCCGATACGGTAGTCAGCCATGTGGAGGGCGGCCGTTTTGCGTTAGTCGAACGCGTAGCGGAAGAGGTGGCGGATCTGCTGCTCAGCCGCTTTAACTCTCCGTGGGTACGCATCAAGCTCAGTAAGCCCGGCGCCGTAGCGCGTGCGGCGAATGTTGGCGTTATCATTGAGCGTGGCAATAATCTGAAAGAAAATAATTAACTTCATAGTTTTTAAACCAAACGGCGATATATGGGTCTTAAAGCTGGAGTCATAACTGCTGTTCGTTTTTTTTGATTTAGGGGTTTATTGATGAGCGATATACACTCGCTGCTGGTGGCGGCAATTTTGGGTGTGGTCGAAGGATTGACGGAGTTTTTGCCCGTCTCCAGCACGGGCCATATGATCATTGTTGGTCACCTGTTGGGTTTTGAAGGCGATACGGCAGAGACGTTTGAGGTGGTAATTCAGTTGGGATCGATCCTGGCGGTGGTGGTGATGTTCTGGCGGCGTTTGTTCGGCCTGATCGGCATTCACTTTGGCAAACAACCGCATGAAGGCACCGGAAAAGGACGCCTGACGTTAGGGCATATTGTGCTGGGGATGATCCCGGCCGTGGTGCTGGGCCTGGTGTTCCATGACACCATTAAGTCTTTGTTTAATCCCGTCAACGTGATGTATGCGCTGGTCGTGGGCGGTCTGCTGCTGATTGCCGCGGAATGCCTGAAGCCGAAAGAGCCGCGCGCGCCGGGCCTGGACGATATGACGTATCGTCAGGCGTTTATGATTGGCTGCTTCCAGTGTCTGGCGCTGTGGCCGGGCTTTTCCCGTTCCGGCGCGACCATTTCCGGTGGGATGTTGATGGGGGTGAGTCGCTATGCCGCATCGGAATTCTCATTCCTGCTGGCCGTTCCGATGATGATGGGCGCGACGGCGTTGGATCTCTACAAGAGCTGGTCGTTCCTGACGGTGGAAGATATCCCCATGTTCGCCGTGGGATTTGTGACTGCGTTCATTGTGGCGCTGATCGCCATCAAAACCTTCCTGCAATTGATTAAGCGTATCTCGTTCATTCCGTTTGCGATTTACCGCTTTATCGTGGCTGCTGCGGTCTACGTTGTTTTCTTCTGATAACGCTTGATGCCGGATGGCGGCGTAAATGCCTTATCCGGCCTACGGTTCGATTTTGTTGCCGGATAAGCGGAGCGCCATCCGGCAACAAAACGGTGAGCTTACGCCTCGGGTTTCGGGCAACGCCGTTCCTTCCAGTTAGCCACCGCTGCAATTCGCCGTCTGGTGAGTTCTTCGCGGATCTCCGCGCCTTTAAAGCCTGCCTCCACCACCTCTTTTGTCGGCACCGCCTGCGCGACCAGCCACGCTTCGCGCAGCCAGCGACCTTGCGGATAGTCAGACGCCTCAAAACCGGTACGACCGCGCACGTCGGCCTCGCTGGTCAGGGCGATTTGCTCTACGCGCTGCGGCTTACGCCAGGCGTCAATCGAATCGAACAGCTTCACGATCGTTTTCGGCTGCAAAATCGGGAAGGTATGGATGAGATCGTGGAATTCCGCCACCAGTTTGGCTAAATCCCGAATCTCATTCGGCACGCGCAGACGCTGGCATAACTGCTCGACCAGCTTTACGCCTGCCGGGCCGTGACCATGATGGCGCGGCCAGAGCGCTTTGGGCGTCAACCCTTTGCCAAGGTCGTGACAGAGCGTGGCGAAACGCACATCAACGTTCGGGCTGAGCATGGCGGCCATTGATAACGTCATCAATGTGTGGATGCCGGTATCGATTTCCGGGTGCCACTTTGCCGGAGCCGGAACGCCAAACAGCGCGTCCACTTCCGGGAACAGAACGCGTAGCGCGCCGCAGTCGCGCAGCACCTGAAAGAAAACCTGCGGATTGCGCGTGGTTAAGGCGTTCTCGGTCTCCTTCCATACGCGCTCCGGCGTGAGGTGTTCCAGTTCGCCTGCGGCGGTCATGTCGCGCATCAACGCCAGGGTTTCATCAGCGATGCGGAAACTGAGGTGCGCGTAGCGGGCGGCAAAACGCGCCACGCGCAACACGCGCAGCGGATCTTCGCTAAAGGCGGGGGAAACATGGCGCAGCAGGCGATTGTCCAGATCGCGACGCCCCTGATAGGGGTCGACGATATGGCCGTCGTCATCCTGCGCGAGGGCATTAATGGTGAGGTCGCGACGTTGCAGGTCTTCTTCCAGCGTCACGTCCGGCGCGGCATAGCAGGTAAAGCCGGTATAGCCTGAACCGGATTTACGCTCGGTGCGCGCCAGCGCATACTCTTCACGCGTTTGCGGATGAAGAAACACGGGAAAATCGCGGCCTACCTGCTGGTAGCCCGCGTCAAGCATCTCCTGCGGCGTGGCGCCAACCACCACCCAATCTTTATCTTTGACCGGTAGCCCTAACAACGCATCCCGAACAGCACCACCGACCAGATAAATCTTCACGCCACTTTCCCTTCCTGAAAAAATCATCCCTTAATCATATGTCAGTGCGGCAGAGAAGGCGATTTAGTTCATCCAGCGGTCTTTGCGTTTACGGCTTGGGATCATGTGCGGGAGAACCAGACCGAGCAGCAGGCCGAGCCCCAGCACGCCGCCGCCATACATGAACCACTGCATAATGATGGTGCGCTGCTTGTCATCAAGTTGCAGATTGGCGGCGCTGACTTTCTTCTGCGCCACGATCAGCTCGTTTTTCAGCTTCTGGTTTTCTTCTTTCAACCCGTTAATCACGCTGTCGCTCTGCGACACTTTTTGCTGCATGTCGGCCGTGCGCTGATTCCAGGTGGTATCAATATTGTTCAGCTTGTCGGTCAGCGTCTTAACCTGATTTTCCAGATCCGGTACGCGGATACGCAGGCTGGGCGAGCTGTTCAGCTCTTTCATCGGGATCCAGGCAGTACGACCTGTACTGTCTTTCACCTGAGCGTAATTCGTGTTGGCGTCAGTCTGTAATAATGTCACTTCCTCGCCGGCATTCACCGTACCCACGAGGCGATAATTATCTCCCGGACCGCTGCGGACCCAGGTATTCAGTTCGTCAGAGACATAGCGCTTCTCTTCTGCGTGGGAGACGGCAGTGGCGCTAAGTGCAAGTAAAGTTAATCCAATCAGGCGTAATTTTGGCATCAGGCTGTCGTTTTTGTCATAAAAAGTGGAACGATAGTAGTGGCATCAGTGTCTCTACGCAAAGCATTCGACATCAATCGGAATCATCTGTGTCATCTTTGCCACTGTTTTAAACTTTTACGCCCGTCAAATTGCTCGTTGCATGGCAATTTGGCGCAAAATACTATCTACTGACAAAAAAGAACGCGTTAAGTTCGCCGTCATTCTTCCCATATGTGACATAACCCATAAGTACAAGGCAATGGCTCAGGAAATCGAATTAAAGTTTATCGTTAATCACGACGCTGTAGATGCGTTGCGTGACCATCTACAAACACTCGGCGGCGAGCACCATGCGCCCAGCCAGTTACAGAACATTTACTACGAAACGCCGGACAAGTGGTTGCGTGGCCATGATATGGGTCTGCGCATCCGTGGCGAGAATGGTCGTTATGAAATGACCATGAAAATCGCCGGTCGGGTTACGGGGGGCCTGCATCAACGGCCGGAATACAATGTTGCGCTGAGCGAGCCGACGTTGGATCTCGCACGGCTCCCGCAGGAGGTCTGGCCGAACGGCGAGCTGCCCGCGGATCTCGCTTCACGCGTGCAGCCGCTGTTCAGCACCGATTTTTACCGTGAGAAATGGCTGGTGGACGTTGACGGCAGCCGTATTGAAATTGCGCTCGATCTTGGCGAAGTGAAGGCCGGAGAATGTGCCGAGCCAATTTGTGAGCTGGAGCTGGAACTGTTAAGCGGCGAGACCCGTGCGGTGTTGAAACTGGCAAACCAACTGGTGTCGCAAGCGGGTCTGCGTCAGGGCAGCCTGAGCAAGGCCGCACGGGGATATCATCTGGCGCAGGGGAATGCTCCGCGTGGGATCAGACCTACTGCGGTGCTGAAAGCGCCAGCCAAAGCCAGCATTGAGCAGGGGCTGGAAGCGGCGCTGGAGCTGGCATTGTCGCAATGGCAGTACCATGAAGAACTGTGGGTGCGTGGAAATGACGCCGCCAAAGCGGATGTACTGGCGGCGATGGGGCTGGTTCGCCATGCGCTGATGCTGTTTGGCGGCATTGTACCGCGTAAAGCAAGCGCTCACTTACGCGATTTGCTGACGCAGTCGGAAGCGACCCTTGTCTCTGAGGTTTCAGCCATCACGGCTATCTATAGCACGCAAACAGCGATGGCTAAACTGGCGCTGACCGAATGGCTGGTCACCAAAGCCTGGCAACCGTTCCTCGACGCCAAAGCGCAGGCGAAAATGGCCGATTCTTTCAAACGCTTTGCCGATATTCACCTGTCGCGTCACGCGGCAGAGCTGAAAGCGACTTTTGGGCAGCCGTTGGGCGATCGGTATCGCGATCAGCTTCCGCGCCTGACCCGCGATATTGACAGCATTTTGCTGCTGGCAGGTTATTACGACGCGAATGCGGTACAGGCCTGGCTGGAGAACTGGCAGGGCCTGCGCCACGCGATTGTGACAGGGCAGCGCATTGAAGTTGAACACTTCCGCAATGAGGCGATCTTCCAGGAGCCGTTCTGGCTGCATAGCGGAAAACGATAACCAGTAACGCCTGATGGCGATGCTGCGCATCTTATCAGGCCTACGGTGTACGGGTTTTGTAGGCCGGATAAGGCGTCACGCCGCCATCCGGCAACACTCATCGGGATTAGTTAGCCATCTGAGGACACACCTTAAATGAAGCCGCTTTCTTCACCGTTACAGCAGCACTGGCAGACCGTGGTTGAGCGGTTACCAGAAATCCTGGCTGAAGCCACGCTTAGCGTTCAGGCGAAGTCAGTACTTACATTTAGTGACTTTGTGCAGGACAGCGTGATTGCGCATCCCGAATGGCTGACTGAGCTGGAAAGCGCGCCGCCGCAGGCCGATGAGTGGCGGCATTATGCCGCGTGGCTACAGGACGCGTTGGCGCAGGTGACTGATGAAGCGGCGCTGATGCGTGAGCTTCGCATATTCCGTCGCCGCATCATGGTACGTATCGCCTGGGCGCAGGCGCTGTCGCTGGTGGAAGAAGAAAACATTCTGCAACAGCTAAGCCATCTGGCGGAAACGTTGATCGTCGCCGCGCGCGACTGGTTGTATGACGCCTGCTGTCGCGAATGGGGTACGCCCTGCAACCATGATGGCGTACCTCAACCGTTGCTGATTCTGGGGATGGGAAAACTGGGCGGCGGCGAGCTGAATTTCTCCTCGGATATCGATCTGATCTTCGCCTGGCCGGAGCACGGTTCCACCCGGGGCGGTCGGCGCGAGCTGGATAACGCGCAGTTCTTTACCCGCATGGGGCAGCGTTTGATCAAAGTGCTGGACCAGCCGACGATGGGCGGCTTTGTGTACCGGGTGGATATGCGCTTGCGCCCGTTTGGCGACAGTGGCCCGCTGGTGCTGAGTTTTGCCGCGCTGGAAGATTATTACCAGGAACAAGGGCGCGACTGGGAGCGTTATGCGATGGTCAAAGCGCGCATTATGGGCGCTGCCGACAGTGCGTATGTCGATGAACTGCGCGCCATGTTGCGACCTTTCGTGTTCCGCCGCTATATCGATTTCAGCGTGATCCAGTCCCTGCGTAATATGAAAGGGATGATTGCCCGTGAAGTGCGTCGTCGCGGTCTGAAAGACAATATTAAGCTTGGCGCCGGCGGTATTCGTGAAATTGAGTTTATCGTGCAGGTGTTCCAGTTGATTCGCGGCGGACGGGAACCCTCGCTGCAATCTCGCTCGTTGCTGCCGACGCTGAGCGCGATTGATGCGCTGCACCTGTTGCCAGAAAATGACGCCGGACAGTTACGCGCGGCCTATCTCTTCCTGCGCCGTCTGGAAAACCTGCTGCAAAGCATCAATGATGAGCAGACCCAGACGCTGCCGGGCGATGAACTGAACCGGGCGCGCCTGGCCTGGGGAATGCGCACGGATGACTGGTCGCAGCTCACCGACATTCTGGCGGCGCACATGGCTAACGTGCGTCGGGTATTTAACGAACTGATTGGCGATGACGAAACCGATACCCAGGAAGATACGCTGTCGGAACACTGGCGCGAGCTGTGGCAGGATGCGCTACAGGAAGATGATACCACGCCAGTGCTGGCGCATCTGTCTGACGACGATCGCGGACGCGTGCTGGCGTTAATCGCCGACTTCCGTAAAGAGCTGGATAAGCGCACCATTGGCCCGCGCGGGCGGCAGGTGCTCGACCATCTGATGCCGCATCTGCTTAGCGACGTGTGCTCGCGCGAGGATGCCTCTGTGCCGCTGTCGCGTATTACGCCGCTGCTGGTGGGGATCGTTACGCGTACTACCTACCTTGAATTACTGAGCGAATTTCCCGGCGCGCTGAAGCACCTGATTTCGCTGTGCGCCGCTTCGCCGATGGTGGCGAGCCAGCTGGCGCGTTATCCGCTGTTGCTCGATGAACTACTGGATCCGAATACGCTGTATCAGCCAACGGCGACCGACGCTTATCGCGATGAGTTACGCCAGTATTTGCTGCGTGTGCCGGAAGATGACGAAGAGCAGCAGCTGGAAGCGCTGCGCCAGTTTAAACAAACGCAGCTGTTGCGTATTGCGGCGGCGGATATTGCCGGTACGCTGCCGGTGATGAAGGTCAGCGATCACCTGACCTGGCTGGCGGAGGCCATTATCGACGCCGTTGTCCAGCAGGCGTGGGGGCAAATGGTGGCGCGCTATGGGCAGCCGACGCACCTTGCTGAGCGCACCGGACGCGGGTTTGCGGTGGTGGGTTATGGCAAGCTGGGCGGCTGGGAGCTGGGCTACAGCTCCGATCTTGATCTGATCTTTTTGCACGATTGCCCAATGGACGTGATGACCGACGGCGAGCGTGAAATCGACGGCCGCCAGTTCTACTTACGCCTGGCGCAGCGCATTATGCACCTGTTCAGCACCCGCACCTCTTCCGGTATCTTGTATGAAGTGGACGCGCGGCTGCGCCCGTCCGGCGCGGCGGGAATGCTGGTCACGTCGGCGGAAGCCTTTGCCGATTATCAGAAAAACGAAGCCTGGACATGGGAGCATCAGGCGCTGGTGCGCGCCCGTGTGGTTTATGGAGACCCGCAACTGACCTCGCAGTTTGACGCCGTGCGTCGCGATATCATGACCCTCGCCCGCGAAGGCAAAACATTGCAGACCGAGGTGCGCGAAATGCGCGAGAAAATGCGCGCGCATCTGGGCAACAAGCATCGCGATCGTTTTGATATCAAAGCCGACGAAGGCGGGATTACCGATATTGAGTTTATTACCCAATATCTGGTGCTGCGCTATGCGCATGAAAAGCCGAAGCTGACGCGCTGGTCCGATAACGTGCGCATTCTGGAACTGCTGGCGCAAAACGACATTATGGACGAACAGGAAGCGCAGGCGCTGACGCAGGCCTATACCACGCTGCGCGATGAGCTTCATCACCTTGCGCTACAGGAGCTTCCGGGGCATGTGGCGCAAGAGTGCTTCAGCAAGGAACGCGCGCTGGTACGGGCAAGCTGGCAGAAGTGGCTGGTTGCCGGGTGAAGTGTGCTATTATCGCGCGCAAATTTTAAGACCCTCAGAGAATCTCTCAGGAGACAGGAATGAAAGTAACGCTGCCAGAGTTTGAACGTGCAGGAGTCATGGTTGTTGGTGATGTGATGCTGGATCGCTACTGGTACGGGCCGACCAGCCGTATTTCCCCCGAAGCGCCGGTGCCCGTTGTCAAAGTGGACACCATTGAAGAACGTCCGGGCGGCGCGGCGAACGTGGCGATGAACATCGCTTCTCTGGGCGCAAATTCGCGTCTGGTGGGTCTGACCGGTATTGACGATGCGGCGCGCGCGCTGAGCAAAACGCTGGCGGATGTGAACGTAAAATGCGACTTCGTTTCTGTGCCTACGCATCCGACGATTACCAAACTGCGTGTACTTTCCCGTAACCAGCAGCTGATTCGCCTGGATTTTGAAGAAGGCTTTGAAGGCGTCGATCCGCTGCCATTGCACGAGCGTATTAACCAGGCGCTGGGCTCAATTGGCGCGCTGGTGTTGTCTGATTACGCCAAAGGCGCGTTGGCCAGCGTTCAGCAGATGATTCAGCTTGCGCGTAAAGCGGGCGTCCCGGTGCTGATCGACCCGAAAGGCACCGATTTCGAACGTTATCGCGGCGCCACGCTGTTGACGCCGAACCTGTCTGAGTTCGAAGCGGTGGCGGGTAAATGTAAAAGTGAAGAAGAGATTGTCGAACGCGGCATGAAGCTGATTGCCGATTTCGAATTTTCTGCGCTGCTGGTGACCCGTTCCGAGCAGGGAATGACGCTGCTGCAACCGGGTAAAGCGCCGCTGCATATGCCGACCCAGGCGCAGGAAGTGTATGACGTTACCGGTGCCGGGGATACGGTGATCGGCGTACTGGCGGCCACATTAGCGGCGGGGAACTCCCTGGAAGAGGCCTGCTATTTCGCGAACGCGGCAGCAGGCGTTGTCGTCGGTAAACTGGGAACATCAACCGTTTCGCCAATCGAACTGGAAAATGCGGTGCGCGGTCGTGCGGACACCGGCTTTGGCGTGATGACGGAAGCCGAACTGAAACAGGCCGTGGCCAGCGCGCGTAAACGCGGCGAGAAAGTGGTCATGACCAACGGCGTTTTCGACATTCTGCACGCCGGACATGTGTCTTATCTGGCGAACGCCCGCAAGCTGGGCGATCGCCTGATCGTCGCGGTGAACAGCGATGCCTCCACCAAACGTCTGAAAGGCGAAACTCGCCCTGTGAATCCGCTGGAACAGCGAATGATCGTGCTGGGTGCGCTGGAGTCCGTTGACTGGGTGGTTTCTTTCGATGAGGACACCCCGCAGCGGCTGATTGCTGGCGTGCTGCCGGATCTGCTGGTGAAAGGCGGTGACTATAAGCCAGAAGAGATTGCCGGTAGCGAAGAAGTCTGGGCCAACGGCGGCGAAGTGCTGGTGCTTAACTTCGAAGACGGTTGTTCGACCACCAATATCATCAAGAAAATCCAGAAAGACAGCGATAAATAACCGCTGAACAGACGGCCCGATACGCACAGCGCCATCGGGCATCTGGCTTGTTCCCAAAGTGTGATGTCAGGCAACTGATATGCGCACTTTTTGCACAACCGTTCAACACATATAAGAGAATACTGAAATTAGAAAAAGCATATGGCCTTAACAGATATTTGATAACTGGAGGGTATGCTGATGAACGACAAGAACGTATATTCGTTAAACAATTTTGATTTTCTGGCGCGCAGTTTCGCCAGGATGCAGGCTGAGGGCCATCCTGTTGATATCCAGGCCGTTACCGGAAATATGGATGAGGCGCACCGCAGCTGGTTTTGCAAACGCTATGCGCTTTACTGCCAACAGGCGACACAGGCTAAGAAGCTAGAACTCGAACACTGAAAATATCAACGGGCCTTACGGCCCGTTGTGGTTTTTACTCTTGCGGATCGACAGGCGGGATGGCGGGCGCAGGTTTAACATCTACAGGTTTCTCACGCGCTTCCAGCTCGCTGAGGCGTTGCTCCAGCAGCGCCAGCTTTTCGCGGGTGCGCAGTAAGACCTGAGTCTGCACGTCAAACTCTTCACGGCTCACCAGATCGAGACGCGTCAGCTGCGATTGCAGCGTCTGACGGATTTTCTTCTCGATATCTTCCCCGAACTCCCGAACCCCTTTCGGCATCGACTCGTGAACCTGACGAGCGAGTTGCTCAATTTTTTTCGGGTCAATCATTGTGGTTTCCCTGAACTGGTAAGTGTCAGAACACATTGTAGTGCGATATGCAGGCGTCATAAACCAGAATTGTGTGTCGCTTAGCGGAGTAAAGGCGTTGATGAAGGTAATCAATAGCGTTATAGTTAACTCGCTTATTCTCAGGGCGGGGCGAAATTCCCCACCGGCGGTAAATCAGCGTATGGCCAAAAGATTTCACGTTGCGGCAATGCAGCAGCGGCGTGAAAGATGAAGGACAGGTTGAAAGCCCGCGAGCGCTTCAGGTGCAAATCTGAAGGTCAGCAGATCCGGTGTAATTCCGGGGCCGACGGTTAAAGTCCGGATGGGAGAGAGTAACGATCCAGTCGGGCATGGGCCCGCTCACGTTATTTTTTTGCCGCTTGTCGGTACTCCTAAGACTGCCCTGATTCTGGTAACCATAATTTTAATGAGGTTTTTTTACCATGAATCAGACGCTACTTTCCTCTTTTGGTACGCCTTTTGAACGTGTGGAACATGCGCTATCCGCGCTGCGTGAAGGACGCGGTGTGATGGTGCTTGACGATGAAGATCGCGAAAACGAAGGCGATATGATTTTCCCGGCCGAAACCATGACCGTTGAGCAGATGGCGCTGACCATTCGCCACGGCAGCGGCATTGTTTGTCTGTGCATCACTGAAGATCGTCGCAAGCAGCTCGATCTGCCGATGATGGTGGAGAACAATACCAGCGCCTACGGCACCGGTTTTACCGTGACCATTGAAGCCGCAAAAGGCGTGACTACCGGCGTTTCTGCCGCAGACCGCGTAACGACCGTTCGCGCAGCCATTGCCGATGGCGCGAAACCTGCCGATCTGCACCGTCCAGGCCACGTTTTCCCGCTGCGCGCGCAGCCGGGCGGCGTTCTGACCCGTGGCGGCCATACTGAAGCCACCATCGATCTGGTGACGCTGGCCGGGTTCAAACCTGCTGGCGTACTGTGCGAGCTGACGAATGACGATGGCACAATGGCGCGCGCGCCGGAATGCATCGCGTTTGCCGGTAAACACAACATGGCAGTAGTGACGATCGAAGATCTGGTGGCTTACCGCCAGGCGCACGAGCGTAAAGCCAGCTAATTCTGTAGGCCTGATAAGCGAAGCGCCATCAGGCGATGAGATGATAATAAAAACCGAAGCCGGTTCGCAGGCTTCGGTTTTTTGTGTTTACAGAGGTCATTAATCCCGCCGTTTATCCCTTATATTTTGCTTTTTTAAACATCCCATCTGTTAATAAAAGCCCAACCTTTTTCTCTATGATCAAAATCATATTCTCGATTTCATACTGTGCCAGTATATAGGGCTACCTCAATATAGGTAGAAAAGGTTTTAACGCTAATTGTTTGGTAATATTAGATTTTAAGGGTAAGAGGATGTTTATCGCCTGGTATTGGCTCGTCTTAATTTTTCTGGTGATCGTAGGGTATTTTTGCCATATGAAACGCTATTGTAAGGCGTTTCGGCAGGACAGAGATGCGCTGCTGGAAATCCGCAATAAATTACTTCGTCGCGATGATGAAGAACGCGTTATGACCAAAGAGCAGGAATAAGCGTTTCCTGCTGCCTCTGTTATCCTATTCCCATCGCCTGAAGCACGACAAGACTCAACCCCATCACCGACATTCCACACAGTACGCCGTAGCTGGGATTATTATTAGGGTCGATCTCTTTTGCCAGCGGCATCAGCTCATCAACGGATAGTGCCACCATAATTCCCGCGACGGCGGCCATGATGGACGCCATAACGACCGGTGAGATCAGGCTGCCCAGAATAAGCCACGCCATTACACCGCCAAGAATTTCCGCCATCCCGGAGATACCGGCCCAGAAAATTGCTGTCCGTTTTGAACCGGTTGCGGCGTAGACTGGCCCGGCGACCGCTAATCCTTCAGGAATATTGTGCAAGGCGACCGCCAGGGCAATGCCAAAACCCAATTCGAGGTTGCTGCTGGCGGTGACGAAGGTGGCGATACCTTCCGGGAAGTTGTGCAGGCTGATGCCCAGCGTCAGCAGGATGGCGGTGCGTTTTATCGAGCCGGAGAGAGGACGCGCGGTTTTTTGCACTAAATCTTGTGGATGGGCGTGGGGAAGCAGCCTGTCGAGACCGAAATAACCCAGCAAGCCGATAATAAACATGCCGTAACCCAGCACCGGAGACATGCCATCCGCCGCCAGCGCGGCTGGCAGCATCTCCATCAGCGAGATCAACAGCATAATGCCTGCGGCGAATCCCAGTGAAAACGCCAGCACGCGGTTGGACGGTTTTTGCCCCAGCACGCCAAGAAACGCGCCAATAAAGGTGGCGGTGCCCGCCAGTAAGGTCAGAATTAAAGGTACTGACATCGACAACTCCTTATGATTCAACTGTCCGAACCTGACCTTCAAAATAACTGATGATCTTCATCATGGTTATCTGAGTTCTTCATCCATCGAAAAAGCGTATTGTGATGATATCAAAATGACTCCCTCAGTAAGGATATCATCATGTCTTCAACACGTATGCCAGCATTGTTTTTAGGTCACGGTAGCCCGATGAACGTTCTGGAAGATAATGTGTATACCCGCGCCTGGCGGCATCTGGGGGATACATTGCCGCGTCCAAAAGCGATTGTCGTTGTTTCGGCGCACTGGTTCACGCGAGGGACGGGCGTGACGGCGATGGAAGCGCCAAAGACGATCCATGATTTTGGCGGCTTTCCTCAGGCATTGTATGACACGCACTATCCTGCGCCCGGTTCGCCGGAACTGGCGCAACATCTGGTTGAGTTGCTGTCGCCGACGCCGGTCGCGCTGGATAAAGAGGCGTGGGGCTTTGATCACGGCTCCTGGGGCGTGTTGATCAAGATGTACCCGAATGCGGATATCCCGATGGTGCAGTTGAGCATCGACAGTACCAAACCGGCGGCCTGGCATTTTGAAACAGGGCGCAAACTGGCGGCGTTGCGGGACGAAGGCATTATGCTGGTCGCCAGTGGCAACGTGGTGCATAACCTGCGCACGGCGCGCTGGCATGGCGAGAATACGCCCTACCCGTGGGCAACGTCATTCAATGAGTATGTGAAAGCGAATCTGACATGGCAGGGGCCGGTAGAACAGCATCCGCTGGTTAATTACCTCGATCATGAAGGAGGAGCGCTGTCGAACCCAACGCCGGATCACTATCTGCCGCTGCTGTATGTGTCAGGCGCATGGGATGGCAAAGAGCCGGTGACGATCCCGGTTGACGGCATCGAGATGGGCAGCCTGAGTATGCTGTCGGTACAGGTGGGATGATTAATGCCCGATGGCGCTACGCTTGTCGGGCCTACGGCACGAATTGTAGGCCGGGTAAGGCGGAGCCGCCACCCGGCACAAGAAACTATTCGACAAAGATATGCGGGTAGAAGCGGGACAGATCCTGGGTGATCAACGCTCTGTCTTCGCGAATACCGATCCCGGCGGGTTGATCGTTGATCAACCAGCTGCCAATCAGCATATAGCTGTCGCCAAACTTCGGCAGCGGACAGAACTGCTGCACAATCATGCCTTCTTCGCCGTAAGGGCCTTCCACCGCTTCGATCGTTTTCCCGTTCTCAATGATGGAGACGTTAGCGCCTTCACGCGAGAAGATCGGTTTGACGACGAATTTTTCCATTTGCGGATAGTCATCTTCCGCAAAATAAGCCGGCAGCAGGTTAGGGTGATCCGGGAACATTTCCCATAACATTGGGAGCAGCGCTTTATTGGAGATAATGCTCTTCCAGGCCGGTTCCAGCCAGCGAACGCCAGCATCTTCCAGCTTGGTGGAGAACATTTCACGCAGCATAAATTCCCACGGATAGAGCTTAAACAGGTTGGCAATCACCTGATCCTGCAAGTCCGAAAACTGACCTTTTTCACCCAGGCCGATATCTTCAATGTAGAGGAACTCGGTGGCGATTTCAGCTTCGGCGGCGCAGTCCTGTAGATACTGGATTGTCCCGCGATCTTCCACGGTGTCGCGACAGCAGGTGAGGTGCAGCAGTTGGAAGCCATACTGCTCACGCAGCTCGGCGAAGCGTTCGATCAGCTTTTCTTGCAGACTGTTAAACTGATCGCTGCTTTCCGGCAGGTTGCCCGCATTGAGCTGGTCTTCCAGCCAGATCCACTGGAAAAACGCGGCCTCATACAGTGAGGTCGGCGTATCGGCGTTATTTTCTAAAAGTTTAGGCTCACCCGTGCCATCCCACGCCAGATCGAGGCGGGAATAGAGCGACGGCTGCTGCGTTTGCCAGGACTGACGAACAAAGCCCCAGGTATGCTTAGGAATGCGAAACTTCGTCATCAGCTCATCGCTGGCGATCACTTTCTCCACGACCTTAAGGCACATCTGGTGCAGTTCAGCGGTGACGTCTTCCAGCTTCTCAACCTGGTCGAACGTCAGCTTGTAGTACGCGTCTTCACACCAGTACGGTTCCCCGTACATCGTGTGAAAATTAAAACCGTATTCGGTGGCTTTCTCGCGCCAGTCCGGGCGCTCAGTAATACTGATTCTTTCCATGCGTCTTAGCCGCCCATCGAACGATTCGAGGTGCCGGTGGCGCTACGCTGCATTGTGCTTTGTTTTGCCACTGACTCGCCAAAACCACCACGGGTAACGGTTGTGGTTGTAGCGGGTTTCGGCGCCATCGCGGTTTTCGGTACAGTCATGGTACGGCCAGGCTGTGCGGCGCCGTAGTTCTTGCCGCTGGCGTCGGTGTATTTACCGTAGGCCGGGCTGGCCGGGTTTTTTGAACTGAACAGTGGTTGCTGAGCAAAGCCCGCGCCGCCGCCCATCATTCGGCCCATCATGTAGCCCGCCATCAGCGGCATCCAGAAGCTGCCGCTGGATTGCGCCTGCGCCTGATTTTCCGGCGCCATGCCAGCCTGAGCCGGCGCCTGCTGGCACTGGCCTTCGCCGAATTCAGCCACGCAGTCTTCACGCGTCGCGTATTTCGGCGCGGTACGTTCCGCTTCTTTCAGGGCATTGTTGAATGCGGTCGTACATTCAGCGTTTTTGCCCGGGTTCGCTGCCGAGCAGTCGTCGGCGTTTTGATACAGCGAAACCGTTTCGTCGCTTTTTTCACAACCGGCCAGCATAAAGACAGCGGTAACCGCCAGAGCAACCGGAGTAAGATGACGTGCGCTCCAGCTTTTGCGGAACGAGGCGTGATGTATAGATTTTGTCCGTTTCATTTTTGTCTTCCAGGACCCAGTGGTAAACACAATAAATAATGCTCAGGATAGTGGATGGCTGGTCGAAATTGAAGCGAGAAGAGGCGAGAATGCGGCAGAATGGCGGGATCTTTACGTTGCCTTACGTTCAGACAAGGTTTAGCGCCCGGTGGCGCGACGCTTACCCTGCCTGCGATCAGGTAGGCTCAATAAGCGAAGCGCCATCGGGCAATTCATCAGTTACGGAACGGGTTGTTACCGTTGCTGCTGGTGGAACGTGCTGAAGCAGGCTGAACCGTACTGGCATTATAGCCATCCGCCGCTGCATCCTGCTGCGGGGTTTCCGGCGCGACGTTGTCCGGGGATGTCGAGATCGGTTTACCCAGCGCATTGTTTAGCGCCACCAGATCCTGCTCGTTCAACGTACCGAGAGCATTCTTGATGTTCAGCTGGTTAATCAGATAGTTATAACGCGCATTCGCCAGTTGTTGCTTCGCTTCATACAGCGCGGTGGTGGCATCCAGCACGTCAACAATGGTACGCGTACCCACGGAATAACCGGCTTCGTTTGCATCCAAAGAGCTTTGCGCGGAAACAACGGCCTGTTTGTAAGCGTTAATGCTGCTGATAGAAGCATTAATGTTGTTGAAGGAAGAGCGCACGGTCTGCACGACGCTGCGGTGCGCGCTTTCCAGCTGTTCGCTCGCGCCAACAAAGTTGTACTGCGCCTGTTTCACCTGAGAGTTGACCATCCCACCCTGATATAGCGGCAGCGAGAAGCTCAGGCCGATTTTGTTCTGGCCCATATTGCTGTCGTCATACTGCGTGCTGTTATGGGTTTTAGAGCCGCTATAAGAGGTGTCAGACACGCCGGTAGAAGCGGTTAAATCCAGCGTTGGCAGATGACCGTCCTGCGCCTGGCGGATTTGCTCGCGCGCCAGATCCTGGCTCAGACGCGCCTGCAACAGCGTCAGGTTACGGTTTTCGGCCTCTTTCAGCAGCGCGTTAACGGCCTGCGGCTTGTCAGTTTTAAAGTTCGTGACATTCAGCGAAGCCAGTTCCGGGTAGTAGTTACCGGTGACCTGGCGCAATTCTTCTACGGCGTTATCCAGATTGTTGCGGGCGGTGACTTCGTTCGCCAGCACGGTATCGTATTGTGCACGGGCGTTTTGCACGTCAGTGATAGCGACCAGGCCGACGTTAAAACGCTGGGTGGTTTGATCTAACTGACGATAAACGGCTTCTTTCTGCGCCTGCGTATAAGAGAGAACGTCAATGGCGTTCAGGACTTTAAAGTAGGCGCTCGCCGTATTGAGGATCAGCGTTTGCTGATCGGTCTGGAACGTGACGTCCTGGATACCTGCGGATTTTTCCTGCAACGTCAGCGCGCGCCATTTTGACATATCAAAAAGGGTCTGGGTTAATTGCAGAGAGGCGCTGGTGGCGTTGGAGTTGATGCCATTCGCATCACGATAGCCGTTGCTGTAGGTGTAATCGGCACCTAAACCCAGTTGCGGCAGTAAAGGGCTACGCGCTTCGTTAATTTTTTCGAATGCAGCATCGCGATCGGCGGCGGATTTACGCAATTCCGGGTTGCTCAGGCGTGCTTGCTGATAAACTTGCATCAGGTTCTCTGCCTGGCTCAGTGTGCTGAACCCCGTCAGGCTCAGGCCGATAAGGATGGGGAGCAATTTCTTCATTTGCATTCCTTGTTGTGAAGCAGTATTTAGCGCTGATCAAATTGTAAAAATAATTGCTGATTCTAGCAGAATCCGCCACTGCAAAAAGTTGGCGTTACGTGCCATCCGGCGTTAATTTGCACCAATTTATCACAAGGTCGCTGAAACGGCAGTCAAACGCCCTTGAAATTCACATTTTAATCACTATTGGTACCAGGACAGCACAATGCATAAACCAGACAACTCGCCAATGACTTTCTCCAAAAACGATGTAGAAATTATTGCACGAGAAACGCTATATCGCGGTTTTTTTTCACTGGATCTCTATCGTTTCCGCCACCGCCTGTTCAACGGTGAAATGAGCGGTGAAGTGAAACGCGAAATTTTTGAGCGCGGCCACGCCGCAGTGTTGCTACCCTTTGACCCTGAGCGCGACGAAATTGTACTGGTCGAACAGATTCGTATCGCGGCGTATGACACCAGCGAGACGCCGTGGTTGCTGGAAATGGTCGCCGGGATGATCGAAGAGGGCGAAACCGTTGAGGAGGTCGCTCGTCGCGAAGCAATGGAAGAGGCCGGACTTGAGGTCAAACGGACGAAACCGGTCATGAGTTACCTGGCAAGCCCCGGCGGCACCAGCGAGCGTCTTTCTATTTTAGTGGGCGAAGTGGATGCCACGACCGCAAACGGGATTCATG
Source organism: Citrobacter sp. CK198 (assembly GCF_030333295.1). Lineage (NCBI taxonomy): Bacteria > Pseudomonadati > Pseudomonadota > Gammaproteobacteria > Enterobacterales > Enterobacteriaceae > Citrobacter > Citrobacter sp. CK198. Next base: position 63,459 of record NZ_JAOWGE010000007.1, on the reverse strand, counting down.
GTCTGGCCGATGAAAACGAAGATATTCGTGTTCATGTGGTAAGTCGGGAGCAGGCTTACCAGTGGGTAGAAGAGGGGAAAATCGACAACGCGGCTTCTGTCATCGCTTTGCAATGGCTGCAACTGCACTATCAAGAGTTAAAACACGAGTGGAAAAAATGAAGCGTTACACACCTGACTTCCCTGAAATGATGCGCCTGTGCGAAACTAATTTTTCGCAATTGCGCCGCCTGTTGCCGCGCAATGACGCACCCGGCGAAACAGTAAGCTATCAGGTGGCCAACGCGCAATATCGGTTAACGATCGTTGAATCGACCCGATACACTACGCTTGTTGCGATCGAGCAGACGGCACCAGCCATTACGTACTGGAGCCTGCCGTCACTTACGGTGCGCCTGTACCATGACGCGATGGTGGCCGAAGTGTGTTCAAGTCAGCAGATCTTTCGCTTCAAAGCGCGGTATGATTATCCAAATAAAAAGTTGCATCAACGCGACGAAAAGCATCAAATTAATCAGTTTCTGGCCGACTGGCTGCGTTACTGTTTAGCACATGGAGCGATGGCGATTCCGGTTTATTAGCGTCGTGAAACCTAAGGACACCATTTGGAAAGCCTGTTAACCCTTCCTCTGGCTGGTGAGGCCAGAGTCAGGATCTTACAAATTACCGATACTCACCTGTTTGCCGAAAAACATGAAACGCTGCTGGGCGTGAATACCTGGGAAAGTTACCAGGCGGTGCTGGATGCGATTCATGCCGGGCAGCACGAATACGATCTGATCGTGGCGACAGGTGATTTAGCGCAGGATCAAACGGCTGCGGCCTATCAGCACTTTGCTGAAGGTATCGCAAGCTTTCGTGCGCCTTGCGTTTGGTTGCCGGGTAACCATGACTTTCAGCCCGCGATGTACAGCGCGTTGCAGGAAGCGGGGATCTCCCCGGCCAAACGCGTGTTTATCGGCGATCAATGGCAAATCTTGCTGCTGGATAGCCAGGTTTTTGGCGTACCGCATGGTGAATTGAGCGACTTTCAGCTTGAATGGCTGGAGCGCAAACTTGCCGATGCGCCGGAGCGCCACACCTTGCTGCTTTTGCATCACCATCCATTGCCTTCGGGATGCAGCTGGCTGGATCAGCACAGCCTGCGTAACGCGGCCGAACTGGACAGCGTGCTGGCGAACTATCCTCGCGTCAAATACCTGTTGTGCGGTCATATTCATCAGGAGCTGGATCTTGACTGGAATGGCCGCCGCCTGCTGGCGACGCCGTCCACCTGCGTCCAGTTCAAGCCACACTGCGCGAACTTCACGCTGGACACGATAGGGCCAGGCTGGCGGACGCTGGAACTGTACGCCGAGGGTTCTCTGGAAACGCAAGTGCATCGTCTGCCGGGGACTCAATTCCGACCCGATACCGCTTCGGAAGGATACTGATGTCTACGCTTCTTTATCTGCATGGGTTTAATAGCTCTCCGCGTTCGGCAAAGGCATGTCAGCTTAAAAGCTGGCTGGCGGAGCGCCACCCTCATGTTGAGATGATCGTGCCGCAACTGCCGCCGTATCCTGCCGATGCGGCAGAGTTGCTGGAATCTATCGTGCTTGAACACGGTGGAGCGCCGCTCGGCGTCGTTGGATCGTCGCTGGGCGGCTATTACGCCACCTGGCTGTCGCAGTGTTTTATGTTGCCTGCGGTGGTGGTGAACCCGGCGGTGCGGCCGTTTGAACTGTTGACCGACTACCTCGGTCAGAACGAGAACCCCTACACCGGGCAGCAATATGTGCTAGAGTCTCGCCATATTTACGATCTTAAAGTCATGCAGATTGACCCGCTGGAAGCGCCGGATTTGATCTGGCTGCTGCAACAGACGGGGGATGAAGTGTTGGACTACCGCCAGGCGGTGGCGTATTACGCCTCTTGCCGCCAGACCGTTATCGAGGGCGGAAACCATGCATTCACGGGCTTCGAAGATTATTTCAACCAGATTGTCGATTTCCTTGGACTGCACAGTTTCTGACAATCAATTCGAATTGCTAATTTAAATCATGACGCAAACTTATAACGCTGATGCCATTGAGGTACTCACTGGGCTTGAGCCGGTACGCCGCCGCCCGGGGATGTACACCGATACAACCCGCCCGAACCATCTTGGGCAGGAAGTGATTGATAACAGTGTGGATGAAGCACTGGCGGGTCACGCAAAACGCGTGGATGTGATTTTACATGCCGATCAGTCACTGGAAGTGATTGATGATGGCCGTGGGATGCCGGTGGATATCCACCCGGAAGAGGGCGTTCCGGCGGTTGAACTGATCCTCTGCCGACTGCATGCGGGCGGTAAGTTCTCCAATAAGAACTACCAGTTCTCCGGCGGTCTGCACGGGGTGGGGATTTCCGTCGTCAACGCCTTGTCAAAACGCGTGGAAGTCACCGTGCGTCGTGATGCCCAGGTCTATAGCATCGCCTTTGAAAACGGCGAGAAAGTGCAGGATCTTCAGGTTGTCGGGACATGCGGTAAACGTAATACCGGCACCAGCGTTCACTTCTGGCCGGATGAAACCTTTTTCGACAGCCCGCGTTTTTCCGTCTCTCGCTTAACCCATATCCTGAAAGCGAAAGCGGTGCTGTGCCCTGGCGTTGAAATCACCTTTAAAGATGAGGTCAACAATAGCGAGCAGCGCTGGTGCTATCAGGATGGCCTGAACGACTATCTGGGCGAAGCGGTTAACGGCTTGCCGACCCTTCCTGAAAAACCGTTTATCGGTAATTTTGCCGGTGATACGGAAGCCGTAGACTGGGCGCTGCTGTGGCTGCCGGAAGGCGGCGAGCTGCTGACCGAAAGCTATGTTAACCTGATTCCGACGATGCAGGGCGGCACCCATGTAAACGGGCTGCGCCAGGGTCTGCTGGACGCGATGCGTGAATTCTGCGAATACCGCAATATTCTGCCGCGCGGCGTGAAGCTGTCTGCGGAAGATATCTGGGATCGCTGCGCTTACGTGCTCTCGGTGAAGATGCAGGACCCGCAGTTCGCCGGGCAGACCAAAGAGCGTCTCTCTTCGCGCCAGTGTGCGGCGTTTGTGTCGGGCGTGGTGAAAGACGCCTTCAGCCTGTGGCTGAATCAGAACGTTCAGTCTGCGGAGCTGCTGGCGGAGATGGCCATTTCCAGCGCCCAGCGTCGACTGCGCGCGGCGAAGAAAGTGGTGCGCAAAAAGCTGACCAGCGGCCCGGCGCTGCCGGGTAAACTGGCGGACTGTACCGCGCAGGATCTCAATCGTACCGAACTGTTCCTCGTGGAAGGGGACTCGGCGGGCGGTTCCGCCAAGCAGGCGCGCGATCGTGAATATCAGGCGATCATGCCGCTGAAAGGTAAGATCCTCAACACCTGGGAAGTCTCTTCCGATGAAGTGCTGGCATCGCAGGAAGTACACGATATTTCTGTGGCGATCGGCATCGATCCAGACAGCGACGATCTGAGCCAGCTGCGTTACGGCAAGATCTGTATCCTGGCGGATGCGGACTCCGATGGTCTGCACATCGCCACGCTGCTCTGCGCCCTGTTTGTGAAGCACTTCCGCACGCTGGTGAAGCACGGGCACGTCTACGTTGCGCTGCCGCCGTTGTACCGTATCGATCTCGGCAAAGAGGTCTACTATGCGCTGACGGAAGAAGAGAAAGCGGGCGTGCTGGAACAGTTGAAGCGTAAGAAAGGCAAGCCGAACGTGCAGCGCTTTAAAGGTCTGGGTGAAATGAACCCGATGCAGCTACGCGAAACCACGCTCGATCCGAACACCCGTCGCCTGGTGCAGCTCACTATCAGCGACGAAGACGATCAGCGTACCAACGCCATGATGGATATGCTGTTGGCGAAGAAACGCTCCGAAGACCGTCGCAACTGGTTGCAGGAAAAAGGCGATATGGCGGATCTCGACGCGTAATCGACCATTGAATGCCTTATCCGGCCTACGCTCGCATTGTGCCCGTAGGCCGGATAAGCGAAGCGTCATCCGGCGTTACTGTCTATGCCGCTTGCGATACTGTAACGGCGTTTCGCCAATCCCTTTGCCAAAGGCGCTAATAAAGTACGTCACGTCTGAAAACCCCACCTGTCGGGCAATCTCCCGCACACTCTCCTCGCTGTGTAACAACGCTTCGCAGGCTTTGCGTAACCGAAGGGTATTGAGGTAATTGAGGATGCTTTCACCGGTTTCAAAATGAAAGCGCCGGGAAATGTAGCTTTTTGATTTTCCTGACTCTTCTGCCAGCTCGCTGAGGCTGAATTTACGGGTGTAATTCTCATCCAGCCAGAACATCACCTGGCTTGCTATTCCGGTGCCAATCTCCGTCATATTGACGTTATCTTCGGGCAACAGGCTAAATAAACTCAATAACAGGCAGGAAATCTGTTCGGCGTTAAGCGGCTTGAGCGCTGCCATTTTCTCGTAACGGCTGAAGAGAAAATCAACGTGCGGGTGAATATCCGCCACATCGAATACTCTGGCCTCGCCGCCACGTACGGTCAGACTTTGCAGACGCTGTTGATTAAGCGGAAAATCGCGCAGCACTTTCAGTACCGCATGCTGATCGAGGTGAATAATGGTTCGGCGGTAGTGGTCTTGCGCCTGCTCATCCACCATGATTTTATGCAGGGTAAAGGGCGGGAAAAAGAACAATCGACCTGGCCGCATGGTGTATTGCTGGTGATCGACGATCACTACGCCAAATCCTTCCTCCACATACAGCACCTCCAGACACTGATGCCAGTGGTGATAGCGAACCGAGTTAGCAAATAATCGACTAAATGACGCAATGGCGTCATTGAGCGCGATCAGTTCCAGATGTTCCTGAGATGAGGGTGCATTCATAGTGCAACAGATTTAAATTTTTGCCGCTGAATTCTGGTTTATAAACCTTGTTTTTAAATTTTTTCAATCACTGTTTTATTTTAATTCTATTGGTGTGATTGAGATAACATTTCCGCTTGTCGGCGATTCACTATCCTTTAGCCACTTAATTCAGAGGGGCAGAGTATGTGGTCGGCAACTGAAGAAAAATCAAATCCATTGTCATTCCGTGAAGACGTAATCAGCGCCGTCACAACGATGCTGAGCGCGCTGGATAAACAGTTTCCCGCAGGGGCGGCGCAGTTTTCACTGGGTGACACCTGCGCGCACTACAGTGTGGATATCGCCTGCATGGAAGGGCTCTCCAGAGCGTTATGGGGTCTGTTTCCTCTGATGGCTGGCGGCGCTGAGGTGCCGTTTGCTGATAAGTATATTCAGGCGATTAAACTCGGCACCAATCCACTCAGTCCGCACTACTGGGGCGATACCGACCCTTACGATCAGCGCCTGGTTGAGATGGCCGCCTACGGCCTCGGCCTGGCGTTGCTGCAAACGCGTTTAACTGACAAGTTCAGCGAAACGGAACTGGCGAATCTTCATCGCTGGCTAAACCAGATCACCGACGCGCAAATGCCGGACAGCAACTGGAACTACTTTGCGATTATCGTCCAGTTGGGTTTCAAACGTGCCGGGCTGCCGTTCGATCAGGCGGCGATCGACCGCCGTTTTACGATGATGGAAGCGTACTACCTGGGTGACGGCTGGTATGCCGATGGCCCCGGTCGCCCAAAAGATTACTACATCTCGATGGCTTTCCATTTTTACGGGCTGCTGTACGCCACGCTGAACCCGGAAGATGCTGCCCGTGCCGTCACCCTGCGCGAACGCGCTCGCCTGTTTGCCGCTGATTTTATCTACATGTCGGCAGCAGATGGCGCATCCGTACCGTTTGGCCGCAGTCTGACCTATCGCTTTGCGATGGTCGCGTTCTGGAGCGCGGCGGCGTTTGCTGAGCTGGATGTCTTCTCGCCGGGCGTGATTAAAGGGGTGATCCTGCGGCATCTGCGCTGGTGGCAGCAGCAGCCGATTGTCGATCGTGACGGCATTCTGACGCTGGGGTTTGCTTATCCGAACCTGGCGATGTGTGAAGATTACAACTCGCCGGGCTCCCCTTACTGGGCGCTGAAGGTTTTTTTGATCCTCGCCTTGCCGGACGATCACGCCTTCTGGCAGGCCGAAGAACTCCCGCTGCCGCAATGCGCAGAAAAACACGTTATTCCCCATGCCGCACAAATTTTGCAGCACAGCGAAAATTCAGACCATGTCACGATGCTGACTTCGGGCCAGCTTGAACTGAATAACTACGTTAACACCGAAGCGAAATACACGAAGTTTGCCTACTCCAGCCGTTTTGGTTTCACCATTGAACGCGGACGCTATGGCCTTAAACATGCGGCGTGCGACTCCATGCTGCTGCTGGCGGATGGTGACAACTATTTCCGTGGCCGCCGTCGCTGCGACGAAGTGCGGGTCGATGAGAATTTTATTTTTTCCCGCTGGTCTCCGTGGCATGACGTCACTGTCGAGACCTGGCTGGCGCCCTTCGGCGAGTGGCATCTTCGCCTGCACCGCATCCACAGCGCGCGAACGTTGCAAACCGTGGAAGGTGGCTTTGCGGTGATGAAAACGGCGCATCAGCTCAGTGAGCGCGGATGCTACCTGGCGGCGGAGAACGGATGCAGCACGATCGTCGATCTGTCGCCCGCGCTGGCCCGCCAGCCGGACAGCATTATTACGCCGCCGAACAGCAGCATTATGTTTGCACAATGCGCCGCGATTCCACTGCTTACCGCAGAGATTGCACAGGGCGAAAGCTGGCTGTGTTGCGCGGTTTCTGCTTCCGGGCAACAGAAAAAATATACGGCAATTCCGCAACTGCAAATAAACGATAACCAGGTGGTTATTCGCGAACCAGAAAGCGCACGCCAGTTATCGTTCTTTTTATAAAACTCTGGCCCCTACACGTTGGCGAGGATGGTATGAAAAATTGTTCAACAAATAACAGAACTGAATATTATAAAATCAGTAGCTTTATATTCCTCTATTTCTTTACCTGGTCTGCCAGTATTGGTTTACTGGCCATCTGGCTGGGGCAGAAAGCACAGCTAAGCGGCACGGTTATTGGTACGGTGTTTGCAGTAAACGGTATTTTTGCGGTCATTCTGAAGCCCATTTATGGCTACATTCTCGATAAAATCGGCATGAGCAAATACCTGCTCTATTTTGTTGTGATAATGTCGGCACTAATGGCGCCATTCTTTATTTATGTTTATCAGCCATTATTGCTTTCAAACACCATGCTGGGCATTGTTATCGGCGCGATTTACCTGAGCTTTGCCTGGTATGCTGGCGTGGCGGCTTGTGAATCCTACTCTGACCGCTTCAGCCGTCTTAACGGCATGGAGTTTGGCCAAATCCGTATGTGGGGCTCGCTGGGGTGGGCGGTGGCGTCGTCGTTTTCCGGCCTGCTGTTTAATCTCTCTCCGGCGTATAACTTCATTATGGGCAGCGTGGCGTCGGTAGTGATGCTGGTGGTACTGCTGAGTCTGAAAGTGAATGTGAATGCGGCAAACGCAGCGGACGTGCTGACAAAAGAGAAAATCGTCCCGGCGGATGTCTACGCGCTGTTGCGCAGCCGTAAGTTCTGGGCGTTCTGTCTGTATGTCTCCGGCGTGGCGTGGATGATGTTTATCGCAGAGCAGCAGTTCTCCCGCTACTTTGTCACCTTCTTCTCTGACGTTCATGAAGGCAACGCGGTGTTTGGCTATCTGGGAACCGTGCAGTCGGGAATGGAATTTGTCATGTATATGGTGGTTCCATTATTTGTTAACGCGATCGGCGCTAAACGCGGTTTGTTGATTGTGGGGGCGCTGGTTGGCGCGCGTCTGATTATTTCCGGGCTGTGTGATTCACACCTGCTCATCTCCGTACTGAAGCCGCTGTATGGTCTGGAAATCTGTCTGCTGTTGGTTTCGGTCTTTAAATACATTGCTGAACACTTTGATAAACGCGTCAATGCGACCATGTATTTATTGGGCTATCAGGCGATGCTGTATGTCGGCAATGTGGTGATCTCTTCACCTGCTGGATTAATGTATGACCGAATTGGTTTTGAGAAAACGTATATCATCATGGGGATTATTGCGCTGACCTTTACGCTTATTTCGGCATTTACCTTATCGGCATGTCAGAGTAAATCCCGCCATCGTACTGCTATTGAGATCGCCGAAAATAATACGGCGCATTAAATTTCATTGGGTTTAATTTAGAAGGAACCGAAATATGTTAAATCATATCGTTGAGGAAACGTTGCGCGCATTTCCTGGCAGCCCGGTTGACGCCGGAACTTTTCAGGATGAAATGATCGGCGCGCGTGAACACGTCCTCGAACTGATTAGCCGTCATTTAACGGAATTCGGTGAAAAATTTCCTGCCGAAACCTGCGTTAAAGGTTATTACCCGTTAACTGACAACGTTGAGTGGACCACCAGCTTCTGGACCGGGCAGCTGTGGCTGGCGTGGGAGATGAGCGGCGAGGCGAAATATCGTGAACTGGCGGAAAAACATGTGCGTTCTTTTGGCCTGCGTATTGCCGGACGCCACGACACCAACACCCACGATCTGGGGTTCCTTTATACCCTGTCCTGTGTCGCAGCCTGGCGACTGACGGGCAACCGCGATGCGCGTGGTTTTTCGCTGATGGCGGCAGAAGCGCTACTGGAGCGTTTCCATGAAAAGGCGCAGATTATCCAGGCGTGGGGCGATCTTAACGATCCCGAACAGGCCGGGCGGATGATCATCGACTGCAACATGAACCTGCCGCTGCTGTACTGGGCGAGCGAGCAGACGGGCGATCCGCGTTTTGCCGAGGCGGCAAAAGCCCATGTGGCGCAGGCCGCGAAATACCTGATTCGTGAAGATGCGTCCACCTTCCATACTTACTACATGGATGTGAAAACCGGCGCGCCGCGCTACGGCAACACCCAGCAGGGTTATGCGGATGATTCATGCTGGTCGCGCGGTCAGGCGTGGGGGATTTATGGCTTCCTGCTGAGCTATATCTACACGGGCGACAAAGAGATGGTGGCGCTGTCGAAAAAGCTGGCGAACTATTTCCTTAATCGCCTGCCGGAAGACGCGGTCTGCCATTGGGATCTGGCGCTGGTGGGGACAGACGCGCTGCGTGATGCCTCGTCGGCGGCGATTGCCGTGTGCGGCCTGCTGGAGTTGATCAAACACCTGCCCGTGACCGATCCGGATCGTGAGCGTTATCAGCAGTGGGCGATGGGAATCATGTCATCGCTAACGAAGCGCTATCTGATGGCGAAAAATGAGAAGGGGAACGGGCTGTTGAAACATTCGGTGTACCACCTTTCGAGCAACAAAGGGGTCGATGAGTGTGCAAGCTGGGGGGATTATTTCTACGTGGAAGCGTTAACGCGTTTTACCCAGTGCTGGAAGCTGTACTGGTAACCATATTGCCCGGAATTGCCTGGAATTGCCCGGTGGCACTGCGTTTACCGGGCCTACATTCGGGGAATGCGCTGTAGGCCGGATAAGCGAAGCGCCATCCGGCATTTAGCGCAAAACTTAAACGCCTGACTCCAGAATACGGATACTTGTTTCCAGCACGTCGCCTTTAACGGCTTCGGCGTAGGCTTTCATATGCGGGGTTTGCAAATGCGCTTCGAGATGCGCAACGCTTTCCCACTGTTCAACCATCACGATTGAGTCAGGTGCGGTCGTCTGAAAGGCCACGCCCGCAGCGTGATCGACCATCGGCGCGTAGCCGTGGCAACCCTCTTCTTTCAGCACGGTCGGAATGATTTTGGCAAACTGATCCAGTACCGCCTGACGGTGATGTTGACCTGGACGGGTACGGATTTCAGCAATGACAGTAAGCATGGTTAACTCCTTCTAATTCCAGGCTACTAGTTAACCAAAAATCTCGCTCAGATGCTTGCGATATTCTGCGATATAACGCGGGACATCCGGCATTTTGATGACGTCATTGGTGATAAAGGTCGGCAGCGCTTCCATTCCGAGGAACTGATTGGCCTTGTGGAACGGCAGGTATACGCCATCCACGCCAACGCCGTGGAAGAACTGATCGTTGTCGGTGAAAGCCTCCATCGGTGCGTTCCAGGTCAGAGAAAGCATGTATTTTTTCCCCTGAATCAGACCGCCGGAGCCGTATTTTTTTGACGCGTCCGAACGGGTGCGGCCATCGCTGGCGTACAGCGTACCGTGGCCTTCGGTAAAGACGTCATCCATGTATTTTTTTACGGTCCACGGCGCGCCCATCCACCAGCCAGGCATCTGCCAGATAACCACGTCAGCCCAGACGAAGTGCTGTACTTCGGCTTTGACATCGTAATCACTTTCAGCGCGGACGATTTTGACATCATGCCCGAGGTCGCGCAGAAGGCCATCCGCCACTTCGGTCAGGGTATCGTTCAACTGACCATTGGAGTGCGCAAATTTTTTCGCCCCGTTGATAATCAGAATGTTGCTCATTATTTGTCCTCTCAGGAATGCGTTTGAAACAGATTTTACGCAGATGAGCGGCCCGGCGAAATGAGCAAAATGTGCAAAGTCTTTTGCTCATTGCGCAATAATCTCGCGATCACCAGGTTACTACGGCTTCAAAGCCTCCTTCCGGCACATTGCCAAACGAGACGCTCATCCCATGCAGCGAGGCGATGCGGCGGACAATCGACAAACCCAGACCACTGCCGGTGACGCTCTGACCTGGCGGGCGATAGAATCGTTCGCCGATACGCGCCAGCACCGCCGGCGAAACGCCGGGGCCATTATCCCGGACGGTAAAATACCGGGCATTCAGCGTCACGTTCACCACGCTGCCCTGTGGACTGTAACGAATGGCGTTATCCAGCAAATTGCGCACCAGCAGGCTGAGCAGCAGCGGTTGGCCCGTGCGCGTGACGTTGTGGGCGTTAACGTGCAGACGCACGTCAATATGCGCCTGCTGGGCCGGTTGCCAGATATCCATCACGGCGGATTGCAATAGCGCCTCCAGCGAGACTTCCGCGACATCTTGCAGGTTATCGAGCGAGTCGAGCCGTGAAAGGGTTAAGAGCTGGTCCACCAGGCGCGTGGCGCGCTCAATCCCCGTATGCAGTTGCATGAGCGCTTTTTGACGCGCCTGCGGGTCGTCGTCCGAGAGTTGCGCCACCTCGGTTTGTACTTTCAGCGCAGTGAGCGGGCTGCGTAACTCATGCGCCGCGTCTGACGTGAATTGCCGCTCGCGCACCATCATCGAATGCGTACGGGCAAATAACTGGTTGAGCGCGCCGACTAACGGACGAACCTCACTTGGCACACCCTTATCGTCAAGCGGCTCTTCCGATTCCGGGGAGCGCAAACGCAGCGCCTGGGCGAGCTTTTTCAGCGGCCTGAGCTCCCGGCTAAGCAGCACAATCAGGATGAGCAGCATCAGCGGAAGCGCGATCAGCCACGGTGTTAGCTGCGCGGTGACAATCGCCAGCGCCATATCCTCGCGGTACTCCAGCTCCTGAGCGACGACGATACGGTACTTGCCATCCGCAGAGGTCAGCCAGACAAAACGCCATTTATCATCATCGCCATTCAGGTATCCGTCATCAAAACCTTCCCGACGGTAGCTGTAGGGAATATCCCGGCCATTATCGCCATCGTTCAGCACCATTCTGCCGTCGGCGGTATACACCGCAAAGGCCAGCACATCGTCATCGACATGACCATGCTTCAATTTTTTCGGCGTCTGCGCCATCCGTTCAGGCGCCGAGATTTCGTTGACATCCAGAGTAATAAGGCGCTTCGCAAACAGCATGAGCTGGGTATCAAACAGCTCGTCGACGTTGTCGGTCGTCTGTTTCCAGGCCACGAAGCTGGAGGCCACCCAGGTGATGGCGGCCAGGATCAGAAAAATAAGCGTGAGCCTGACGCGCAGGCTGAGACGTTGTGTGAGTTTCATGGGTTGCCCAGGGTGTAGCCGATCCCGTGTACGGTGCGGATAAAATCACTGCCCAGCTTACGGCGTAAGTGATGAACATGTACCTCAATGGTATTGCTGGAGACATCTTCGTCCCAGGTATACAGCTTCTCTTCGATGAGCTTACGCGGCAACACGCGCCCGACGTTGCGCATCAGCAGCTCCAGCAGGGCAAACTCTTTCGGCTTCAGGGGCAGCGGATCGCCTGCCAGCGTCGCGACCAGATTACCGGGATTGAGCGTAACCTGGCCGTGGCGCAGTTCGTTGCTCACCTGGCCGTTAGCGCGGCGTAACAGCGCTTCCAGGCGGGCGGCGACTTCAATCAGCGCGAAAGGTTTGCACAGATAGTCGTCCGCCCCCAGACGCAGCCCCTCCACGCGCTCCGCCAGCGCATCGCGCGCCGTCAGAATCAGTACGGGTTCGCGTTTTCCCTGTTCACGCCATTCGCGCAGGATATCCCGCCCGTCCATCCCCGGTAGCGTAAGGTCGAGGATCACCGCATCATAAGGCGCGCTGTAGAGCGCTTCTTTACCCTGACGACCTTCGGTGAACCAGTCGACGCTGAACCCCATTTTGCTTAAACCCGCCTTGATGCCGTCGCCAATCAGCGCGTCATCTTCTACCAGTAAAATACGCATATGTTCATCCCTGCGGTGACTCTTTCTCTCGCCAGTAAACCCTGTCGTGGCGCGCGTTGTACAGAAAAAAAAGTATCTTTTTTTGCCTTAAGAAGTTGTTAAGGATTACCTTATTTAATTGAGACGAAACAGCGTAAAAAGGGAGAGAGAGTCATGAAAAAATTGGCTGCAATGGTTGCCGTAATGGCGTTGTGTTCCGCTCCGGTTCTGGCGGCTCAGCAAGGTGGATTTTCTGGCCCGACGGCGACGCAAAGTCAGGGCGGCGGGTTTGTTGGCCCGAATGGGAGTAATACGACCGTAGAAAGCGCGAAATCAATGCGTGATGACGCCTGGGTCACCCTGCGCGGTAACATCGTTGAGCGTATCTCCGACGATCTGTATCTGTTCAAGGATGCCACCGGGACGGTGAATGTCGATATCGACCACAAACGCTGGAACGGCGTTACCGTAACGCCGCAGGACCTGGTTGAAATCCAGGGTGAAGTGGATAAAGACTGGAATTCCGTTGAAATCGACGTGAAGCAAATCACCAAAGTCGCCAAATAAACCCCATCAGGGCTGCACTCGTGGCCCTTTTTCTTTGTGACTCAACGCGCCAGATAAGGTAGTATCTGCGGCAATATTGCCTGACGGATACTGGGTTATTGTTCAGGCTAACAGTTGAGGAACCACGATTAATGAGCGATATGGCAGAGCGCCTTGCGCTGCATGAATTCACGGAAAACGCCTATCTGAACTACTCCATGTACGTCATCATGGACAGGGCGTTGCCGTTTATTGGTGACGGACTGAAGCCGGTTCAGCGTCGCATCGTGTACGCGATGTCTGAACTGGGGCTGAGCGCCAGCGCCAAATTTAAAAAATCCGCCCGTACCGTCGGCGACGTGCTGGGTAAATACCATCCGCACGGCGACAGCGCCTGTTATGAAGCGATGGTGCTGATGGCGCAGCCGTTCTCTTACCGTTACCCGCTGGTTGACGGGCAGGGGAACTGGGGCGCGCCGGACGATCCGAAATCCTTCGCGGCGATGCGTTATACCGAATCCCGCCTGTCGAAATACGCGGAAGTCCTGCTGAGCGAACTCGGTCAGGGGACGGCGGACTGGGTGCCGAACTTTGATGGCACCCTGCAAGAGCCGAAGATGCTGCCTGCGCGTCTGCCCAATATTCTGCTCAACGGCACCACCGGCATCGCCGTTGGGATGGCGACAGACATTCCGCCGCATAACCTGCGCGAAGTGGCGAAAGCCGCGATCACCCTGATTGAGCAGCCGAAAACAACGCTTGAGCAGGTGCTGGATATCGTGCAGGGGCCGGACTACCCGACCGAAGCGGAAATCATCACTTCCCGTGCGGAAATCCGTAAGATTTACGAAAATGGTCGCGGCTCCGTGCGTATGCGCGCGGTATGGAAAAAAGAAGATGGCGCGGTGGTGATTACCGCGCTGCCGCACCAGGTGTCCGGCGCTCGCGTACTGGAGCAGATCGCCGCCCAGATGCGGAACAAAAAGCTGCCGATGGTTGACGATCTGCGCGACGAGTCCGATCACGAAAATCCGACCCGTCTGGTGATCGTGCCGCGTTCCAACCGCGTGGATATGGAGCAGGTGATGAACCACCTGTTTGCGACCACGGACCTGGAAAAGAGCTACCGCATCAACCTGAACATGATCGGTCTGGACGGTCGCCCGGCGGTGAAAAACCTGCTGGAGATCCTGACCGAATGGCTGGCGTTCCGTCGCGATACCGTGCGTCGTCGCCTGAACTATCGTCTGGAGAAAGTCCTCAAGCGCCTGCATATTCTGGAAGGTTTGCTGGTGGCGTTTCTCAATATCGACGAAGTGATTGAGATAATCCGCCATGAGGATGAACCGAAACCGGCGCTGATGTCGCGTTTTGGCATCACGGAAACCCAGGCCGAAGCTATCCTCGAACTGAAACTGCGCCATCTCGCCAAACTGGAAGAGATGAAGATTCGCGGCGAACAGGATGAGCTGGCGAAAGAACGCGATCAATTGCAGGGCATTCTGGCCTCCGAGCGCAAAATGAACACCCTGCTGAAGAAAGAGTTGCAGGCGGATTCAGACGCGTATGGCGACGATCGCCGCTCCCCACTGCGCGAGCGTGAAGAAGCTAAAGCGATGAGCGAGCATGACATGCTGCCGTCTGAACCGGTGACGATCGTGCTGTCGCAGATGGGCTGGGTGCGTAGCGCCAAAGGCCATGATATTGACGCGCAGGGTCTGAACTATAAATCGGGCGACAGCTGGAAAGCCTCGGCGAAAGGCAAGAGCAACCAGCCGGTGGTGTTTATCGACACGACCGGGCGCAGCTACGCCATCGACCCGATTACGCTGCCGTCGGCGCGTGGTCAGGGCGAGCCGTTGACCGGTAAACTGACGCTGCCGCCGGGCGCGACCGTAGAGCATATGCTGCTGGAAGGGGATGAGCAGAAACTGCTGATGGCCTCGGACGCAGGCTATGGTTTCGTCTGTACCTTTAACGATCTGGTCGCCCGCAACCGCGCGGGTAAAGCGCTGATCACGTTGCCGGAAAACGCGCACGTTATGCCGCCGGTGGTGATTGAAGATGAAACCGATATGCTGCTGGCGATCACCGCCGCCGGGCGTATGTTGATGTTCCCGGTCAGCGATCTGCCGCAGTTGTCGAAGGGGAAAGGGAACAAGATCATCAACATTCCGTCTGCGGAAGCGGCCAGAGGCGACGATACGCTGGCCCAGCTCTACGTTCTGCCGCCGCAAAGCACGCTCACGATTCATGTCGGCAAGCGCAAAATCAAACTGCGCCCTGAAGAGCTGCAAAAAGTGACCGGCGAGCGCGGTCGTCGCGGTACGCTGATGCGCGGTTTGCAGCGCATCGATCGTATTGAGATTGACTCGCCACGACGCGCCCGCG
This sequence comes from Citrobacter sp. CK198, assembly GCF_030333295.1. NCBI lineage: Bacteria > Pseudomonadati > Pseudomonadota > Gammaproteobacteria > Enterobacterales > Enterobacteriaceae > Citrobacter > Citrobacter sp. CK198. The sequence continues at coordinate 48,011 of NZ_JAOWGE010000007.1, read as the reverse complement.
ACGGCGACAGCGAAGAATAAGGCGATTTTAAGCGCCATCAGGCCATCTCATTGTGCCGGATGGCGGCGTAAACGTCTTGTCCGGCCTGCGGTTTTAACGATGCTGTCAGGCCGGATTAACAATAAAATTTCCCGTAAAACCGTTGTTTATTCGCGCATTGCGATTAACAATACGCTTTTCCAGAGAGCCGCTCTTAACAAAGCCCTAACCTGATATCAGGTGACGTAGAATGCGACGCTCTTAGGCCTTCAGAGGTTGTTATGCTATATATCTTTCGTCTAATCATTACCGTTATTTACTGCATTCTTGTCTGCATTTTCGGTTCGATCTACTGCCTTTTCAGCCCGCGTAACCCGAAGCACGTCGCGACGTTTGGCCATATGTTTGGCCGTCTGGCGCCGCTTTATGGCCTGAAGGTGGAGTGCCGTAAGCCTGCTGATGCCGAAAGCTATGGCAACGCTATCTATATCGCTAACCATCAGAACAACTACGATATGGTGACGGCAGCAAACATTGTGCAACCGCCTACGGTGACGGTCGGCAAAAAGAGCCTGGTCTGGATCCCGTTTTTTGGCCAGTTGTACTGGTTAACCGGTAACTTATTGATTGACCGAAATAATCGTGCCAAAGCGCACGGCACAATCGCAGAAGTGGTGAGCCATTTTAAAAAGCGCCGTATCTCTATCTGGATGTTCCCGGAAGGAACGCGCAGCCGTGGCCGTGGCCTGCTGCCGTTTAAAACTGGCGCCTTTCATGCCGCTATCGCCGCCGGTGTTCCGGTGATTCCGGTGTGTGTTTCCAATACATCGAATAAAATTAAGCTTAACCGACTGAATAACGGTCTGGTGATTGTAGAGATGCTGCCGCCGGTGGACATCAGCCAGTTTGGTAAGGATCAGGTTCGTGAACTGGCGGCGCATTGCCGCTCGTTGATGGAACAAAAAATTGCAGAACTCGATCAGGAAATTGCAGAGCGCGAAGCGACCGGCAAAGTCTGAATCAGTGTGATCGCGTTTTTGTGGGAAACGACTTCCTGCGCACTCTTTGTCTGTTTTAAATGGAGCTTATATGTCACTCAGTCGGCGTCAGTTCATTCAGGCTTCGGGGATCGCACTGTGTGCCGGTGCCGTTCCGCTGAAGGCTAATGCTGCCGGTCAGCAGCAGCCTCTGCCCGTTCCGCCGCTGCTGGAGTCCCGTCGCGGGCAGCCGTTGTTTATGACGTTGCAGCGCGCGCACTGGTCCTTTACGCAGGGTACGCGCGCGCCCGTCTGGGGGATTAACGGGCGTTACCTGGGGCCGACGATTCGCGTCTGGAAAGGGGATGACGTTAAGCTCATCTACAGCAACCGTCTGACTGAAAATGTCTCCATGACCGTCAGCGGATTGCAGGTGCCGGGGCCGCTGATGGGCGGCCCTGCGCGGATGATGTCGCCCAATGCTGACTGGGCGCCGGTATTGCCGATTCGTCAGAACGCCGCCGTGCTGTGGTATCACGCCAATACGCCAAACCGTACCGCGCAGCAGGTCTATAACGGCCTTGCCGGGATGTGGCTGATCGAGGATGAGGTCAGCAAATCGCTGCCGATCCCCAATCATTACGGCGTGGATGATTTCCCGATCATTATCCAGGATAAGCGGCTGGATAATTTCGGTACGCCGGAGTACAGCGAACCGGGCAGCGGCGGGTTTGTTGGCGATACGCTGCTGGTCAACGGCGCGCAAAGTCCTTACGTGGAGGTTTCCCGCGGCTGGGTACGCCTGCGCTTGCTGAATGCGTCGAACTCTCGCCGTTACCAGTTGCAAATGAGCGACGGTCGCGCGCTGCATGTTATTTCTGGCGATCAGGGACTTTTACCCGCGCCGGTGTCCGTTAAACAACTGTCGCTGGCGCCCGGTGAACGCCGGGAAATTCTGGTCGATATGACCAATGGCGATGAGGTGTCGATCACCTGCGGGGAAGCGGCCAGTATTGTCGATCGCATCCGTGGCTTCTTTGAACCTTCCAGCATTCTGGTCTCTACGCTGGTGCTGACCTTACGGCCAACCGGGCTGCTGCCGCTGGTGACTGACAGTCTGCCGATGCGTTTATTGCCAACGGAGATTGTCAGCGGCGCGCCGATTCGCAGTCGGGATATCAGCCTCGGGGACGATCCCGGCATCAACGGGCAATTGTGGGACGTCAACCGCATTGATATCACCGCCCAGCAAGGTTCCTGGGAGCGCTGGACCGTTCGCGCCGATATGCCGCAGCCCTTCCATATTGAGGGTGTCTCTTTCCTGATCCGCAACGTCAATGGCGCCATGCCGTTCCCGGAAGATCGGGGCTGGAAAGATACGGTATGGGTGGACGGACAGGTGGAATTGCTGGTTTATTACGGACAGCCTTCCTGGGCGCACTTCCCGTTCTACTTCAACAGCCAGACGCTGGAAATGGCCGACCGGGGGTCTATCGGACAAATGCTGGTGAACCCGGCGCCATAAATCTTCCCTCGCCCGCAAGGGCGAGAAGTGAATACCTTTCTCTTTCGTTCCGGCATATAATCCCCGGCCTTTGATTATTTTTTTACCATTTTTTTGGAAGCATTATGAGCGCAATATCCCTGATCCAGCCAGACAGAGATCTTTTCTCCTGGCCTCAATACTGGGCGGCCTGTTTTGGTCCCGCGCCTTTTTTGCCGATGTCACGCGACGAAATGGATCAACTTGGCTGGGATAGCTGCGACATTATTCTGGTTACCGGTGATGCGTATGTCGATCATCCGAGCTTTGGGATGGCGATTTGCGGTCGTATGCTGGAAGCGCAGGGTTTCCGTGTCGGCATCATTGCCCAGCCGGACTGGAACAGCAAAGATGACTTTATGCGTCTGGGGAAACCGAATCTGTTTTTCGGCGTCACTGCGGGCAACATGGACTCGATGATCAACCGTTATACCGCCGATCGCCGACTGCGCCATGACGACGCCTATACGCCGGATAACGTGGCGGGCAAGCGCCCGGATCGTGCGACGCTGGTCTATACCCAGCGCTGTAAAGAGGCCTGGAAAGACGTGCCGGTGATCCTCGGCGGTATTGAAGCCAGCCTGCGTCGTACCGCGCACTATGATTACTGGTCTGATACCGTACGCCGCTCGGTGCTGGTGGATGCGAAAGCCGATATGCTGATGTTCGGCAACGGCGAGCGCCCGCTGGTTGAAGTTGCGCACCGCCTGGCAATGGGGGAGCCGATCGGCCAGATCCGCGATGTGCGTAACACCGCGATTATTGTTAAAGAAGCCCTGCCGGGCTGGAGTGGGGTTGATTCCACGCGTCTGGATACGCCGGGGAAAATTGATCCGATCCCCCATCCGTATGGCGAAGATCTGCCGTGCGCGGATAACAAACCGGTTGCGCCGAAAAAGCAGGAAGCCAAAGCCGTGACCGTTCAGCCGCCGCGTCCGAAGCCGTGGGAGAAAACCTACGTGCTGCTGCCGTCCTTTGAGAAGGTGAAGGGCGATAAGGTGCTGTATGCGCACGCGTCGCGTATTCTGCATCACGAAACCAACCCTGGCTGCGCGCGTGCGCTGATGCAAAAGCATGGAGATCGCTATATCTGGATCAACCCGCCCGCCATTCCGCTCTCTACCGAAGAGATGGACAGCGTTTTTGCGCTGCCGTATAAGCGCGTGCCGCATCCGGCATACGGTGACAGCCGCATTCCGGCTTACGAAATGATCCGCTTCTCGATTAACATCATGCGCGGGTGTTTCGGCGGCTGCTCGTTCTGCTCGATTACCGAACACGAAGGCCGCATTATTCAGAGCCGTTCAGAAGATTCGATCATCAATGAGATCGAAGCGATCCGCGATACCGTACCGGGCTTTACCGGCGTGATTTCCGATCTCGGCGGGCCGACAGCCAACATGTATATGCTGCGCTGTAAGTCGCCGCGCGCGGAACAAACCTGCCGCCGCCTGTCGTGCGTGTACCCGGATATCTGCTCGCATATGGATACCAACCATGAGCCGACGATCAACCTCTATCGCCGCGCCCGCGATCTGAAAGGCATCAAGAAGATCCTGATCGCCTCCGGCGTGCGTTACGACATTGCCGTTGAAGATCCGCGTTATATCAAAGAGCTGGCGAGCCATCATGTGGGCGGCTATCTGAAGATTGCGCCGGAGCATACCGAAGAAGGGCCGCTGTCGAAGATGATGAAGCCGGGCATGGGCAGCTATGATCGCTTCAAAGAACTGTTCGACCTTTACTCAAAACAGGCCGGGAAAGAGCAGTACCTGATCCCGTATTTTATCTCTGCGCACCCCGGTACGCGGGACGAAGATATGGTGAATCTGGCGCTGTGGTTGAAACGCCATCGCTTCCGTCTGGATCAGGTGCAGAACTTCTATCCGTCGCCGCTGGCGAACTCGACGACCATGTATTACACCGGGAAAAACCCGCTGGGTAAAATTGGCTATAAGAGTGAAGACGTGGTGGTGCCGAGAGGCGACAAACAGCGTCGTCTGCATAAAGCGCTGCTGCGTTACCACGATCCGGCGAACTGGCCGCTGATTCGCCAGGCGCTGGAAGAGATGGGGAAAAAGCATCTGATTGGCAGTCGTCGCGAGTGTCTGGTTCCGGCGCCTACGCTGGACGAGATGCGTGAAGCCCGTCGTCAGAACCGCAATACGCGCCCGGCGTTGACTAAGCATACGCCAGTGGCGCATCAGCGTCAGACGCCTGCAAGCAATAAAAAACGCAGCAAGGTAGCCGGACGTTAAACCCGTTAGCTGTTTGCCGGATAAGGTGCCTGCACCGCTATCCGGCAAACGGACGGATTACGCGTTCGCTTCACGAATTCTGGCGGCCAGCGCTGCCAGTTTTTCGTCATCCGCTCGCTCGTGGTCATGCGATGACAAATAGCCTTCGTACTGTTCAAAGAATTTCGCCTGCCGCGATTCAATAGGCTTCCATTCGTTCAGGTTAGCGGTGCCGTGCATGGGGCTGAGCTTGCTGTGCACATGATCCACGCCAAATCCTTCAAAAAACATTCCCGTACGTCCCACGTCCGGGAAGGCGTTATCCAGCTTTTTCGCCACTTTTTGGGTGGCAAGCATCAGATCGGCCAGCGCCTGCGGCGGCAAGTCGAACGCATAGCTGGGATAATGCTTCTTCGGGATCACCACCGTAAAACCGTCGGTGTTCGGGAAGATGGAGAGGAAGGCCAGATGATGCTCGTCTTCCCAGATCTTATGGCAGGGGGCTTTACCCTCAACGATTTGGCAAAAAATACAGCTCATTCCTTTTCTCCGTTGCTGAGTTCACAATTTGCGTCGCGTACAGACTCAACACTTTCTACCAAACCCGCCTGGTAGTCAAAAAGCCCGACAGAAATGTCGGGCCGGAAAGGAAGGTTAGCCGCCGAACTGATCCGGGTCCGGCCCCAGGCGTTTACCCTGGTCAAGTTTGGCCACTTCGCTTAATTCGTCTTTGTCGAGACGGAAATCCCAGACGTCGAAGTTTTCCGCAATACGTGAAGGGGTGACGGATTTAGGGATCACCACCAGCCCGTTATCCAGATGCCAGCGGATCACAATTTGCGCCGGAGATTTACCGTACTTATCCGCCAGATCGCGAATGATTTTCTGATCGAAAACGCCTGTGCCGCCTTGCGCCAGCGGGCTCCAGGACTCGGTCTGGATCTTGTGCGTCGCATTCCAGGCATGCAGCTGACGCTGTTGCATCAGCGGGTGCAATTCGATCTGGTTGATCACCGGTGTAACGCCGGTTTCATCGATCAGACGCTGGAGGTGGTTTACCTGGAAGTTACACACGCCGATGCTTTTCACCAGCCCCTCTCTTTGCAGTTCAATCATCCCTTCCCAGGCATCAACATAATGGTCGATAGCCGGAACGGGCCAGTGCATCAGATAGAGATCGAGGTGATCCAACTGGAGCTTATCCAGGCTTTCCTGCAAGGCTTCTCGAGGGCGTTTCTGATCGTCATTCCACAGTTTGGTGGTAATAAACAGCTCTTCCCGGTCGATACCGGCATCTTTTAACGCTTTTCCGACGCCTTCTTCATTTTTGTACGCCGCAGCGGTATCAATGGAGCGATATCCCACTTCCAGCGCCTTATGAATGGCGGAAATTGCTTCCTCGTTGCTTGCCTTCCAGACTCCCAGGCCCAGTTGTGGCATTACGTTGCCATCCTGTAGCTTGATAACGGTTGGATTAGCCATGCGTTCCTCCTTTATGCGATCTCACCGGAGCAAACTCCGGTGAGGTTGTGTGACTTAAGTCTGGACGAAATGTCCAAAAACGAAAGCCAGAGGCGAAAAAACCTTAGCGAGCCGCTTCGTAAATCCGACGGCTGACATCCAGCGTAATGTCCTGATGTTCACCCAGATTTGTGCCGCCGTGCGCTTCCAGTTTTGCCAGCAATGCCGGAATGGAACTGCCGTCCAGACCGTAATCAGACAGGCGAGTCGGTACGCCCATTTGCTCAAAGAAGCTGCGGGTGGCGGCGATGGCGGCATCAATACGCGCATCGTCGGAACCGTCGGTGATATTCCAGACTCGCTCTGCGTACTGCAACAGTTTGGCGCGTTTGGTATCGCGTTTTTCATTCCACAGCGCAGGCAGGACGATAGCCAGCGTCTGCGCGTGATCAAGGCCGTGCATCGCCGTCAGCTCATGACCCAGCATATGCGTTGCCCAGTCCTGCGGGACGCCCGCGCCGATCAGACCGTTCAGCGCCTGAGTGGCCGCCCACATTACGTTGGCGCGGACATCGTAGTTTTCCGGCTCTTTCAGCGCTTTCGGGCCTTCTTCGACAAGCGTCAGCAGGATACCTTCGGCGAAGCGATCCTGAATTTTTCCGTCAACCGGGTAAGTGACATACTGCTCAACGGTGTGAACGAATGCATCCACAACGCCGTTAGCAACCTGGCGCGGCGGCAGGGTGTAGGTATAAACCGGATCGAGCACCGCAAACACGGGTTGGACGAACGGCGTCATAAAGGCCAGCTTATCGCCGGTGGTTTTACGGGAAATCACCGCCCCGGAGTTAGATTCTGAACCCGTTGCCGGCAACGTCAGCACCGATCCCATCGGTACGGCGCTTTTCACGTCGTTGCCACGGGTTTCCAGAATGCGCCACGGGTCCACGCCTTCGTCATATTGCGCCGCCGCCGCGATAAATTTAGTGCCATCCAGCACGGAACCGCCGCCGACCGCCAGCAGGAACGTCACTTTCTCATCACGTACAATGTTGACGGCGTTCATCAGCGTTTCATAAGACGGGTTTGGCTCGATGCCGCCAAATTCCAGCACGTCCAGACCTTTCAGCGCGTCATGTACCTGATCCAGTACGCCGGTCTTTTTCACGCTGCCGCCGCCGTAGGTGATCAATACGCGGGCGCCCTGAGGGATTTGATCGCGCAGATCGGCAATCGCGCCTTTACCAAACAGAATGCGGGTTGGGGTATGCAGATTAAAGTTGTTCATTGCTCGTTCCCTTATGTGGGTAAAAAAGTGGGCAGGCGAATGTCTGCCTGATGGTGAACATTGTGGTCGCCAGCCGCCTTCCTCTCAATGCTCATTTCTGCCAATGTCTTGCCCATTTCTCCAGAGTGCTGGAGAAAAAAGATAAATTTGCGCACAATCAAAGCGTCGTAAACCGATGAGAAAAAAGCGCGCCATGAACCGTGAAGCCATCTGCCTGTTGCTGACAGATAAAATTAAGCAGCTGATAAACAATCAAAATAACCTGAATGACTGCCTGCCCGACGTGCGTCTGCTCTACGGCACGGAGCCGGGGCTGCGTACGCCTGTGATGTATCAGCCTGGCATCATATTTCTCTTTTCGGGGCATAAGATCGGTTATATCAATGAACGCGTATTTCAGTACGATGCCAATGAATATCTGCTGCTGACAGTACCTTTACCCTTTGAATGTGAAACTTATGCGACGCCGGAAGTACCGCTCGCGGGGATTCGTCTGAATGTTGATATCCTGCAATTGCAGGAGTTGCTGATGGACATTGGCGAGGACGATCTGTTTCAACCGTCGATGGCGGCAAGCGGGATTAACTCCGCCACGCTGTCGGATGACATTCTTTGTGCGGCGGAACGCCTGTTAGATGTGATGGAAAGGCCGCTGGATGCGCGTATTCTGGGGAAACAGATTATTCGCGAAATTCTGTATCACGTTCTGATGGGGCCGCGTGGCGGCGCGCTGCTGGCGCTGGTCAGCCGCCAGACCCATTTCAGCCTGATTAGCCGGGTGCTGAAGCGGATTGAAACCAAATACACCGAGAACCTGAACGTTGAGCAACTGGCTGCGGAAGCCAACATGAGCGTCTCGGCGTTCCATCATAATTTTAAATCCGTTACCAGTACCTCGCCGTTGCAGTACCTGAAAACCTATCGTCTGCATAAAGCACGGATGATGATCATTCACGACGGGATGAAAGCCAGCGCCGCTGCGATGCGCGTTGGCTACGAGAGCGCGTCGCAGTTCAGTCGGGAGTTCAAACGCTATTTTGGCGTAACGCCGGGGGAGGATGCGGCACGAATGAGAATGATGCAGGGAAGCTAATCATGTGTAAGCCGGATAGGCGTAAGCGCCATCCGGCAATCAGCAAATCAGGCGCTGCAATACTTCTTCTTGATCACGACAAATAATGTGCCGATCAAACCGGCGGCCAGCAGGGCAATCGGCAGGATCATCAAAAACGTCATCACCTGATCTTCATGACGTTTCACGAATGGGATCATGCTGAGCGCGTAGCCGAAACTGGTCACCACGCCGACCCACAGCAGCCCGCTCAGCCAGTTAAAAAACTGAAACCGACGACTGGACAGCCCTGAAATCCCCGCCATTGTGGGCAGCAGGGTGCGCACAAACGCCAGAAAGCGCCCGGCAAGCAGCGCCAGCAGGCCGTGCCGGTCGAACATACAGGTCGCGCGCTGATGGTATTTAACGGGAAGCTGCGCCAGCCAGCCTTTCACCGTTTGCGTATTTCCCAGCCAGCGCCCCTGAATATAGCTCAGCCAGCAGCCGAGACTGGCGGCTGTCGTCAGAATAAGGATCGTGGGGACAAAGTCCATGACACCTTGTGCAACCAGCGCGCCTGCCAGTAAGAGCAGGCTGTCTCCGGGTAAAAAAGAGGCCGGGAGCAGGCCGTTTTCTAAAAATAGCGTGGCAAACATCACAAAGTAGACAACGCTAACAACGTGTGGGTCCGCCAGCGCGGCAAAATCGTGTTGCCAGAGCGCAGCGATAATATCTTGAATGACAGCCATGGACTTTCCTGTGGAACCGCGTTTATGGGGCTATTGTACTCCTGAATTGCCCGGGATGCCTTGATCCCGGACGCAACAAATGCAGACTTTTCTGCCCGGAGTGTCTGCAATTCTGTCCATGACCGGAAACTTTACACAATACGCGTGAATCCTGCGGCTAAATCTGCAATCAGATCGTCAACATTCTCTAAACCGATGTGCAAACGGATCAGCGTGCCGGTGAAATCAACGTCGCCTTCGGGACGAATGGCGGCGATATGTTCCGGCTGGTTAGGCAGAATTAAGGATTCAAAGCCGCCCCAGGAGTAAGCCATGCTGAACAAGCTGAAATTATCCAGATAAGCGGAAAGCGCCTCATTACTCAGCCTTTTATTCAGCACAAACGAGAACAACCCGCTGCTGCCCGTGAAATCGCGCTTCCAGAATTCGTGGCCTTTGCTGCCAGGAAGGGCGGGATGATTAACGCGGGCGACCTGAGGGTGATTCGCCAGCCACTCGGCGACTTTCAGGCTGCTTTCATGATGCTGGCGTAAGCGCACGCCCAGCGTACGTAGCCCACGGCTGGTCATATAAGCGGTATCTGCGTCCAGCATTTGCCCCATCAGATAGGCGTTTTCGCGTAATTGCTCCCAACAACGCGCATTAGACACGGCGGTGCCGACCATCGCATCCGAGTGACCAATCAGGTATTTCGTTCCTGCCTGGATGGAGATATCGATCCCGAAATCCAGCGCCTTAAACAGCACGCCCGCCGCCCAGGTGTTATCAATCATAATGACAGCGTCTGGCGCAACGCGTCTTACCGCGCCGACAATCGCCGGGATGTCATGCACTTCCATCGTGATGGAGCCAGGAGATTCGAGAAACACTACTTTCGTATTGGGCTGAATATGCTTCACGATATCCGCGCCGACCAGCGGATCAAACCAGCCGGTCGTCACGCCGAGTCTGGCGAGAACTTTGGTGCAAAAATCCTGACTGGGTTCATAAGCGGTGTTGGTCATCAGGACGTGATCGCCCTGTTCCACAAAGGCCAGAATCGTGTTGGCGACAGCCGCCGCGCCGCAGGGGAAGAGTGCGCATCCGGCGCCGCCTTCCAGTTCGCACATGGCTTCCTGTAGCGAAAAATGGGTTAGCGTTCCGCGACGGCCATAGAAAAGCTCGCCATTGGCGCGGTTGCGGGTGGCGTGCTTTTTGGCTTCTACGGTGTCAAATACCAGCGAGGAGGCGCGCTGAATGACGCTGTTCACCGATCCCAGCGTATATTTTTTGCTGCGTCCTGCGCTCACCAGTTTGGTTTCAAGATGTTTTTCTGCCATGTTGGAGTACCCATTTTTATACGTCTGGATGTCTAAACTATCATGAATGATGAGTGACGCATCCTGAAGAATCGGCATAAAGCAGAAAATTTTCTCAAAATGACATCTGGTGACTTTTTTACTGCGTAAGCGCAAGGAAAAGAAACCAAAGGTGCGGCACTATGTAAATAGTAATGAGAACGACTATCAATTCGACGTCGTTTTGATATTATTACGCTCAGAATTTGTGATTTGCGTCCTGGAGATACAGAGTGGGTAATAATTTGATGCAGACGGATCTCTCCGTCTGGGGTATGTATCAGCACGCCGACATCGTGGTTAAGTGCGTGATGATTGGTCTGATTCTGGCGTCAGTAGTCACCTGGGCTATCTTCTTCAGTAAGAGTCTTGAGTTCTTTACGCAGAAGCGTCGGCTCAAGCGTGAACAACAGCAGCTGGCTGAAGCGCGTTCTTTAGACCAGGCCAGCAATATTGCCTCCGCATTCGCGGCAAAAAGTTTAAGCTCACAGTTGCTCTATGAAGCGCAGAACGAGCTGGAACTGTCGGAAGGCAGTGAAGACAACGAAGGTATTAAAGAGCGTACCGGGTTCCGCCTGGAGCGTCGCGTAGCGGCGGTTGGCCGTCATATGGGACGCGGTAATGGCTACCTGGCGACCATCGGCGCCATCTCTCCGTTTGTCGGTCTGTTTGGTACGGTATGGGGCATCATGAACAGCTTCATCGGCATCGCGCAAACCCAGACCACCAACCTCGCGGTTGTCGCGCCGGGTATCGCGGAAGCGTTGCTGGCTACGGCGATCGGCCTGGTCGCGGCAATTCCTGCGGTCGTGATTTACAACATTTTCGCACGTCAGATCGGCAGCTACAAAGCGACGCTGGGCGACGTGGCGGCACAGATTCTGCTACTGCAAAGCCGCGATCTGGATCTGAACGCGAGCGCTTCCGCTCAGCCGGTACGTACCGCGCAGAAATTACGTGTAGGATAATGTTCCATGGCAATGCGTCTTAATGAAAATCTGGACGATAACGGTGAAATGCATGAAATCAACGTGACGCCGTTTATCGACGTCATGCTGGTTCTGCTGATTATCTTTATGGTGGCCGCGCCGCTGGCAACGGTGGACGTGAAGGTGAATCTTCCTGCGTCCACCAGCACCCCGCAGCCGCGCCCGGAAAAACCGGTTTATCTGTCCGTGAAGGCCGACAACAGCATGTTTATCGGCAACGATCAGGTAACGGATGAAACCATGATCGGCGAGCTGAACGCGTTAACCGAAGGGAAGAAAGACACGACGATCTTCTTCCGTGCGGATAAAACCGTTGATTATGAAACAATGATGAAAGTGATGGATACGCTGCACCAGGCGGGTTACCTGAAAATTGGTCTCGTGGGTGAAGAGGTCGCGAAAGCGAAGTAATCGTTGTTGCTGATGGGCAGACAGACAGGCCGGGTAGGGCGCAAGCCGTACCCGGCTTTTTTATTGCCTGATGGCGCTGCGCTTACCAGGCCTGCATGATGTGGTATCGCTGACTCGCCAGATTACTTCGTCGTGGGAAAACGTTTTTCATTCAGCGCGACGGTGGTGATATTGGTCGTTCGGTAATCGCCATCGGATAGCTTACGCGTCAGGCGCAGGGTCGCCGTTTCTCGCGCCAGTAAGTGCTGATATGTGCTCTCCAGGCGCGCCATGATTTTGTCCCGCATCTCGGGATGTTGCTCAATAATCGTATTGATAACCGAACCGTAGATCTCTTCTTTGACCTGGAGCGCATAGATTTCACGGCGATTTTGCCATTTCAGCCGCACTAACGCGGCGGGAATCGACACGATCTCCTGCGCCACCTGTTCGAGGGTCGCGTTTTTATTGGCAATAAGCGCTTTAAGATTTTGCTTTAAGATAAATTCATCGCTTTTATTATTATCTAAAGCTAAATAAACATTATTATCTTCAACGTCTTTCATATTATTTCTCTTCCAGAGAATAAAAAACGGGAGAGTTTTTCTCTCTGGTTATGAGATTAAGCCAAATTTCATTGCCGTGATCGTTTATTTTTGTTGTGGCATCTGCCAGAATTTTACTTAATGCCTGAGCATCAACATCGCCTTCCGCCTGTAGGCTATTAATAAGACGAGCAAACGTCTCAATTTTAGCTACGCGATAAAGCCGGTCTTTTAAATGACGGTCACGTTCTTCAAGTAACATGTTTTTAGATTGACCAGTCGGTGTGGCGCTAATTAAAATATCTGGCTCGTAATCGCTCAGCGTTTTCTTTCCCTGAGTCAAATTTTCACTATTTTCTACGGTCTCAGCATCGCCTGGCGAGGCAGATAAATGAAAACGAGTCGGCACAAGATGCTCGGGAAGCATGTTGGAATGTCCTTTACTATCAATAGTATATTGTTTTTTATAAGGCAGGTCTCGTTGACAATAGCATGGTGTAATTTTAAAATCAAAAAAAATGGAGTCGGCATATGAACAGCATTTTTTATTCTATTATCACTCTGCTATTACTCACTGGCGGCGTGCTTTTCTTGATGCACGAATTTAATAAACAGCGCTCTGCTGAGGCGTCTAATCCAGTAAATCAAGCGGAACCCTTGTCCAAAGAGGAGGGCGAAGATCATTTTTCGTCGCTCATGAATACTATTACACCGGTATGGTACTGGCGAGTCAATCACGAATATATTGATTTTCTTCACGCAACGATAAAGCGGATGACGATGGCGGAGCTAAATGGAACGCCGGGGTTATTTGATGCGCAGCGCCGTTGCAGCGATCTCAACTCTGCGGTCTATAAATATTATGACAACATTAAAAAGCGTTGTCTGAACGGGGAAAAGGTTCCGCATTCCGATCTGGATGTACTTAACTTGCGGCAATGTTTCCGGGAATTTAGCCTGGAGGCGTATCCCTCCCTGGTTGCTCTGGTGTGGCCTGAATATCAGCGGCCGCTAATCAAACCGGAAGAGGTTTAATAAACGCGCCTGACGTTGGCCGGGTAAGGCGAAACCGCCACCCGGCGCGCGTGCCCGAAAGCGTTATTTATCCGATGAGGCTTGCCAGAGGTTCAGCTCGCCGTCCGCGACATGTTTATCGATTTGCGCTAACTCGTCAGCGCTGAATGTCAGGTTCGACAACGCCTGCACATTTTCTTCCAGTTGCTCTGGTCGACTGGCGCCGATCAGCACCGACGTCACGCGATTATCTTTCAACAGCCAGCTAAGCGCCATCTGCGCCATTGACTGGCCGCGACGTTGCGCCATCTCATTGAGTAAACGCAGGCTGTTCAGATTCGCTTCCGTCAGCATATTCTCCGTCAGACCGCGAACTTTTTTCCCTTCACGCTGCATACGTGAACCTTCCGGGATACCGTTTAGGTATTTTCCGGTTAACAATCCCTGAGCCAGCGGAGTGAACGCAATGCAACCCATGCCGTTGGCCGCCAGCGTATCCAGCAGACCGCTTTTATCCACCCAGCGGTTGAGCAGGTTGTAGGAAGGCTGATGAATCAGCAGCGGGATTTTCCATTCGCGCAGCAGTTCCGCCATTCGTTGAGTTCGCTCAGGCGAATAGGAGGAGATGCCGACGTAAAGCGCCTTACCGCTTTGTACCGCCTGCGCCAGCGCGGATGCGGTCTCTTCCATCGGCGTGTTTTCATCGACACGGTGGGAATAGAAGATATCGACATAGTCCAGCCCCATCCGCTTCAGGCTCTGATCGAGGCTGGCGAGCAGGTACTTACGCGACCCGCCGGAGCCGTATGGCCCAGGCCACATGTCATAACCCGCTTTGGTGGAAACGATCAGCTCATCGCGATACGGCGCAAAATCTTCCCGCAGCAAACGGCCAAAGTTCTCTTCTGCGCTTCCCGGCGGCGGGCCGTAGTTATTGGCTAAATCAAAATGGGTGATGCCTGAATCAAAGGCTTTACGCAGCAGCGCACGCTGTGAATCCAGCGCCTGAACGTGGCCGAAACTGTGCCACAAACCCAGCGATAGCGCGGGTAAACGCAAACCGCTTTTACCGCAGTAGCGATAAAGCATCTGCTCATAACGTTCGGGGTTGGCTAACCAGGCCATGTCATCTCCTTAGAGAAAGTGAATTTCAAAACAACGTTTCTATTCTAGCGGCTCAGCGGGGTTTATCCCGTTCGTCAGGTCACATTGATGCGAAAAATTGGGCAAAAACACGTCGTTATGCTTTGCTTAAAAAAACATCAACTCAGGAGTGAAACTATGCCGCGTCTGACTGCCAAAGACTTTCCGCAGGAGTTGCTCGATTACTATGACTACTATGCACATGGAAAAATCTCTAAACGCGAGTTTCTTAACCTCGCGGCAAAGTATGCCGTCGGCGGCGTGACCGCGCTTGCGCTGTTTAATCTCATGAAGCCGAATTACGCGCTGGCGGTGCAGGTGGAATTTACCGACCCGGACATTTTGCCGAAATACATTACGTATCCGTCACCGAACGGGCATGGCGAGGTGCGCGGCTATCTGGTTAAACCGGCGAAGGCGACGGGTAAAACGCCTGCGGTCGTGGTCGTACACGAGAACAGGGGGCTGAATCCCTATATTGAGGATGTCGCACGACGCGTGGCGAAAGCGGGTTATATTGCGCTGGCGCCTGATGGATTAAGCTCAGTAGGCGGATACCCCGGTAATGACGATAAGGGGCGGGAATTACAGCAGCAGGTTGATCCCACAAAATTAATGAATGATTTCTTTGCCGCGATTGAGTTTATGCAGCGTCATCCGGCGGCCAGCGGAAAAGTGGCTATTACGGGATTCTGCTATGGCGGCGGCGTATCAAATGCGGCGGCGGTGGCCTATCCAGAACTGGCGTGCGCCGTTCCTTTTTATGGTCGTCAGGCTCCGGCGTCAGATGTACCTAAAATTAATGCGCCTTTATTATTACATTACGCCGAGTTAGATACCTCAATTAATGAAGGCTGGCCTGCCTACGAAACGGCGCTGAAGGCGAATAATAAAGTCTATGAAGCGTATATCTATCCTGGGGTGAATCATGGTTTTCATAATGATTCGACTCCCCGCTATGATAAGGCCGCAGCGGATCTGGCCTGGGCGCGCACTCTGGCCTGGTTTGAGAAATATTTACAATGAAAAACAAACGATTATTTCAGGTGCGGCATATTGCTTTGCGGCATAATAATGCCGTTATGCTTTATAAGCATTCACAGGAATAGCGTGCTGACGATGATTCGTATACTTAGTTAAGTAAAAAAACAATAAAGAAAGTATATATTCTGCATTCTCTGCCGATAACGAGGATAAGTGTCGCCTGATGGCGAATCCCTCAAGTACGGCAAGGAAATTCTTATGCGTTTGCTGCAAAACTTCACTATTCGTATTGTCATGCTGACAATATTGGGGCTCTTCTGTCTTCTTTGGTCGGGCGTTGGTTTATTCAGCGTCCATGCATTATCTAAAGTGGCGGAAGGGAATGATATCGATCGTCATATTGTGCGTCAGATGACGGTGCTAAGTCAGGGGAACGATCAGTATTTTCGTTTTGTCACGCGTTTAAGCCGTGCGATGGACGTTAAAATCGGCGGCGGTACGCCCGATTTTGTACCAGTACAGCAGGCGCTGGATAATATGAGCAAAAAGCTGGAAGAGATGAAAACGCTCTCTCCAGGGCCGATGGACCCGGAGATCGCCGCTGCGGTATTGGCAAACTGGCAGGCGTTGCTTGATAAGGGCGTCGCGCCGCAGATGCAACTGGCGCAGCAGGGTACGCTCACCGAATTTGCAGAACAGGCGAATAATGTCACCCCCGCCCTGAGCCGCGCCTTCGGCGCCAGCGCAGAACGTTTTAACAGCGCGGCCGGCACGATGCTGGACAGCACCCGCGTGATGGTGGACGGCAAAACGTCAATTATCCGCACCCTGATTATCACTGCCGTTATTCTGGGAATTGTTATTCTCTTCTTTACCGACCGTTACCTGGTCACGATGTTAGTGAAACCGCTGGCGCGCATTCGCCAACAGTTCCGCCAGATTGCGCAAGGCGATCTGAGCCAGCCGATTGAAGAGTTTGGCCGTAACTGTGTCGGTCGTCTGGTGCCGTTACTGAGCGCGATGCAGGATAGTCTGCGGGAAGCGGTCAGCTCGATTCGTTCAGGCAGTGACAATATCTGGCGCGGCGCGACAGAGATCTCCAGCGGCAATAACGATCTCTCTTCCCGTACGGAAGAGCAGGCGGCGGCGCTGGAAGAGACCGCTGCAAGCATGGAACAGCTCACCGCGACGGTGAAATTGAATGCGGATAATGCGCGCCAGGCCAGTCAGCTTGCTGATGCCGCTTCCGCGACGGCCGGAAAAGGCGGCACGCTGGTTTCTGAAGTGGTTGAGACGATGGACGGTATTTCAGCCAGCTCCAGACAGATCGCCGAAATTACGAATGTCATCAACAGTATTGCCTTCCAGACCAATATTCTGGCGCTGAACGCCGCCGTTGAAGCCGCCAGAGCCGGTGAACAAGGGCGTGGGTTTGCGGTCGTCGCCGGTGAAGTGCGTAATCTTGCCAGCCGTAGCGCCGGGGCCGCCAAAGAGATTGAAACGCTGATCGCTGAATCCGTGCGTCGCGTCGAGCAGGGCGCGCAGCTGGTGCAGGAGACGGGCGCGACAATGGAGGCCATTCTGCGCGGAGTAACTGAAGTCACCACCATCATGAAGCAGATCGCCGCCGCTTCTGAGGAACAAAGCAAAGGGATCTCCCAGGTTGGCGTGGCGATAACCCAGATGGACAGCGTGACCCAACAAAACGCCGCGCTGGTGGAGCAAGTTTCTGCGGCAGCGGCGGCGCTGGAACGGCAAACGGAAGAGCTGCAACGCTCTGTGCAACAGTTCCGCCTTTCTCATAATGACGCGCAAATCAGCCCGGCGAAAACGGTCTCTCCAGCCAGTCCGCGCGGGGCGTCTGCCGCGAAGTCAGGCGATGAATGGGTCGCCTTCTGATCCGGTAAAAAAAAGTATGTGATACCTCTGGCGTTCGCTTAAAAAATCGCTATATAATTTGTTATATAGCGATTGGAGGTATCATGGACAATCATTTTGGTAAGGGCCTGATGGCCGGATTAAACGCAACGTGTGCCGATAGCGCGCGTAACGTGGCGGGTTTTTGTTCTGATTATAAGCGCGGATTCGTATTAGGATTTTCGCATCGCATGTTTGAAAAAACCGGCGATCGACAATTAAGCGCCTGGGAAGCGGGGATTCTGACGCGCCGTTATGGCCTGGACAAAGATATGGTGATGGACTTCTTTCGGGAGAATCAATCGAATACGACTATCCGGTTCTTTATGGCGGGTTATCGTCTCGAAAATTGATCCGAAGGGGGTATTACCCCGGTTTAATTAATTACACTATTGTCTTACTCCTTCGTTTTGTTGTTCCGTCAAAGTATCATGGTTCAATAACCATAAAGAAAGTGTGGTAAATGGCGCGCCGATCGCAATAAGTTATTTGTGAACGGTGCAAAATAGAGCCAGGTCTTTGCAACGGAATAACAATAAAATGACTGGAGATAATACTCTCATCACTTCTCACGGCGTTAATCGTCGTGATTTCATGAAGCTTTGTGCAGCACTGGCCGCAACCATGGGGCTCAGTAGCAAAGCCGCCGCAGAAATGGCCGAATCGGTTTCCCGTCCGCAGCGCCCGCCCGTCGTCTGGATCGGCGCTCAGGAATGTACGGGATGTACCGAATCGCTCCTTCGCGCGACCCACCCAACGGTAGAAAACCTCGTTCTGGAAACGATCTCTCTGGAGTACCACGAGGTCCTCTCCGCCGCCTTCGGCCATCAGGTTGAAGAGAACAAGCATAACGCTCTGGAGAAGTATAAAGGGCAGTATGTGTTGGTTGTCGATGGTTCCATCCCATTAAAAGATAACGGTATTTACTGCATGGTTGCCGGCGAGCCGATTGTGGATCACATCCGCAAGGCGGCGGAAGGCGCAGCGGCGATTATCGCGATCGGCTCCTGTTCCGCGTGGGGCGGCGTCGCTGCCGCTGGCGTGAACCCGACCGGCGCCGTCGGGTTGCAGGAAGTCCTGCCGGGCAAAACCGTTATCAATATCCCGGGCTGCCCGCCGAACCCGCATAACTTCCTGGCAACGGTTGCCCACATCATCACTTACGGTAAACCGCCGAAGCTGGATGCCAAAAACCGTCCAACCTTCGCTTATGGCCGTCTGATTCACGAACACTGCGAACGCCGCCCGCATTTTGACGCCGGTCGCTTCGCCAAAGAGTTCGGCGATGAAGGCCACCGTGAAGGCTGGTGCCTCTACCATCTGGGCTGTAAAGGGCCTGAAACCTACGGCAACTGTTCGACGTTGCAGTTCTGCGATGTCGGCGGCGTATGGCCGGTGGCGATTGGGCACCCCTGCTACGGCTGTAACGAGGAAGGCGTTGGCTTTCATAAAGGCATCCACCAACTTGCCCATGTGGAAAATCAAACCCCGCGTTCCGAGAAGCCGGATGTCAACCTGAAAGAGGGTGGCCACATTTCCGCAGGCGCCGTCGGGCTGCTTGGCGGCGTGGTTGGGCTGGTTGCCGGTGTCAGTGTGATGGCGGTACGTGAACTGGGGCGTCAGCAGAAGAAAGATAACGCTGACTCACGGGGAGAATAACCGTGAACAGACGTAACTTTATTAAAGCAGCCTCTGGCGGGGCATTGCTGCTGGGCGCGTCGCCGTCCATCAGCCATGCGGCTGCGGAAAACCGTCCGCCCATCCCGGGTTCCCTGGGGATGCTGTATGACTCGACGCTGTGCGTGGGCTGTCAGGCGTGTGTGACCAAATGCCAGGATATCAACTTCCCGGCGCGTAACCCGGAAGGAGCGCAAACCTGGTCGAATAACGACAAGCTGTCGCCTTACACCAATAACATCATTCAGGTGTGGCATAGCGGAAGTGGCGTCAATAAAGATCAGACAGAGAACGGCTACGCGTACATTAAGAAACAGTGTATGCATTGCGTTGACCCTAACTGCGTCTCCGTTTGCCCGGTATCCGCGCTGAAGAAAGACCCGAAAACCGGCATCGTTCATTACAACAAAGACGTCTGTACCGGCTGTCGCTACTGCATGGTCGCCTGCCCGTACAACGTGCCGAAATACGACTACAACAACCCGTTTGGCGCGCTGCACAAGTGTGAACTGTGCAACCAGAAGGGCATTGAACGCCTGGACAAAGGCGGTCTGCCGGGGTGCGTTGAGGTATGTCCGGCGGGCGCGGTGATTTTTGGTACGCGAGAAGAGCTGATGGCGGAGGCGCAAAAACGCCTGGCGCTGAAGCCTGGCAGCGAATACCACTATCCGCGCCAGACGTTGCAGACTGGCGATACGTATCTGCATACCGTACCGAAGTATTACCCGCATCTGTACGGTGAAAAAGAGGGCGGCGGCACGCAGGTGCTGGTGCTGACCGGCGTTCCTTACCAGAATCTGGATCTCCCTCAACTGGCCGATCTGTCAACTGGCGCGCGTTCTGAACACATTCAACACACCCTGTATAAAGGCATGATGCTGCCACTGGCTGTGCTGGCGGGCTTAACCGTGATGGTTCGTCGTAACACGAAAAACGAGCATCACGACGGAGGAGACGATCATGAGTCATGATCCTAAACCGCTGGGCGGGAAAATAATCAGTAAACCGATCATCATCTTCGGGCCGCTTGTCGTCCTGTGCATGCTTCTCATTGTGAAACGTCTGGTCTTCGGGCTGGGATCGGTCTCCGATCTGAACGGCGGCTTCCCCTGGGGCGTGTGGATCGCTTTTGACCTGCTGATCGGCACCGGCTTCGCGTGCGGCGGTTGGGCGCTGGCGTGGGCGGTGTATGTCTTCAACCGGGGGCAATACCATCCACTGGTGCGCCCGGCGCTGCTGGCAAGCCTGTTCGGTTACTCTTTGGGCGGGCTGTCGATCACCATTGACGTTGGCCGTTACTGGAACCTGCCGTATTTCTACATCCCAGGGCACTTCAATGTGAACTCGGTGCTGTTTGAAACGGCGGTCTGTATGACCATCTACATCGGCGTGATGGCGCTGGAGTTTGCCCCCGCGTTGTTTGAACGCCTGGGCTGGAAAGTCTCGCTTAAGCGTCTGAACAAAGTGATGTTCTTTGTTATCGCTCTCGGGGCGTTGCTGCCGACCATGCACCAGTCGTCAATGGGATCGTTGATGATTGCCGCCGGTATTAAAGTACATCCGCTGTGGCAGAGCTATGAAATGCTACCGTTGTTCTCATTGTTCACCGCTTTCATCATGGGTTTCTCCATTGTTATTTTTGAAGGCTCTCTGGTGCAGAGCGGCTTAAAAGGCAACGGCCCGGATGAGAAAAGTTTGTTTATCAAGCTGACCGGTACTATCAGCGTTTTCATCGCGCTGTTCCTCGTGTGCCGTTTTGGTGAACTGATTTACCGCGACAAGCTCTCTTATGCGTTTGCCGGTGACTACTACTCCTTGCTGTTCTGGGTTGAAGTCCTGCTGATGGTCTTCCCGCTGGTGGTGCTCCGTCTGCCGAAACTGCGCGGCGACTCGCGGATGTTGTATCTGTCCGCCCTCAGTATGCTGCTGGGCTGCGCAACGTGGCGTATGTCCTACTCGCTGGTGGCGTTCAATCCCGGCGGCGGCTACCACTACTTCCCCACCTGGGAAGAACTGCTGATTTCTATTGGTTTTGTGGCTATTGAGATTTGTGCATACATCTTACTCATTCGTCTACTGCCGATACTTCCTCCATTAAAACAAAACGATCACAATCGTCATGAGGCGAGCAAAGCATGAGCCAGAGAATTACTATTGATCCGGTAACCCGTATTGAGGGTCATTTACGCATCGACTGCGAAATCGAAAACGGTGTGGTGTCAAAAGCATGGGCATCCGGCACCATGTGGCGCGGCATGGAAGAGATCGTGAAGAATCGCGATCCGCGCGATGCCTGGATGATTGTGCAGCGTATCTGTGGCGTATGCACCACGACCCACGCGATCTCTTCCGTTCGTGCGGCGGAGAGCGCGCTGAAGATTGACGTTCCGGTCAATGCGCAGTACATCCGTAACATCATTCTGGCGGCGCATACTACCCATGACCATATTGTGCACTTCTACCAGCTTTCTGCGCTGGACTGGGTGGATATCACCTCTGCGCTGAAAGCCGATCCGGAGAAAGCGTCGGCGCTGTTGAACGGCGTGTCGAGCTGGCACCTGAATAGCGCGGAAGAGTTCACGAAGGTGCAGAACAAGATCAAAGACCTCGTTGCCAGCGGCCAGTTAGGGATTTTCGCTAACGGCTACTGGGGACACCCGGCGATGAAACTGCCGCCGGAAGTGAACCTGATTGCGGTCGCGCACTATCTGCAAGCGCTGGAATGCCAGCGTGACGCCAACCGCGTGGTGGCGCTGCTGGGCGGTAAAACGCCGCACATCCAGAACCTGGCGGTGGGCGGGGTGGCGAACCCGATCAACCTCGACGGTCTCGGCGTGCTGAACCTTGAACGCCTGATGTACATCAAGTCCTTCATCGACAAGCTAAGCGACTTTGTTGAGCAGGTTTACAAGGTGGATACGGCGGTAATCGCGGCGTTCTATCCAGAATGGCTGGAGCGTGGAAAAGGCGCGGTTAACTACCTGAGCGCGCCGGAATTTCCGACCGACGGTAAAAACGGCAGCTTCCTGTTCCCTGGCGGCTATATCCAGAATGCGGATCTGTCGACGTATCGCCCGATCGCCTCGCATTCCGATGAATACCTGATTAAAGGGATTCAGGAGAGCGCGAAGCACGCCTGGTACAAAGACGAAGCGCCGCAGGAACCGTGGGAAGGGACTACCGTCCCGGAATACACCGGTTGGTCTGATGACGGTAAATACTCGTGGGTTAAGTCCCCGACCTTCTACGGCAAAACCGTTGAAGTGGGGCCGCTGGCCAATATGCTGGTTAAACTGGCGGCGGGACGCGAGTCCACGAAGGCCAAACTGAATGAAATCATCGCGATCTACCAGAAACTGACCGGTAAAACGCTGGAAGTGGCGCAACTGCACTCCACGCTGGGGCGTATCATTGGCCGCACCGTTCACTGCTGCGAATTGCAGGGTATTCTGCAAAACCAGTACAGCGCGCTGATCGCCAATATCGGGAAAGGCGACCACACCACGTTCGTTAAACCGGATATCCCGGCGACGGGTGAGTTTAAAGGGGTGGGCTTCCTTGAGGCGCCGCGCGGTATGCTTTCTCACTGGATGGTCATTAAAGACGGCATTATCAGCAACTACCAGGCGGTGGTTCCGTCCACCTGGAACTCCGGTCCGCGTAACTTTAACGATGAAGTGGGGCCGTACGAGCAGTCGCTGGTGGGGACGCCGATCGCCGATCCAGAAAAACCGCTGGAAGTGGTGCGTACCATTCACTCCTTCGACCCTTGCATGGCGTGCGCGGTGCACGTAGTGGACGCTGACGGGAACGAAGTCGTCTCAGTTAAGGTTCTGTAATGCGGATTTTAGTGTTAGGGGTCGGCAATATTTTGCTGACCGATGAAGCCATCGGGGTGCGTATCGTTGAAGCGTTAGAACAGCGGTACATCCTGCCGGATTTCGTGGAGATCCTTGATGGCGGCACGGCGGGAATGGAGCTTCTCGGCGATATGGCGGACAGAGATCACCTGATCATCGCGGACGCCATTGTGTCGAGAAAGAACACGCCGGGAACCCTTATGATCCTGCGTGATGATGAGGTGCCTGCGCTGTTCACCAACAAAATCTCACCGCATCAGCTTGGCCTGGCCGACGTTCTGTCGGCCCTGCGCTTCACTGGCGAGTTTCCGAAAAAGCTGACGCTGGTCGGCGTGATCCCGGAATCGCTGGAGCCGCATATCGGCCTGACGCCAACGGTTGAAGCGATGATTGAACCTGCTCTGGCGCAGGTTCTTGCCGCGCTGCGCGAGTCAGGCGTTGAGGCTATTCCACGGGAGGCTGCGCATGTCTGAGGAGATTTCAGGGTTCCCGTCCTCTCCGAGAATGCAGGTTCAGGCGGCGTTTGAAGAGATTGCCCGACGCTCAATGCACGATCTCTCGTTTTTGCACCCGAATATGCCGGTGTATGTCTCTGACTTCACCCTGTTTGAAGGGCAGTGGACGGGCAGCGTGATCGCGCCGTGGATGCTGAGCGCGCTGATTTTCCCCGGCCCCGACCAGCTCTGGCCGGTACGCAAAGTCAGTGAAAAACTCGGATTGCGTCTGCCGTATGGCGCAATGACCTTTACCGTTGGCGAACTGGACGGGGTTTCGCAATACCTCTCCTGCTCGCTGATGTCGCCGCTCAACCGCGGTATGTCGGCACAAGAGGGGATGCGTCTGGCGGACGACTGCGCGCGGATGCTGCTGTCGCTGCCGGTCAGCGATCCCGATGCGCCGCAGCTGGCAGGGCGTCGTGCGCTGCTGTTTGGACGCCGGAGCGGCGAGCATGCATGAGCTGTCCCTGTGCCAGAGCGCGGTTGAGATTATCCAGCAGCAGGCGGAACAGCATGGCGTGACGCGAGTCACCGGCGTATGGCTGGAAATTGGCGCGCTCTCGTGCGTTGAAGAGAGCGCCGTGCGCTTCAGCTTTGATATCGTTTGCCAGGGTACGCTCGCGCAGGGGTGTGCGTTGCACATCGACTATAAACCCGCTCAGGCGTGGTGCTGGGATTGCAGCCAGGCGGTTGAAATCACGCAGCATGACGCGCAGTGCCCACACTGTCAGGGCGATCGCCTGCGGGTGGATACCGGCGACTCGCTGAAAGTGAAAAGTATTGAAGTGGAATAACGTCCAGGTGGTTAACTATGTGTATTGGAGTCCCGGGGCAGGTTCTGTCCGTTGGTGAAGATATTCACCAGCTTGCGCAGGTTGAAGTGTGCGGCATCAAGCGTGATGTGAATATTGCCCTGATCTGCGAAGACAGCCCTGCAACGCTGGTGGGGCAGTGGGTGTTGGTGCATGTGGGATTTGCCATGAGCATCATTGATGAAGAAGAAGCCAAAGCCACATTAGACGCGCTACGCCGAATGGAGTATGACGTTACCAGCGCCTGATAATCCCTGAAGGCAATCTATCAAGCGGCCTTGCAATCGTTGTATACTAATATATATATCGATTGTGAGGACATCTCCCATGTTTAAATCCTTACGCCAGCTCTCCCTGCTGGCGTTGCTTTTTTCCCTGCCGTTTATGGCTCAGGCCGAGCGTACGTTTACCGATCAGATTGGTCGCCAGGTTACCGTCCCGGATACGGTGGATCGCGTGGTGGTACTCCAGCATCAGACGCTGAATTTGCTGGTGCAGATGAACGCTACCGACAAAATTGTTGGCGTGATGGCGAACTGGAAACAACAGCTTGGCGACGGTTATGCCCGCCTGGCGCCGGAGCTGACAACGAAAGCCGCGTTGGGTGATTTAACCCACGTTGATGCGGAAAAACTGGTCGCGCTGCATCCGCAGGTGGTGTTTGTCACTAACTATGCGCCGCAGGAAATGATCGACAAAATCAGCAGCCTGGGCATTTCGGTGGTGGCGATTTCTCTGCGCCATGATGCGGCGGGCGAACAGGCTAAAATGAACCCGACAATGACGGATGAAGAACAGGCTTACGATCAAGGGTTGCGTGAAGGGATCACGCTGATCGGCGATATCGTCAATAAACCTGACGAAGCAAAAACGCTGATTGCCGCAACGGATGAGGGGCGCAAGATGGTGAGCGATCGCCTGAAAAACATCCCGGAAGATCAACGCGTTCGCGCCTATATGGCGAACCCGGAACTGACCACCTACGGCTCCGGTAAATATACTGGCCTGATGATGGCGCACGCGGGGGCGTTGAACGTGGCGGCATCGACCATTAAAGGCTTTAAGCAGGTCGCGATGGAACAGGTTATCGCCTGGAATCCGCAGGTGATTTTTGTTCAGGATCGCTATCCGAAAGTGGTGGATGAGATCCTGCAAAGCCCGCAGTGGCAGGTGATTGATGCGGTGAAAAATCATCGCGTCTATCTGATGCCGGACTACGCGAAGGCCTGGGGCTATCCGATGCCGGAAGCGATGGGCATTGGCGAGCTGTGGATGGCGAAAAAACTCTATCCGCAGAAATTCCAGGATATTGATATGCGCAAGGTCGCCAATGACTGGTATCAGCGTTTTTATCGCACTGACTATCAGGGCGTTGACTGATGAAAATCCTTGCCGCAGGCAGCTTGCGTGCCGTCTGGCAACCGCTAATGGCCTGTTTTCAGGCAGAGACGATCCGCTGTGATTTTGGCCCGGCGGGATTGCTGCGTGAACGGATTGAAGCCGGTGAGCCGTGCGACTTTTTCGCCTCGGCTAATGTGGCGCATCCGCAGGCGCTGCTGGCGAGCGGGCGGGCGCTGTCGGTTTCGTCCTTTGCGCTGAATCGCCTCTGCCTGACCGTGCGTGCTGACGTTATGCGGGAGGGCGACGACTGGCGGTCGTTGCTGATGCGCGAGGATCTGCGAATTGGCACATCAACGCCGGGCTGCGATCCTTCCGGTGATTACACGCAACAGCTTTTTTCGCGAATGGGAGCCGTCGGCGAGGCGATCCGCTCGCGTGCTGTGGCGCTGGTCGGCGGCCGCGATTCTTTGCCGCTTCCCGCCGGAGCGCTGGCGGCGCAATGGTTAATCGACCACGATCACACGGATGTTTTTATTGGTTATGCCAGCTATGCCCCCAGACTGCGGCAAATCAGTACCCTGCGCGTGGTTGATATTCCTGAACCGTATAATCCGATCGCTGAGTACGCGTTTGCCTGTCTGACGGCGCGCGGAAAACCGCTTGCCGAATTTCTGCTTTCCACTCCGGCAGGACTGATTCTCATGCAACATGGGTTTAATTAAACGCCGACTATCACAAACCCGTGGGCCTGATAAACGAAGCGCCATCAGGCAATATAACGCCTGATGGCGACATTAAAATCTCATCCGGCGTCACGGTTTAGCTCTGACGCTTATCTTCGGTTTGTGTGTCGAAGTCGCTGGCGTCGTGACGCTCATGAAGCTGCTCGTTGAGCGGCCCGTTGGTGCGGTTCACAATGCGCCCGCGTTTGACCGCCGGACGTTCCGCAATCTCTTTCGCCCAGCGCTGTACGTGCTTATAGCTTCCCGCATCCAGAAATTCTGCGGCGTCATACACGTTGCCGAGCACGACATTGCCAAACCACGGCCAGACAGCCATATCGGCAATGGTGTACTCATCGCCCGCCACATACGGATGACGCGCCAGCTGCTTATCCAGCACGTCCAGCAGACGCTTGGCTTCCATCGTAAAACGGTTGATCGCGTACTCTATTTTCACCGGCGCGTAGTTGTAGAAGTGACCAAAGCCGCCGCCGAGGAACGGCGCCGCCCCTTGGAGCCAGAACAACCAGTTCAGGGTTTCGGTACGTTTAGCGAGATCCTGCGGCAGGAAATAACCAAATTTTTCCGCCAGGTAGAGCAGGATTGCGCCGGACTCAAAGACACGCAGCGGCGGGTTTTGCGAGTGGTCGCGCAGCACCGGGATTTTTGAGTTTGGGTTCACATCGACAAAACCGCTGGAGAACTGATCGCCGTCGCCAATGCGAATCAGCCAGGCGTCATACTCTGCGCCCGTCACGCCCTGCGCCAGCAACTCCTCCAGCATGATGGTCACTTTCTGGCCGTTTGGCGTTCCCAGGGAGTAGAGCTGTAGCGGATGCTTGCCGACGGGCAACGTCTTGTCGTGAGTCGGGCCAGAAACGGGACGGTTGATATTGGCGAATGCGCCGCCGCCTGCGGATTTATCCCACGTCCATACTTTTGCGGGTTGATAAGTATTCTCTGACATGTTGACCTGCCTTCTGGGTTGGTGTGTTGAAGCAGTGTAGCAGTCGGAGGCCATGCGGTTTAACAGATTGGGACATTAAGCGCCGGTTTTTTCGCTGGAAGGGGAACACAATATAACTCGTTAATTGTAGCCCGCCTGTACTCCATCAAGAGGAAATCAATATCAGACGGAAATTGTTACCGTACTCGCCATTAAAAATTGGCAGTGAATAAGCAGTAACAATGAAAAATGGTGTTCCAGGAGTAAGCGGTTATCAGGGCCCGGCGGGCGGCTGGGGAGCCGTGAAGGCAGTCTCTGCGTCGGTGTTTTCCCAAAAGGCCGTCACGCGCGATATTATCGCGATGTTCAAAATGAATCAGGTCAAAGGCTTTGACTGCCCTGGCTGCGCATGGCCTGACCCTGGCCATCGGGCGCCGATGGAACTTTGTGAGAATGGCGTCAAAGCGGTCTCCTGGGAAACCACCAGCAAGAAAGCCTCACCGGCGTTTTTCCGTCGTCATCCGGTGTCCACCTTATGGCAGTACAGTGATTACGAGCTGGAAAATATTGGCCGCCTGACGCACCCGATGAAATATGATGCGGTAACCGATACCTGGCAAGCCGTGGAATGGGACATCGCGTTTCAGGAAATAGGCGAACGCCTGCGCAGCTACGATTCCCCGGAACAGGTAGAGTTTTATACCTCCGGCAGAACCTCGAATGAAGCGGCGTTCCTGTATCAGCTGTTTGCCCGCGAATACGGCAGCAACAACTTCCCGGACTGTTCCAATATGTGCCACGGCCCGACCAGCGCAGGGCTGACGCGCGCTATTGGTCTGGGGAAAGGCACCGTTGAACTGGCGGATTTTGACCACTGCGATCTGGTGATTTGCATCGGGCATAATCCGGGAACCAACCATCCTCGTATGCTGACCACGCTGCGCGATGTGGCAAAGCGCGGCGCCAAAATTATCGCTATCAATCCGCTGGCGGAGCGAGGACTTGAGCGCTTTAGCTTCCCGCAAAGCCCTAAAGAGATGCTTACCGGCCAGGCGACCGAACTCAGCAGCAGCTACTACCAGGTGAAAATGGGCGGCGATGCGTCGCTGCTCAAAGGCATGATGAAGGCGCTGATTGAAATGGATGAGGCGCGGGTGCTGCTAAACCAGCAGCCTTGCCTCGATCATGAGTTTATTGCTGCGCATACCGCCGGTTATCAGGCGCTGTATGATGACCTGCGCCAGTGCCACTGGGCGGAACTGGAAGCGGATTCAGGTCTGACGCGCAGCCAGATGGAAGATTTAGCGCACAGCTACAATAAATCGCGCGCCACCATCATTTGCTACGGCCTGGGGATCACCCAGCATAAAAACGGCACCGGGAATGTGCAGCAGCTGGTTAACCTGCTGTTGCTGAAAGGCAATATCGGAAAGCCGGGCGCGGGTATCTGCCCGTTGCGTGGGCATTCCAATGTGCAGGGCGACCGTTCGGTTGGGATTAACGAAGCGGCGTCGGACGCCTTCCTGCAACGCCTTGAAGCGCGTTTTGCCATTACCGTTCCTCGTCAACACGGCCGCGCCAGCGTGGAGAGCATTCGGGCGATAGAGCGGGGCGAGGCTAAGGCGTTAATCTGCATGGGCGGCAATCTGGCCGTGGCGATGCCGCAGCCGCAGCGGACGTTTGCGGCGATGCAAAAGCTGGATATGCAGGTGCATGTGGCAACCAAACTGAACCGCTCGCACCTGCTGCTGGCGAAGCATAACTATCTGCTGCCCGCGTTGGGCAGAACGGAGCGCGACCTTCAGGCGACAGGGATTCAGTCCGTCACCGTCGAGGATTCAATGTCGATGGTGCACGCCTCCTGCGGCTCTCTGAAACCGGCTTCGCCGTGGCTGAAATCGGAACCTGCGATTGTGGCGGGAATGGCACGCGCCACGCTTACGCGTTCGCCGGTGAACTGGGAAGAGATGGTGGGAAACTATGCTCTGATCCGCGACGCCATTGAAGCCGTTATTCCGGCGTTTCATGACTACAATGCCCGCATTGCCGCGCCGGGCGGATTTCGCATGGACACGCCTGCCTCGCGCCGTGAGTGGCATACCGGGAATGGCAAAGCCAACTTTGTCGTTAGCCAGCAGCGCGCCGTTGAGCGTCAGCAGCAACCCGCTGATGCGCTGGTGCTGGCAACGCTGCGCAGCCACGATCAGTACAACACCACCATTTATGGCCTGAATGACCGTTATCGCGGCATTACCGGCCGCCGTGACGTCGTGTTTTTAAATGCGGCGGAAGCCAGGGCGCGCGGGCTGGCGCAGGGCGATGTGGTGACCATTCAGGCGCTGGACGATCATGGCCGCCCTTGTGAGGATCGCGCGATGTGCGGGCTGACGGTCGTGATCTACAACATGGCGGCAGGATCGATTGGCGCCTATCTGCCGGAAGCGAATGTGCTGTTGTCTCTGGATGCAGTCGATAGCGAAAGCCTGACGCCAGCCTATAAGAGCGTGCCGGTGGTTATCAATAAAACATAACATCGTTCCCGCTATGAATTTTTTGTCTCTGTGCGCCGTCTGGCCGGGTAGAGGTGTATGATGAATCGACCTCTGTCCGGTTAGTGTTATTGAGCAGGCAAGCAGAGCGAAAAATTCACGCCATACTGCTCAGGCTGTATTGTTTTGAGGTAAGGTGCATGAGCAAAGGAACGACCCGTCAGGATGCCCCATTCGGGACATTATTGGGCTACGCCCCCGGTGGCGTAGCAATCTACTCTTCAGATTACAGCTCCCTCGACCCACGGGAATACAGCGATGATGCCGCGTTTCGCAGCTACATCGGCAACGAGTATATGGGCCATAAATGGCAGTGCGTTGAGTTCGCCCGCCGCTTTCTCTTTCTCAATTATGGGGTTGTGTTCACGGATGTCGGCATGGCGTGGGAGATCTTCTCGCTGCGTTTCCTGCGCGAAGTGGTGAACGACAACATCCTGCCGTTACAGGCGTTCCCCAATGGTTCGCCCCGCGCGCCGGTCGCTGGCGCGCTGCTTATCTGGCAAAACGGCGGCGAGTTTAAAGATACCGGCCATGTGGCGATCATTACCCAGTTGCTGGACAACAAGATCCGTATCGCCGAACAGAATGTGACCCACACGCCGCTGCCCCCAGGGCAACAGTGGACCCGCGAGCTGGATATGGTGGTGGAAAACGGCTGCTATACCCTGCGCGATACCTTTGATGACACCACGATCCTCGGCTGGATGATTCAGACCGAGGACACGCAGTACAGCCTGCCTCAACCAGACATCGCCAACGATTCACTGAAGATTCGCGGCGCGCGGCTGGAAGAGAAAGGGCAGTTTGACGGCAAATGGCTGGATGAGCGGGACCCGCTGCAAAAAGCCTATGTGCTGGCGAACGGGCATGTGATTAATCAGGACCCGCATCAGTATTTCACCATTACGGAAAGCGCCGAGCAGGAGCTGATTAAAGCCACCAACGAGCTGCATCTGATGTACCTGCATGCCACCGACAAGGTGCTGAAAGACGATAACCTGCTGGCGCTGTTCGACATTCCGAAAATCCTCTGGCCGCGTTTGCGCCTCTCCTGGCAGCGTCGTCGCCACCATATGATCACCGGTCGTATGGATTTCTGTATGGATGAACGCGGCCTGAAGGTGTACGAGTACAACGCCGATTCCGCATCATGCCATACCGAAGCGGGGCTGATCCTCGAACGCTGGGCCGAAAAGGGCTACACCGGGAAGGGGCATAATCCGGCGGAAGGGTTGATCAACGAACTGGCGGGTGCATGGAAACACAGCCTCGCGCGTCCTTTCGTCCACATCATGCAGGATAAGGACATTGAGGAGAACTATCACGCCCAGTTTATGCAGCAGGCGCTGCGCCAGGCCGGGTTTGAAAGCAAAATTCTCCGGGGACTGGATGCGCTGCGTTGGGACGATGCCGGTCAGCTGATTGACGGCGATGGCCGCCTGGTGAACTGCGTCTGGAAAACCTGGGCGTGGGAAACCGCAATTGAACAGGTGCGTGAAGTCAGCGAGACGGAATACGCCGCCGTGCCGATTCGTACCGGCCATCCTGAAAATGAAGTGCGGTTGATTGATGTGCTATTGCGACCGGAAGTGCTGGTGTTTGAACCGCTGTGGACGGTGATCCCCGGCAATAAGGCTATTTTGCCTATCCTGTGGTCGCTCTTCCCGCATCACCGCTATTTGCTGGATACCGATTTCACGGTTAATGACGAACTGGCGCGCACCGGTTATGCGGTGAAACCGATCGCCGGGCGCTGCGGCAGCAATATCGATCTGGTGAGCCATCAGGAAGAGTTACTCGATAAAACCAGTGGGAAATTTGCCGCGCAGAAAAACATTTATCAGCAGTTGTGGTGTCTGCCAAACGTGGCCGGGAAGTATATTCAGGTCTGCACTTTCACCGTTGGCGGCAACTATGGCGGTACGTGCCTGCGTGGCGATGATTCGCTGGTTATCAAAAAAGAGAGCGATATCGAGCCGTTAATTGTGGAAAAAGGGGAATAGCCTCTTCTGAAAAAGAGCCCGGGGCGTGATGCGCCAGCGTCTGCCCGGGCCATTCAATGACAGGGGATGCGTGACAGACGTTCTGTCGGGAGTATCAGGCAATCATCCGGCAGGATTAGGCTCACTCTGCCATTCATCAAACCGCTACAGTTTCAGGTGGAAAACAAACAACTGGAGCTGCTATGAAAACCATCGGTTATGCTGCATTAAACGCGACTACGCCACTGGCCCCTTTTACGTTTGAACGACGCGCATTGCGTGCCAATGATGTGGCGATCGAAATCCTGTGGTCAGGCGTCTGTCACAGCGATCTGCATCAAACCCGTGACGACTGGAAAGAGTGGGGCGCGACGATTTACCCCTGTATTCCCGGACACGAAATTATTGGCCGGGTGATTGATGTCGGCAGTAAAGTGACGCGTTATCAGGTCGGGCAACAGGTGGCGGTCGGAACCCTTGTCGATAGCTGTCAGGAGTGCGATCAGTGCCGCAGGCACGAAGAGCAAATGTGCCGTGAGTTTCCGACGGTGACCTATAACGGGCGTGACCGCATCTCAGGAGACGTCACTTACGGCGGTTACTCAAAACATATCGTGGTTCGCGAGGAGTTTGTCCTGAATCTGCCGGAAGGCCTTGATCCGGCCAGAGCGGCGCCGTTGCTTTGCGCGGGCATCACCGTTTACTCGCCGCTGCGGACCTGGAACGTTGGCCCCGGTTCGCGCGTTGGGGTGATTGGCATCGGTGGCCTGGGGCACCTTGCGGTTCGTCTGGCGGCCGCTTTGGGCGCAGAGGTGACGGTTATCACCCGCAGTGAGTCAAAAGCGAAAGAGGCGCATGAGCTGGGCGCCGAACACGTTCTGCTCTCGACCTCCGCAGAGGCGATGAATAACGCGGCGTCCTCTTTTGATGTGATTATTGACACCATCCCGACGCGCCATGATGTTTCACCCTACGTTCAGCTGCTTGATGTGGAAGGGGCGCTGGTTATTGTCGGTAATCTGGGGAACATGGAAGGGTTCAGCACCTTGCCGCTGATTCTGGGGCGTCGTCGCATCACGGGTTCACCGTCTGGCGGGATTGCACAAACGCAGGAGATGCTGGATTTCTGCGCCCGTAAAGGTGTGTACCCGGAGTGTGAGATCATCGATATCCAGCAGATTAATCAGGCTTTTGAGCGTATGGAGCGGGGTGATGTGAAATACCGCTTTGTGATTGATATGGCTTCACTGTCGAACTGACGGTAAGCAACGCATATCGGATCGGCTGTTTTGCGGTCCGATATGCGTGTATCAGCGCGGTATCCCGGTCAGCGTTCCCGCTTCCCGGACGCGTTCTGCGCCTTTCAGCGACTGCACTTTATCGCCGATTGGCGTGATGCCGAACAGGCGTTTGTACTCCCTGTGAAACTGACTGACGCTTTCATAACCCACTCTGATGGCCGCTGTCGAGGCATCCACATTATCTGACAACAACAGGCGTCTGGCTTCATGGAGCCGTAATTGCTTCTGATACTGCAACGGGCTCATGTTGGTCATGCGACGAAAGTGGTGATGCAGCGTCGAAACGCCCATTCCTGCAATCCCGGCCAGATCCTCCATTTTTAACGGTTGGGAATAGTGCGTGCGTAACCAGTTGATTGCGGAAGATATCCTCTGGCTGCTCGATCCCGTTAGTACGGTTTCCCGCAGCGTCATACCTGCCGGGCTGGTTAAAATGCGATACAGAATTTCCCGCTGAATCAGGTTGCCGATATACCCTCTATCCTGCGGGCGTTCTGCGAGCGTGATGTAGCGCAGTATGGCGTCAAACAAAAAGCGGTCGGCATGGCTGAGCGAGAGTCCTTCGCCTGCGAATCCCACGTCATTGCCGTGCTGTTCCATATCAACCAATACTTCGCGCGCAACAGATAAATCCAGTTCCAGCAACAGCGATATAAAAGGACGCTCGGCGCTGGCCTGCATCACTTCGGCGACGGTTGGCAGATTGACCGCCGTCAGAAGAAAACGGGATTCGTTGTACACATAGGCCGTATCGCCTAACGTGACGCGCTTTTCTCCCTGGAGGATCAGCGACACGCTGGGCTGGTAAATATAAGAAAGCGGCGGCATTGGGCCGTGGAGTTCAGCAACGCTCAGACCGGGGAACGGGCAGACGACCCGTTCCTGATGTTCGGTATATGTTCTGACTTTTGCGGTTATTTCGTGGCGCAGCGATGCGGTGTCCTGCCGCAGGCGATCATCCTGTGAGTTCGGGCGGTGATCCAGCATGGTCAGACTCCTCAACATAGGTTCGTATGTTTTAAACTGGAATGCAGCCGCCCGCGACTCCTTTTTTTGCTAATTGACTTGCCAGCTCATCCGTCGTGGTTGGTATATCAGCTATTCACAAAGGCCAGCAGGTCGGCGTTGACCCGATCTGCATGCGTGGTGGGGATGCCGTGCGGGGCTCCCTTGTACGTATTCAGCGTACCGTTTTTGAGCAGCCCGGCTGAAAGTACGCCGGAATCATGGTAGGGAACGACCTGATCGTCATCGCCGTGGATAACCAGAACCGGGATAGTGATGCGCTTGAGATCTTCCGTGAAATCCGTCTGCGAGAACGCGACGATACCGTCATAGTGCGCTTTGGCTCCCCCCATCATTCCCTGACGCCACCAGTTCCAGATGACCGCTTCAGACGGACTGGAACCCGGACGGTTGTAGCCATAGAAAGGACCCGCAGGGATATCGTAATAGAACTGCGCCCGACTGGCGGCCAGCTGCGCCTGGAAGTCGTCAAACACCGACCGGGGCGTACCCTGCGGATTGCTGTCGGTTTTTACCATCAATGGCGGAACTGCGCTGATCAGCACGGCCCTGGAGACGTTATCTTCGCCGTGACGCACGATATAGCGCACGACCTCGCCACCGCCGGTTGAATGCCCGACGTGCATTGCGCCCTGGACGCCTAAATGCTTAACGACTGCGGCAACGTCATCGGCATAATGATCCATGTCATGACCGTCCCACACCTGGCTGGAACGTCCATGACCACGCCTGTCGTGCGCGACGACCCTGAACCCCTTGTCCACGAAAAACAGCATCTGAGCATCCCAGTCGTCGCTGGAGAGCGGCCAGCCGTGGTGGAAGAAGATCACTTTTCCCTCTTTCGGTCCCCAGTCCTTATAGAAAATGTCAACGCCATCGCTGGTTGTTACGTAACCCATATCGTTTCTCCGGTTCAGTAAGTTGTTAAAGGGAGAGACTTGTCTTGCGCGTAGCGCCAGGACGTTGGCTCCCGAAAAAAGGAGAAACGTCAGGGTCTGCGCGCGCGTCCGGCAACGATCTTCTGTTGACCGTTTAGAGAGTATAAGTTTAAAGTTAACTTTAAGGTCAAGGGAGGTCTGTAAACGGTATGAAGATTGGTGAACTGGCAAAAGTAACGGGGCTTACGCCCTCCCGTATTCGGTTTTACGAAGCAGAAGGGCTGATCAGCCCTCCACAGCGTCAGAGCAACGGGTATCGTAATTATTCGGCGGAGGTGGCGAATCTGCTGAAGATTATTGATAACGCTCAGCGTGCCGGTTTTTCACTTGGGCAGATCCGCTGCTTTTTACCGCAGGAGCAGAAAAAGTGGGATCACGAGGGGCTGATACAATCCCTGGAGAAGCGTATCGCGGAGATCGAACTCATGCAGAAGCAGCTTGAAGAGAGCAAGAGCGAGTTGCTGAGTCTGATCGCCAGTATTGCAAACCGGCCTGACGGGATTTCCTGTGAGGACAACATGCAGCGGCTGATAGGGCAATTGCGTAATCCGGCGACCGCCACGGAAAACCGGTAAAATAAATGGCGAGGGGACGTGGTTCAGCTTCGGTCTTGCCGCCCCCTCACTGTCTTATTGGTATGTCATGGTAAATGACAAAACGCCATTCGCTGCACCGGTCGTGATGGTGTCTCCGGTCTGGTAATAACGCGCTTTCAGCGGTACCGTGAATCCGCCGCCGGAGGATGAGGTGCCAACGGCGACATCTGAACCCAGCGCCATCGGCTGATTGTTATAAAGTAATTGGATTCCCACGCCCGTGGCGGCATTATTTCCGCCAATGGTTTTCAGCACGCCTTTGCTCGCATCAAAAATATCGCCTTCCATCTTAACGCTGACCTTTGTTCCGGCATTACAAACCATCGGCAGATCGAAAGACTTTGTGTGTGCGTCTCCCGGCGTGGTGCCTTTGCCATTAAAGGCTTGTTTATCTACGTCCTGCATATTCACGGGGATAAACGTCGTTTGTAGATTACAGGCTGGCGTGGTAACCGTGAACGCGTTGATATTGACGGAAGATTCGGGTGAATGCCACAGCAGCGCGTTATTTAACATAACCAGCGATCCCACGGTTCTTGCCGTTATGGTTCCAGACCCGGTTTCGGCTGCTGTCTTATAAAATGTCACGATAACCACGCCATCCAAATTGCTGTTCACCATCCCCGCCATATTTTCACAGAGCTTAGCGGT
Organism: Citrobacter sp. CK198; assembly: GCF_030333295.1. Classification (NCBI taxonomy): domain Bacteria; kingdom Pseudomonadati; phylum Pseudomonadota; class Gammaproteobacteria; order Enterobacterales; family Enterobacteriaceae; genus Citrobacter; species Citrobacter sp. CK198. The sequence goes on along the minus strand of NZ_JAOWGE010000007.1, from coordinate 11,509 downwards.
ATTTATGTCTCCCCGTATGGTATTGCTTCCCGTAACGGTCACGATGCCTGCGGCACATTTTGTCGTTGCGGCGGACAGGGAATACCCCACGCCGCTAATGTTCGTTTTATATATCTGACGCCCGTTGAGTGACGAATCGAATGTGCCAATGGCTCTGATACCAAAAATCTGCCTAGATATAACGCCCTCAGCGGAGTCCCAACAGTTAAAGGCATTAATTGTCGGTGTAATAACCTGTGTTCCTATTATCGAGCCTACAGGGAGATCCCGCGAGATAGTTACATTCTGCGGCGAGATCGTTGTTGTTGACGTAACCGTAGTGCAGTTCCACGCCAGGGCGGTGTGTGAAAATAATCCCAGCGAGGTAAAAATTAAGCTGATTAAAATTCGATACATTTTTCTTTCTCTCCAGATCAGTGGCATTGCGCGATGACTGTTTGCGGTTTGTCAGCGATCTGCGTTATCTGATACGTTGCCTGACAACTTCCCTCGGCCCAGTTAACGATCACGGTTCCTTTTTCCGGTACGCCGTTGAGCCAGACGCGTTTGCGATCGTCAACCATTCCTTCTGGAATGTTGTCGTGATTTTTAATACGGGTCGTCGCGCCAAACGGAATCTCTTTCCCGGTGAACTGAAGCATGACCTTATAACCGGTGACGGTAGGGTAATCAGCCAGCGCCAGCGCGCCTTTGGTTGGTACAACGGTGTAGGTGTCATTCAGCACATCGGTATGCGGGTTCAGCGATGCGGTATCTAATGACAGACTGTTCTGCCGATACGGCGTGACATACGGCACCACGGCAAAACCTCTGCTGTCGGTGTAAATCCCGCTGTTATTCGCCACTTTCACATCCGCCGCGTTGTCCGCTTTCACCAGTGCCATAGTTTCGCCAAGAGGCTGCGTGGCCGAGACGCCGTAAGGGTGAACCACAATGCCGCCCATCGCCCCAACCGACATCTGGCGGTTATCGCGAGAGTAGTTGTAACCAAGCTGATACTCGCCATGACGGCCTTTGTAATTGACGGAAGCGCTTCCCATCGCATCCGAGCCTTTGCTGTTGTAGCCCTGCTGCACATTCCAGCTCAGGTTTTTATCTTCCAGCGCTGAACCGGATAACCCCACCTGCGAAGTCGTATCGCCTTTTTTGTTGCTGTTCCCGGATACCGTCATCCAGCTGTCTGGCAGGAAACGTGAGAGCGGAATTTGCATAGTCAGAGAGACGATATGATCGTTTTCATTGTGCCGGGGGCCGCGTGAATAGCTGTAGTTCAGGCCGTAGTTGATATTGTTTATGCTGGTGTTGTAACCCACGTTAACGCTGCGCTCGGTGTCGCCGCCCCAGTAATCCTGTTGCCAGGCGGAGAGGTTTATATTTCCCCAGTCGCCAAGTCGCTGGTTCAGCGTCACCTGCGCCTTGCTGCGTTTGTTCCGTTCATAGCGCCAGCTGTTGCCTTCACGTATTGTGTCGCTCCCCATTCGAAAGGTATTCACGTCCCCGTTCGCTTCCTGGAAATCACGAAAACCTGATGAGGAATAGCGATAGCCCATCAAACTGAATGAGGTGCCTGTCGAAGCTAAGTCTTTGGCGTATTGCGCGCGTAGCGACACGCCTTCTTCTGTCTTACCGGGCATTTGCGTACGGGCGAAAGTGGCGTCAAAAGAGAGCGAGCCGAATTCACCGAACCCTTTTCCGATCCCCAGTGCTCCGGCCCAGTAATCTGCGGATGCCAGCGTGCCGCCATATATCGTGCTATCCCAGGGTAAACCGTAGCTCAGCGTGCCCTGTAGAAATTCCGGCTCTTTATCTTTGCTGTTTGCCGCGCGATATTTCCCTGCTGCCAGCGCATATTTGAACTGACCTTCGCGTTGCATCACCGGCACCGCGGAAAATGGCTGAATAAACTGATGCACCGACCCATCCGCCTCACGTACCGCCACTTCCAGATCGCCGCTGGCGGTGGTCGGGTACAGGTCGTCAATCGCGAACGGGCCTGGCGGCACATAAGATTGCCAGATAACGTTGCCACCCTGACGAATGGTGACCTGCGCGTTGGTTTGTGCAATACCGCGTACCACGGGAGCAAAACCACGGACGCTTTCCGGCATCATGCTGTCATCTGAATAAAGCTGCGCGCCGCGAAAATTCACGCTGTCGAACACACCGGCCTGCGTATAGCCATCGCCTATGCTGAACTGACTTTTCAGAGCCTTAATGTCACGCTCCAGCGATGTGCCAAGGGTGTTCCAGTGACCAGTGCCATCGTTGTTGTTATAAGTGGCGTAATGACGCAATCGCCAGGGCCCAACGTTAATACCGCTACGTAGGTTCAAATAGCTGTCGTTACTCGACTTGTCGCTGCCATGCGTGTTAGCGCCTGAGAAGTTGTAGTTCAGGAACAGCATATTCAGCCCATCATCCCACCGCTCAGGCGATACCGACCCCCGGGGATCGCGCTGTAGATACTCCTGCGGTACGGAGAGATCCAGGCGCATCCCGTCAAACTGGAAAATAAGCTGGCTGCCGGGAAGCAGTTTGCTGAGGTGTTCAACGTTCGCGGTATCTGCCATGTGCATCCATTCAGGTTGTGCATTGCGCTTAACGCCCCATTGCACCAGATCTGCACGAGTCAACACCGGTATTAACCCACTCTTACTGTCAATAAATGAAATATCCTGTGATGCCAGATAATTTCCATTTACATAGACATCAACGTGATAGACGCCAGGCACCTGCCCGTCAGCTTCATTAAAACGAGAAATATCAATATCACGCGGGATATTTCCACGGGTTTCAATAAAATCTGGAGAGAAATAATCGCCAGCCAGTACAGCAGGAGTATGCGTACACAGATAAATAAGTGTGGATAACCGAGTTAATTTAGCAAAACCCGAAACTGCATTGACATGAAACATGGCTTTGTAACCTACATTTTAAATTTATGTTCAGCCGTAATGCCTCCGAAGTCATTAATCGCACGCCACGATACTTCACCACCCGTTACCGCCGACTGAGGTAGCGATACCGTTTGAAATGGTAAAACCATTGGAGGTTTTGCTAGTTGTTTCCCATTCACCTTGATGTCGTATAGCGACACGCTATACGGCGAGGGGTTATGCACACTTAACTTTCCACCCACGCTTGAAAACGTTAGCTGCTGATACGCAAGCGAAGGGTCGCCTTTTAATCCTGCCGGACGATAAAACAGCTTCATTTTACTTTTGACCGCAATCAATAATTCATTTTTAGCATCCGGTGATGACGAAGGGATTGCTTTAATATTCAACCAGTAAACACTTTCTCTGTCCGTAGGGAGCGTGTCGCCTGATAACATAACGCGTACTGAATTCTGCGCCTGCGAATTTAATTTGAATAAAGGCGGTGTGGTGATGAATGCATTGTCACTGTCGTCGCCATTTTCACTTTTGCTTACCCATGACTGAATTAAATACGGCTTGTTATCTGGATTGTTAACGCTGATTGCCGCCTGATTGCCACTGCCGTTATAAATAAGCCGGGTGCCGCCTATTTCCACGCCGCTTATTGCCGTTGCGGAGATAAACAAAAGACCAACGGCAATCTTTTTATAGACTTTCTGAAACATGAAGAGATCCTGAGTGAATTACTCAGGGCCGCGAAGGGCCCTGCTTTTACTGGTAAATAACGGTAAACGCGGTTGAAGAGTTTGCCGTACCCGCGCCAACAGCGCCGGTTGCCATATATTTGGCAAAGTAAGTCAGTGTGTTATCAACATCTTCTTCCAGCGCTACGCTGGAGGATGCGGAACCCACAGGGATCAGCGTTGAGTTGTCCTGCTCATAAATCGCGACACCAACATTCGACGCTGTCTGCCCATTGCTCAGTGCTAAAATAGAAGGGTTAATCGTGTCGGTGATGCCATCAAAACGAATACTGGCGTTGGAAATGCTGGCCGGGCAGGATTTCAGCACAATATTAAAACGCTTCGCCGCCGCCGTTGCTCCGCTACCGCCTGAGAATGCGGTTGTCGCGACAGTCCCCAGGTTGACAGGCTGCGCAATCGCAGAGGTATCCACCACACAGGCCGTACCGGTGATGCTGCCAGTAAAACTAATTACGCCGTCAGCAGCATTTGCCGCCTGAAATACAGAGAGCGATAAAATCGCGGAAATCAGTGCAATCTTTTTCATATAAGATCCAGTTAGTTAAGTTAATATTTAAGAAATAATATACTGATGCTTTAAATGTTAATTAATAATGTGCTAATTCCCTCCAGTGAAATACTTATCTGACGAATGACATTGTCTGATTAACGAAATACTGTGTTCGCAGGTGTCCTGCTTATAACTTTCTACTCGTGCGATAGTTCGGTACAAAGATATACGATTGCCGACCTGAAGTTTAAAAACCAAACTGCGCCGGTGGGCATAAAATGTCTTAACCGTCATACCTAATTGTTTACCAATCTCATTCGCATCAAGCCCTTTTTGCATACATGAGAGCACCTCGCTTTCTCGCATTGAAAGCGTGTACTTCACCCGATAAATATATCGGGAATCATTGACAAACAGGCAGGACAGAATTTCATTAAGTCGGCTTCGCTTATCAACAAACGTAATACTCCGTAGATGTTTTAATGCATAGTAGTCAAGATCATTGCTTATAAACGCAATAATCTTCCTGTCTGCAAAAAAATGCTCTTTAACCTGCAGGAGGTTTGTTGTCTCAACATCTACTATGTAGTAATTTTCATCAATCAACTCCGATGTTAACAGCGTACTGATACCGACGATAAAAAAATAATCATCAGAAAAAACGGAGTTTGACAAATCCATAAAACTTCCCTTTTTGGCATGCCCTCTTTGGTTATTTAACGCCAGAAATTCACCTCATGTTTCTTTGTGAAATTTACAGAAAATAAAATCAGATGACACCACAAAAATAATGGATTTCGAATATAATCATAAAAACGATCGTTTCTTCTATTTGTTCCCTTTCAAAAGAACAACGATCCACTGATTGCCGTCTTTATTGAAATAAAAAACTATTTATGTGCCATAAAGATGAAATTTAACACTATCACTATTGATAGGTGTGGTTTAATGGTTTGATGTCATTTGATAGTTGAAACTTGAAATGACGGTAAAAATGGATTTTTCTTAGGAAATATCCCAGGTTTAATTAACGAAATATATTCCGTCAGAACAAGGCTAATTTTACCTGGTTAACAACGGGACAACATCAGCGGCACCTTATTTTTCTGTCAGGCGCCGCCTACGCGTGTAGGAAGGTTATGGAATGAATGTTGCGATAGCCTGATCTAATTCATCAAGTAAGGCGTCGATGCGATCAAGGTCTGTGGCAAGGTCTGCGGCGGAAATGGCGTCAGGTAGTTTATCTTCCAGCGACTGCGCTACCTTCATCAATGCCTTAACGCCCAGCAGTTGGGCAGTCCCGTTAATGCGATGAATATGGCGCTTCACGGTCAGATAATCTTCAGTATGCGCCGCTTGTCGGGCGGCGATTAAATCACGGCGGTTCTCCTGCTGTGCATCTTTTAACGCTGTAAGCATGAGCGACCGGTTGCCTTGTGCCAGCATACCCAGCATTTCGATATCAAACATCGTATTGGCTGTCTCACACATTCCTGAAAGGAAGTGCGAGATTTGCGATAACGTAATCGGCTTGAAAATACAGGCATTCATGCCTGCCGCAAGACAGCGTTCGCGTTCATGTTCTTGCGCTGAGGCGGTCAACCCCCAGATGGTGAGGTCGCGATTAAATTTCCGTACCTGACGGGTAAGTTCAATGCCGTCCATTGCGGGCATATTGAGGTCGGTAATAAGCAAATCATAATGTTGTTGCTGAAGGTGTCGTAAAGCCTCTTCGCCGTTTTCGGCTTCATCCGCAACAATACCTGACGTTGCAAGCTGGCGTTTCAGGAGCAGTCGACTGGAGGGATGATCGTCAACGATTAATACCCGCAGCGTCCCCTGAATAACGGGAGGGGGCGGGGGCGCGTCAATAGATACCGGCGTGATATCACGCGAGGTTTGCACGGGCAGGTTCAGCGTCAGGGTGGTTCCACGGTTTATTTCGCTTTGCAGCGCGATGGTTCCCCCCATTTGCGTCATCAATGCCCGGCTGATCGCTAACCCCAGGCCCGAACCGCGATGATGCTTACCCGCTTTCCCCTGACTAAAGGCGGTGAATAAACGGTTCTGTTCTTCAGTGCTAATACCCGGACCGGAGTCGTTCACCGAGAGCGCCAGCATCGCGTTGGACTTTGTCGCCGAAATCCTGACATGCCCTTGCTGCGTAAATTTAACCGCGTTGCCAATGAGGTTGGTGAGTACCTGCCCCAGCAACTGGGGGTCCAGATGCATCGCCTCTTGCGGGTCCAGCCGCGAGTCATAACGCAGGTCGATCCCTTTTTGGGCCGCCAGTGCGCTAAACAGCGTCATTTTTTCTTTTATCAGAGCATCAACATTTACCCACTGCGGAACGGTGTCTAAGAGTCCTGATTCAATCTTTTCCAGATCGAGGATCTCGCCAATCAGTTTTAACAATGATCGCGAGGCCTGGGCGGCCTGATCCACCGATGCTTTATCCTCAGGGCTGAAGCGAGCGGGGGAGAGCTGCAAGAGTTCCAGAAATCCCATAATTGCACTGACCGGCGTTCGGATCTCGTGGCTCATATGGGAAAGAAATTCCCGCTTCTCTTCATTGGCCTGCTGTGCCTTGTTTCGTTCCGCCTCCAGTAAGCGTTGAGAACGTTTCCTTTGGCGGACTTTCCGCGACAGGTAAACGGCCCACAGCAAGCTGCTCACCACCAGCAACGTCGCCAGTATCGCCACCAGATAGAACGGTCTGTTATACAACTCCCAGGTATCAATTTTGACGTCCGGCAGGCGTATCCATTTACTGACGATCTGGAAAATCTCTTTTTGCGGAATATCATCCAGGGCTTTGTCCAGGATCTGCCGAAGTTCCGGTTCGGAACGGGGAACGGCAAAACTGATTGCCGCTGGCGCTTCACCGGCAATCGGGAGCCAGGCGAGCTGATCGGGATAATAATGCTCGCTCATATAGCGGGCCGTCAGCTGATTTGAAATGGCTGCGTCCACCTTTCCCGTCGCCACGAGATTCAAGGCTACGCTGGAGTTTTCCACCTCTTTCCATTGGATGCCGGGGTGTTGGGCTTTAAGCTTTGCCAGTAACGCGTGGTCGGCGCCGATCGCCACATTCATCCCTGCCCGTAGCGTGGTTTCCTGCGTATTCTCTTTTCTGACAACGGTGACGAATTGGGTGGTAATAAAGGGATGGGTAAAGGAGAGCGCGTTTTCACGGCTCAAGTCGTAGGTTGCGGCCTGCACAATATGCCAGTTGTTTTTCTTCATTTCAGAAACCATTTCTTCGTTCGATTTGACGACAATGGTTTCAAACTGCATACCGGTTTGCAGACCGATCAGATTCAGGATATCCCCCACCACGCCCCGCGTTTCCTGGTTACTGTCGACCATAGTGTAAGGCGCAAACCACGGGTTAATGATGACACGCAGTGTGTTATGACTTTTCAGCCACTGTTTCTCTCGGTTGGTCAGGTTAAGCGGCTCTAACAGAAAGGACAGATTGCCTTTATCGATCATTGACTGGGCTATTTGCCCATGCACATTTTCATCGATGGCGCTGAGCGTGTTATTCACAATTGTCAGCAGACGTTCCTGCGTTGGCAAAAATAAAAAGGCGCTTTTTTTCTGTGGTTCAGGCCAGTATTTCACCGTCGTCAACGCGAGGCTAAATTCCTGCGATAGCCAGGTGCTGGTTGTCAGTGAGTCGCCAACAAACCAGGCGTTTTGCCCATGCGCGACGGAGCTGAGCGCTTCCTGATAGGTGGGGTAATTAATGATCTCTGCGTTAGGAAATGACTGCTGAATAAACCCCTCATCAGGATAGTGATTCACAGTAGCGACCCGGGTGCTTTGCGCACTCTGCAAGGGAACCATGACATTGGCTAACGACGTCACTAAATTTGGCCAGGAATGTACCAGCGGCTGCGAGGACAGAATGCCTTCTTCGGTGAAAGGGCGACTCTCCAGACCGGTCAATACCATATCGACTTCGCCCGCTTTCAGCGCATGAATTGCCGATTCCTGATTTTTCCAGGCTGTCACGCTGATGTGGGTGTTGAGCGAATGCTGAATCAGCGCAAGATAATCGGCATTCATCCCACGGTAACGTCCTGTAAGCGTGGTCTGCACGAGGGGCGATTGCTCTGGTTGATAAACCGCAACCTTAAGCGTTTTTTTCTGCTTCAGCCAGCGCTTATCATCCTCACTCAGATAAACAGGAACCGGCGTAATGTAATTGTAGCCCGACAACTCCAGCTCAACGGGTAGCTCATCCTGGGCATGAACGCCACGCCCGGTAATCGATAAAACAATGAGCACGAATATGAGCCATTTATTCATCATCAGGTCAGCTTATTTTGGTGGGCAAATGAGAGCAGTTCAATTAATGATTTGCAGCCTAACTTTTCCATTAACCGTGTTTTATAGGTGCTGACCGTTTTGCTGCTGATATGCATTGCATCGCCAATTTGTGAATTATCAAGACCATTAAGCATATAGCCCATCACCTTCATCTCCTGTGCCGAGAGGGATTCCAGGCGTTGTGCATCGGTTAACGCAACTGAGGGGGCTTCAAGGAAAAAAGGAAAATAGCTATAACCATTTTGCGCTGCGTTAATGGCGGCCAGAATGTTTTCCATATCCTGTTTTTTACTGATGAAAGCGTTAGCGCCCACCTGAGCGCAACGTTTGCTGTAGTAACGATCGTTTTTCGCGGACACGACGATCAGCACGCCGGTGAATTGTCGTGCTCTGAGCTTTTCTACCAGTTCGACGCCATTCACTCCGGGGATCTCGACATCCACGACAACAATATCCGCAACCGTTTTTGTTAACGCTTCCAGCGCAGTCGCCCCGTCTTCATATTCGTTGATTACAGTAATGCGCTGTTTCTCCAGCACTCCACGGATAGCCAGACGCGCGAGGGGATGATCATCCACGATAATTGCAGTGCGTAACTTACTCATATTCATCCTGAAAGTTGTCATTCTGAATACAATATATACTAACGATAATAGCCTAAACGAGACGGGAGATGGATTTATATCGTGATGACTCAGGTGGTCATCCTGGCAGAGGTATGCTCCTGTGGCGCGCAGGCAGGGTAAGATCTGTAACGAGATGAAATGGAAAGGGTAGGGACGAAAAAAATCCGGACGATGTCATAAACACCATCCGGATTCTGAATCCCTGAACGATCTGATAGAAAATGAACGATGTTCACTTTTGCACAATATGGGGTCGGGACTTGTCTTGCCCGTTAAGGATCTCACTTCTTAACGAATAGGCTCTAAAGAAGTGGTACCCGGACTTGGTGTAATCCTTTGGGCTAATGAATTGTTTTCTATTTGCTGGTGTTTTCCCTGCCGGGTAAGAGTTTTACATACTGATACTGGCGTGCTTCTTGGAAACAGTACAGCCAGAGGCTGGTTCGTGGATAGCAAAAACGCGTGATAACTCCCGGTCGGAATGAAAAGTATTGAATGGCGAAGTGTTTTCCCGTCAATAGCAATAATATCTCCATCATCTGAAGCGTGACAATCACGCATCCAGTTAATGAAACATTTATGGAATTTTTTAGGGCTTATGCAGGATACAACTCTGGCAACGGTATCATGAACCTGAATACCATTTTCAAAATCCCCGTAACTTTTTAACCAGTACAGATGAACATGACCAAAATATTCTATCTCCTGCTACTCATCAGCACCTGCGATGACGGCACAAACAGTATAAAATAATATATCGGATGATTTGTGTTTAATTCCCCTTTGCTACCGTATATCGAATTTAATAACTTCAAAAATACTCCGTAAGAATTAAAACAGATCACTCTATTTCTAGTATTGATTACTTATAGGTATAAACATACACTTAAATGATTAATATAACAGTCGGTGGAGGGGGGTATTAATTCTCAATATAAAATTTATCTTCATATTTTAAATCATAATTGTTAAGTGAATTAAGAATAAAATAGTATAGAAACTATTGGTTCCTGAGATTAGCTCAGGTTTAATGCTAACCGGTTTTACATCTAGTGGGAGTAATATTTTGTAATATAAGCTTGTTACCTCTGAGGATGTATACAGCATCGCCAAAAAATGTTCTTTCTGGTATTCAAAACTATATGTTACTGATTCTGGGGGATTTTCGATTTTACCATTTTTTTCATAATAATATCTCTGAGTCGTTTTAAGCATATTTATAGAAATTGACGTGCAAAATGAATAAAGATTTAAAACTAGTTATTAATTAAATATTGGTACATGTGGTGATTGTCAATTATGGTATATACATAAGATACATGAAACACGCATATACATAAAAAAAGATAAATATAAGCTTAAGAAACCTTGATATATTTAATTGATTGGACAGATACCATTTTATTGGTTGTCTGTCGGTGTGGGCACCATTGTTTTTTATATGAAATGTAGCTAATCGTTTAACACCACCATCTATCATTGAAAAAATAGTATAGTAAAAAAAAGCATAAATACCAAGTAGTTGTACTATTTTTAATGATGTTATACTTCTAACGTAGTGAAATATAACGTATACGGAAAGGAGATACAAGGCAATACCTAAAAAAAATCTAAATACAAGATTATTGTATAATGGAAAGACGGATTCTGTTATACGAATAATTTTACTCATACTATCCCCCGATAATAACAGTAGATGTGCCTGATAGCACTATACCCGATTTGGAAGAAGTAAACCCAAGTAGCTCTTGAATAGGGACGCTAGTAAATGGTCCAAGCTGGATATCAACATCTCCCCCTAATCCTAATATAAACGCTATTTTTCCTGACAATTGAACTTTTACCATTATATTATCAAAATCCACCCATGCCCCTCCCCCCAATCCCAAACCTGCCGACCCAGCAGTTCCATCAACAGAACCTTTCAATTTAAAATATTTTGAATCTATAGCACCTGAAAGCTGTCCTTTTGCAACAGCAGCCTCTGCCCCAAGTTCAAAGGCGGCGCCAATCCTGGCTTCGTCAAGATCGTGTGTTAATTTATAGTTACCTTTTCCTTCAGCCAACCCGATTGTACCTTCAGCTTTTGCCTCCACGTAGTCACCAGATCCTGCTTTTCCTGAACTGAGGCCTACATTTCCGGAAACGACCTCTAACTTTGCATCAACCGAGCTGGAATGTACATCTTCATTTGCAATTGTCCCTGCCTTCATTTCAGCCTTGCCGACAGTACCTCCGAGACTAATGTTAGCCCCACTGTCTCCAGTCGGATGATTTAGTTGAAAATCTACAATGCCTGCTTTCAGGTTACTCGTACCATATTGACCATGACCATCCGATAAGGCTGACACTGCATATCCTACATATGTTTTAGAATCATTTGATCCATTTGGATTTTTTACCGAGCCATCT
>NZ_JAOWGE010000006.1:0-124402 GCF_030333295.1 Citrobacter sp. CK198 | reverse complement strand
ACTCAGAAGTGAAACGCCGTAGCGCCGATGGTAGTGTGGGGTCTCCCCATGCGAGAGTAGGGAACTGCCAGGCATCAAATAAAGCAAAAGGCTCAGTCGAAAGACTGAGCCTTTTTGCGTTCATGCGTCCGGGTGCAGCCGGATGGCGGTGTGAACACCTTATCCGGCAAACCTGTGCCGCCCGTGTACTATCGTCCCAGCCAACGCAAAACAAATGTAGCGATCTGTGGTATATCATTGATATCTAATAGCGGGACATCCAGGGAAAGCGGAATGTCGCTGGCGACGGCGATCACATGCTCATCAATGGTCAGCTCCTCCACTTCATGCCCACACCCCTGTCGGAATAACAAGATCTTCGCCACCGCTTCGTGCTTAAAACCTTCAACAAGCACTATATCCAGCTTGGAAGCATCCATTCGACTCACCAGATACGTTAAATCCAGCTCAGGTTCTTCCGGTGTTTCTGTCATCAGCGCCCAACGTTGCCGACTGGCGACAAGCGTTTGTGCTGCGCCTGCCTTGCGTAACTCGTAACTGTCTTTGCCGGGCTTATCTACGTCCATATTGTGATGGGTATGTTTAATTAATCCTGGGCAAACCCCTCTGGCGCATAACGCTGGAATCAATTTCTTGAGCAGCGTAGTCTTACCGGTGCCGCTCCATGCGGCTATGCCGAGTAGTGGGATCATGATTTCTCCTGCCATCTGGCGAGTTCTTCCGGCGTATTCACATTCACAAATGCCTGTTTAAAATCACTGAAATCAACAGCATGACCACCGGCCTGGCGCATAAAGACCATGACCCGCCGTTCACCTGACCGGAGATACTCCTGTAAGAAAGGTGCTACGGATCGATTAACCAGTGCAATTGTCGGGTGGTCCCGCTCGCCGTCGTGAACCCATACGACAGGCGCGTTATTACGCTGAGCTTTTAAACGCGCAACCAGATTGCGGGGAATGTAGGGCGTGTCACAAGGGCAAAACAGAAACCAGTCTCCCTTCTCTTGCTGTAAAACAGACAACATACCCGCCAGAGGCCCCGGAAAATCGGCCAGTGAATCGGGGATCACTCTCAGACCGCTTTGTTGATAAATATCCTGATGGCGATTCGCGTTAATCACGACGGTTTCAAGCTGAGACGCCAGCGTATCAGCAACATGCTTCCAGAGCGGTTTGCCATCCAGCTCAAGCAGACCCTTATCTGCCCCCCCCATTCGCCTGGCCTTACCGCCTGCCAGCACAACCCCCGTTATTGCACTCTCCAGATTCACTGATATCGCCTCTTTTATTGTGGGATTGACCCTGCTAACGTATCTACATCAAATTAAGGAGCACAGCCATGAAATGTAAACGCCTGAATGAAGTCATTGAACTCCTGCAACCAGCCTGGCAGAAAGAGCCCGATCTTAATCTGCTGCAATTTTTACAGAAACTGGCGAAAGAGTCAGGTTTTGACGGCGAACTGGCGGATTTAACCGACGACATTCTGATCTATCACCTGAAAATGCGTGACTCCGCAAAAGATGCGGTGATTCCTGGTATTCAGAAAGATTATGAAGAAGATTTCAAAACGGCGCTATTACGCGCACGCGGCGTGATTAAAGAGTAAAACCTTGTAAGCGGCGCCACCGAAATCGCCACAAAATGATATCCTGAATCATTCGTAGTATTTTCCGGATGATGGGATGAACGATAACGCTTTTACTTTCCAGACATTACACCCGGATACCATCATGGATGCGCTGTTTGAACAGGGAATCCGGGTGGATTCCGGTCTTACCCCGCTCAACAGCTATGAGAACCGCGTCTATCAGTTTCAGGACGAAGACCGTCGGCGCTTTGTCGTTAAGTTTTATCGCCCTGAGCGTTGGTCTGCCGATCAAATACGGGAAGAGCATCAGTTTGCACTGGAACTGGTAAAAGATGAGGTGCCGGTCGCGGCGCCGCTTGTCCTCAATGGGCAGACGCTACTGAACCACCAGGGATTCCACTACGCGATTTTCCCAAGCGTCGGCGGGCGACAGTTCGAAGCGGATAATATCGATCAGATGGAAGCGGTAGGGCGCTATCTGGGTCGCCTGCATCAGACCGGGCGTAAACATTCTTTTGCCTTCCGGCCGACAATGGGCCTGGAAGAGTATCTCATTGAACCTCGCAAACTTTTCGAAGGCGCATCACTGATTCCCGCAGGGCAAAAAGCGGCTTTCCTGAACGCGACGGACACCCTTATTGCCGCCGTTACCGAACGTTGGCATACCCGTTTTGAGACGCTGCGTTTACACGGGGATTGCCATGCCGGAAATATCCTCTGGCGTGATGGCCCGCTGTTTGTTGATTTAGATGATGCCCGCAATGGCCCTGCCGTTCAGGATCTGTGGATGCTGCTGAATGGCGATAAAGCCGAGCAGCGGATGCAGCTTGAAACGATTATCGAGGCTTATGAAGAAGTTAGCGAGTTTGATATTGCTGAAATAGAACTTATTGAGCCTTTACGCGCGATGCGTTTGGTTTATTATCTTGCCTGGCTGATGCGTCGCTGGGCTGATCCTGCGTTTCCTAAAAATTTCCCGTGGTTAACCGGGGAAGATTACTGGCAACGGCAGACTGCGACATTTCTTGAGCAGGCAAAAGTGCTGCAAGAACCCCCTTTACAATTAACGCCAATGTATTAAACGGACACATCAGGAGAGAGTTGATCATGAAAAAGATTTGGCTGGCGCTGGCTGGTATGATTTTAGCTTTTAGCGCATCGGCAGCGCAGTTCAGTGATGGTAAGCAATACATCACACTGGATAAGCCCGTTGCTGGCGAGCCTCAGGTTCTGGAGTTTTTCTCCTTCTACTGCCCGCACTGCTATCAGTTTGAAGAAGTGCTGCACGTTTCTGATAACGTGAAGAAAAAGCTGCCTGAAGGCACCAAAATGACCAAATACCACGTTGAGTTCCTGGGCCCATTGGGTAAGGACCTGACGCAGGCATGGGCTGTGGCGATGGCACTGGGCGTAGAAGATAAAATCACTGCGCCGATGTTTGAAGCAGTACAGAAAAACCAGACCGTTCAGTCTGCTGCCGATATTCGCAAAGTATTCGTTGATGCGGGTGTGAAAGGTGAAGACTACGATGCGGCATGGAACAGCTTCGTGGTGAAATCACTGGTTGCGCAGCAAGAAAAAGCGGCCGCTGATCTCCAGCTTCAGGGTGTACCGGCGATGTTTGTAAACGGCAAATATCAGGTTAACCCGCAAGGGATGGATACCAGCAGCATGGATATCTTCGTACAACAGTACGCCGATACCGTGAAACATCTGGTTGAAAAGAAATAAAAAAATCGCCGGTCATTGACCGGCGTTTTTGTTTTCCGCTTTAATCTTTTCTATCTGTTCGTCTTTTTCATTCCAGAGTGCATTCAACCAAAGCTGGAAACGGCGTTTGAATCCTTTGTCGTTCACATAGTCACCGTGCAGCTCTTCTTTAATCGGCTCCAGATCGATACGTACCACGATGCGCGTCAGTTTACCGCTCAACATATCGTAGAATGGTTTCCGATCGTTTTCCGGGTAGCAGAGGGTAACGTTGAGCAGCTTATCGAACTGAGACCCTAATACGTTTAGCGCCATCGCGATCCCCGCCGCTTTTGGTGGGAGAAGGTTTTTATATGGCGAGCGAGTTTGCCGACGTTTCTCTTCGGTAAAACGCGAACCTTCGACAAAATTTACGATCGTTGTGGGATGCGCGCGAAATTTCTCGCAAGAACGGCGGGTTGTTTCTACATCTTTACCGCGTTGTTCGGGATGACGGAGCAAATAAGCGCGCGAGTAGCGTTTCATAAACGGCATATCCAGCGCCCAGCAGGCCAGGCCGATAAACGGCACCCAGGCCAGTTGCTGCTTAAGAAAGTATTTATTCATTGGAATGTGCTTACGGAACAGAACGCAAAGCACCACGATATCGGCCCAACTGTGATGGTTACAAATAAGCAGATACCAGTTTTTCTTGTTCAGGCCTTCCAGCCCTTCCACGTCCCATTTAAGCCACGGATTGAGATGTAGCAGTAGCGCTAACCCTTCACACCAGCAGTACATCATGAAATTACAAAAAACGGATACCTTGCGCCAGACGACAGGAATGGGCAAAAGGAGCTTCACGATCCCGGCAAGGATGATCGGCACAGAACAAAAAATAGTGACCAAAATGGTCAATACGATACTCAGCAACAGCGTTATCGCAGCGAGTATTCTTGTCATAATTAAATTATTCAACGGGTTAGCCATAAATAGTGCGCGAAAGAGACGCAAGGGGCTGATTTTATCAGAAAACGCATCAAATGACGGGTCTTAGCGAAACAGAAAAAATATTGATATCTATCCACACACTGAGATAACGCTAAATAATGTGATAAAGTTCTGGTGATTTAATTAATATATTGAAAAATAAGAACAAGTTTAATGAAAATTAAATCATCAGGATGAAATTAAATGAAATGTAATAATTTATGCACAAAGTTATCCACAGCTCGCTTTGCGAGCGATCCAGAAGATCTACAAAACTTTTTCGACAAATGCGGCGAAAAACTCATGTTTTCATCCTGTCTGTGGCATCCTTTACCCATAATCTGATAAACAGGCACGGACATTATGGTTCAGATCCCAGAAAACCCACTTATCCTTGTAGATGGCTCATCTTATCTCTATCGCGCGTATCACGCCTTTCCTCCTCTGACGAACAGCGCAGGGGAGCCTACAGGGGCGATGTACGGTGTTCTCAACATGCTGCGCAGCCTGATTATGCAGTATCAGCCGACGCATGCCGCAGTGGTATTTGATGCCAAGGGTAAAACCTTCCGTGATGAGTTATTTGAACATTACAAATCGCATCGCCCGCCGATGCCTGATGACCTGCGTGCGCAGATTGAACCGCTGCATGCGATGGTAAAAGCGATGGGCCTGCCGCTGCTGGCTGTTTCGGGCGTGGAAGCGGACGACGTTATCGGTACGCTGGCGCGTGAAGCCGAGAAGGTGGGCCGTCCGGTGCTGATCAGCACCGGCGACAAAGATATGGCCCAGCTGGTGACGCCAAATATCACGCTGATTAATACCATGACCAATACGATTCTGGGCCCGGATGAGGTCGTGAACAAGTACGGTGTTCCACCCGAATTGATCATCGATTTCCTGGCGCTGATGGGCGACTCTTCCGATAACATTCCTGGCGTGCCGGGCGTGGGTGAAAAAACCGCCCAGGCGCTCCTTCAGGGGTTAGGCGGACTGGATACCCTGTATGCCGAATCAGATAAAATTGCGGGCTTAACCTTCCGTGGCGCGAAAACCATGGCCGGGAAGCTTGAGCAGAATAAAGAGGTGGCTTACCTCTCTTATCAACTGGCTACCATTAAAACGGATGTCGAACTGGAGCTAAGCTGCGATCAGCTTGAAGTACAACAGCCAGCGGCTGAAGAGTTGCTTGGCCTGTTTAAGAAATATGAATTTAAGCGCTGGACCACTGATGTGGAAGCGGGTAAATGGCTACAGGCGAAAGGTGCGAAGCCCGCAGCAAAACCGCAGGAAACCATTGTTATTGATGAAACGCCAGACGTGCCTGCGACCGCGCTTTCTTACGATAACTACGTCACCATCCTGGATGAAGCGACGCTGGAAAGCTGGATTGAGACGCTGAAAAAGGCGCCCGTTTTTGCATTTGATACCGAAACGGACAGCCTGGATAACCATGCGGCGAATCTGGTCGGTCTCTCTTTTGCTATTGAACCGGGCGTGGCGGCCTACGTTCCTGTGGCGCATGACTACCTGGATGCACCCGATCAGATTTCCCGCGAGCGAGCGCTGGAGCTATTGAAGCCGCTGCTGGAAGATGAGAAGGCGCGTAAGGTTGGGCAAAACCTGAAGTACGATCGCGGCGTATTGCAGAACTACGACATTGAGCTGCGTGGTATTGCTTTTGACACTATGCTCGAATCCTACATCCTGAACAGCGTTGCTGGCCGCCATGATATGGACAGCCTGTCCGAACGCTGGTTGAAGCATAAGACCATCACTTTTGAAGAGATTGCCGGTAAAGGCAAAAATCAGCTGACCTTTAACCAGATTGCCCTGGAAGAGGCCGGACGTTATGCCGCAGAAGATGCGGACGTTACGTTACAGCTGCATTTGAAAATGTGGCCAGAGCTACAGCAGTACAAAGGGCCGCTGAATGTCTTCGAGAATATCGAAATGCCGCTGGTGCCGGTGCTTTCCCGCGTAGAGCGTAACGGTGTAAAAATCGACCCTGCCGTGCTGCATAAGCATTCAGAGGAGATCACGTTGCGTCTGGCGGAGCTGGAGAAGAAGGCGCATGAGATCGCCGGAGAAGAATTTAACCTCTCTTCTACCAAACAGTTGCAAACCATTCTGTTTGAAAAACAGGGTATTAAGCCGCTGAAGAAAACGCCGGGCGGTGCGCCGTCCACCTCGGAAGAGGTGCTGGAAGAGCTGGCGCTGGACTATCCGCTGCCGAAGGTGATTCTGGAATATCGCGGGCTGGCGAAGCTGAAATCGACCTACACCGATAAACTCCCGCTAATGATCAACCCGAAAACCGGGCGAGTGCATACCTCTTATCATCAGGCGGTGACCGCGACGGGGCGTTTATCGTCTACCGATCCTAACCTGCAAAATATTCCGGTACGTAACGAGGAAGGACGCCGTATTCGTCAGGCGTTTATCGCTCCGCAAGATTACGTCATCGCATCAGCGGACTACTCGCAGATTGAGCTGCGTATTATGGCGCACCTTTCCCGCGATAAAGGTTTGTTAACCGCCTTTGCCGAAGGAAAAGATATCCACCGGGCGACGGCTGCTGAAGTGTTTGGACTGCCGCTGGAGAGCGTTACGGCTGAACAGCGCCGCAGCGCCAAAGCGATTAACTTTGGTCTGATCTACGGCATGAGCGCATTCGGTCTGGCGCGTCAGCTCAATATTCCGCGCAAAGAGGCGCAGAAGTACATGGATCTCTACTTCGAACGCTACCCTGGCGTACTGGAATATATGGAACGCACGCGCGCTCAGGCAAAAGAGCGAGGTTATGTTGAAACGCTGGAAGGGCGTCGTCTCTACTTGCCGGATATTAAATCCAGCAATGCTGCACGTCGTGCCGGTGCGGAACGTGCCGCCATCAACGCTCCGATGCAGGGGACGGCAGCAGACATCATCAAGCGCGCTATGATTGCCGTCGATAAATGGCTGCAAGATGAACAGCCGCGCGTGCGTATGATCATGCAGGTACACGATGAACTGGTGTTCGAAGTGCATAAAGATGATCTCGACGTGGTATCGAAAAAGATCCATCAACTGATGGAAAACTGCACGCGTATTGATGTGCCGTTGCTGGTGGAAGTGGGTAGCGGCGAAAACTGGGATCAGGCGCACTAAGGCTTTACTGAATAACGCGCTTTTTTCGTAACTAAGCAACATAAGATAGAACGTTTTGTGATGATCATTAGAATTCCCTATGTAAAGAATGAAAAAAAATTACAAAAAGTGCTTTCTGAGCTGCTCAAAAAAGAGTAAAGTTATTCGCGTAGGGTACAGAGGTAAGATGTTCTATCTTTCAGACCTTTTACTTCACGTAATCGGATTTGGCTGAATATTTTAGCCGCCCCAGTCAGTAATGACTGGGGCGTTTTTTATTTTGCTCGTCATACTTCAAGCTGCATACGCGTTGGCTTCGAATTATTCGGCTCATCCATGAGCCTCACCCTTACGGGCCGCCGCTTCGCGGCGTTCAAATCTGTTCCAGACAGATTTGTCGCTCACCCCAGTCACTTACTTATGTAAGCTCCTGGGGATTTGCTGTGTTGCCGCCTTAGAGCAAGAATAAAGAACTGTAGGCCGGATAAGACGCGCAGCGGCGCCATCCGGCATATCGGTGGGTTATTCCCCGTCCTGCGTCTCTTCCACGGGAGCCAGATCGTTAAACCAGCTATCCAGTTTCTGACGTAATTTATCCACGCCTTGCTTCTTCAGGGAAGAAAACGTTTCTACCTGCACATCGCCGTTAAAGGCCAGTACCGCTTCACGCACCATATTCAGCTGCGCTTTACGTGCGCCGCTGGCCAGTTTGTCCGCTTTGGTGAGTAAAACCAGAACCTGAATGTTGCTCTCTACGGCCCACTGGATCATCTGCTGGTCGAGATCTTTTAACGGGTGACGGATATCCATCAGTATCACCAGGCCTTGCAGGCTCTGACGTTTTTCCAGGTATTCGCCCAGCGCGCGTTGCCACTTACGCTTCATCTCTTCCGGGACTTCTGCATAGCCATAGCCGGGCAGGTCAACCAGACGTTTGCCTTCAACCACCTCAAACAGGTTGATGAGCTGAGTACGGCCCGGTGTTTTGGATGTACGCGCCAGACTCTTCTGATTCGTAAGCGTGTTCAGCGCGCTGGATTTGCCTGCATTGGAACGGCCAGCAAAAGCCACTTCGATTCCGGTATCGGAAGGTAAATGGCGAATATCAGGCGCACTCATCACAAAGTGCGTCTGTTGATAATTCAAATTAGTCAAAGCGGTCGTCTCCGTCAGTCAAAGCTTTGCAGCGATTATACCTGAACAGCGGCAAAAGACGGATTTTTCAGCATGGGGATGTGTGTAAGCTAAAACCATGCTCTTTGTGAGACATTGCCGATTGTTCTTATGCGAAATTTCAGAGTAAGCGCAGGTCGAAAATTAAGATAAAATAATAAAATCATAACGTTATGTTTCAGGCAATATTCTGAAAAGTGGACATTCGCGTTTCGATTACTTGTGCGTTTATGCCAGAAGAGTAAAGTAGCATCCATAGCGAGGAAGCTGTCAGGATTACGACTCAGGATGAGGGTCAGGAGCGCCAGGAGGCGAAGACGCAGGATTTGTCAGGAAGACAAACGTTCGGAGACGTTAGTAAAAGGAAATGGAAACAACACGGAATGTTTCAGGCTAAGGGAAAAACAGGGCGTGTTGGTAGCCAACAGGGATCGTAGAGCCCGTTAGGGTTGTTAGACAGCAAAAAAGGCGACAGATTACTCTGTCGCCTTTTTTCTTTATAGGGTTTCTGCTAGATTCCGCGGCAAATGAAACTCGTCATACTTCAGGTTGCATGTGCGTTGACTTCCTGCAACTCGAATTATTTAGAGTATATACTGACTAAAACAGCCAAAGACGAATCACTATGAAATCAACTTCTACACCACGCGGTAAAGGTCCCGCAAAAGCGCGTCGTAAAACACGCGAAGAGCTGAATCAGGAAGCGCGCGACCGTAAGCGTCAGAAAAAACACCGTGGTCATGCGGCGGGGAGCCGTGCGACAGGTGACAACGCGGCTTCAGGCGGTAAAAACCAGAACAAGCAGAAAGATCCACGAATTGGCAGTAAAACCCCCATTCCCCTGGGTGTGACTGAAAAAGTCACCAAACAGCACAAACCGAAGAGTGAGAAACCTATGCTTTCACCGCAGGCTGAGTTGGATTTACTGGAAACGGATGAGCGCCTGGATGCGCTGCTGGAACGTCTGGAAGCAGGCGAAACCCTGAGTGCGGAAGACCAAACCTGGGTAGATGCCAAACTGGATCGTATTGATGAGCTGATGCAGAAGTTGGGCCTCTCTTATGATGACGACGAAGAAGAGGAAGAGGACGAAAAGCAGGAAGATATGATGCGCCTGCTCCGGGGCGGCAACTAACGGGTTTACACCGTGGGCCTTCCCGTCCTGCTTATAACCCTTCCGGTTGTATGTTATCTGGTGTGGTTATTCGTTAAACTACAGCGGTTGTCGCGGCGACAGAAGTGGCTGCGCAACCGGTTTATTACCCGTAGTGGGGTAAAGCCGGTACGCCGTACCCGCCAGCGACGCCATCGGAAGGAGTGAGCATGTCTGAACAGTTGATAGACTGGGATCTGGCCCTGATCCAGAAATATAACTATTCCGGGCCACGATATACCTCGTATCCCACAGCGCTGGAGTTTTCGGAAGACTACGGCGAAGAGGCATTTCAGCACGCTGTGGCGCGTTACCCTGAACGTCCGCTGTCTCTGTACGTTCATATCCCGTTTTGCCATAAATTGTGCTACTTCTGTGGTTGCAACAAGATTGTGACCCGCCAGCAGCATAAGGCCGACCAATATCTCGATGCGCTTGAACAAGAAATTATTCATCGCGCGCCGCTGTTTGCCGGACGTCGCGTTAGTCAACTGCACTGGGGCGGCGGAACGCCAACGTACCTGAATAAAGCGCAAATCAGTCGGTTAATGACGCTTCTGCGTGGAAACTTTCATTTTAACGACGACGTCGAAATCTCGATCGAAGTCGATCCCCGTGAAATTGAGCTGGATGTGCTCGATCATTTACGCGCGCAAGGGTTTAACCGCCTGAGTATGGGGGTGCAGGACTTCAATAAAGACGTTCAGCGTCTGGTTAACCGCGAGCAGGATGAAGAGTTTATCTTCTCGCTGCTCAATCATGCGCGCGAGATAGGCTTCACCTCGACGAATATCGATCTGATTTACGGGCTGCCAAAGCAAACGCCGGAAAGCTTCGCCTTTACGCTCAGACGCGTGGCAGAGCTGAGCCCCGATCGCCTGAGTGTCTTTAACTACGCTCATTTGCCCACGTTATTCGCCGCTCAGCGCAAAATCAAAGAGGCCGACCTGCCCAGCGCGCAGCAAAAACTCGATATCCTGCAAGAGACCATCTCGTCGCTGACGGAGACGGGCTATCAGTTCATCGGGATGGATCACTTTGCCCGCCCGGATGACGAGCTGGCCGTTGCCCAGCGTGAAGGTGTTCTGCATCGTAACTTCCAGGGCTATACCACTCAGGGCGATACGGACCTGCTGGGGATGGGCGTTTCCGCCATCAGTATGATTGGCGACAGCTACGCGCAGAACCAGAAAGAGCTGAAGCGCTACTATCAGCAGGTGGATGAGCTGGGGAATGCGTTATGGCGCGGCATTGTGCTGACCCGCGATGACTGCATTCGTCGGGATATTATTAAGTCGCTGATCTGCAACTTCCGTCTCGATTACGCAGCGGTTGAACAGCAGTGGGATCTCAACTTCGCGGCGTACTTTGCGGAAGATTTAGCGCTGCTGGCGCCGCTGGCGAAAGATGGGCTTGTGGATGTGGATGATAAGGGGATTCAGGTTACGCCGAAAGGCCGTCTGCTGATCCGTAACATCTGTATGTGCTTTGATGCTTATCTGCGCCAGAAAGCGCGGATGCAGCAGTTCTCACGGGTGATTTAGTGGCGTTGCCCGGTGGCGCTACCGCTTACCGGGCCTACAAGTTAACATCAACCGTAGGTCGGATAAGCGTTAGCGCCATCCGGCACGCATTTAGCTAAACAGCCCAACCAGCGCTGCACACAGCACTGCGGCAACCGCAGTTTGTGGCGTGTGGCTGTCGACCGCTCCGCTCGATACCAGATTGATTAATGATTCCAGCATGATGATTCCCCCTGTTTGCCGGGCATGATCATACTCAACTCATCGGAACAGTAAAGCGCAAAATAACGGCAATTTGCGCTTAAATATTAATCTTTACACAACGACGAATCGTCACTCCATACCCAGCTCTTTTAGCTTGCGAGTCAGGGTGTTACGACCCCATCCCAGCAGCCGTGCCGCTTCCTGTTTGTGCCCCTGGGTATGACGCAGCGCGGTGGTTAACAGCGTACGCTCCAGCTCAGGCTGCGCTTCAGAAAGCAGGTTTTGATGACCGGAACGCAACGCGCGATCCGCCCACTGTGCCAGCAATGTGGCCCAACTGTCTGGCTGTATGTGCGACTGGCTGTCTGGCACCGTGGCTTCAAACAGCTCGCCGGGTAAGTCCTGAATCAGAACCTCCTGTCCGGCGGCCATCACCGTTAACCAACGGCAGGTATTCTCCAGTTGACGCACGTTGCCAGGCCAGGCCAGACGCGTCAGCGCCGCTTCGGTTTCCGGGTGGAGCAATTTGGCTTCGACGCCCAGCTCGCGGGCAGCCACTTGCAGGAAATGCCGCGCCAGGCGTGGAATATCTTCCCGGCGCTCGCGCAGCGGCGGTAAATGTACGCGAATCACGTTCAGGCGGTGGAACAGATCTTCACGGAACTTACCTTCCTGTACGCGTAATTCCAGGTTCTGATGGGTGGCGGCGATAATCCGCACATCAACCTTCACCGGCGCATAGCCACCAACGCGGTAAAACTGCCCATCGGCTAAGACGCGTAGCAAACGCGTCTGCACATCCAGCGGCATATCGCCGATCTCATCGAGAAACAGCGTGCCGCCGTCGGCCTGCTCAAAGCGCCCCTGACGAATGGTATTCGCCCCGGTGAACGCCCCTTTTTCATGACCAAACAGTTCGGACTCGATCAAATCCTTCGGAATAGCCGCCATATTCAGGGCGATAAAGGGAGCTTTTACGCGTGGGCTATGGCGATGCAGCGCATGGGCGACCAGCTCTTTACCGGTCCCGGACTCGCCGTTGATCAGCACGCTGATAGACGAGCGTGAGAGGCGGCCAATAATGCGAAAGACATCCTGCATCGCGGGCGCTTCGCCGATGATATCGGTTGTCGGGCCGTTGATCTGGACATTGCGCGGCTGTTGCTGCTCCTGATAATGGCTGATCGCGCGTTCAACCAGCGCGACCGCTTCGTCAATATCAAAAGGCTTTGGCAGATAATCAAACGCGCCTTGTTGATAAGCGCTGACGGCGGCATCGAGATCGGAATGCGCCGTCATTATGATGACCGGAAGCATGGGGTGACGCTGTTTGATCTGTTTTAACAGCGCCAGTCCGTCCATTCCCGGCATACGGATATCCGACAGCAGGACATCCGGCGTTTTACTCGCCAGCGCATCCAGCACTTCGTTGCCGCTTTCAAATGTGGTGCAATGTAATCCCGCCCCGGCGAGCGCACGTTCAAGCACCCAACGGATGGAACTATCGTCATCGACTACCCAGACTATCCCTCGTTGCATAAACGTCACCTTTATTTCCTGATAGGCAGGTAAACCGAGAACTCGGTATGACCCGGCCAACTGGTAAATTCAATTTTGCCGGAATGCTGATCAATCAAATTACGGGCAATGGATAAGCCCAGCCCGGTGCCGCCTTCGCGACCGCTGACCATCGGGTAAAACAGCGTGTCCTGTAAATGGGACGGAATACCCGGCCCGTTGTCCTCAACGTCGATGCGCGCCGCCAGGCGATAACGCACGCCATGCAGCGTCAGCTGGAATGCGGTACGGGTACGCAGAATGATTTCACCGCCTTCCGGCCCTAACGCCTGTAAAGCGTTACGCACGATGTTCAGCAGGACCTGTTCAATCTGGTCCGGGTCGTGAGGCAGTTCCGGCAGACTGGGGTCGTAATCACGAATCAGCGTGACGTTCTCCGGCAGCTCCATCGACACCAGTGCGACGACGCGTTCTGCGACTTTGTGGATACTCTCCGTGACGTGCATACCCGGCTGTTGCGGCCCCAGCAGTCGGTCAACCAGATTACGCAGCCTGTCGGCCTGCTCAATAATGACTTTGGTGTACTCCAGCAACGCCGGGTCAGGCAGGGCTTTACTGAGCAGCTGGGCCGCGCCGCGTAAACCACCAAGCGGGTTTTTGATCTCATGCGCCAGACCGCGCACCAGGTCGCGGGCGGCGATTTGCTGGGCATGCTGAAGCTGTTCCTGGCTCAGGCGACGCTGGTTATCCATCGGCGCCATTTCCAGCAGGATGAAGTTATCCGGCAGGCGCTGGGCGGTTAGCGAGAGAATATGAGAGCGTCCGTCGATCACCAGCGTGACTTCGTTGTCCGTAAATCCCTGACCCGCTTCCAGGCTTTCGCGCATCAGCCCAATATTTAATGAAAAATAGCTCAACAGCTCAGGCAGCGGAGTACCAAACAGCTTGCGGGCGCTTTGGGCGAGCAGCTGTTGTGCGGCCGGGTTGGCGTAATGCACCGCCAGCTCGTCGTCAACCAGTAAAATGCTGTTGATTAAAGAATTGAGGATCTGCCCAGCATCGGGCTGCGTGCCTGTTGCCATTTAGCAGTCTCCTGGAATAGTTTGCACCAATTTAGTGCATTATAGCTTTTTACGTGTAAAAAGCGCGTGGGATCAGAACGTTGGTGGAGAAAAAAGCCCATCGTGTGATGGGCTACAGATGAGTGGCAAACGTTGTGCCGGATGGCGGCTTTGCCTTATCCGGCCTACAAGGTGATGTTACCGGTAGGCCTGATAAGCTTGCGCCATCAGGCGTCTTATCATTCGCCATCAATCTCAAACCTGCCTGAACAGGCTAAAAGTTCCACGGCAACTCAACGATTAAACGCTGTAGTACAGCTCAAACTCTACCGGGTGCGGCGTCATGCGCACGCGGTCATTTTCTTCAATGCGCAGGGCGATGTACGCGTCGATCGCTTCATCAGTGAACACGCCGCCTGCTTTCAGGAATTCGCGGTCAATATCCAGCTCGTTGAGCGCTTCTTCCAGAGAGCCTGCAACCTGTGGGATCTCTTTCGCTTCTTCCGGCGGCAGGTCATACAGGTTTTTGTCCATCGCTTCGCCTGGGTGGATCTTGTTCTTAATACCGTCAAGACCCGCCATCAGCAGAGCGGCAAAGCACAGGTACGGGTTCGCAGCCGGGTCCGGGAAGCGCACTTCGATACGACGCGCTTTCGGAGAGGCAACAACCGGAATACGGATAGAGGCAGAACGGTTACGGGCGGAGTAGGCCAGCATGACCGGTGCTTCATAACCCGGAACCAGACGTTTGTAGGAGTTAGTGGTCGGGTTCGCCAGGGCGTTGATCGCTTTCGCGTGTTTGATTACGCCGCCGATGTAGTACAGCGCCTGCTCAGACAGACCCGCATATTTGTCGCCGGAGAACAGGTTAGTCCCGTTTTTGGACAGGGACATGTGGCAGTGCATACCGGAACCGTTATCGCCGAACATCGGTTTTGGCATAAAGGTCGCAGTTTTACCGAAACGGTGAGCGACGTTGTGCACAACGTATTTGTAGATCTGAATTTCGTCCGCTTTTTTGGTCATGGTGTTGAAGCGGGTTGCCACTTCGTTCTGACCTGCGGTTGCCACTTCGTGGTGGTGTGCTTCTACAACCAGACCCATTTGCTCCATAACGGAACACATTTCAGAACGGATGTCCTGAGAAGAGTCTACCGGCGGAACCGGGAAGTAACCGCCTTTTACTGCCGGACGGTGACCTTTGTTGCCACCTTCGTACTGGGTGGAGGAGTTCCATGCGCCTTCGATATCGTCGATAGCGACGTGGGAACCGGAGATAGAAGAACCGAAGCGGATATCGTCAAACAGGAAGAACTCTGGCTCTGGCCCGAACAGAACGGTGTCTGCGATGCCGGTAGAGCGCAGGTACTCTTCCGCGCGCTTGGCGATGGAACGCGGGTCGCGATCGTAACCTTGCAGGGTGCCTGGCTCCAGGATGTCGCAACGAATAATCAGCGTAGAATCAGCGTAGAACGGGTCAATGACCGCAGTGGATGCGTCCGGCATCAGAACCATGTCGGATTCGTTGATACCTTTCCAGCCACCGATCGAGGAGCCGTCAAACATTTTGCCTTCTTCAAAGAATTCGGCATTCACCTGATGAGCAGGAATCGTGACGTGCTGTTCTTTACCTTTGGTATCGGTGAAGCGCAAATCAACAAACTTCACTTCATGCTCATTCAGCATCGTCAAAACGTGTTCAGCGGACATACTTAACTCTCCCGGATTGGTCATTGTCGTCGTGGTAACGAAGTCTTCAATTCTGCAAAAATTGGCCGTGTCGCCGTAAAAAATACAAAGCGAAATCTGTGCCAACTTTTAAATTGCCCCTAAAAGGCGTTATCATGCGCACCATCGTGCAAAAGGGCCGCACCATAGTGGATATGTTGCACCAATATAGTGCTTTAATGTGAACATTAAGCACTATATTGGTGCAATGGACAGTGAGTGACCCTTTTAACGCTCCGTGAAAGCGATCACAAAGAAACTCTGCAATACTTGTTTGCGGAGGATCTCTGTGATCCTGTTTTGTAGTGCGATTAATCCGTGTACAATAACGCGCTATTTCTAATGCCTGAGGCAAAGTTGTGATCGAAAATTTGCGTAACATCGCCATCATCGCGCACGTTGACCACGGTAAAACTACCCTGGTCGATAAGCTGCTACAGCAATCCGGTACGTTTGATGCGCGTGCCGAAACTCAAGAGCGTGTGATGGACTCCAACGATTTGGAGAAAGAGCGTGGGATTACCATCCTCGCTAAAAACACTGCTATCAAATGGAATGATTACCGTATCAACATCGTTGATACCCCAGGACACGCCGACTTCGGTGGTGAAGTTGAACGTGTAATGTCCATGGTAGACTCCGTGCTGCTGGTGGTTGACGCATTTGACGGCCCGATGCCGCAGACGCGCTTCGTGACCAAAAAAGCCTTTGCTCATGGCCTGAAGCCGATTGTTGTTATCAACAAAGTTGACCGTCCTGGCGCGCGCCCTGACTGGGTTGTAGACCAGGTATTCGACCTGTTCGTTAACCTCGACGCGACCGACGAACAGCTGGACTTCCCGATCATCTACGCTTCGGCGCTGAACGGTATCGCAGGTCTGGATCACGAAGATATGGCGGAAGACATGACCCCGCTGTATCAGGCGATCGTTGACCACGTACCGGCACCGGACGTTGACCTGGACGGCCCGCTCCAGATGCAGATCTCTCAGCTGGACTACAACAACTATGTTGGCGTTATCGGCATTGGTCGTATCAAGCGCGGTAAAGTGAAGCCGAACCAGCAGATCACTATCATCGATAGCGAAGGCAAAACCCGTAACGGTAAAGTGGGCAAAGTGCTGACTCACCTGGGTCTGGAACGTATTGATAGCGACCTGGCGGAAGCGGGCGATATCATTGCAATCACCGGTCTGGGCGAGCTGAACATCTCCGACACCATCTGCGATCCGCAGAATGTTGAAGCGCTGCCAGCGCTGTCTGTTGATGAGCCGACCGTTTCTATGTTCTTCTGCGTAAACACTTCTCCGTTCTGCGGTAAAGAAGGTAAATACGTGACCTCTCGTCAGATCCTTGAGCGTCTGAACAAAGAACTGGTACACAACGTTGCGCTGCGCGTTGAAGAAACCGAAGATGCGGACGCGTTCCGTGTATCCGGTCGTGGTGAACTGCACCTGTCCGTTCTGATTGAAAACATGCGTCGTGAAGGTTTCGAGATGGCGGTTTCCCGTCCGAAAGTTATCTTCCGCGAAATCGACGGCCGTAAACAAGAGCCGTACGAAAACGTCACGCTGGACGTCGAAGAGCAGCACCAGGGTTCTGTGATGCAGGCGCTGGGCGAGCGTAAAGGCGACCTGAAAAACATGAATCCAGATGGCAAAGGCCGCGTACGTCTTGACTACGTGATCCCAAGCCGAGGTCTGATCGGTTTCCGTTCAGAGTTCATGACCATGACCTCCGGTACGGGTCTGCTGTACTCCACCTTCAGCCACTACGACGATATCCGTCCGGGCGAAGTGGGCCAGCGTCAGAACGGCGTACTGATCTCCAACGGTCAGGGTAAAGCGGTTGCGTTCGCACTGTTCGGTTTGCAGGATCGCGGTAAGCTGTTCCTGGGTCACGGCGCGGAAGTTTACGAAGGCCAGATCATCGGTATTCACAGCCGTTCTAACGACCTGACCGTAAACTGCCTGACCGGTAAGAAACTGACCAACATGCGTGCGTCTGGTACTGACGAAGCAACGGTTCTGGTTCCGCCGATCAAGATGACCCTGGAGCAGGCTCTGGAGTTCATCGATGACGACGAACTGGTAGAAGTGACTCCAACCTCTATCCGTATTCGTAAACGTCACCTGACGGAAAACGATCGTCGTCGTGCAATGCGCGGCGCGAAAGAAGAGTAATACGGGCTTACAAAATCGGCCTGATAACTCCGATTCGTAGGCCGGATAAGGCGTTAGCCGCCATCCGGCAACAAAAAGCCGCTGATTTCAGCGGCTTTTTTATTATCCTGTTCAGAAGAAATATTTTACCCCGACACGAATCTGGTTTTGCTCTCGATGGTAGGGCTCCACATTGCGATCCAACCAACGTAACTCTAAGTACGGCAGCCAGTTCTGGTTAATCCGGTATCTGAAAGTATTGGTAATTTCCCAGTGGTGTTTGGTTCCGTTGCTGCTGTTAAAATCATTCACATTATAAAAATAGTGTGGCTCAAAGGTATAAGAAAATTTATCAGTAATGATGAAATTCCAGTAGTTGCCGATTTCATAGCTATCGTTATTATCTAATTCACCATTTAAATCAGTAGAACTGTAGTTATTATGGTTGTAACGATTACGAACCGTCAGGTTAAACCACGGCGTGAATTTATAATTGACGTCCAGATAAACAGCGCCGCCAGAACCGATGCTTTTATCGTTTATCAGACCACCGGGTTGAATGGTTAACCGGTCCGTCGGTTTAAATAACGGATACCAACCCTCAATTTCATTATAGCCATGCTTTAATTCATCATCACGCTGTAGCGTATAGGTGTTGGTCAACATAATTCCAGCCCCCATATCGGAGTTGTAGCCAACGCGCAGCATGAATTCCATTTGATCGGATGCCAGATTATAGGCCTCGCGGTTTTCCACATAAGCGCCCGCAAAAACAGAAGTGGAGATAACAGAGGATAACAGCATTATTGTGTTCAACGTTTTCATAGTAAATCCATTTTTTAAGCGTAGGGAGCCGCTATCCATCGAAATGGATAGAGCGGCAATTATTTTATTTAATTAGAACAGAGGTTTTTTAATGGCTTACAACGCCGGTTTGTATCGATTGTTTCTTTCGTTGGCTAATTTCCTCAATAATAAAAGCAAAACGTTTTTCATTGAGCTTATAAAAAAAGCCCATTGTGAGTGCGGCGATAATCGCCAGGCCGCATGGCCAGAGAAATATCAACTGACGTAGGCCAAGTAACGTCTCCGCGCTTTGCGCTATGTTCGGCACGTAGCCAATTTGCGTCAGCATAATGCCGGGCAAGAAACCCGCCAGCGCCGCAGAAATTTTTCGTGAGAAGGTATAACCGGTATAGACCGACCCTTCCGCACGAATACCTGTTTTCCATTCGCCGTAATCGACCGTATCGGGAACCAGCGCCCAGTTCAGGCTGTTAACGAACGCGGTGCCGAAAAACGCCATGCAGGAGAAGATCACGAACAGGAAAGAGGTTCCACCCCAGAGAAAGTTCAGCACATCGCCGATAGCCCACAGCGTCAGGCCGCCGAGATAGACCTGCTTTTTCCCAAACCGTTTTACGGTTACGGGCACCAGCAGTACGCCGACCAGAATGCACCCCATACTGAAAAATCCCATCCATGACAGCAAATGGATGTCGTTCAGCACGTACTGGGTGTAATAGACCTGAATCGCCAGTTTGATGTTAAACGCGGCCAGCGTACATAAGTTGGCCACGCAGAGCACCAGCAGCGGCGGATTGCGGAAAATCGCACAGAAGGATTTAAGAATGCTGGGCTTATGGTGGGCCGGAACGATATCGATATACCGTTCTTTCACCCCACTGAAACACCACCACATACTGAACAGGCCGCAAACGGAGAAAATCAGCGCGGCTACCAGATAACCCAGAGAAGATGACTGGGTAAAGAGCGCCTGAATCGGCATAAAGCCAACGGTACACAGCAACAGACCGAGCGTTGCGCCGCCCTGACGCCATGCTGCGAGTTGGGCGCGCTCATGCGGGTTTCTGGTGATAGCGGGCACCATCGCCCCGTATGAGCAATTCATCAGGCTGTAAAACAGGCCAAACAGCATGAACAGTACGGTTGCCAGCGCTGTTTTGACCGTCAGTGTAAAATCGGTGGCGAGAAACTGCGCGCTGGCAACCAGCGCGACAGGAAATGATGCATACAGAATGAAAGGGCGAAACTTACCTTTAGCGCCAATATGACGACGGGAATCCAGCAGCACTCCCGTCAACATATCGGTGAACGCGGTAAAGAATTTCGCCACCAGAAAGATAATCCCACCGTAATATGCGGGCATTCCCAGTTCATCGGTATAAAACTTAAGCAGATACAGCGTACCGATACACAGCATCAAATTTGAGCCGAAGTCACCCATGCCATAGGCATATTTTTCCCGTAGGCTCAGTTTTAGCGTCAGCGGATCATGGTCAGACATAATCGCTCCTCAATAACGCCCCGAAGGGCGCCTTTATTATCGTTGTTAAGCCGTTTGTTTACGGGCTTCTATCTCTTCAACGATGCGGACATACATCTTCTCGTTGAGGTTGTAGAAACATCCCATTGCGATGATGGTTATCACCGCCAGCGCGCACGGATAAATAAAGATCAGCTGCCGCAAACCTTCGACAGTGCCTGCCGATTGCACCACATTGGGCACGTAGCCGATTTGGGTCAGCATCCAGCCGGGGAAGAAGCCCGCCAGCGCCTGAGACACCTTACGGAAGAAGGTAAAACCGGTGTATACCGTTCCTTCTGAACGCACGCCGGTGCGCCATTCACCGTATTCCACCGTGTCGGAGACCAGCGCCCAGTTCAGGCTGTTCACAAACGCTGAACCGAAAAACGCCAGGCAGGAAAACGCGACAAAACTGACCGAGCCGCCGCCAAAGAAGTAGTTGAGAAGATCGCCGATAACCCAAACCAGCAGGCCGCCGATGTAGACCTTTTTCTTGCCGAAGCGTCTTACCGCGCCGGGCATTAAAAAGACGCCGATGAAAATGCAGCCCATGCTGAAAAAGCCCATCCAGGAGAGGAGGATCGGGTCATTCAGTACGTACTGGGTGTAATACACCTGGATCGCCAGCTTAACGTTGAAAGCGCCCAGGGTGCAGAGATTCGCGATACATAAAATGAACAGCGGACGGTTCCCGGCAATGGCGCGAAACGACTGAAGCAGCCCCGGTTTTTCGGTCGCTTCAACCGGTTTTACCTCCACATAACGCTCTTTGACGCCTGCGTAGCAGAGCCACATAAACAGCAGGCCAAACAGTGAGAACAGCGTGGCGGCGAAAATATAGCTTAGCTGTGCGTTCCCTTCGATCAGATTCATCACCGGAACAAAACCGACGGTGCACAGCAGCAGGCCGAGCGTGGCACCGCCCTGACGCCAGGCGGCAAGCGAGGCGCGCTCATCCGGGTTTTTGGTAATGGCGGGCACCATCGCGCCATACGAACAGTTCATCATGCTGAAGAACAGGCCGTACAGCATAAACAGCACCGTCGCCATCACCGTCTTACCGGTGATTTCAAACGGCGTGCCAACAAAGTTGGCGATGGCCAGCAGGGTCACAGGAAACGCGGCATAGAGCACGAACGGACGGAACTTGCCTTTCGGGCCGATTTTACGCCGCGAGTCGAGCATAATCCCGGTGCCCATATCGGTGAAGGCGGTAAAGAATTTGGCGATCAGGAAAATAATACCGCCATACGTGCCCGGTAGACCCAGCACATCGGTATAAAACTTAAGTAAATAAAGCGTACCAATATCCAGCAGGATATTGGAGCCTAAATCACCCATCCCATAGGCAAGTTTTTCTTTAAACGGCAAGCGTAGGGTCGCCGGATTTGATGACGTTTGACTCATTATTTTTCTCCATATGCCCGTGAGTTTCCCCACGGGCGAGCCGTATTAGATAGTGCGTAAAGAGGCAAACAGAGATGCCCACTCGCTCTCTGCACGGTAAAAGACCGGAGGCTTGCCGAGCGGCGCGTCCACGGTAATCTCGCCGCCGCGAAGCGTTTCGCCCGTCCACGCGTTGATCCAGTTATCCTCAGGCAGATATAGCGTCCAGTCGCGGCGTCCTTGTTCGTGGACCGGCGCAACCAGCAGGTCGCGACCCAGCAGATACTGATACTTCAGGGTGTAGGTCTGCGCATCGTCCTCGTAGTGCAGGAACAGCGGGCGCATGACCGGCAGACCGGTTCTGGCGTTCTGCGCCACCGCCTGTTTGAGATACGGTTTCAGGGTGGTAAAGACGGTTGTCATACGGGCAAAGTGGGCGATAGTTTCCGCGTCGCCATCAAACTGCCAGTTATCGCCGGGGCGGTTCCCTTCGTGGGTACGCATCATCGGGGTGAAGGCGCTGAAGTCACACCAGCGCAGCAGCAGCTCTTTACTGCGCTTCATGTCGAACAGGGTGGTATAACCGCCAATATCGCTGTGATGCAGACCGTGACCCGTCATCGCCAGCGACAATGCGGCAGGCACCACGGAGGCGAGACCGTCGTCCAGACTCCAGTCGACGTTCTGATCGCCCGCCCACATCATGGTGGAATATTTCTGGCTGCCGGTATAACCCGCACGCATAAAGAACAGGATCTCGCCCAGCTTGCCGGTCTCTTGTAGCGCTTCGTAGTTACATTTCGCCCACAGCGCCGGCCAGGCGTTATGCATAATTTCCGCGCTGACGCCGTTATGCAGGTAAGTGTCGGTTGGCAGGTATTCCCCGAAATCCGCCATCCAGCCGCCGCAACCCAGCTCAATCATGTTTTTCTTGATGACATTCTTGAACCAGTCATAGGCTTCAGGATTGGTCAAATCCACGACGCCGCCATAAAACTCGCCGAACTCAACCAGATAGTCATCGCCCGCAGCGTCTTTTGCCAGATAACCGTGTCTGGCCGCTTCGGCACAAAGATCTTTATCGCTGGCGACGTAAGGATTGATGTAGGAGAGGAACTGCACGCCTTCTTCTTGCCATTGTTTGATACGGGTATCCAGCTGCGGATAGTTGTCGCTGTTCCACTTCCAGTTCCACATCACGCGTTTGCCGAAAGAGGTCATGCGGATGCCGGACCAGTCCTGCGCCCAGATGCCATTCACCTTCACGCCTGCGTTGCGCATGGTGTCCAGCTTCTGCTGGCAGACGTCGGTGCCGCCCTGAATGCCGAGCGTCACGCCGTCGTAAACCCAGTCCGGCAACACCGGCTGGCGGCCTAACAGCGCCGTCAATTTTTCCAGCAGGGCGATGTAGCTGTCGGCGCATTCAAAACGCAGGGTGGCGTTGTCTTCCCATAGCGCCAGCTCATGGTATTCCGGCGCGCTAAAGTCGAAATTCATGTAGCAGCTGTTATCGACGTGGCAGTAGTACTTTTGCGTGCTGACAAAAGTGGGCTGTGGGAAAAAGGTCCAGTAGTAATCCCCGCCCGCGTTTTCTTTGCAGTCCGCCTGCCAGGTGACATAGCTGTTTTTGTTACGCCCGACGCCTTGTTCGCTGGTCCAGAGCGGGAAAGGCTTGCCGCGCAAATCGAAATAAGAGAACTGTTCGCCGCAGCCATAGATGTGATCTTCTGGCTGGGCGGCCAGGCGTAACCAGATGCGGTTATGGGTAAGAGCGCTGTTTTGCAGTTTCAGCGTCAAGCGGCCCGCCTCATCGGTGGCGATGTGTAACGCCGCGCTGATGGCATCGCCGCGATTGAAATGGATCAACCAGCCATCCGGGGACTGGCTTATCGTTGCGTCAGTCAGAGCGATTTTCTCATTCAGCTTATCTTTTATGCTGAAATTACCGCGAAACATGTCGATATCGGCGACGCCGGCGCCGATCCACAGGCAGGGATTTTCTGCGCTGTGGGATAGCAGCAGACAATCTTGCCAGCTCAGGGTGAAGCCGTCATCGGTTGTTGTCAGGGTGATATTGTGTAGGGTATGCATAAGTTTTCTATCCTCAATGTTGCCGGACGGCAGCGCTCTTGCCTACGGTTAGCACGGCGCTCGTCGGCCGGATAAGACGCCTTAACGTCGCCATCCGGCATGTCATATTGTTATTTCGCGTTGCTATCCAGCAGGCCCGCAGCAACGGCGGGTGCCAGCCCCGGCGCCAGCGGCAGGCGCGGGATCACCAGGCAGTGCAGCAGGTGGTAAATATCCTGCTTGCCGTCCCACACTTTGGTGGTCACCTGGTTATTGGTATCCAGCTCCTGCCACCACGAACCGTTCTCGTAGTCCATCAGATAAGTGATGCAGTAATCCCACCACTTCTGATACCAGGCTTCGTATTGGCTATCGCCGGTGAGGGTATACAGGGCGTAAGCGGTGCCCATTGCTTCCACAATCGGCCAGCGTACTCTTTCTCGTACAATCGGTTTGCCGTCCCAGTCCACGGAGTAGACGAAGCCGTCTGCGCCATCGGGCGCCCAGGCGTCGCGAAGGGTGGCGTGGAATAACCCTTTGGCATCTTCCAGCAGCCAGGCGGGCGGAGTTTCAAAACGCGCTTCCAGGGCCGCATGCAGGTGCAGCATCAGGCGACCCCACTCGATCCAATGCCCCGGCGTGCCGCCGTAAGCGCGGAAACGGTGGGCAGGGTTATCTTTGTTGTAATCGCGGATGGGGTTCCACTGCGCATCGAAGTGCTCGTTGACGCGGTAGTCGCCGTTGCGGGCCACATCGTGAATAATGACGGAGGCGATGCGCAGCGCGCGGTCGAGCCATTTACGATCGTGGGTCACGTCGTACACGATCAAAAAAGCCTCTACGGCATGCATGTTGGCGTTGCCGCCACGGTAATCTTCGGTCTGGCTGAAGGCTTCGTCCCAGGACTCCAGGCACATTTGCTCCTCTTCGCTCCAGAAGTATTTTTCGATGACCTCGATCGCGTCATCCAGCAGTTTTCTGGCCTGTGGATGGCCCGTGGTGACGGCGCTTGCCGCCCCTAACAGGACGAAGAAATGCTGATATCCCTGTTTGGAGGCGTCCATCACGCCTTCATCGTTTACACAGGCATACCAGCCGCCGTAGCGCCGATCGCGTAACGCGCCGTTCAGCGCGTTAATACCATGGTCGACTAACTGATATGCGCCCGGACGGCCCATCGATGCGGCAACGGAATAAACGTGCAGCATACGGGCGGTAATCCACAGGTGCGTACCCATCTCCGCTCTGATCTGTCCCTGGTTTCCCAGCCAGCCGAAACCGGTAGGTACTGCGGATTTTTTCCCAAAGTCAAAAATGCGATCGGTTTCTTGCTCCAGCCAGCGGTTGTGGCTCAACGTGTTAAACCATTTCATGCTTTCATCCTCACATTAACGACGGCGGGCCATCATTTCGTCGACGATCTCACCCAAACGCTGCAACTTAGGCACAGAAATATCACGCAGCATCAGTTCGGTATCCGGCAGGCCAATCACCGATGACCAGACGGCGCGACCCGCCAGAAAACCGGATGCGCCCGCGGTCATTGCGACTCTGACCGCCCGAGGGAACAATTTTTCATCAATACCGGAGGAGAGGATGACCCACGGCATATTGATATGCTCGTTCAGGCGCTGTGACGCGGCGAGAAGGTCGTGCTGCGCGCCTTTGCCGTACAGCGGCATTTCAACTTTGTAGAGATCCGCGCCGCTGTCGCCCAACTCTTTCGCGGCATCAATGATGGCCTGTTCACGGTCGAACTTATCGCCACGGCGAGGTGGGCGCACAACCGGTTCGATAATGCTCACCAGACCATTGCTGTGGCACATCTCATTAAATTCTTTGACCATATCAAGACGCTGTTGGGCATCTTCATCGCTGCGCCAGAGCACCAGCAGTTTTAGCGCTTTACCGCCGTCTTGCTTTATCGCTTGTGGATTGATCTTTTTATCAATGACGACGCTATCGACAGGAATGCCATTGCCGGGAATGAACGCATCGGCGGCGACGATCATGGCGCAGTTTTTTGCAATCGCGTTTTGCTCCACCACCTGGCGGTAACAGAACTGTTGGTCAATCAGAATGGCGGAGGCATAAGGAGACAGCGCTTTTGCGGCATTCACTTTGAAATCCGTCAGTACGCTGTCGGCAACAGGAGACTTCGCACCAGCAGCTGCAAACATTAAGCGCATCGCTTCACGCTGATCGACCGCCAGCATGGCAAAGCCGCCGGATGCGCGCGTAATGTCTTTGATGGTGTAGTTGTTCATTCAGTTTTCCTTTATTCAGTCGTTACATTTTGAATTTGTTCGGTAACCCGGCGCTGTTACGCACCTGTTCGAGAATGGCTGTCCAGTCTTCCCGGCCACGACCGGCGGCGCGAGCCTGGTTATAAACTTCACGGGATGCGGCGCCGAGCGGCATCGGCACATGCAGTTGGTTGGCAACATCCAGCGCAATCCCCAGGTCTTTGTGCGCCAGATCGATCATGAAGGAGGGAGAAAGGTCGCCTTTCAGCACTTTGTTGGGCCAGGAGGTGGTGAAGTGGCCTTTGCCTGCCGGGGTTCCGCTCATCACTTTTAACGCGACGTCGAAGGAGAGGCCCAGCGCTTCGCATAACGCGGCGGCTTCGGCAGAAAGCGCATTCAGCGCGATGCTCATATAGTTATTGATAAGCTTTACGCGAATCCCCATGCCGGGGCCGCCAGCGTTAATCAATTCATTGCCCATCGCCATCAGTACCGGCGTTGCGCGCTCCACCTGTTCTGCGCTGCCGCCTGCCAGTAATAGCAACGTCCCCGCAATGGCGTGATCGGACGTTCGACCGACCGGGACATCCATCATGCTGAACCCTCTGGCGCGCATATCTGCGATAAG
This sequence comes from Citrobacter sp. CK198, assembly GCF_030333295.1. Taxonomy (NCBI): domain Bacteria; kingdom Pseudomonadati; phylum Pseudomonadota; class Gammaproteobacteria; order Enterobacterales; family Enterobacteriaceae; genus Citrobacter; species Citrobacter sp. CK198. The sequence continues at coordinate 97,820 of NZ_JAOWGE010000006.1, read as the reverse complement.
TTTGTCCGTCTGTAGCGGATGGATGGTGGACATATCGATCACCAGCGCGTCCTGCGACAAGTCTTCGCAAACGCCTTGATCGCCGAATAACACGCTGCGAACGAGATCGCCATTAGGCAGCATTGTGATGACAAACTCGGCCTCTTTCGCCGCCTGCGCCGGGCTGCTGGCAGGACGAGCGCCTTTTTCCACCAGGGTCTGTATGGCGTCGGGGTTCACATCAAAGACGCTGAGCTGATGGCCCTGCTTGAGCAAATTACTCGCCATGGGCGAACCCATCTGGCCTAATCCGACAAATGCAATCACTGCCATATCGTTCTCCTGAAACGTGAATGTCATTTTTTGTCACTTGCGTGACGCTGATTTTGTCTGTTTTTGATCGTATTTGTAATTTATGGTCAAAAAATTGACAGCCGTCACTTTTTAAACATTTTGCGAAATTAAAATAATCGCATCCCGAAATGCTTAAGGAATGACCATGATTCGTGTTGCTTGTGTGGGTATCACCGTGATGGATCGCATCTATTACGTTGAAGGTTTACCGACTGAAGGGGGTAAATATGTGGCGAAACGTTATACGGAAGTGGGAGGCGGGCCTGCTGCAACTGCCGCAGTGGCTGCGGCGAAACTGGGGGCGCAGGTGGACTTTATTGGGCGTGTGGGAGATGACGACACCGGAAACAGCCTGCTGGCGGAGCTGGAATCCCTGGGGGTAAATACCCGCTATACCCGGCGTTACGCGGGGGCGAAGTCCTCACAGTCTGCGGTCATCGTCGATGCGAAAGGGGAGCGGATTATCGTCAATTATCCCAGCCCGGATTTATTGCATGACGCTGACTGGCTTAATGAGATCGACTTTTCTCAATGGGATGTGGTGCTGGCGGATGTTCGCTGGCATGAAGGGGCGAAACGGGCGTTCACGCTGGCGCGCCGGGCCGGAGTCATGACGGTTCTGGATGGCGATGTGACGCCACAGGACATCAGCGAGCTGGTGGCGTTAAGCGATCATGCCGCCTTCTCTGAACCGGGTCTGGCGCGCCTGACGGGAATACAGGATACCGTAAGCGCGTTAAAAAAATCACAAATGCTCACAAATGGACATGTCTATGTCACGCGCGGCGGTGAAGGATGCGACTGGTTAGACGATAATGTCTTCCGGCATCAACCCGGATTCCTGGTAGAGGTGGTCGACACCACCGGCGCGGGGGATGTTTTTCACGGTGCGCTCGCCTTTAGCCTGGCGGGCGGAACGCCAATCGAAGAGGCCGTCAGGTTTGCCAGCGGCGTGGCCGCACTGAAATGCACCCGACCAGGCGGGCGTGCCGGAATCCCTGACTGTGATCAAACCCGATCTTTTCTGTCACTTTTTGTATAAAATGTAAGGCAATGGTTTTTCGAGGAATTTGCATGAGTCTTACTGAACTGACCGGTAACCCACGGCATGATCAGTTGCTGGCGCTGATTGGCGAGCGCGGTTACATGAATATTGACGAACTGGCTGGCCTGCTGGATGTGTCCACGCAGACCGTGCGTCGCGATATCCGCAAACTGAGCGATCAGGGATTGATTACGCGTCATCACGGTGGCGCGGGACGGGCTTCCAGCGTTGTGAATACCGCCTTTGAGCAGCGAGAAGTCTCCTGGACGGAAGAGAAAAAAGCCATCGCGGAAGCGGTGGCGGACTATATTCCAGACGGCTCCACGGTCTTTATCACCATTGGTACGACCGTTGAACAGGTAGCACGGGCGCTGTTAAACCACAATCATCTGCGAATTATCACTAACAGCCTGCGTGTGGCGCATATTCTGTACAATAATCCGCGTTTTGAAGTGATGGTGCCCGGCGGAACGCTTCGCCCGCATAACAGCGGCATTATCGGCCCTTCTGCGACGGCGTTTGTGGCGGGGTTTCGTGCGGACTATCTTGTCACCAGCGTCGGCGCGATAGAAAGCGATGGCGCGTTGCTGGAGTTTGACGTCAATGAAGCCAGTGTGGTGAAAACCATGATGGCTCACTCCCGGCATATTCTCCTTGCTGCCGATCATACGAAATACCATGCTTCCGCAGCGGTAGAGATTGGCAACGTGTCGCAGGTAACGGCGCTGTTTACTGATGAGTATCCTGGCCCGGCATTGCATAACCTGCTTCAGTCACAGCAGGTTGAGATCGTTCAGGTTAGCCCAGGCCTGGATGACGCAACGTCAGTCTGAAGGGGTTATAAACAGAACCGTCTTTTTAGACGGTTCTTTTTCACCTTTTTGCTAAATATATAATCATCCTGGTGGTGATATAAAAATCTTAAAATAAAAGCCACCTGCTTATTGTTACCCTGATAGCTGTTGTTTTATAAGGCGTTTATTCTCCTGCCGGAGATGCTTTTATTTTATAAAAATAGTTATTAAGAATAATGCAAATAAATAAGGTGCATTTTATTTACTGTTATCTCATGAGCCCCTGCCGTACATTGACAGATTAAATGAATACTTGTATTTATTCTGCTAAGGTGACAATTCATTACGCCTTTGAACTCTGACTCTTTAATTATTTAAAGATGAGCGGATGGATTTCGCCTTTTATAAATATCTTATGCACGCGTCTTTGATGCTTTTATCCGAATAAAAAAGCCTTACGGAAAAGGTGGCTCTCATGAAATCTTCTCGTCTTATTCAAAAAACGCCGATCCCGGCAAAGCTTGCGCTCTGTATTGCCAGTGCGCTGGCGTTGAGCGGGCAGGCTGTAGCAGGATGTAGTTACACGTCTACCGCACAACTATTTTGTGACAATACAACTATATATCACTATGGTAATCCGCTCGGAGGAGCTGCAAGGGATTACAGTGGATTTGATGAAGTCCGTATTGATACTACCTCAGAAGGAACTACTTCAGGATTAACTGGCTGGGGTGTCTATATTGATAACATTGGCTATAAATTTAAAAATCTGGTTATCAATACAACAGGCACCGCAGCAGATGGAATACACTCTAAAAATGCAGGCGGTAAACTGGTCGCAGATAATATCTATATTACCGCAACAGGAAGTAGTGCTGATGGAATAAATATTGGTCGCGAATTACAGGCTGATTATTCAATTGTTGAAGTCAATGGTGATGTAACGGTTGATGCTGAAAATGGAATGGGGCTACGCGCCAACGCGTCTGCGAATAAAGACAACGCCCAGTCATCAATAATTATCCATGGTGATACTGATATTGTTACCCGTGGTCCTGGTGGCGCGAATACGGGATACGGGATCTATGCAGGTAGAGATCCCGCGCAATTTACAGGTACAGCAAAAGGCGATGCGAGTATTACGGTTAATGGCACCGCATCAGTCGCGACGTCAGGGCGTAGTGCTCATGCGGTATATGTGGCCCGTAAGGGGTTAATAAACCTTAATAATGTGGATTTGAAAACCTCCGGCGTGAGCGCACATGGCGTTTATGCGTATTCATCTACTGATTCTGCAACGGTGAACCTTAGCGGTGATAGTAAAATTCAGGTTACTGATAGCGGCGCTTATGCCATTTACGCCTATGGTTCACAGGCGTTGGTTCGCTCGTGGGATTATGCTACCGATAGTGCTGGCTCTGGCGTATACGACATTGAAGGAAATTTACGCGCATATTACGGCGGTACGATGGATCTGCGGATGGAAGAGGGGAGCCGTTTTGTGGGGCAAGCGGATTCTTCACAACAAAATAGTAACGCGAACTACCATGGTACGCTGGATCTGGATATAAACGGTGCAAACAGCGAATGGACGATGACCGGTAACTCTGTGGTCTCTACTCTGACGCTGAACCAGGCCGCATTGCGTTATAGCGCAGATGGCGTGTCCCGCGATGACGAAAGTACCTTTAAAACCCTGACCGTGAGGGGCAACTACACCGGCACAGATGCGTTACTGGTGTTGAACACCGTGCTTGAAGGCGATGACTCTTTTACCGATAAACTGATCGTCAAAGGGGATACCTCCGGCAATACCAACGTAGGCATCAATAACATCGGCGGTGTGGGCGATCTGACCCTTAACGGCATTGAGATTGTGGACGTTGAGGGCGTTTCCGACGGAACGTTCACCAAAGCCGGACGTATTGTGGCGGGCGGCTATGACTATGACGTGGTGAAAAATGCCAGTAACTGGTATCTCACCAGCCAGCTAAGCCCGGTGGAGCCAGAACCAGAACCTGAGCCGGAGCCGGAACCAGAAAACCCGGACCCGGTCGATCCACCAACACCGCCGGGACCGGTTGACCCGGTGGACCCGCCGGCACCACCAGGGCCGGTTGATCCCGTGGAACCACCAACGCCGCCAGGGCCGGTCGATCCTGTTGATCCCCCTGCGCCACCAGAGCCACCGCTGCCGCCAGCGCCTGAACCTGGTGAACATCAATACCGCCCTGAATTTGGTAGCTATCTGGCGAACAACTATGCCGCTAATACGCTGTTTATCACCCGTCTGCACGATCGCCTGGGTGAAACCCAGTACACCGACATATTAACGGGTGAGCAGAAAGTGACCAGCATGTGGATGCGTAACGTAGGTGGTCATATGCGCTTTACTGATGGCAGCAAGCAGCTGAAAACGCAGGCTAATCGCTATGTATTGCAGATTGGCGGCGACCTGGCGCAGTGGAGCAGCGATGGTCTCGACCGCTGGCATCTGGGGGTGATGGCGGGTTACGCCAATCAGAAAAGTAAAACGCATAACACCCATAATGGCTACGCTTCACGCGGTCATGTGAACGGCTACAGCGCGGGGGTGTATGCGACGTGGTATGCGAATGAAGCGGATAAAACCGGGACGTATCTGGATAGCTGGGTGCTCTATAACTGGTTTGATAACACCGTGCAGGGTGACCATCTTGCCAGTGAAAAATACAAATCTGACGGTATCACGGCATCCATCGAAGGGGGATACACCTTCCTGATAGGCGAAAGCGAGCGTACGAGTTACTGGCTCCAGCCAAAAGCCCAGGTGATCTGGATGGACGTGCAGGCTGACTCGCACCGTGAAAGCAACGGCACTCAGGTGAAAGACAAAACTGACGGCAACCTGATGACCCGACTCGGTGTGCGTGCATACCTGAAAGGCCATAACGCCATTGATGACGGCAAAGACCGCGAGTTTCAGCCGTTTGTTGAAGCAAACTGGCTCCACAATACCCATAACCAGAGCGTCCAGATGGGGGCGATCCGGGATGAAATCAGCGGCACCAAAAATATTGGTGAGCTAAAAGTTGGTGTGGAAGGGCAAATTAACCCGCGTTTGCAGGTGTGGGGGAATGTAGCTCAGCAGGTAGGCGACAACAGTTACAGCGATACCGCAGCGATGTTGGGGGTGAAATACAGCTTCTGAACCATAATGGTGGATAGCTTACCGGGCCTACGGACTATTTTGTAGGCCGGATAAGGCAAAGCCGCCATCCGGCAGGTCGCCCGGTGGCGCTACCGCTTACCGGGCCTACGGACTATTTTGTAGGCCGGATAAGGCACAGCCGCCATCCGGCAGGTGCCCGGTGGCGCTACCGCTTACCGGGCCTACGGGCTGTTTTGTAGGCCGGATAAGGCACAGCCGCCATCCGGCAGGCGCCCGGTGGCGCTACCGCTTACCGGGCCTACGGACTATTTTGTAGGCCGGATAAGGCAAAGCCGCCATCCGGCGAAAAGTGTTAAGGCGATGCATTGCATCGCCTTTTTTCCGTTTGCGTTAGTCGATTTTTTCCCTGTCCGGCGCATAGTCAAACTCCTGCTTTCCCGCTACAGTTATTCATCCACGGCTTGCAAGGAGAGGATCATGCTCTATATCTTTGATTTAGGTAATGTGATTGTCGATATCGACTTCAACCGCGTGTTAGGTGCATGGAGTGACCTGAGCCGTGTCCCGCTGGCTTCGTTGAAGCAAAGTTTTACGATGGGAGAGGCGTTTCATCAGCATGAGCGGGGGGAGATCACTGATGAAGCCTTCGCAGAAGCGCTGTGCCATGAGATGGCGTTGCCGCTGAGCTATGAGCAATTTTCCCACGGCTGGCAGGCGGTATTTGTCGCATTACGGCCCGAGGTTATCGACATCATGCATAAGCTTCGCGAGCAGGGGCATCGTGTCGTCGTATTGTCTAATACCAACCGTCTGCATACGACCTTCTGGCCGGATGAATACCCTGAAGTTCGCCAGGCTGCCGATCATATTTATCTGTCTCAGGAATTGGGCATGCGTAAACCTGAGGTGCGGATTTACCAGCATGTTTTGCAGACAGAAGGTTTTTCCGCCGCCGATACGGTCTTTTTTGACGACAACGCCGATAATATAGAAGGGGCTAACCAGTTGGGGATCACCAGTATTCTGGTGACGGATAAAACGACCATCCCGGATTATTTCGCGAAGTTGTTATGCTAAAAAACGTGCATCAAAAAGCCAGGCATCATACGCGTCCAGTCAGGGCCTGGCTTAAACTGTTGTGGCAGCGCATTGACGAGGACAATATGACCACCCTGGCGGGGAACCTGGCCTATGTCTCGTTGCTCTCGTTAGTGCCGTTGATCGCCGTCGTTTTTGCGCTTTTCGCCGCCTTTCCCATGTTTTCCGACGTCAGTCTCCAGTTACGTCATTTTATTTTTGCTAACTTCATCCCGGCGACGGGAGATGTTATTCAGCGTTATATTGAGCAGTTCGTCGCAAATTCCAACAAAATGACGGCGGTAGGCGCTTGTGGACTGATCGTCACGGCGCTGTTGCTGATGTATGCCATCGACAGCGCCCTGAACACCATCTGGCGTAGCAAACGCACGCGTCCAAAAGTGTATTCTTTCGCCGTTTACTGGATGATTCTGACCCTGGGGCCACTGCTGGCGGGCGCCAGCCTGGCGATCAGCTCCTATCTGCTTTCTCTGCGCTGGGCCAGCGAGCTCAACACGGTTATCGATAACGTCCTGAGGGTATTCCCTCTGATTCTCTCCTGGATTTCGTTCTGGCTGCTGTACAGCATTGTGCCGACCACGCGCGTACCAAACCGCGATGCCGTCGTCGGCGCTTTTGTCGCAGCGGTACTGTTCGAAGCAGGAAAGAAAGGATTCGCGCTTTATATCACCATGTTCCCGTCATATCAGTTGATTTACGGCGTGCTGGCGGTTATCCCCATTTTGTTTGTCTGGGTGTACTGGACATGGTGTATCGTCTTGCTTGGTGCCGAAATAACTGTCACTCTCGGGGAATACCGCAAACTCAAACAAGCCGCAGAACAAGAAGAAGCAGACCAATCATGATTGCATTAATTCAGCGCGTAACCCGTGCCAGCGTCACCGTGGAGGGCGAGGTGACGGGTGAAATCGGCCAGGGACTTTTAGTGTTATTAGGTGTCGAAAGGGATGATGACGAACAGAAAGCGAATCGCCTGTGCGAGCGCGTGCTCGGTTATCGAATTTTTAGCGATGCCGAAGGCAAAATGAATCTCAACGTGCAACAGGCGGGGGGAAGCGTGCTGGTGGTGTCGCAATTTACGCTGGCCGCCGATACTGAACGCGGTATGCGACCGGGCTTCTCAAGAGGCGCCGCGCCGGATCGCGCTGAAGCGCTGTATGAATACTTTGTTGAGCGCTGCCGCCAACAGGAAATGAACACGCAAACCGGACGTTTCGCTGCCGATATGCAGGTCTCGCTGGTCAATGATGGCCCCGTAACGTTCTGGCTACAGGTATGAGCCAGCTTCCGGCGTGGCCGCGGGTAACAAGAGAGAGTACAGCTATGTATCACCTTCGAGTACCGCAAACAGAAGAAGAATTAGCGCGTTACTACCAGTTTCGCTGGGAAATGCTGCGCAAACCGCTCCACCAGCCGAAAGGCTCCGAACGCGATGCCTGGGATGCGATGGCGCATCATCAAATGGTGGTGGATGAAGAGGGGAACCTGGTTGCGGTAGGGCGTTTGTATATCAATGCGGATAACGAAGCCTCTATTCGTTTCATGGCCGTTGAACCGTCTGTTCAGGATAAAGGGCTGGGAACGTTGATGGCGATGACCCTGGAGTCCGTGGCGCGCCAGGAAGGGGTAAAACGCGTCACCTGTAGCGCCCGTGAAGATGCGGTAGCGTTCTTCGCCAAACTTGGCTTTGTGAATCAAGGGGAAATCACGACCCCGCAAACCACGCCGGTTCGCCATTTTCTGATGATTAAACCGGTCGCGACGCTGGATGACATTCTGCACCGTGGCGACTGGTGTGGGCAGCTTCAGCAGGCCTGGTATGAGCACATCCCGTTAAGTGAAAAAATGGGGGTGCGCATTCAGCAGTACACTGGTCAGAAATTTATTACGACCATGCCTGAAACGGGCAATCAGAATCCGCACCACACGTTGTTTGCCGGGAGTTTGTTTTCACTGGCAACGCTTACCGGCTGGGGGCTGATCTGGCTCATGCTGCGCGAGCGTCATCTGGGCGGTACGATTATTCTCGCCGATGCGCATATTCGCTACAGCAGACCCATCAGCGGCAAACCCAGCGCAATCGCCGATCTGGGGTCGTTGAGCGGCGATCTGGACAGGCTGGCGCGAGGCCGTAAAGCACGCGTGCAACTGCAAGTGGAGTTGTTTGGCGACGAGACGTCAGGCGCAGTTTTTGAAGGTATTTATATCGTATTGCCGGCAAAACCGTTTGGCCCTTATGAAGAGGGCGGCAACGAGGAAGAGTAGGATAAAGGGGGTCATCCCCCTTTATTCGATATTTTGCGCCCGTGAAGAGGGGCGACCCGCAGCGATAAACGCCTCAACCAGCTGTGCAATACCGCTTTCCAGTGCCATTTTTACTCCCTTAATCTGTATGGATATACAGCGTTATAACCTGGTTTTTAGCGAAAAGAAACGGGGAGTGCTGACGAGGTTGCAATTCTGGAAAGCGGCTCGTAAAAGCAAAAATCGCGCTCATAGAGTCTTTTTTCTGGTCTTTCATCGGTGTATGTTGTTTGAAAATTAATCGCCAATGATATACTGGAGGTATATATGAGTATGATGGCTGGGATGGAAATGGGCAGAATATTACTTGATTTATCAGATGAAGTTATCAAGCGGCTTGATGACCTCAAACAACAGCGTAATCTTCCGCGAGCAGAGCTATTACGCGAAGCAGTTGAACAATACCTGGAAAGGCAGGGACAAGCCGAAACCACTATTTCCGATGCGCTGGGGCTCTGGCAAGGTTGCGAAGAAGATGGCGTTGAATACGAAAGGAAGCTCCGCGAGGAGTGGCAATGATTAAAGGTCCGGTGTTGTTTGACACCAATATTCTCATTGATTTATTTAGCGGGCGTGATGAAGCGAAGAAGGCTCTCGAAGCTTACTCACCCCAGAATGCCATTAGTCTCATTACCTGGATGGAAGTGATGGTAGGGGCAAAAAAGTACCATCAGGAATCCCGCACACGTATAGCATTGAGCGCTTTTAACGTTATTGGCGTTTCACAGGATATTGCCGAAAGAAGTGTCAGTCTCAGGCAGGAATATGGGATGAAGTTGCCGGATGCGGTTATTCTGGCTACAGCGCACATTCATCGTTTTGCGCTCGTGACGCGCAATACAAAGGACTTCGCGGGGATTCCGGGAGTCATTACGCCTTATCATTTATAAGCCGGGCGGCACGCGCCACCCGACCTGACGTCAGAATTACTCCCCTTCGCCCGGGAACAGGAACGGGTTGATGGAGCTGCGGGCAAAGCCCTCTTGCTCCATGCGCGCGTCCAGCACCAGTGAGGCGAGATCGTCGGCGACGGCTTCCACTTTCGGGTCTTTTTCCTGATACAGAATCTTCAGGTAAGTACCGCAGTCACCACAGCTTTCTGCTTTAATCGACGCCTGTTCGTTATCCAGCGACCAGTAGTGCAGATCGCGACTCTGCTCGCAGTTGCTGCATTTAACGCGCACCACATGCCACTCGGTTTCGCACAGGTTGCAGTGCAGGTAACGCAGACCCTGCGTGGTGCCGATTTGCACCATGCTGGAAACCGGCATTGAGCCGCACACCGGGCAATACTGACGCTGTTCGCCGTACTCCGCACGGGCTTTACCGGGGATCAGGCTGGCCATTTGCGCCCAATAGAGCGACAGCGCCGCCCAGATAAACGGGGCCTTATCACTGCTGACGGAGGCAAAATCGGATTCAAACAGCGCGCTCGCCATTTGCTCCAGTTCCTGTTCCGAAGCCTTCTCCAGATTTTCGATTACCGCCAGCGCGGGGCCGCTCATCTCCGGTTTCAGCTCAGCAATCAGCGAATGCAGCAGTTTCTGCCAGTGCTTATCGCGCGGTAAAACGTGAATGTCCAGCGGCGGTTTGCCCTGCGCGTTCGCTTCTTTGATGCGCGCGGTCAGATCCATCTCCAGCGGATGGTCGTACAGCACCACTTCCTGGGCATGTGCGATCAGCGCGGCAAAGCGCAGATAATCGCCCAGCGGGTTGTTTTCGGCCAGCTCGCGCAGACGCTCGGCGCGGCGGTTATACAAATTTTTGAGCCGGGGGAACAATAACGGCGGAATCATATCCGCCGTACGTTTCTCGCTCTTCGCCAGCTCATCTTGCGGGATTATGCGAATACTCATTCAGATGACTTTTCCTGTTTCTGGCGGACTTCACGGTACCAGCGCGGGTGATGTTTCTTCGCCCATGACCGGGTTACCCATCCCTCCACCATCGCGGTAATGGTGCCTTTCACCCAGAGGGCGGCGTAAATGTGCACCATGATAACCACAATTAACGCTACTGCGGCAAATGAATGCAGCATTAACGCGAATCGGATCACCGGGATTGAGAAAGCAGGCGCAAAATACGGACGCCAGATGATCACTCCACTGACCAGCAACAGGACCAGGAAAATAATCGCCGCCCAGAATACGCATTTCTGGCCGAAGTTATAACGTCCGGTGTCGCCGACTTCCTCGTTGACGACGATCTTACGAATATTCTTCGCCCAAAAGATATCATCCCGATTGATTAGATTGTGGTGCCAGTAACGGAAAAACATGATGATGAATGAGGCGAACATGATCACGCCCACGAACGGGTGCACAATGCGCGCCAGCTGTGGGGTGCCCATAATATGCATCAGCCAGTTGAAGGACGGGAACAAAAAGCCCAGTCCGCTCACCGCCGCCAGTACGAAACAGAAGGCGGTTACCCAGTGGTTGATGCGTTCCGGCGCCGTATAGCGCACGATGGTGTCACGTCGTTTCATTTGCGCACCTCGTCTTTCTCTTCATGCAGATTGTCTTCTTCCTCATCTGCACGGTTCGGGCCGACACCGACATAGTGGAAGATGCTGGCCGCAAAGGTCGCAGCAAAGCCGACCGCTGCGAGAGGTTTCCAGATGCCTTTCCAGAATTTCACCGTCGCGCTGATTTCCGGGTTTTCCGGCAGACCGTGGTACAGATTCGGTTTGTCGGCATGGTGCAGCACGTACATGACGTGAGTACCGCCGACGCCCGCCGGATCGTACAGACCTGCATTGTCGTAACCACGGGTTTTCAGCTCAGCCACACGTTCGCCTGCCAGCGTTTTCATCGCCTCTTTGGAACCAAAGTGGATAGCGCCAGTCGGGCAGGTCTTCACGCAGGCCGGTTCTTGCCCCACCACCACGCGGTCAACGCACAGCGTACATTTATAAACGCGGTTGTCGTCCGGGTTGAGGCGCGGCACATCGAACGGACAACCGGCGATGCAGTAGCCGCAGCCGATGCACTGTTCAGACTGGAAGTCGACAATGCCGTTGGCATACTGAATGATAGCCCCTTCTGCCGGACATGCCTTCAGGCAGCCCGGATCGGCGCAGTGCATACAGCCATCCTTACGGATAAGCCATTCCAGTTTGTCGTCTTGCTCCACTTCCGAGAAGCGCATCACCGTCCAGGATTTTGCGGTCAGATCAGCCGGGTTGTCGTACACCCCGATGTTGCTGCCCACTTCATCACGGATGTCGTTCCATTCCGAACAGGCCACCTGACAGGCTTTACAGCCAATACAGGTGGTGACGTCGATAAGCTTCGCCACCTCTTGCTGGTGATCCCGCGCCTGTGGCGCGGGAGTGAAACCGTTAGTCGCGGAACGACGAATGATGTCTTGCGATTGATAAGCCATAGGTCGTCTCCGTTACACCTTTTCCACATTCACCAGGAAGGACTTGAACTCCGGCGTCTGCGTATTCGCATCACCGACGAATGGCGTGAGCGTATTGGCGATAAAGCCTTTTTTCGCCACCCCTTCGTAGCCCCAATGAATAGGAATACCGATGGTATCGATATCCTTGCCGTCTGCTTTCAGCGTGCGAATGCGCTTGGTCACTACCGCCTTGGCTTTGATATAGCCACGGTTGGAGGAGACTTTTACGGTATCGCCATGCGCGATGCCGAGCTTGTTCGCCAGCTTCTCGCCGATCTCCACAAACTGTTCCGGCTGCGCGATAGCGTTAAGCAGCGCGTGTTTGGTCCAGTAGTGGAAGTGCTCGGTCAGACGGTAAGTTGTTCCGACGTAAGGGAACTTATCGGCTTTACCCAACGCCTCTGCGTCGCCTTTAAAGATACGGGCGGCAGGGTTGGAGATAACGTTCGGGTGCAGCGGGTTCGTCCCCAGCGGCGTTTCAAACGGCTCGTAGTGTTCCGGGAACGGCCCTTCCGCCATCTTGTCGAGCGCGAACAGGCGACCCATCCCTTCCGGCTGCATGATGAACGGCCCGACGTTGCTACCCGGCGCAGCGGCGCTGTAGTCAGGGATATCCATCCCGCCCCATTTCGCGCCGTCCCATTTCAGGATTTGGCGCTTCGGATCCCACGGGTTGCCCTGTGGGTCTGCGGAGGCGCGGTTATACAGAATGCGGCGGTTCAGCGGCCATGCCCATGCCCACCCCAGCGTATTGCCGAGGCCTGACGGATCGGAGTTATCGCGGCGCGCCATCTGATTGCCTTCCGGCGTCCAGCTACCGGCGAAAATCCAGCATCCGCTGGAGGTGGTGCCATCGTCACGCAGCTGGGCGAACGAGCTGAGCTGTTGGCCTTTCTTCACGATCACCGCCCCCGTTGCCGGGTCGATAAGATCGGCCAGCGCCTTACCGTTACTTTCCATCGCCACTTCTTCCGAAGACGGTTCATGCGGCGTGGAGTAGTTCCAGGTCATATTCAGTACCTGTTCCGGGTTTGCGCCGCCTTGCTCGGCGTACATCTTACGCAGGCGTAAGAAGATACCGGCCAGGATCTCGCCGTCGGTTACGGCGTCGCCGGGGGCGTCCGCGCCTTTCCAGTGCCATTGCAGCCAGCGGCCGGAGTTGACGATAGAACCGTTCTCTTCGGCGAAGCAGGTTGACGGCAGACGGAACACTTCAGTCTGGATTTTCGACGGATCAACATCGTTCGACTCACCGTGGTTTTGCCAGAAGGTGGACGTTTCGGTATTGAGCGGGTCGATAGTCACCAGGAACTTCAGTTTAGAGAGTGACGCAACCACTTTGTTTTTGTTCGGGAATGAGGCGACCGGGTTAAAGCCCTGGCAGAGATAGCCATTGACCTTGCCTTCGTTCATCATCTCGAAGTATTGCAGGACGTCGTACCCTTTGTCCCACTTCGGCAACCAGTCGAAGCCCCAGTCATTGTCCTTCGTCGCGTTATCGCCAAAGAAGGCTTTCATCATAGAAACGAAGAATTTCGGGTAGTTGCTCCAGTAGTTGACCTGACCTTCCAGCAGCGGTTTTGGCGTGTTGGCGGCAAGGTAGGTTTGCAGGTCGGTCTGTTTTTCGCTGGGCAGCGTCATGTAACCCGTCAGGCTTTGCGACAGCAACCCTAAGTCAGTCAGCCCCTGAATGTTGGAGTGACCGCGCAGCGCGTTGACGCCGCCGCCAGCCATCCCCATGTTGCCGAGCAACAGTTGGATCATCGCCATCGTGCGGATGTTTTGCGCGCCGATGGAGTGCTGCGTCCAGCCGAGGGCATACAGGAACGACGCGGTTTTATCTTTGACGCTGGTTTCCGCAATGTATTCGCATACTTTCAGGAAATCGGCTTTCGGCGTGCCGCAGATATTTTCCACCACATCCGGCGTATAGCGGGAAACGTGCTGCTTGAGCAGGTTCCACACGCAGCGAGGATGTTGCAGCGTGGTGTCGCGTTTAGCGAAGCCATTTTCATCCAGTTCGTAGGCCCAACTGGTTTTGTCGTACTTGCGTTTATCCGCGTCATAGCCCGTAAACAGGCCATCTTCGAAGCCAAAATCTTCACGCACGATCAGGCTGGCGTTGGTATAGGCTTCGGTGTATTCGCGGTTGTATTTTTCGTTGTTCAGCAGGTACAGCAGTACGCCTGACAGGAAGGCAATGTCAGTACCGGAACGGATAGGGGCATAGAAATCGGCCACCGACGCCGTACGCGTGAAGCGAGGATCAATCACAATCAGCTTCGCGCCGTTGTGAATTTTAGCTTCCATCGCCCAACGGAACCCTACCGGGTGGGCTTCAGCGGCGTTACCGCCCATCACCACGATGAGGTTGGCGTTCTTCATGTCGACCCAGTGGTTGGTCATCGCACCGCGACCAAATGTTGGAGCAAGACTTGCTACCGTTGGTCCGTGTCAGACACGCGCCTGGTTGTCGACCGCGAGCATACCGAGCGCGCGGGAGAATTTTTGCGTTAAATAGCCGGTTTCGTTACTGGATGCGGAAGCGCACAGCATCCCGGTGGAGAGCCAGCGGTTAACGGTCACGCCTTCGGCGTTCTGTGCAACGTAGTTGGCGTCGCGGTCCTCTTTCATCAGTTTAGCGATGCGGTCGAATGCCTCATCCCAACTGATTTGCTGCCATTTATCTGAACCTGGCGCGCGGTATTCCGGGTATTTCAGGCGGCTTTCGGAGTGAATGAAGTCCACCAGACCGGCCCCTTTCGGGCAAAGCGCGCCACGGCTGACCGGATGATCCGGATCGCCCTCGATGTGGAAGATAGATGCTTTGGCGTTTTTTGCACCGTCGCCGAGGCTGTACATTAACAGCCCACAACCAACGGAACAGTAAGTGCAGGTGTTACGGGTTTCGCGGGTGCGCAGCAATTTATATTGCCGTGTTTCCGCTAGCGCTACGCTGGGTGCGAAACCCAGTGCCGCCGCCGTGGTGCCTGCCATACCGCCAGCGCAGATCTTAAAGAACTGCCTTCTGCTGACCTGCATGGTTTGCTCCTTGTTTCGACATTGCTATGTAGTTTTACTTTGCGGACCACCATGAAACCGGCCGCAAAGGGAAGAATTTGCGCATTCCCTCAGTTCCGGGAGGGATATAACTCAGGATACCATAATGTTGGTAGGTGTGTTCTGTTGCGGTTAAATAAAAGTGAATGAGTTTTCATGATGGCAACATGAAAATGTGATGCTTATCACATTGAGGCATAATGAATGACGAGCTTTGCAACCGAAAAAGCAGGAGCTAATACTTTAGAGTTAATAAATTTCGCTGCGTAATCATCACTATGTTAAATAATTGTGTTGTTGTTCGAAAAGAGATGAGGTATCAGCATTCTTTATCGGTAGTTCTGGATGGATCGACTTTTCTGGCGGTAGATAATATTTATTATTTATACAATAACGGGATTTAATCTTTTATATGAATCATTGTATATGTCTGGTGAATATATATAAGGATTTCCTTTGAGGATTTTCCTGGAATAAATTCTTAAAAATAATCTTTCGATTGTATGGTTTTTTGACAAATGATAAATTTCGCCAACCAATATTTTATGTTGGTGTCATGTCAATTTTTTGAAATATGCAGAGGTCATCATTATATAAAGTGGCTTCTTTTATAAGGAAATAAAAATGAATGTTTTTTTTAAAAAAAGCCTGATGGCGTCTGTGCTGGCGCTGACGGCTTCCTCCGTTATGGCGGCACCGAGCGTTGATATTAAAGTATCAGGGAAAATTGTTCCTGCTTCCTGTATTCCGTCATTCCCAAGCGGCGGCGGTATCGCTGATTTTGGCACCATCAAAGTGGCGTCATTAAATTCAACTGCGCCAACCGCGCTGCCTGACATTAAAACCGTGCCAGTCGCCATTACCTGTGAAGAAGATACGCGTGTCGGCGTTTCTTTTACTGATATGCATAGCGCTTCTGCACCGACCACCGGTTATGCCATTAATTTCGCATCGACTGATTTTATTTCTTCTGCTAATTATCTTTTTGGCCTGGGGCTGTACGGTAGCCAGAAAATTGGGGCATATGCGCTGGGTATTCAGATTGATTCAGGAACGCTGACTAACGGCAATGGCGATAACCTGATTGCCTATTTCTCAACAAATGACGGCACTACCTGGGGAACAAAAGCAGGCAACAGCTATATGCAGATTGTAAGTAATAACAGCGAGGTTTACAGCTTTGGTAAAAGCTCGGCTGATGCGCCAGAACCGCAAACAAAAGTCAACTTTAACGTCGGTGTGTCTGCGATTATCAACCCGACAGACGATCTGCAAATTACCGATGAAGCGACGCTTGACGGCTTAACCACCGTAGAGCTGGTATATCTGTAATTACACTGCACGTATCGTAGATGCTCCCCATATTACTATGGGGAGCAGTTATGAATATTAATGGACTAATATTATGCTTTCCTTCAAGAAAACATTAATCTGCGCCTGTTTATTGGCGTCATTTAACTGTCTGGCTGCCGGGATGGTGCCCGACACGTCGCTGCTGCTGATTAATGAAGAAGAGCAAGGCGGCAGTATGGATGTCAAAAACACCGATGCTGATGCCCAGCTCTTGTATACCAAAATCGTCAATCTTCCAGACGATCCTCAGCCTGGCCTGATTGTCACGCAACCCGTTACGCGTGTTGATGCCGGTAAGACGCAACGTGTGCGATTCGTTCTTAAAAATAGCGCGGAGCCGTTAAAAGTTGAGCATTTGAAGCGCGTTATTTTTACGACCATCCCGCAACGGGATAAAAACAAAGTTAAAGTGGTCTTTAGCCAAAACCTTCCCGTCATTATTCATCCTTCGGGTTTAGATGTGAATATGGAGCCGTGGAAAGATCTCCAGTGGCATATGCGCGGCGGAAAACTCAGCGTAGAAAATAAAACGCCTTATGTTATCCGTCTGGAACAGAAAGTAAAATTATTGCCATCAGGCGCGCACGCTGATTTACCAAAGGCTTATATTCTGCCGGGTGAAACAATAAGTGCCCATGCCTCGACCACATTATCCGCACTGGATAAAAATATCGAAATGTATCCTGCTACGCGCTATGGCTATAAGGCGAAGAGTTTTGTCGCAGAAATAAAATAATTAATCTCAGTTTATTGTAAAACACATGGAGTGGTTATGATTCGCGGTTCCGCTAAAAAAGGAATTATTGTGTTTTGTCTGACGGCAATCGCTTTCAGTATACGGGCGGAAATAATGCCGACCTCTACTGGAACGATGGAGTTGGCGAGAGCGGTATTTGATACTGATGCATTAGAATCTAATGGTCTCGATCCTGTGATTGCTGATTATTATTCCTTAGCGTCCCGGTTCACTCCTGGTGTCCATAATGTGACCGTTATTATTAATGGCAAGAAACACAGTGTCATGTCGGTTAAGTTTAATGAGGAAGGGCAGCCCTGTATTGATAAAGCATTTCTGGAAAGCGCAGGACTCATCACGAAAATAAAAAGAGAAACCTGCCCGCTGATCCATCAATACTGGTCTACGGCAACCGTTAGCGCTACGCCTGAAACAGAAGAAATGTCGCTGGTTGTTCCGCAGGAAGCGATTGATCCAGATAATAACCGACAGGTCGCGGACGTTCGCGGTGGTCATGCCGCAATGCTGAATTACTCCATGTTTGGCACGCATTATAAATATGACGGCGATAATTCAGACCGCTTTCAGTCAACGTTTGAACTTGGTTTTAATGCGGGTGACTGGATTGTGCGCAGCACACAATTCGTCAGCGACGGCAGCGACCAGAAATTAGAAACCGACTCGTATTATACCTACGCGCAACGCACTTTCGCCGACTATGGCGTGATGGTGCAGGGCGGGCAAATCAACATTGCCAACAGCCGCTTTAGTATTCCATCGGTCTACGGTGTGCAAGTCATGCCGGATAATACCCTGCTGCCGAACGAGGGGAGCGGCGTCGAGGTGACGGGGATCGCCAGATATTCTCAGGCGCGCGTGGATATTCGCCAGGGCGGGCAGATCATCTATTCAACGCTTGTTCCCGCTGGCCCCTTTACCTTAACCGATGTGCCCATTGCTAACCTCAACACCGACCTGAATGTCACGGTGACGGAGACCGATGGAAGCGAAAGCCATTTTACCGTATCGGCGAGCACGTTTCGTAGCAACCATGTCGGCAGGGCGCCGGGCTTTTCTCTGGCCGTGGGGCGTGCGGAAGATATGGACACGAATTTTGAGCAGCCCTGGATTGTGTCGGCGTCTGATGGCTGGTCAGTGAATAATCGTATGAATCTCATGGCCGGAATGGTGATGGCGGATAACCACTATTACGGTTTCTCTGCCAATGTGGATACCGTTCCCGTACAGAATTTATATGCCTCGCTCGGGTTTCTTGGGTCGATCGATAACCGTAGCCAGACTGATGGGCACAAAACCACGCTGGATCTTGGGTATTCCTTGCCCTGGGGGATGGGGATTTCGCTGGGCGGCAGCTACGGCACGGCGGACTATCGCGAAATGCAGGAACTGTATAGCGACGACGATGATTACTCCCCAACGAAATACGATACGAACGTCGCGGTCAGTTGGTCGGATACGCTTCTGGGACGTTTTTCACTCGGCTACTACCGTAATGAGGCCTGGGACAGCGACTATAATAGCCGCCGCATTATCTCTTCCTGGTCGCAAACCTATAAATATTTCAGCGTCAGCGTGAACTGGGAATCGGATATCAGTCGTGGGGATGAGAGCGATCGCGATATGTTCTACGTGAACGTTTCTGTTCCGTTAGGCCGTACCGGTGTTTCAACGAACTCGTGGTATCGCGAGAGTGAAGGAAGAAGCTCTTATGGCACGCGGGCGATGGGGTCGCTGAATGACGACAACCAATACACGGTCGGCGTGTCTCGCGATCAGGACGAAAGTGTTACCGACTGGGATAGCTCGCTCAACAGCAATCTTCACTATACCACGCTGTCCGTGGCGGCTGGCGGCGATAACGACAGCAATACGAACTACTCTGCCGCATTGAGTGGCGGCATTGTGGCGCATGACGATGGCGTGACCTTCTCACCGTATCCGGTCGCGGACACGTATGCCATTACCCAACTGGACAAGCCTGTTGCCGGTATCGAAATCGTGACGTCGCGCGGGCCCGTCTGGACCGATAAATGGGGCCAGGCCGTCGTCCCGTCATTGACGCCGTTCCATGAAAGTACGCTGGAACTCAATACCCAAAGTCTTCCGGGCAATCTTGACGTCAATAATGGCCGGACGGCGATTAAAGCGTCGCACGGGGCGGTCGCGAAATGGCAATTCACCACGCTGAGTCAGCGGCGCGTGCTGCTTTCTGTCATGCGCGCAGACGGTACTCCGTTGCCAAAAGGCGTCTCCATTGTCAACGACGCCGGGGAATACATCACTTCCGCGCCAGAGGACGGTTTGATCTTCCTGAATGATATCTCAGCAAGCCATCAGCTGTATGCGAAGGTGGACGGTGGACGATGCAAACTGAACTACACCCTGCCGGAAGCCGATCCGCAGAAATTCTACGAGGAGATAAAAGGGAAATGTCTCTAATGAAACAGGGAGCTGGCTCCATGAAACATCTTAGCGTTTTTATGCCTGTATTACTGGCGGGTTTCTTGTGTGGGAATGCGCCATCCGCGCTGGCGGAAGAAGGCGACTGTCAGATTTTATCTTCGACAAAACAGGTCGACTATGGGCGGTTCCGCAGGGAGGATATGAGGGAGGGGAGCACCGAATACGCCGGGAATATGTATCACGGTTATGCCTCCGTCACCCGGGAGTTACAGGTCTCCGTCATCTGTACTGATGAACATAAAATTCGGCTCTTTGTGGATGGCCCCGCCCGGCAGGGGCAGGCCTGGCAGTTTTCTGACAACGGCGCGATGTCGATTAAAATGAAAAATGCCAGAGTCGATAACGCTCCCGTTCAGTTGGCTTCGGTTCCCCGGGGCGCGGCGCAGGTATCGGGCGGCGCTGCGGAAATGACGCTGTTGCCGGATATGTCCGCTGCTGCGGTAAACGGCCAGGAAGTGGCAGGAAAACAGTGGGTTGCAACACTGATGATCACCACTTATCTTGCCGATAAAGCTTTCCAGACCAGCAATACGCAGGATCTGGAAGAAACCTACACCGTGTCGTTTGACGCTCTCGCGGCTAACTAGCGTTCTCATCCTGCCGACCGGGGCGATTTTGCCCCGGTTTTGACCTCACAAAAATAATGGAGGACAATAACCGCAGTTAAATGCGCAAAGGCGCTCTCATCCTGCCTGAACGCAATCTCTCTTATCGTGAGTCCATACCAGGAAGCTGCTTTGTCTGACCATCAAAATTCATCCCCGGAGGGCGCTGTTTCTCATGCCGTCTGGACGCGCGGGTGCCTGACGCAATCAAAACCGGATATGCTGGCGACGGAAGTTCCTGTCGCGCTGGTCTATAACGGCATTTCCCATGTAGTGATGATGACTACGCCGAAAGATCTGGAACAATTCGCGATCGGTTTTTCACTGTCGGAAGGCATTATTGAATGTTCGCAGGATATTTATGGCATGGACGTCGTTCCTTCCTGCAACGGCCTTGAAGTGCAGATTGAGCTTTCCAGCCGCCGTTTTATGGGGCTGAAAGAACGTCGTCGCGCCCTGGCCGGGCGTACCGGCTGCGGCGTTTGCGGCGTGGAGCAGCTGAATGACATCGGCAAACCCATTACGCCGCTCCCGTTTACCCAAACCTTTAACCTGGCGAATCTTGATCGCGCGTTGAAGCATCTGTCTGATTTTCAACCGGTCGGTCAGCTTACCGGCTGTACTCACGCGGCGGCGTGGGCGATGCCGTCCGGTGAATTAGCCGGCGGGCATGAAGATGTCGGTCGCCATGTCGCGCTGGATAAACTGCTGGGGCGCCGGGCGACGGAAGGCGAAAGCTGGCAGCAGGGCGCGGTGCTGGTCTCCAGTCGCGCCAGCTATGAAATGGTGCAGAAATCGGCGATGTGCGGCGTTGAAATCCTGTTTGCCGTCTCCGCTGCCACCACGTTAGCGGTTGACGTGGCTGAGCGCTGTAATCTGACGCTGGTGGGCTTTTGCAAGCCGGGCAAGGCGACAATTTATACGCATCCACGGCGTTTGATGACAGGTTGAGTTTTATTCAGTAAATTTGAAAAAGAATAGCAAATCCTTCCGCTTTTAGTTGTTCGAATACCGGCCTATTATTTATCACATCAAGGCACGGTGCCTTACTCAAACAACTAAGTTAAAGGGTTTATATCATGAAAAGCATCAAAACTTTTGTCGCAGTTATCGCTCTCGCTACTTCTTTCGGTTCTTTCGCCGCTCAGTCTGTTACCGCGACGGGCTCTACTCTGGAAAGCGCAGAAGCAAAAATCGCCGCTCAGGCTCAGCAGGCTGGCGCCAGTGATTACAAAATCACTTCCGCATACTCCGGTAACCGCGTGCATATGACCGCTGAACTGCTGAAATAAGTGATCCAAAACTGTCGAAAGAGCGCCTTCAGGGCGCTTTTTTCGTTTCTGCGTTTACTGTTTTACTATTCCGATAAATGCCTCATATTTAGTGCATACCCGCCAGCCTTAGCAGCGCTGTCACCACCGCCGCAGCGATAATCACCACAATCAGCGGCATTTTGCGCCATGCCAGGAAAACAGCGAACGCGACGCCCAGTACCCTCGCCATTCCGGCAAAATGTTCGCCTTCATAAAACGTGGTTGCCAGCGCCACTGAAAACAGCAATACCGTTGCCGCATCCGACAATAGCGCCTGAGAACGTTCGGAGAGCGCCAGCCGGTTGCCGAGCTTTGCTCCGCCAAGACGCATCAGATAGGTGCCTGCCGATAACACAGCAATACCGACGATAAACAGCGTCATGTTGCCCATTATTTTTTCCTCGTCAGTAAGCCAAGCAGAGAGAGCAGTACCGGCAACCCGACCGGTGCGAAGGGGACGGCGGCAAGCGACAGCCCGGCGCCGCTACAGGCGCGGATCAGCGTGGTGCGATTCCTGAACGCCGGGATCACTAACGCCAATAAAATGGCGGGAAATACCGCGTCCAGACCGATGGTTTCCGGTGCCGGGAGCAGTTTGCCGACCATCGCGCCAAGCAGTGCGCCCAGTGGCCAAAAAATTGCGACGCCCGCGCCGCACAGCCAGTAGGCGGCTTTGCGCTGTTGCCGTGTTTTTTGCGACAGACCAAAGACGACGCTTTCATCATTCATGATATGGCAGCCCAGAAAGCTGGCGGCGCGGGTGCCTACCAGTTCACGTACCGTTACGCCGAATGGAATATGGCGGGCATTCACCAGCAAACCGGCAGCGGCGGCGGCCAGTGGGTTCCCGCCGCTGGCGACAATGCCGATAAACATAAATTCGGACGCCCCCGCCAGGACAAAAATGGAGAGTACAAACGGCACCCAAATCGGGAAGCCGTAGGCCATCGCCAGCGATCCGTAGGACATCCCGACGACGCCAACGGCCAGACACACTAAAAATATCGCTTTTATCGTGTCTCCGCTGAGACATGAGAGGTGATGTTTCATACTATTTTAGCCATATCGAACGAATTTCCATTATAATGAACGTAACAGAATTGATTTACAAGTCGAACGATTCGTTCGATATAAAGAACGCGGAGTCGTGAATGACACAGCCCATTAGCGTGATCGCGAAAAGCCTGGTGCGCGAACGTCAGCGTACCGGCCTGTCGCTGGCGGAAATCGCCCGGCGTGCGGGGATTGCGAAATCTACCCTGTCGCAACTGGAAGCGGGCAATGGAAATCCTAGCCTGGAAACGCTCTGGGCGCTTTGTGTGGCCCTGGATATTCCCTTTGCACGTCTGCTGGAGCCGCAGGCGCAAAAAACGCAGGTGATTCGTCGCGGAGAAGGGACAAAAGTGGTGGCGGAACAGGCCCACTATCAGGCTATTTTACTGGCTGCCTGTCCGCCAGGGGCGCGGCGCGATATCTACCTGCTGCTGACGCAGCCGGGGGCGGATCGTATTTCACATCCACATCCGCCGGGATCGGTGGAGCATATTATTGTGACGCAGGGGAAAGCGCTTGTCGGGCTGACAGAGGCGCCGGAAGAGTTAGGCGAGGGCGATTATATTTGTTATCCCGCCGATCAGGAGCACATTTTTAAAGCGCTGGAAGCGGATACGCAGGCGATCCTGGTGGCCGAGCAAAATTAATTCCGCGCGATGAGGTTTATGATGCCGGATGGCGCTGACGCTTATCCGGCCTACAATTTCGTGCCGTTTGCTACCTGTAGGCCGGATAAGACGCGTTAGCGTCGCCATCCGGCGTTGAGCCATCCGACTTCAGACCGCCTACGCCAGGTAAAACACTTCTTTCAGCTCTGCGCTCACCGGGCTGTTATCCGGGTTGGCAGGCATCACGTCGCGCATATGCTTCCACCAACGCTGGCACACGTCGGTACTGGCGATGGCATTCCAGCGCTCTTCCGATTCGATCTCGACGGTCGCGAACAACAGGTTGCGTTCTTTATCGAGGTAAATCGCATAGTGATGCGCGCCATGCGCTTTCAATACGCTTTCCAGCTCCGGCCAGATGGGATTATGGCGACGCTGATACTCCTCGTGTGCGTCGGCATTCACCTGCATCACAAACGCTTTGCGGATCATAGCGCCTCCAGATACAACTCGCGGACGTCATCGCGGCTGGCGGTGCGTGGATTGCATGGCGCACACGGATCTGCCAGTGCTTTGTCCAGCCAGCCTTCAATATCGTCTTTCGTGACGCCCAGTGTGCTGAAACCTTCAGGAATGCCGACGCGTTTGCTCAATGCGCGGATTGCATTGATCGCTTCCATACTCGCCGCCTCAATGCTCATACCTTGAGTATCGACGCCCATCGCCTGGGCGACGCGGGCAAAACGCGCGACCGCGTTCGGGCGGTTAAAGTTCTCAATGATCGGCAGCAGGATGGCGTTACAGACGCCGTGCGGCAGGTTGTGCGTGGCGCCTGGCTGATGCGCCAGCGCGTGTACCAGACCAAGACCAGCGCTGTTGAACGCCATACCTGCCAGATACTGGCCAAACGCCATCTGCTCACGCGCTTCGAGGTTGTGGCCGTCATCAACCGCTTTCGGCAGCCACAGATTAATCAGCCGAATGGCTTCCAGCGCGTTGGCGTCGGTAAGCGGATGCGCGCCAACCGAGACATAGGCCTCAATGGCGTGGGTCAGCGCATCCATGCCGGTGGCGGCAGTGACGGATGGCGGGATGTCCAGCATAACGCTGGCGTCGTCCACCGCGATATCAGGGATGATATTCGGGTCGATGATGACCTCTTTGACCTGGCGCGCGGAGTCGATAATGACGGCATTGCTGGTCATTTCCGCTGCCGTACCGGCGGTGGTATTAATCGCTACCAGTGGAACGCCCGCGTTTTTGACTTTGCCGACGCCTGAATAGGCGGTAGAGGGGCCAGGATTCGCCGTCAGAATTTTGACCGCTTTGGCGGTATCGATCGGGCTGCCGCCGCCGAAGGCGATGATGTAATCACACTGCGCGTCCTGATATGCCGCATACCCTTTTTGCACCAGTTCTTCAGTGGGGTTCGGGAAAACCTCGTCGAAAAGGTGGTACGACATCTGATGCGCGTCAAGCGCGGCAAACAGGCTGTCCAGCAGGCCCAGTTTTACCAGTTGCCCGTCAGTGACGACCAGCGCTTTACCCCATTGCTTGTTCGCGACGAGGTTAACCATATCGCCGATTGCGCCTGCGCCATGCAGGCTAATTTTGGGAAGTGCCAACATGAAGCTCATGAATATTCTCCTTAAGATTGACGCGTTACCCTATTGCCCGATGACGTTGCGCTTATCGGGCCTACGGCATAGGCCGGATAAGGCGAAGCCGCCATCCGGCATTGGATTGCGGGAAGAATCAGTACAACGCTAATGCACTGGCAAGCGGAGTCACGCCAAAGCGTTTGCCAAGCGCTACCAGTTCTTCACGCGTGATGGTTTGCTTCATACCGCCCATTGAATAGATTTTGACCAGCACCTCCGCAGACTTCTCGGCGGTATCGATCAGGCCGAATGTTTCATCCAGCGTCGGGCCGCTGCCGAACACGCCGTGGAAGGGCCACAGCACCAGCGAATGCTTCTGCATTTCCTGCGCGGTGGCCTGACCGATCTCATCAGTGCCCGGCACCATCCACGGCAGAATGCCGACGCCGTCCGGGAACACCACCAGGCACTCGGTGCTGCCTTCCCACAGTTTGCGGGTGAAAAGCGGCGTGTTGTTTTCCAGCACGTAGGTCAGCGCGATCAGGTTGGTGGCGTGGCAATGCATAATCACGCGGTCTTTGCCGTCGGTGGCGTTAATGCGCTCGCAGTGGGAGAGGAAGTGGGCCGGCAGCTCGGAGGTTGGAACCGCCTCATGATTCAGCCCCCACAGAATGTGGTAGCCCGCGCCGTCGCTGTCCACTTTCACCACGCCTAAATTCGCTGCCGGATCGAGCTGTACGTTGCGGAAGAATTTGCCGGAGCCGGTGACGATAAACGGCGTGTTCGCCAGCAGCGGCATTGGCTGACTCAGCGCGATATAGCGCGGCTCCTGGTGGAAATCGTCGGTAAACGGCGCGATATCCGCCTCATCCAGACGCAGCGTCAGGTTGCCGCCGTTACGTTCGTCCCAGCCCTTCAGCCAGGCGTCGGAGGTGGCTTTGATCATTCCCTGGACAAACCAGGAGTGGGTAATGTTCTGCATGTTCGGTGTTCCCATTTATTGCCCGAACGTTATCGGGTCTTACGTAGGCCGGATAAGCGCAGCGCCATCCGGCAATCGTGTTTCATTTATTGCCGGATGGCGACGCGGAACGTCTTATCCGGCCTACAAGTCAGGCGTCGCGGTTAGCTACGTTTGCTCAGAATCTCTTTTTCATAGGCACGGACGCTTTCCAGCCACTGGCTGCCGGCTGGCGTGTCGTGACGCTGGCAATACATTTCCCAGACGGCTTGCCACGGCAGGGATTTCTGCTCTTCCAGCAGCGCCAGGCGGGCGGTGTAATCGCCGCTGGCTTCTAACTGACGCAGTTGCCCGGTTGGTTCCAGCAGCGCGCGCAGCAGCGCTTTCTTCATATTGCGCGTGCCGATAACCCACGCGGCGATACGGTTGATGGAGGCATCGAAGAAATCGAGGCCGATATGCACGCGGTCAAACAGGTTGTGACGCACGATTTCGCTGGCAATTGCCTGGGTTTCATCATCCAGCAGCACGACGTGGTCGCTGTCCCAGCGCACCGGGCGGCTGACGTGCAGCAGCAGGCGCGGCACATACAGCATGGCGGCGGAAATCTTGTCGGAAATCACTTCGGTCGGATGGAAGTGGCCCGCGTCGAGGCACAGCGCGGTCTGGCGGCTGGTGGCGTAGCCCATGTAGAACTCGTTGGAGCCGACGGTATAGCTTTCCGCGCCAATACCGAACAGTTTGCTTTCCACGGCGTCGATGTGATGCGCTGGGTTCAGTTTTTCGCTGATCACCTCGTCCAGCGCCTCCAGCAGGCGTTGGCGCGGCGCTAAGCGGTCAACGGTGATGTCTTTCATGCCATCCGGGATCCAGATGTTCATCACCGACGGAGTGCCCAGTTGCTCACCGAAGTACGCGGATACGCGGCGGCTGGCCTTGCAGTGGTCAATCCAGAACTGGCGAATGTTGTCGTCCGCGTGCGCCAGGGTGAAGCCGTCAGCGCTCAGCGGGTGAGAAAAGCAGGAGGGGTTGAAGTCCAGCCCTAACTGGTTCGCTTTTGCCCATTCCACCCAGTTTTTGAAGTGCTCCGGTTTGATCTGGTCGCGGGACACCGGCGTGTCAGACTCCAGATAGATTGCGTGTAAGTTCAGGCGTTTTGGCCCCGGGATCAGGCTTAGCGCCTGTTCCAGGTCGGCGCGCAGCTCGCTGGCGCTGCGCGCTTTACCGGGATAGTTACCGGTGGCCTGAATACCGCCGGTGAGCGATCCTTCCGGGTTTTCGAATCCGGCGACGTCGTCGCCCTGCCAGCAGTGCATCGATACCGGCAGACGATCGAGCTGG
Source organism: Citrobacter sp. CK198 (assembly GCF_030333295.1). NCBI lineage: Bacteria > Pseudomonadati > Pseudomonadota > Gammaproteobacteria > Enterobacterales > Enterobacteriaceae > Citrobacter > Citrobacter sp. CK198. The sequence goes on along the minus strand of NZ_JAOWGE010000006.1, from coordinate 70,572 downwards.
CGTAACGCCTCCTCGACATCAATACCTACCGCAGCAAAACGTTGTTTCGCCAGTTCCCAGGCTTGTTCAAGTTGAGTGGTCATGCGCAAAGCTCCTTTGTCTGTCGTTTTGATTGAAACTGCGCAACGTGGCGGGCAATTTCACTGTCAGGATTTGGGGTAAAGGTCGTCAGGTCGTAGTTGGTTCTCACCACCTGACGGAAGTCGTCAACGTTGTTCAGTTCGTCCAGCGTCATGAGCTGGATGCCGATATTGCCGAGGGTGGAAGCCTCAATCGGCCCGGCCATCACGCGAATGCCGCAGGCATCGGCGCACAGCTGGTTCAGCAGGGCGTTCTGGCAACCTCCTCCAACGATGTGCAGCTGGCTAAAGGCTTCACCACGCAGGTTCGCCAGCTCCTGCAACACATCGGCATACAGCAGCGCCAGACTGTCGAAAATGCAGCGTGCCAGTTCGGCGTTACGGGTGGGTTCCGGCTGGCCGGATTCACGGCAGGCCGCCTGAATCTCCGCGCTCATATCGGCGGGGTTGATAAAGCGATCGTCATTCGGGTTTATCAGGAAACGGCAGGCCGGAAGCGACTGGGTCTCGGCGATCAGCGCGGGCAGGTCGGTAATCTGGCGCTCTTTCAGTACGCGCTGAAGCAGCCAGAGCCCCATGATGTTTTTCAGCACCCGGTAGCGGCCTTCTGCGCCGCCTTCATTGGTGATGTTCGCCGCCAGCGCCGCGTCATCGGTGTAAGGCGTTCTGCTCTCGAAGCCCATCAACGACCAGGTGCCGGAAGAGAGATAAGCGCTGTTTTTATCGGCCAGTGGAGAGGCGATCACCGCGCTGGCGGTGTCGTGACTGGCGACGGCGACCACCGGAATCTGATTTTTCTGTGGGCAGATCCAGTAGCCGATCACGTTGCCCGGATGGGTAGGTCTGCCAAACCAGGCTTTGTTGGCGCCGGTCCAGTCCAGCAGGGTATCGTCCCAGTCATCGCTGTTGATATTGACGAGCTGCGTGGTGGTGGCGTTAGTGTATTCCCAGTTCATTTCGCCCGTCAGGCGGAAACTGAAATAGTCGGGGATCAGCAGGGCATGCGCCACCTGCGGGATAAGTTCAGGCTGTTGTTCAACCAGCGCGCGGAGCTGATACAGCGTATTGAACGGCAGAAACTGAATGCCGCTGCGGCGATAGATATCATGCTTGCCGAGCTGCGCCAGCGCCTGCTGCATCACCCCCGTGGTACGGTTGTCGCGATAAGATACGGGCAGACCGACGCGCTGGCCGTGCTTGTCGAGCAGCACATAGTCCACGCCCCAGGTATCAATGCCGATGCTGTCAATACGGATACCTTCATCGCAGACTTTCTCCAGTCCAAGGCGAATTTCATTTTCCAGGCTGTCGATATCCCAGGCGTCGAACCCGTCTGTTTTTTGCAAACAGTTCGCGAAACGGTGGATTTCACGCAGCGTCAGGGCGTGTTGTTCACTGTCGTAACGCGCCAGCATTACGCGCCCGCTGGATGCCCCGAGATCGACAGCGACACAATGGCGAAAAGTCATGGTGAAGTCCTTCTGAGTTTCATTGCACTCAGTCTAAGAACCCCCAGGAAGGCGTACCTTCCTGTTACTGACAGGTTAAATTGGCCGCTGGCAAGGAGGCAAAGGTGAACGTGATAGCGTTCACAATTTCCGTTTATCAGCGTGAATTGGCCGGATGTGACGGCGTCCGCATTTCCTGATCTTTCCCGTCCTTTCTTGAAAAAACGACCGGGTTTGCGCGCTTTGGCGTTAAAAATTTAAGGTGAGGGTAGTAACCCTTAATTACTATTTCTGACATGTTTCTCATATCAGGAAGCCATCATGACCGTACTGCATAGCGTGGATTTTTTTCCGTCAGGTAAAGCGCCCGTGGCCATTGAACCCCGGCTTCCTCAGTCCGCTTTTCCTGAACATCATCATGATTTTCATGAGATTGTGATTGTTGAACATGGCACTGGCATTCATGTGTTCAATGGGCAGCCCTACACCATTAGCGGCGGTACGGTCTGCTTTGTTCGCGATCATGACAGACATCTGTATGAACACACCGACAACCTGTGTCTGACGAATGTGCTCTATCGCTCGCCGGACGCGTTTCAGTTTCTGGCAGGGCTGAACCAGCTCTTGCCGCAGGAACAGGATGGGCAGTACCCGTCACACTGGCGCGTGAATCAGAGCGCGTTACAGCAGGTGCGGCAACTGGTGGCGCAGATGGAAAACGCCGGAGACGAGATGGACACACCTGCGGTCGCCAACCGTGAAATTCTGTTTATGCAGTTGCTGGTGCTGCTGCGTAAAAGCAGCCTGATGGAAGGGGCGGCCAATAACGATGCGCGGCTGAATCAGTTGCTGGCCTGGCTGGAGGATCATTTTGCTGAAGAGGTGTGCTGGGAATCGATAGCCGACAAGTTTTCGCTCTCGCTGCGCACGCTGCACCGTCAGCTCAAACAACAGACCGGCCTGACGCCGCAGCGCTATCTTAACCGTCTGCGGCTTATCAAGGCTCGCCATCTGCTGCGTCACAGTGATGAAAGCGTCACAGATATCGCGTATCGCTGCGGTTTTGGCGACAGTAACCATTTTTCGACGCTGTTTCGCCGGGAATTTGACTGGTCGCCCAGGGATATTCGCCAGGGGCGGGACGCATTGCTACAGTAACGCGAAAGCTATCACCGTTTTTTGTCGCCAATTTGCTGATAATCGTCCCCTTCAATGCTGGATGGCGGCTTCACCTTATCCGGCCTACGGCGGCGATCTGTAGGCCAGATAAGCGTAGCGCCATCCGGCAAGCATTCAACGTGAGGTGCTGCGGTGGCAAATCAGTTAGTCCTTCTGAAAAAAGACTTTTTTGCGAATGACGGCCAGGCTGTCGCGGTTGCCGATCGCTATCCGCAAAATGTGTTCGCGGAACATACACACGAGTTTTGTGAACTGGTGTTGGTCTGGCGCGGCAACGGTTTGCATGTGCTCAACGATCGCCCTTACCGCATCACGCGTGGCGATCTGTTTTATATTCGCGCCGAGGACAGACACTCCTACACCTCCGTTAACGATTTGGTTTTGCAGAATATTATTTACTGCCCGGAGCGGTTGACCCTGAATCTTGGCTGGGAAAGCGCCATTCCGGGCTTTAACGGCAGTGAACGGCGCCCGCACTGGCGGCTGGGCAGCGTGGGGATGAATCAGGCGCGGCAGGTTATCAGCCAGCTTGAACATGAGAGCAATCAGGGCGATCCGCTGGCGAATGAGATGGCGGAGCTGCTATTTGGTCAGCTGGTGATGACGCTAAAAAGACACCGCTATGCTACCGATGATCTCCCGACCAGAGCGAGCGAAACGTTGCTGGATAAATTGATTACCGCGCTGGCCGGCAGCCTGGAGCGCCCCTTTGCGTTGGATGCGTTTTGCGACCAGGAGCAGTGCAGCGAGCGGGTGCTGCGACAGCAGTTTCGCTCACAGACCGGGATGACCATCAACCAGTATCTTCGCCAGATCCGCATCTGCCATGCGCAGTATTTGCTTCAGCACAGCCGCCTGATGATCAGTGAGATTTCAATGCAGTGCGGCTTTGAGGACAGTAACTACTTTTCGGTGGTGTTTACGCGGGAAACCGGGATGACGCCCAGCCAGTGGCGTCATCACAGTACGCAAAACGATTAGCTTGCCATTCCCATGCCGACGATGTTGGCGGCAATAATAATGACCACACAACCCAGACTGAGAACGCTGACAGGACGACGACCCGCGTTTTTCCACTCTTTTAGCACCAGACCCACAATCCCACCGCACAGCACGTAGAAGCTCATGTGCAGCATCCAACTGATGTAGTCATACTGCGGCGGAATGCGAGCGTGGCCCCAGGCGTAGAAAAAGAACTGCAAATACCACATCAGGCCACCCAGCGCGGACAGCAGGATATTGGTGATGATCATCGATTTTGCCAGCGAGAAGTCGGCTTTTATCGACAAGTTTTTCACTTTTGCCAGACGAATGAAACAGAAGCCCAGGTTGATCAGCGCGCCGCCGCCCATGATGACCACGTAGCTTGGCAGAGCGACATACAGCGGATCGACGCCGAGCGCGGCGGCGGCTTCATGCATCGGTTTGGCGGCGTTCATCGCAAAGGACATCCCGGCGGAGAAAATACCGCACATCACCGCCAGCAGCAGACCTTTTTTCAGGTTGAACTCCTCGGCGGTGATCCCCATTTTGCGCTCTTTTAACTGCCCGGCGCGGGTGACGATGCCAACGCCGATCAGCGCCACCAGGACGCCCAGCAGCGTCATTCGTCCGCCTTCGGTATTGATCAGCACATCAAAGTTTCCATTGATGATGGGGGTCATCAGGGTGCCGACGATCAGCGTAATACCAATCGCGATGCCGATCCCCATCGACATGCCGAGATAGCGCATGGTCAGGCCGTAGTTAATATTACCGATGCCCCACATTGCGCCGAACAGAAATACGGGCAACAGGGTGGATAGGTTGAAGGAACTGTAATAGGCCCAGAAATCCGGGAGCAGCAGGGCGCTGATGGTCCAGGGCAGGATAAGCCAGGAGACAATCCCACCGATTGACCACATGGTTTCCCAGGACCATTGTTTAACTTGTTTGAACGGGGCATAAAAACAGGCTGCACTGGCCGCACCTATCAAATGCCAAAAGATACCCATCGTAATCGCGTTACTCATGACTTAATCCTCATCGTTTTTATTGCCGGTGTGACCCTCCCGACCTGATGAGTGTAAAAATTGCGCAGTTGATTAACCTTTTGAGGATTGCCGACATTTCTTCCTTCCTGGCAACCAGCACGTTATACGGGTGATTTGGCTCACATATTCAAGAACATAATGAAAAGTTATATCCTTATTAAAACTACGGCATTGATAAGCATTTTCAATATCATTTAATTAACTATAATGAACCAACTGCTTACGCGGCATTAACACTTCAGCCGCTCGACAATAATGGAGATGATTATGAGTTATACACTGCCATCCCTGCCGTACGCTTATGATGCGCTGGAACCGCACTTCGATAAGCAGACGATGGAAATCCACCATACCAAACACCATCAAACTTATGTCAACAACGCTAACGCGGCGCTGGAAAACCTGCCTGAATTCGCGAACCTGCCGGTTGAAGAACTGATCACCAAACTGGATCAGCTTCCGGCGGACAAAAAAACCGTACTGCGCAACAACGCGGGCGGCCACGCTAACCACAGCCTGTTCTGGAAAGGCCTGAAAAAAGGCACCGCTTTGCAGGGCGACCTGAAAGCGGCTATCGAACGTGATTTCGGTTCCGTTGATAACTTCAAAGCGGAGTTTGAAAAAGCGGCGGCAACGCGTTTCGGTTCCGGTTGGGCCTGGCTGGTGTTGCAGGGCGACAAACTGGCGGTTGTCTCTACCGCTAACCAGGACTCCCCGCTGATGGGCGAGGCCATTTCCGGCGTTTCCGGTTTCCCAATCCTGGGTCTGGACGTATGGGAACACGCTTACTACCTGAAATTCCAGAACCGTCGCCCGGACTACATCAAAGAGTTCTGGAACGTGGTGAACTGGGACGAAGCTGCTGCGCGTTTCGCGGCGAAAAAATAAGTCTTTTTGCCTGATGGCGCTGCGCTTATCAGGCCTACGAAGAGGATTTGTCAATTTGTAGGCCGGATAAGGCGTTAGCCGCCATCCGGCACAGAGTTACAATTTGTAGGCCGGATAAGGCATTAGCCGCCATCCGGCATTGAATTCAGCCCCCGCAGGCACAACCTGCGGGGGCTTTCTTTTAGGCGCTTTTGAGCTTGTCTGGTGTGACTTACGTCAAATTAAAAACATCAATCCATAAAAAATGAAACATAGTTTTGTTATGTGGTTGGGATCACTTTTATTGTTCGAATGAATGTCTATCGTTTCTTCATCAACGCGGGTGTGCCTCAAAGTAAGGCGCATTCGCCCATAAAAATTGCCCGTTTTTATGTCTACAGGTGAAGGAAATGCAGATTAAACGCACGATAGAAAAAGTCCCGGGTGGCATGATGCTCGTTCCGTTGTTCCTCGGCGCGCTATGCCACACCTTCGCGCCAGGCGCAGGGAAATACTTCGGCTCATTCACAAACGGTATGATCACCGGTACGGTGCCGATTCTGGCGGTCTGGTTCTTTTGTATGGGCGCGTCGATCAAACTGAGCGCCACAGGCACCGTGCTGCGTAAATCCGGGACGCTGGTGGTGACCAAAATTGCGGTTGCCTGGGTGGTGGCCGCTATTGCGTCACGCGTTATCCCGGAACATGGGGTGGAAGCGGGCTTCTTCGCCGGGCTGTCTACGTTGGCGCTGGTGGCCTCTATGGACATGACTAACGGCGGGCTGTATGCCTCCATCATGCAGCAGTACGGCACCAAAGAAGAGGCCGGGGCATTTGTCCTGATGTCGCTGGAGTCAGGGCCGCTGATGACGATGGTTATTCTGGGAACCGCCGGGATTGCCTCGTTTGAACCGCATGTATTTGTGGGGGCGGTATTGCCGTTCCTGATTGGTTTCGCGCTGGGGAATCTCGACCCGGAACTGCGGGAATTCTTCAGCAAAGCGGTACAGACGCTGATCCCGTTCTTCGCCTTCGCGCTGGGCAACACCATTGATTTGAGCGTGATTGCACAGACGGGCGTACTGGGGATTCTGCTGGGTGTGGCGGTCATTATTATCACCGGCATCCCGTTAATCATCGCTGACAAGTTTATCGGCGGCGGTGACGGTACGGCAGGTATTGCCGCCTCAAGTTCTGCTGGCGCCGCAGTAGCCACACCCGTGCTGATCGCAGAGATGGTTCCGGCGTTTAAACCGATGGCGCCCGCCGCGACCTCGCTGGTTGCCACATCGGTTATCGTGACTTCGATTCTGGTGCCGATCATTACCTCAGTCTGGTCGCGGAAGGTGAAGGCCAGAGCGGCGGAAATCGATATTCGCGGTACGGTGAAATAAACCTGTTTTGCCGGATGACGGCTTATGCCTCATCCGGCGCTTCCGGTCAGAATTAACGGCCAAACACCTCATCAATTGTGCGACGCTCGTGCTCGTTCAGTTCTCCTCCCGCATTACGCGACACGCCGGTACAATAGCCGAACTTACGCGATACCACGGTTTTAATCGTGGTTACAAAATCCTCGCCAATCGCGTAAATGGACATAAACGTGCCGATTTTCTCCTGGATATCGCGCAACGTTTGCAAATCACCCTGCTTAAACGCCTCCCGCGCGCTGACAAACAGCTCCGGCATCACGTTGTTTAAGCCGGAAATAATGCCTGCGCCGCCCGCCAGCAGGTTGGGAATGTAATACTCGTCATAGCCGGAGAGCACGGCAAAATCGTCGCGTACCGCGCGGGTGGTCTGAATCATGCTGCGGGTATGGGACTGGCAGTCGACGGTATCTTTAATCCCGGCAAAATTCGGGAATTCGGCGGCAAGGGTCGCCACCAGATCCGGCGTTAAATCGCAGCCGGTGCGTGCCGGGAAATTGTAGGCGAACCATTTGCCGCTCAGGGCGTTGCCAAGCTGGTGGAAGTAGCTCAGAAGCTGCTTCGACGTCTGCCCGTAGTAATACGGCGGCAGAATCATCACCGCATCGTACCCGACGCGGTACGCTTCCTGCGCCATAAGCAGGATGTCGCCGGTGCAGGTGGAGGAGACATTGGCAACCATCTTCAGCGAACTCATCGCGCGGGCCTCGCGGATCAGCATCAGCCGCTCTTCCAGCGTGAAAGACGCAAATTCGCCAATGCTGCCCATCAGCAAAATAACATCAATGTTGGCCTCGGTAAGGCGTTTGAGATGCTGGCTCAGGCCGTTGAGATCGACTTTTCCGTCATTGTCCATCGGCGTAATGGAAGGACACCAGACGCCAGCAAACTGCGATTGTACTGTCACGTTGTTGACTCCTTATTATGAAATGGCGTTTCAAAATCACTTTAATTGATAGCACGTCTGCTGGCGCATCATGTGAACCCGGCTCTCATTTTGAGCGGCTGAGACAAAATAAATATGCTCTAATGAGGATTATTTGTCGGGAGAGGGAAGCTGATGCGATATCCGGTCGAGGTGTTTACGGGCAAAATTCGGGACTATGCGGGAAGTCGTCCCAGCGCCATTGCGAAAATCCAGGTTGATGGCGAGCTGATGCTTAACGATCTGGGCCTTGCCGGTGATGAGCAGGCAGAGACAAAAATTCACGGTGGGCCCGATCGCGCGCTGTGCCATTATCCCCGTGAACACTATCTGCACTGGGCGCGTCAATTCCCGGCGCAGGCGGATCTGTTTGTCGCGCCCGCGTTTGGTGAAAACCTTTCGACCGACGGTCTGACCGAGCAAAATGTTTTTATCGGCGATATTTTTCAGTGGGGAGAGGCGCTGATTCAGGTGACTCAGCCACGTTCGCCGTGCTTTAAGCTCAACTTCCATTTCGGCATTAGCGATATGGCGACGCAGATGCAGAACGCCGGGAAAACCGGCTGGCTGTACAGCGTTATCGCGCCGGGGCAGGTATCGGCGGATGCGCCGCTGATTCTGGCGTCGCGCGTCAGCGATGTGAGCGTACAGGAGGCGATTGCGATAGCCTGGCATATGCCGTTTGACGACGGCCAGTATCATCGTTTGCTGTCGGCGGCGGGGTTATCGAAAAGCTGGACCAGAACGATGCAGAAGCGCCGTTTGAGCGGCAAAATTGAAGATCAGTCACGACGTTTACGTGGATGATGTAATGCCCGATGGCGCTGCGCTTATCGGGCCTACAGCGTGCGGTTTAAGGCGTTTACGCCGCCATCCGGCGTAATGCCCGATGGCGCTGCGCTTATCGGGCCTACAACGTGCGGTTTTTCGTAGGCCGAATAAGGCGTTCACGCCGCCATCCGGCACCACAGCGAGACTTAAGAACGCTTATACAACGGCAGCCAGATCACCAGCCGTAAGCCGCCCAGCGGGCTGTCTTCGGCTTTCACCCAACCGCGATGCTGCTGGATCGCGGTCTCAACGATGGCCAGCCCCAACCCTGTTCCGCCGGACTCCCGATCGCGCGCTTCATCGGTACGATAAAACGGGCGGAAGATCTGTTCGCGGTCTTCAGGGCTAACGCCCGGGCCATCGTCATCAACCGTTATCGTAATGCCGTCTTTATCCACCGCGAAGCCGACTTCAATCTTCGTGTGCGAATAGCGCAGGGCGTTACGGACAATGTTCTCCAGCGCGCTTTCCAGGGTGTTAGGGTTGCCGTATAACGGCCACGGCCCCGGCGGGAAGTTCACCGTTAACGATTTACCCATCTGCTCGGCTTCGAAGGCGGCGTTATCCAGCACGTCTCCCCACAGATGATTGGCTTTCATCGTTTCGCTGACCAGCGCGTTTTTCTGTTGATTACGCGACATCACCAGCAGGTCGTTGATCATGCTGTCCAGCCGCTGCGCTTCGGTCTCGATGCGCTCCAGCTCTTTACTCTCGCCGCTACGGCGACGCAGCAGCGCGGTGCCCAGTTGCAGACGCGTAAGCGGAGTACGTAGCTCGTGCGAGATATCCGACAGCAGACGCTGCTGCGTGGTCATCATACGTTCCAGTGCTGTCACCATCTGGTTAAAGCTGGCGCCAGCCGCAAGAAATTCCTGCGGGCCTGCTTCCAGTTCTGGATGTTGTCGCAGATTACCCTGAGCCACTTCGTCCGCCGCGTTTTTCAACTTACGCGCCGGTTTCGCCAGGCTCCAGGCCAGCCAAAGCAACAGAGGCGAACTGACCAGCATGGTGACGATCAGCAACAAGAGCGGGCGGTCAAACAGCAGATTAATAAAATCGGATTGGGAACTGCTGGCCGGTCGAATCAGATAAAGCTGGTAGTTATCTTCCCCGTCTCTGACAGAGAACGGGCCTACCATCTCAACGCGGCCATATTTCTTCTTCTGCGGATGATCGGCGTTATCCGCCTGACCAATAAAGTTACGAATGATCTGCATTTCGCTGCGTTCTGCGCCGATCACGCGTCCTTCAGTGGTCACAAGCAATAACCGCTGTCCTGGCGGCGCCCACTTGTCGATCGCACGGAACAGGCGACGCCACCACATTAAATCGTTGGGTGGATCGTTCGCGAGTTCAGCTTCTACATGTTGCTCAATCATCAACCCCTGGCGCTGTTCGCTGTCCAGTAGCTCGGTCATCTGGCGTGAGTCGAGCTTGGGTAACATCAATACCAACATCAGCACCAGCGCCAGCGTCAACCAGAAGATGGCAAAGATGCGCGCGGTTAAACTGCCTATCATGAAGCGGAAACCATCAAATAACCGCGACCACGCAGGGTTTTAAACCACGGGTGCCCGTCTTTACGCTCCGGCAGCTTACGACGCAGGTTGGAGATATGCATGTCGATTGCGCGGTCGAACGGCGTCAGGCGTTTACCCAGCACTTCCTGGCTCAAATGTTCACGCGAAACCACCTGGCCGAGATGCTGCGCCAGCAAATAGAGCAGGGTAAATTCGGTGCCGGTTAACTCCAGGGTTTGACCATCGAAGCTGGCCTCCTGGCGACCCGGATTGAGGCTTAACGCATCCACTTCCAGCGTCGGCGAGCCGTTGTCGTTGTTCTGCTGCTGTTCGCTCCAGTGCGAGCGGCGCAGAATCGCACGGATACGCGCGACCAGTTCGCGGTCGTTAAACGGTTTAGGTAAATAATCATCCGCGCCCAGCTCAAGGCCGAGTACGCGATCCAGTTCGCTGCCGCGCGCGGTCAGCATAATGACAGGGGTCTGGTGTGTCTGGCGAAGCGCTTTCAACGTATCAATACCGTTTTTCTTCGGCATCATGACATCGAGCAAAAGTAAATCAATGCTGTCGTCCAGAAGCTCAAGCGCCTGCTCCCCGTCATGGGCAACCAGCACATTGAAGCCTTCCATTTCGAGCAGCTCCTTTAACAGGGAAGTTAGCTCTCGGTCATCATCAACTAACAGGATTTTATTCATTGTTTAAGTACCTCCGAGGCAGAAATTACGTCATCAGGCGTCGCTAATCCATGACTTTACGTTGTTTTACACCCCCTGACGCATGTTTGCAGCCCGAATCGTAAACTGTCTCTCGTTGAATCGCGACAGAAAAGATTTTGGGAGCAAGTGATGCGCAAAGTTACCGCTGCCGTCATGGCCTCAACGCTGGCACTCAGTCCTTTAAGCCACGCTGCTGAAGTCGTTACAGGCGATAACTGGCATCAAGGTGAAGGACTTACGCAGCGCAGTACGCAGAGCCATATGTTCGACGGCATAAGTTTAACCGAACATCAGCGTCAACAGATGCGAGATCTGATGCAGCAGGCAAGACACGAACAGCCTCCTGTTAATGTTAGCGAAATGGAGACAATGCATCGCCTTGTCATCGCAGAAAAATTTGATGAAAACGCTGTGCGCGCTCAGGCAGAAAAAATGGCGCAAGAACAGGTTGCCCGCCAGGTCGAAATGGCCAGGGTTCGCAACCAGATGTATCGCCTGTTAACGCCGGAGCAGCAAGCGGTTTTAAATGAGAAGCATCAACAACGAATGGAGCAACTGCGCGATGTGGCGCAATGGCAAAACGGCTCCTCGTTGAAGTTATTGAGTAGTAGCAACTCACGTTCCCAGTAACAAACCCTGTTTTCCTTGCCATAGACACCATCCCTGTCTTCCCCTCCATGATGGAGGGGTTTTTTTTGTCCAAAATTTGTCATCCGGTTATTGCCTTACTGTTTTACTCCATCCGTTATACTACCGGCATGGAAAGGCAGGAGTGTTTATGAATCAAACCTATGGGCGACTGGTCAGCCGGGCGGCAATTGCCGCGACAGTGATGGCGTCACTGTTACTTTTGATCAAAATTTTTGCGTGGTGGTACACCGGGTCGGTGAGTATTCTGGCTGCGTTGGTTGACTCGCTGGTGGATATTGCCGCGTCGCTGACTAACCTGTTAGTGGTGCGCTATTCGCTGCAACCGGCGGATGATGAACACACCTTTGGACACGGCAAAGCAGAGTCGCTGGCGGCGCTGGCGCAGAGCATGTTTATTTCCGGCTCGGCGCTGTTTCTGTTTTTGACCGGTATTCAGCATCTGATTACCCCTACGCCAATGAACGAACCGGGCGTCGGGATCGTGGTGACGCTTATCGCCCTGGTTTGTACGATCATTCTGGTCACGTTTCAGCGTTGGGTTGTGCGCAAGACGCAAAGTCAGGCTGTACGGGCAGATATGCTTCATTATCAGTCTGATGTTATGATGAACGGAGCGATTCTCGTTGCGCTTGGGCTGGCCTGGTATGGCTGGCATCGCGCGGACGCCTTGTTTGCGTTGGGAATCGGCATCTATATTCTATACAGCGCACTACGTATGGGATATGAGGCAGTGCAGTCGTTACTGGATCGCGCGCTGCCCGATGAGGAACGTCAGGAAATTATTGATATCGTGACATCGTGGCCGGGCGTCAACGGTGCTCACGATCTTCGCACGCGGCAGTCAGGGCCGACCCGCTTTATTCAGATTCATTTGGAAATGGAAGATAATCTGCCGCTCGTTCAGGCGCATCTGGTGGCTGAACAGGTAGAGCAGGCGATTTTGCGGCGTTTTCCGGGTTCGGATGTCATTATCCACCAGGACCCCTGTTCAGTCGTACCCAGGGAAGGCAAGAGGTTTGAGCTTTCGTAATTCGTTGTAAAAAAGTGAGCAAGGCCAGCATTTTGTGTATAAATTACCGCCGTTTGGCCTGACCTGAATCAATTCAGCAGGAAGCGGTTGTTATACTATCTGCATATTCGTTGGATCGTCCCGATGTGCAGTAACAGTATCGGCTTCCGGCAACAGATTTCATTTTGCATTCCAAAGTTCAGAGGTAGTCATGATTAAGAAAATCGGTGTGTTGACAAGCGGCGGTGATGCGCCTGGCATGAACGCAGCAATCCGTGGTGTTGTACGCGCAGCGTTGACGGAAGGACTGGAAGTAATGGGTATTTATGATGGCTACCTGGGTCTGTATGAAGACCGTATGGTTCAGCTCGACCGTTACAGCGTGTCCGACATGATCAACCGTGGCGGTACTTTCCTCGGCTCCGCGCGCTTCCCGGAATTCCGCGATGAAAATGTTCGCGCAGTGGCTATCGAAAACCTGAAAAAACGTGGCATCGACGCGCTGGTTGTTATCGGCGGTGACGGTTCCTATATGGGTGCAAAACGTCTGACTGAAATGGGCTTCCCGTGCATCGGTCTGCCGGGCACGATCGACAACGACATCAAAGGCACTGACTACACCATCGGTTATTTCACCGCGCTGGGTACGGTAGTGGAAGCGATTGACCGTCTGCGTGACACCTCTTCCTCTCACCAGCGTATTTCCATCGTTGAAGTGATGGGGCGTTACTGCGGCGACCTGACCCTGGCGGCGGCTATCGCTGGGGGCTGTGAGTTTGTTGTGGTACCGGAAGTGGAATTCAGCCGTGACGATCTGGTTGCGGAAATCAAAGCGGGCATCGCGAAAGGTAAAAAACACGCGATTGTCGCGATCACCGAACATATGTGTGACGTTGATGAACTGGCGCACTACATCGAGAAAGAGACTGGCCGTGAAACGCGTGCGACCGTACTGGGTCACATCCAGCGTGGCGGCTCTCCGGTGCCTTACGACCGTATTCTGGCTTCCCGTATGGGCTCATATGCTATTGAACTGCTGCTGGAAGGTTTTGGCGGACGTTGTGTGGGCATCCAGAACGAACAACTGGTTCACCATGACATCATCGACGCTATCGAAAACATGAAGCGTCCGTTCAAAGGTGACTGGCTGGATTGCGCTAAAAAGCTGTACTGATCGTTGTGTGTATTGTGCCGGGTGGCGGCTTCGCCTTACCCGGCCTACAACAGTACGGCCTGTAGGCCGGATAAGGCGCTAGCCAGCATCCGGCAATATCCTTCATTTATTCCCTCAAGTTATAGCCAATCTTTTTTTATTCTTTAATGTTTGGATTCCTTTCTGGCACGCTTTACTCATCACAACACTACATAAGAGAGCTGGGCGATGAATAAATGGGGCGTGGGGTTAACATTATTGCTGGCATCGACCAGCGTTCTGGCGAAGGATATTCAGTTACTTAACGTGTCTTACGATCCAACGCGCGAGCTGTACGATCAGTACAACAAAGCGTTTAGCGCGCACTGGAAACAAGAAACGGGCGACAACGTGGTGATCCGTCAGTCGCATGGCGGTTCCGGTAAGCAGGCGACGTCAGTCATTAACGGTATTGAGGCCGATGTGGTGACGCTGGCGCTGGCTTATGACGTTGATGCCATTGCAGAGCGCGGCCGTATCGACAAAAACTGGATCAAACGTCTGCCGGACAACTCCGCGCCGTACACGTCCACCATCGTCTTCCTGGTGCGTAAAGGCAATCCGAAGCAAATCCATGACTGGAACGACCTGGTAAAACCGGGCGTGTCGGTGATTACGCCGAACCCGAAAAGCTCTGGCGGCGCACGCTGGAACTATCTGGCTGCGTGGGGATACGCCCTGCACCACAATAACAACGATCAGGCCAAAGCGCAGGACTTCGTAAAAGCGTTATTTAAGAACGTGGAAGTGCTGGATTCTGGCGCGCGCGGTTCAACCAACACCTTTGTTGAGCGTGGGATTGGCGACGTGCTGATCGCCTGGGAGAACGAAGCGCTGTTGGCGACGAACGAACTGGGCAAAGATAAATTTGAAATCGTGACGCCGAGCGAATCAATTCTTGCAGAACCGACCGTCTCCGTGGTGGATAAAGTCGTGGAGAAAAAAGGGACGCAAGCCGTGGCGGAAGCCTATCTGAAGTATCTCTACTCGCCGGAAGGGCAGGAAATTGCGGCGAAAAACTTCTATCGCCCACGCGACCCTGAAGTGGCGAAGAAATATGAAAATGCATTTCCGAAGCTGAAACTCTTCACCATTGACGAGGAGTTTGGCGGGTGGACGAAAGCGCAGAAAGAGCATTTCTCTAATGGCGGTACGTTCGACCAAATCAGCAAACGCTAATGTAAATTGCTTTTCCAGCCCGGTGGCATCGTGCGACCGGGCTTTTTTATTTGTCATCATTTTGCGTTACTCTTGCACGTCAATAAGAGACAGGGAATGAGTAATGAAAAAAACAGGTTATTTTTTGCTGGCGGTTGTGATTGTTGCCGCCGTCGCGGGCATTGGCTACTGGAAGCTGGCCGCTAATCCGAACGCATTGCGGGATATTGTTCTGCAACAATGCGTACCGAACCAACTGCAACAGCAAAATCCTGCGCCATGCGCCGAAGTGAAACCGGATGCCGGGTATGTCGTGTTTAAAGATCGTAATGGCCCGTTGCAGTATCTGTTGATGCCGACGTACCGCATCAACGGTACGGAAAGCCCGCTGCTGGTGGAGCCCTACACGCCGAACTTCTTCTGGCTAGCCTGGCAGGCGCGCAGCTTTATGAGCCAAAAGTACGGCAAAGATATTCCAGACAGCGCCATTTCGCTGGCGATTAACTCACGCTCCGGGCGGACGCAAAACCACTTTCATATCCACATCTCCTGCCTGCGCCCTGATGTGCGAGCGCAACTGGATGATAATCTGGCGAAAGTGAGTACCCGCTGGCTGCCGCTGCCGGGCGGATTGCGCGGGAATGAATATCTGGCGCGTCGGGTGACGGAAAGCGAGCTGGCGCAACGCAGCCCGTTCATGATGCTGGCGGAAGAGGTGCCGGATGCGCGTGAGCACATGGGCAGCTATGCACTGGCGGTGGTGCGCCAGAGCGACGACTCTTTTGTTTTGCTGGCGACGCAGCGCAACCTGCTGGCGTTTAACCTCGCTTCCGCTGAGGAAATTCAGGATCATCAATGTGAGATTTTGCAGTAACCCCACCTAATCTGGCGTTTACTCCACCTGCCTGTCTCCGTATTCTTGTTGAAAAAAACAACAGGAGACAGGCATGTCGCTCTGGCTTACACACCCTCTGTTCATTCCTTCGCTGGTGGTCGGCGTGACCATTCTGCTCTGGGCAACCTCGCTGTTGCCGGAGTTTATTACCGCGCTGCTGTTCTTTACCGTGGCGATGGTGGCGAAGATCGCGCCACCGGACGTCATTTTTGGCGGTTTTGCCTCGTCGGCTTTCTGGCTGGTTTTTAGCGGTTTTGTGCTGGGGGTGGCGATTCGCAAAACAGGGCTGGCAGACAGGGCGGCGCGCGCCTTATCCGCCAGACTGACTGACTCATGGCCGCTGATGGTGGCAAGCGTGGTGCTGCTCAGTTATGCGCTGGCGTTTGTGATGCCGTCCAATATGGGGCGTATCGCGCTGCTGATGCCCATTGTCGCGGCGATGGCGAAACGTGCCGGGATTGCCGATGGCACGCGCGCCTGGTACGGACTGGCGCTTGCGGTGGGCTTTGGAACCTTCCAGCTCTCCGCGACCATCCTGCCTGCTAATGTACCTAACCTGGTGATGAGCGGGGCGGCGGAAGGTTCGTATGGCATCCACCTGAACTATCTGCCGTATCTTCTGCTGCATACGCCTGTTCTGGGCTGGTTGAAAGGTGCGCTGTTAATCGTCCTTATTTGTTGGCTGTTTCCCGGTAAACCGCATGCGCCTCGCGACCTGACGCCGCCTGCGCCGATGAGCCGTGCGGAGAAACGGCTGGCGTGGATGCTGGCGGTGGTGCTGGCGATGTGGGTCAGCGAAAGCTGGCACGGTATTGGCCCGGCGTGGACCGGGCTGGCGGCGGCGGTGATCACGCTGTTGCCGCGCGTGGGGTTTATCAACGGGGAAGAGTTTTCCAGCGGCGTGAATATCCGCACCTGTATTTATGTGGCAGGCATTCTGGGGCTGGCGATCACCGTGACGCAAACCGGCATTGGCAATGCGGTGGGCGAGGCGCTGTTGCATGTCATGCCGCTGGACCCGGAAAAGCCCTTCACCAGTTTCCTGGCGCTGACCGGCATTACCACCGCGCTGAATTTTATTATGACGGCGAACGGCGTTCCGGCGCTGTATACCACGCTGGCGCAGAGTTTTTCCGACGCAACCGGTTTTCCGCTGCTGTCGGTGATTATGATTCAGGTATTGGGGTACTCCACGCCGCTGCTGCCGTATCAGGCATCGCCGATTGTGGTGGCGATGGCATTAGGGAAAGTCCCGGCAAAACCAGGCATGACGCTGTGTCTGGCACTGGCGCTGGCAACGTATCTGGTGCTGTTGCCGCTGGATTACGTGTGGTTTAGTTTACTGGGGCGTTTGTAAAAAAAAGCCCGGTGGCGTTAACGCTTACCGGGCCTGTGATTTTGTAGGGCGGGTAAGCGCACGCGCCACCCGCCACAACAGCATTAAGCTTGTTTAGCCGCTTCCGCTGCTTTAACGATCACCGCGAACGCGTCAGCTTTCAGGGAAGCACCGCCAACCAGCGCGCCGTCGATGTCCGGCTGAGCGAACAGTTCTGCCGCGTTAGCTGCGTTTACGGAACCGCCGTACTGGATGATCACTTGCTCAGCGATTTTCGCGTCAGCTTTGGCGATGTGGTCACGGATGAATTTGTGAACAGCCTGCGCCTGCGCCGGAGTGGCGGATTTGCCAGTACCGATCGCCCATACAGGTTCGTAAGCGATAACCACGCCTTCAAACGCCGCAGCGCCCTGAGTTTTCAGTACCGCGTCGATCTGACGAGCACAGACTTCTTCAGTTTTGCCGGCTTCGTTTTCTGCTTCGGTTTCACCGATGCACAGAACCGGAGTCAGACCCTGCTCTTTCAGCACGGCGAATTTCTTCGCGATCAGCTCGTCAGACTCTTTGTGGTAAGTACGACGCTCAGAGTGGCCGATGATGATGTACTGCGCGCCGATATCCTTCAGCATTTCAGCAGAAGTTTCACCGGTGAATGCGCCAGACAGGTTCAGGTCAACGTTCTGCGCGCCCAGAATGATGTGGCTACCGGCAGCGGCGTGTTTCGCCATGTCGATATACATTTCCGGCGGTGCAATCGCAACTGCACAGCCAGCAACGCCAGCCAGTTCTTTACGCAGGTTAGCCACCAGCTCGTTTACCATGTGGCGGCTGCCGTTCAGTTTCCAGTTACCCATCACTAAAGGATGTCGCATTTCATTTCTCCACGCTTTGTCAGCGAATTAAGGAAGATGGCCGCCCTTCAGGGACGGCATGGTCTGTGAAACAGTATAGAGATCCCTCCCTCGAAAGGCTTTGCTTTTTGTCACTTAATTCAGCCCTTCCAGATTCTCCGATAGCGCTAGCTTAATCGGTTCAACAGCGAAGGTCAGCCCTTTTTCCCCGTTGTCTGCGACAACATAGCGAATCGCGCCTTCCGTTTCGGCGTAGTAGTGCTTATTCTTGCCCGCTGTGAGTAATTTTTGCAGTTTTTGCTGGCTTTGCTCTTTTGTCAGAAGCGGGGCGACGGTGCGGATCACCGCCGCCATGTACTCTTGTGCTTTGGCTTTGGCGGCTTTTTGCTCGGGCCCCTGAATGGGAAGCCAGGTAATCTGCATACTTTTGATTTTTAACGTACCGCGCTCCAGCGCCGTTGAGGCGTACAGATTTTCATTGATCTTGCTGGCGGCGCGGGTCAGGTTCGCCCTGTCGCGGCTGCTGTCGATAGCACGAAATTCGTTCAGTGGAAGCCGGGGATTTTGCT
Source organism: Citrobacter sp. CK198 (assembly GCF_030333295.1). Lineage (NCBI taxonomy): Bacteria > Pseudomonadati > Pseudomonadota > Gammaproteobacteria > Enterobacterales > Enterobacteriaceae > Citrobacter > Citrobacter sp. CK198. The sequence goes on along the minus strand of NZ_JAOWGE010000006.1, from coordinate 51,882 downwards.
GATTAAAGTTTTCGCGAAACTGGCTGATGGAGAGATCAAACGTCGGCGCGCCAGCCAGCAGGTAGGGCGCGGTCGTCGCAGACGGCGATGCCTCCGCCAGCACCGTTGTGCTCGCAGTTATGGCGGAAAACAATAATAAAAACAGTGTACACCCTGGCTTCATCAATCTTACCTTTCGTTAGGACTGCTCACGATTAAAACGATAACTGTCGGGCTTGTCAAAAGGGTAAACTGACAGCGCAGGCAATAATAAAGGAACTTACATGACCATACAGCAGTGGTTATTCTCATTTAAAGGGCGTATTGGACGCCGTGATTTCTGGATCTGGCTCGGTCTCTGGTTTGTCGGCATGCTGGTGCTGTTTTCGCTGGCGAGCAAGAACTTACTCGATATCCAGACGGCGGCATTTTGTCTGGTGTGTCTGCTCTGGCCCACGGCGGCGGTCATGGTTAAGCGTTTGCATGACCGGGGGCGCTCCGGCCTGTGGGCGTTATTGATGATTCTGGCGTGGATGCTGCTGGCCGGAAATTGGGTGATGTTGCCGGGAATGTGGCAGTGGGTCGTGGGGCGCTTTGTCCCGACGCTCATTCTGGTCATGATGTTTATCGATCTGGGGGCGTTTGTCGGCACTCAGGGCGAGAATAAGTTCGGCAAAGAAACGCAGGATGTGAAGTTTAAAGCAGAGCCTCAGGCAGGCGATAAACCGTAGGCCGGATAAGGCGTTTATGCCGCTATCCGGCAGAGCGCCCGGTGGCGCTGGCGCTTACCGGGCCTGCAACCGTGCTTACCAGTAGTGCTCAGCGGTCATGTGCCCAGGACGACGACGCAGGTGTTTGGTCATGTGCCGGGTCTCCTTCAGCAGCTGTTGCGTATCACGCACCATCTGCGGATTTCCGCACAGCATCACATGGCTGGTCTCGGTGTCCATCGGTAAACCGACCGCCGCTTCCAGCGCGCCGCTTTCAATCAGCGCGGGGACGCGCCCGGTAAGCGAGCCTGCGATGGTTTCCCGACTGACGACAGTTTGAATGCGCAGCTTGCCTTCGTAGCGCTTTTGCAATTCCAGCATTAACGGCAGGTAACTTAAATCAGCGGCGTAACGCGCGGCATGCACCAGTACCAGGTTGTTAAAGCGCTCCAGGTCTTTACCGAGTTGCAGAATCGACAAATAAGGGCCAATGGCTGTTCCGGTCGCCAGCATCCACAGGGTGTCGCAGTCAGGCACTTCATCCAGAACAAAGAACCCCGCCGCTTCACTCACCACCTGTACTTCATCGCCAGGTTTAAGCGCCGCCAGACGTGGGCTGAGTTTGCCTTCGGGAACCGTCACCAGGTAAAACTCTAAATCGGGATTATCGGGCGCATTCACATAGGAATAGGCGCGTTGTACGCGTTCGCCATCGATCTCCAGTCCGAGCTTGGTAAACTGGCCTGCGGTGAAGGGATGAACGGGGGCGTGAACGGTCAGACTAAACAGGGCGTCGGTCCAGTACTGTACCTTCGTGACTTTTCCTGTTACCCAATCTGCCATGATCTTCTCCTGTCTGCTGCAATACCCTTATCTTCGTTCGTTGAACGAAAGATTTCCAGCCCCGAAGGGCCGGAAGGCTCAATCGAACAAATCAGTTACAGGATATGCGCCTGCACATCCGGGTCTTTGCGATCCAGATAGTGGATGGACTGAATACGGCGGATAGTGCGCGATTTGCCGCGAATCAGCAGCGTTTCGGTGGTAGCGATATTGCCTTTGCGGCTAATCCCCTCCAGCAGATCGCCTTTGGTGATCCCGGTGGCGGAGAAGATGACGTTATCGCTGCGCGCCATTTCGTCCAGACGCAGCGCTTTACCGGCGTCAATGCCCATAGCTTTACAGCGTGCCAGCTCCTGCTCGCCAATGCGGCGGTTCTCTTCGCTGTCGCCTTTGACGTTGTGACGCGCCAGCAGACGGCCCTGCATGTCGCCATCCAGCGCACGAATCACCGCTGCGGAGACAACGCCTTCCGGCGCGCCGCCAATGCCGTACAGCACGTCCACTTCACTGTCCGGCATACAGGTCAGAATAGAGGCCGCCACGTCGCCATCAGGAATGGCGAATACGCGCACGCCAAGCTGCTGCATCTCTGCAATCACCGCGTCATGACGCGGTTTGGCCAGAATCGTAACCGTCAGTTCGCTGAGTGGTTTGCTGAGGGCGGCTGCGATGTTGCGCAGGTTGTCCGCCAGCGGCAGATTCAGGTCGATAGATCCTTTAGCGCCCGGCCCGACGATCAGTTTTTCCATGTACATATCCGGCGCGTTGAGGAAACAGCCTTTGTCGCCGACCGCCAGAACTGCCAGCGCGTTCGCCTGGCCCATCGCCGTCATACGGGTGCCTTCGATAGGGTCGACGGCGATATCTACCGCATCGCCACGGCCGGTGCCGACTTTCTCACCGATAAACAGCATGGGCGCTTCATCAATCTCGCCTTCGCCGATGACAATGGTGCCGTCAATATTGACCTGGTTGAGCATAATACGCATGGCGTTTACCGCCGCGCCGTCAGCGGTATTTTTGTCGCCGCGTCCCAGCCATTTATAGCCAGCCAGCGCTGCCGCTTCCGTTACGCGGGAAAATTCGATGGCAAGTTCTCGTCTCATAGCAAACTCGTAGCAGAAAGGAATGGCGCGAAGTGTAGCACAGGGGAGGGTGGGAATAATTGATATGCTCGGGGGTTACTTTCGCACAGATTACTTGCCGGGTGGCGGCGTTGCCTTACCCGGCCTACACAAGCATGTAGCCTGTAGGCCGGATAAGCGAAGCTGCCATCCGGCAGATCAGTATTACTCTTCGTGGTCTTCCCACGCCAGGGCGCGTTTGACCGCTTTTTTCCAGCCGCTGTAACGGAAGTTACGCTCGGTGGTTTCGATGCCTGGACGGAATTCACGCTCAATGACCGCTTTTTCCTGCAACTCATCCAGGTTCTGCCAGTAACCCACCGCCAGACCTGCCAGATACGCCGCACCCAGCGCCGTCACTTCGCGCACTTCCGGGCGCTCAACGCGCGTACCAAGAATGTCTGACTGGAACTGCATCAGGAAGTTGTTGGCAACCGCGCCGCCGTCAACGCGCAGGGCGTGCAGGCGAATACCGGAGTCCGCCTGCATCGCTTCCAGTACGTCGCGCGTCTGGTAAGCGATCGATTCCAGCGTTGCACGGATGATGTGGTTGGAGTTTACGCCACGGGTCAGGCCGAAGATGGCACCGCGCGCATACGGGTCCCAGTACGGCGCGCCCAGACCGGTAAAGGCCGGAACAACGTATACGCCGTTGGTGTCTTTCACTTTGGTAGCGAAATATTCAGAGTCGAATGCGTCGCTGATGAGTTTCATCTCATCACGCAGCCACTGAATGGATGCGCCAGCCATAAACACCGCCCCTTCCAGCGCATAGTTCACTTCGCCGGTCGGGCCACAGGCGATGGTGGTCAAAAGTCCGTTTTCGGACTTAACCGCTTTCTCGCCGGTGTTCATCAGCATAAAGCAGCCGGTGCCGTAAGTGTTTTTCGCCATCCCCTCTTTGACGCACAGCTGGCCGAACAGCGCCGCCTGCTGGTCACCGGCGATCCCGGCGATTGGAATACGCGTGCCGCCTTTACCCCCGATGTTCGTCTGGCCGTACACTTCTGAAGAACGACGCACTTCCGGCAGCATAGCGCGCGGGATATCCAGCGCATCCAGCATTTTGTCATCCCAGTCCAGGGTATGGATGTTGAACAGCATGGTACGTGAAGCGTTGGTGTAATCCGTGACGTGTACGCGTCCCTGCGTCATTTTCCAGATAAGCCAGGTATCCACCGTACCGAACAGCAGTTCACCGCGACGTGCGCGCTCACGGGAGCCTTCTACGTGATCGAGAATCCACTTCACTTTGGTGCCGGAGAAGTACGGGTCAATCACCAGACCGGTGTTGTTGCGGATGTAATCTTCCATGCCGTCACGCTTCAGGCGTTCGCAGATTTCGGCGGTACGGCGGCACTGCCAGACAATTGCGTTATAAATCGGTTTGCCGGTTTCACGTTCCCAGACGATGGTGGTTTCACGCTGGTTAGTAATACCGATTGCTGCGATCTGATCGGAACTGATGTCTGCTTTCGCCAGCACTTCAACCAGCGTTGAGCTTTGGGTGGCCCAGATTTCCATTGGGTCGTGTTCTACCCAGCCTGCTTTCGGGTAGATTTGCTCAAATTCACGTTGCGACACGCTAACGATATTCGCATCGTGATCCATCACGACGGCGCGGGAGCTGGTGGTGCCCTGGTCGAGCGCAACGATATATTTTTTCTCAGTCATAATTTTTTTGTCCCGTAGTCACATTACAGCGAAGCTTTTTGTTGTGCGGTAGTGGTGGTGTCCTTCTCTTCAACCACGCAAGTATCACACGGCAAATGGCGGCCAATCAGTTTACGATAGGCGAATGCGCCCAGAATGGCGCCCGCAATCGGGCCGAACATCGGCACCAGGAAGTAAGGAATATCCTTACCGCCAGTCAAGGCAACGTTCCCCCAGCCAGCGAGCCAGGCGAACAGTTTCGGGCCGAAGTCACGCGCCGGGTTCATCGCAAACCCGGTCAGTGGCCCCATAGAGGCGCCAATTACTGCGATCAGTAAACCAATGAGCAGAGGAGCCAGTGGGCCGCGCGGCACGCCGTTACCATCATCGGTCAGCGCCAGAATAAGCCCCATCAGAATAGCGGTAATTACCATCTCAACCGCGAAGGCTTGCACAAAATTGATATGTGGATTTGGATATGTTGAGAAAGTGCCAGCCAGATCAACACTTTCGATACTGCCACGGACGATGTGGTGCGTTTGTTCAAAATCAGCGAAAAGATTGTAGTAAAGCCCGTAAACTAATGCCGCTGCGCAAAACGCGCCGGCAACTTGAGAAATGATAAAAGGAACAACTTTGCGTTTGTCGAAACAGGCAAACAGCCACAGTGCGATTGTTACGGCTGGATTTAAATGTGCGCCGGAGACACCTGCTGTCAGGTAGATAGCCATCGCCACCCCCAGACCCCAGATGATACTGATTTCCCACTGACCGAAAGTAGCACCTGCTACTTTAAGAGCAGCGACACAACCCACACCGAAGAAAATCAACAACCCAGTACCGAGAAATTCAGCAATGCACTGGCCTTTTAAGGTTGATGTTTGACTCATAATCGGATCCTGAAGAGAGTTTAATGTTTATTGTTTGCGAAGAGGTCACTGACGCCTTCGATGCCTGTAGGCATACTGTTAATTTATCGTTAACGAGCAAAAACGAGAAATATCGAAATCAAAATGTGTGTACTGCGTCAATAAAATGAGCGTTATCGCGCCATGAAGCGCGTTTTACGACAAACCAGGAGTGTGAGCTGAATCATTTCATTAACCAATATGTTAACACTTTAGAGTTATGTGAGTTATGTCACCAGGACAAGGATGAAAAGTGTTGCAAACCGCAATCTACGCGGTATGTCGCTGGACAGGGATGGCGCGGCTTCATACAATCGGCACTATATATTGTGCGCGTTTACGTGAAGCGTCGCCTTGCAATTCAGGAGAGGTATGGCCATGTCATTAGAAGTGTTTGAGAAACTGGAAGCAAAAGTACAGCAGGCGATTGATACCATTACGCTTTTGCAGATGGAAATCGAAGAGCTGAAAGAAAAAAACAACAGCCTGGCGCAGGATGTACAGTCTGCTCAGCATCAGCGTGAAGAACTGGAGCGTGAGAACAGCCATCTGAAAGAACAGCAGAGCGGGTGGCAGGATCGTTTGCAGGCGCTGCTGGGTCGTATGGAAGAAGTCTGAGCCGTAGCGGTGTTGGCTGCGCTCAGCGTTGTAGGCCGGATAAGGCGTAAGCCGCCATCCGGCACTGCAATATCGCCTGATGGCGCTACGCTTATCAGGCCTACAGTCGGCATCGTTTATGAGCGGCAACGCAATAAAAAAGGCACCTTACGGTGCCTTTTTTGATCACTCGATATCAAGCGGGTCTTCGGAGAGGATTATCCCGGTATTGTCGGCGTAGAGATGATCGCCGGAGAAGAAGGTCACGCCGCCAAAATTGACGCGGACGTCGCTTTCCCCGATTCCTTCACCTGCGGCGCCTACCGGAATCGCGGCAAGCGCCTGGATGCCGATATCCAGCTCTTCCAGGTCGTCCACCTGACGCACCGCGCCGTAGATGACCAGCCCTTCCCATTCATTCTGCGTAGCCAGACGCGCCAGTTCGGCGTCGACCAGCGCGCGACGGACAGAACCACCGCCATCGACCAGCAGAATGCGACCACGGCCATTCTGTTCGAGCAGATCGTAGAGCAACCCGTTGTCCTCGAAACATTTTACCGTGATGATTTGTCCGCCAAACGACGACCGCCCTCCAAAGTTAGAGAACAGTGGTTCCACGACGTTGACATCTTCCTGGTAGATGTCACAAAGCTCGGAAGTATCGTATTTCATAGGCTTAACGTTCAGTTGCTGCGAGAATTTTTAGTATATCGCGCTATGCGTACTGTTTGCAAAATCATCAATTGTTCATTGATATTTGTCAGTTAAACCGCCCACTGGCTTAAGAAAATCCCGACGACAAACAGCAGGTTAGTCAACAGCGCGGCTTTAACGGTGCGTTCCAGCATCGGGCGCATCGCAGCGGGTTCCATTTCACGCATCACATAACGCGCCTGTTTAATCAGTAACGGTGCGGCCAGGATGAACAGCCATCCCCACAGGCTTTGCAGTGAAATCAGGTTAAACAGCGCCAGGCAGACCAGTGAACCCATCAACAGGCAGGCGTGATAACGACGTGCGTTAACCGCGCCTAAACGTACCACCAGCGTGTTTTTACCGTTTTCTTTATCGCTGTTGATATCGCGCAGATTGTTGATGTTGAGCACGGCGGTCGCCAGCAGTCCGCAGGCGGTAGCAGGTAAGATAAGCGCAGGAATGAGCGTATGCGCCTGTAGATACCAACTGCCCATTACGCTGAGCCAGCCGAAGAACACCAGCACGGAAATGTCGCCCAGACCAATATAGCCGTAAGGACGGTTCCCGACGGTGTAGGTAATCGCGGCGATAATCGACAGGCCGCCCAGCACCAGGAATCCGACAAAATCCGCCAGCGTATGACATGCGACAGCCACCAGCGCCAGACCGGAGAGGCAAATCAGCGCCACGGTAATGATCAGCGCCCGCTTCATCTCCTGCCGGGTGATCACCCCTTTTTGCATCCCGCGCAGCGGCCCGATGCGGTCAGGCTTATCACTGCCTTTGACGGCGTCGCCATAATCGTTGGCAAGGTTCGATAAGATTTGCAGCAGCCCGGCGGTGATTAACGCCAGCAGCGCAACCAGGGGATCGAAGTACCCTTGCCACCATGCCAGCGCTGTACCGACGATGATTGCCGCAAACGCGAGCGGCAGCGTTTTCGGTCGTAAACTTTCCAGCCAGGCCTGGGAGCGGCTAATTTGTTGTTGTTCAGTCATATTTAGCGCCAATAAAAATGGGGCTTTTCAGCCCCATCAACAGTGATGAAAATGCATTGAACGCGATTATAGGATAAAACGACTCAGATCTTCATCTGCGACCAGCGCATCCAGATGTTTGCTCACATATTCCGCATCAATTGTTATGCTCTGACCATTCAGATCGCTGGCGTCATAGGAGATATCTTCCATCAGACGTTCCAGAACGGTATGCAGACGACGCGCACCGATGTTTTCGGTGGTTTCGTTTACCTGCCATGCCGCTTCGGCAATGCGTTTGATGCCGGACTCGGTAAACTCGATGTCCACGCCTTCGGTCGCCATCAGCGCTTTGTACTGAACGGTAACGGACGCGTTCGGCTCGGTGAGAATGCGTTCGAAATCTTCAGTTGTCAGCGCTTTCAGCTCAACGCGAATCGGCAGACGCCCCTGCAACTCGGGGATCAGATCAGACGGTTTCGCCACCTGGAACGCGCCGGAGGCGATAAACAGGATGTGGTCGGTTTTCACCATACCGTGCTTGGTAGAGACGGTGCAGCCTTCTACCAGCGGCAGCAGGTCGCGCTGTACGCCTTCGCGGGAAACGTCCGGGCCAGAGGATTCGCCGCGTTTACAGATTTTGTCGATTTCGTCGATAAACACGATTCCGTGCTGTTCAACGGCGTCGATGGCTTCCTGTTTCAGCTCTTCCGGGTTCACCAGTTTGGCCGCTTCTTCTTCAATCAACAGCTTCATCGCGTCTTTGATTTTCAGCTTACGCGGTTTTTGTTTCTGGCCGCCCAGGTTCTGGAACATGGACTGCAACTGGCTGGTCATCTCTTCCATTCCCGGAGGCGCCATAATTTCAACGCCCATCGGTGCGGCTGCGAGATTGATCTCAATTTCTTTATCGTCGAGCTGGCCTTCACGCAGTTTTTTGCGGAATGCCTGGCGCGCGGCGGACGGCTCTTGCTGTTGCTCAGCCTGACCCCAGTTATTTTTCGCCGGAGGGATCAGCGCGTCGAGAATACGCTCTTCCGCCATTTCTTCTGCGCGGTAGCGGTTTTTCTCAATAGACTGAACGCGCACCATCTTGATCGCGGAGTCGGTCAGGTCGCGGATAATGGAATCCACTTCTTTACCCACATAACCGACTTCGGTGAATTTTGTCGCTTCAACTTTGATGAACGGCGCGTTGGCCAGTTTTGCCAGGCGACGCGCGATTTCGGTTTTACCTACGCCGGTCGGGCCGATCATCAGAATATTTTTTGGCGTCACTTCATGGCGCAGCTCTTCGTTGAGCTGCATGCGGCGCCAGCGGTTACGCAGAGCAATCGCCACGGAACGCTTGGCGTTGTCCTGGCCAATGATGTGCTTGTTCAGTTCGCTGACGATTTCGCGTGGGGTCATTTCAGACATGGGAGATCCTTACGCTTTAGACGGTAATTCTTCAATGGTGTGGAAGTGGTTGGTGTAAATGCAGATATCGCCTGCAATATCCAACGCCTTTTCAGCAATTTCGCGGGCGCCCAGTTCGGTATTTTCTAACAGTGCGCGTGCCGCAGCCTGGGCGTAGGGACCACCGGAGCCGATAGCAATCAGATCATTTTCCGGCTGTATGACATCGCCATTACCCGTGATGATCAGTGAAGCGGTTTCATCTGCGACGGCCAGCAGCGCTTCGAGCTTGCGTAGCATACGGTCGGTACGCCAGTCTTTCGCCAGTTCAACGGCGGCTTTGACCAGGTGGCCCTGATGCATTTCCAGTTTACGCTCAAACAGTTCGAACAGCGTGAATGCGTCTGCCGTTCCCCCTGCAAATCCCGCAATGACTTTATCGTTGTACAGACGGCGAACTTTCTTCACGTTGCCTTTCATTACGGTATTGCCCAGTGTGGCCTGACCATCACCGGCGATTACCACATGGCCGTTACGGCGTACGCTTACTATTGTTGTCACGAGCAGACCCCTTGGTTACAAATGCAGAATACAGGCCCCGCACGCGGTACGGGGCATAATGCAAATATAAATGGGGGGGATTTTGGGGGTTTCAACCCCCGGAGGCGAGTCGAATGCAGTTTGTGTGGCCCGCCATCTTCAGGCGGTTAAGGGTGCTGTCTGCATTCTCTTTGCCTTTGACTGGGCCGATGACCACACGATTCCACCCGTTGTTGGTGGTGATTTTGGAGTCAAAGCCTTCAAAAGCCAACTGGGCGCGCACGGTTTCCGCTTGCTCGGCGCCTTTGAAGGAGCCGCATTGCACCATCCAGCGACGTTCATCTTTTTTCTCTGCCGTCTGTTTTGGCGCTTCAGGTTCACGCGCGATCGGCGCGGCCTGCTGCGTTTTAGGCTGAGAAGTCGTGGTGTGCGCAGGCGTCTGCAACAGGTCCTGATAAGGCTGCTGGGATGTCGTCTGCTTCGGCTGCTGCGTCTGGCGTGGCTGCTGTGCAGGTGCAGTCTGCGCCGTACGCGGTTGCTGCTGTGGCTGTTGGTACGGTTGCTCCGTCACGCGTGGCTGCGTACGCGGCTGTTGAACCGGCTGGGTGTTAGCCCACTGCTGCTGTTGTACCTGCTGCTGTGCCTGACGCTGGCGCTGCAATGTCTGCTGACGCTGTTCAGGCGTCTGTTCGTTCCACGGCACTTCGTTAAGCTGGGTCGGCTGCTGGCGCATATCCGCCTGCATTTGCGCCAGTAGCTGACGCTGCTCGCTGGTGAGCTGCTCCGGGTTCATCACTTCGCCGCCCGCAGAAGGCTCGGTTGGCGCACGCACGCCCGGCTGGCGGCTTTCCAGCTCTTTAATGTAGCGCCAGCGCTCTTCCGGCTTCGGCGGCAGCCCGTTGCCGGTCACTTTCTGGCTTTGCAGCGTTTCGGACTCTTCTTTTTTGTGATGAGTAATGAAGTACAGACCCCCGATAAAGGCCACAAGGACAGCCGCCGCAATAGCGACCATTGCGGGTGAAACCGCAGGCGTGTTGCGTTGCTTTTTCCGTGAGGTGCTCTTTTTGCGCCGCGAAGGTGCCGGTTGACCGCGACGTACATAATCTCGTTGTGCCACTATCGTTTCGCTGTATTTATTCGTTCGTCAGCCCGCCATGTTACTTAAGCGGCGGGCTTTTGACCAGATAGGTGAGTCTTAAAGGTTTAAGTTAAGGCTCGCGTCGAACCACGAATAATTAACTCGCAGTCCAGCAAGCGCGAGCCGCTGCTGACATTTTGCCCCTGTAGCTGGTCGAGCAAGAGCAGCATTGCTTCGCGCCCGATATCGAAGCGCGGCTGTGAAACCGTCGTCAGAGGCGGGTCGCAAAATTCCGCCAGCGCAATGTTATCAAAGCCAATGATGGACAGATCGTCAGGGACTTTCAGACCATGACGCTTGGCCCAGGAGAGCGCGCCGAGCGCCATAACGTCGCTGTGACAGAACACGGCGGTCGGAGGCTGCGGAAGCGCAAGCAGCTGTTGCAGCGCGTGACCGCCCGCCTCGTAGGTGAAATCGCCCCGGGCGATATAATGCGGGTCGACGGTAATGCCGCAGCGACGCAGCGCCTGCACATAGCCTTGCAGACGGTAGTGGCACAGCGGCATCTCCTCCGGCCCGGCAATGCATCCGATACGCTGGTGCCCCTGTTCATGCAGATAATTTACGGCGTTAAAGGCCGCAGTCAGGTTATCAATATGAACGGTAGGCAGCTCCAGCTCCGGCGCGAATTCGTTGGCCATCACCATCGGCGGCAGATTTCGTTGCTCTTCAATGCTGGCGTCGAACGGCAGGCGTGAACCGAGCAATAACATGCCATCAATTTGTTTGGTGATGATCAAATTGATAAAGGTCTTTTCTTGCTGATTCTGGTGCGCGCAGTCACCAATCAACACCAGATATCCGTGGCTTGCGGCGGTAACCTCAATGCCCCGGATGATTTCACTGAAAAAGGGATCACAAATATCCGGGACGATCACCAGGATGGTGCGTGATTCATTCCGTTTGCTATTTCGCCCCATTGATTGCGGTAAATATCCCACCTCCATCGCCGCCTGTTCAACCCGGTTACGGGTCGACTGGGAGACTTTATCCGGGTTCATTAACGCACGGGACACGGTTGCTGTTGAGACTTTCGCCTTCATAGCAACATCTTTCATTGTAGCGGCAGCAACCTGTTTCTTCGGTTTCACACTCTCTCCTCGCCTGGGAAATCAGGCGCAGAACTATCCTTGTTTAACTCACATCGAAAACATTTTTATCAGATAGTTAATGGAAGCGGTTACAGAATTTTCATAAAAAGTGTGATGGATATTTAATTTTACGATCCGCCTCGCATCGTGACCCGTTATCCCTCAATGGGATCGACATCCAGCACCCATTTAACCTTGCGGGATTCGGGTAGCGTATTGATGAGCGCCAGCGTGCCGCTGACGATATGTTGCAGACGAATTCGCGACGGATGCTGCAACAAAATTTGCCAACGGTAGCGGCCGCCGCGTTTTGGCGCGAGCGCAGGCACCGGGCCTAATACCCAGAGCTTGTCATCCGCAAGCGGGCTGGCCTGAATCAGATTACGCAGCTGTTGCAGGAACACCGGCGCCTGCTGGTTGTTATGATCTTCTGCCCGCACAATCACATGGCTGGTCCACGGCGGAAGTTGCAGCGTTTGCCGCTCGGCCAGCGCCTGTTCAGCAAAAGCGTCATAGCCTTTGTGCAGCAAGGTTTGCAGCAAAGGGTGCTCTGGATGGTGGGTCTGCAATACCACCTCGCCCTGTTTTCCGGCGCGTCCGGCGCGGCCGGAAACCTGAGTGTAAAGCTGGGCAAAACGTTCCGCCGAACGGAAATCCGCCGAGAACAGCGCGCCGTCAACGTCCAGCAGCGCCACCAGGGTAACGTCCGGGAAATGGTGCCCTTTCGCCAGCATTTGCGTGCCGATCAAAATGCGCGCGCCGCCGCGATGGACTTCCGCCAGATGCTGCTCCAGCGCGCCTTTACGGCTGGTGGTGTCGCGGTCGATGCGCGAGACCGGCACGCCGGGAAAGAAGGGCGCCAACGCCTGCTCAAGCTGTTCTGTCCCTAACCCGACCGGCACCATATGCGTGGAGCCGCAGGAAGGGCACTGACGCGGTATCGGGCGCTGGCTGTCGCAATGGTGACAGCGCAGGTGGTGTTGCGCCTGGTGCAACGTGTAATAGTGATCGCAGCGCGGACATTCGGCAATCCAGCCGCAGTCGTGGCATAACAGCGCAGGAGCAAATCCCCGGCGGTTAAGGAAGAGAATGACCTGGTTATCTGCCTGCAGGTGCTGATGCATACGGGCGATAAGCGCGGGAGCCAGCCCGGCCTGGATCTTCTGGCTTTTTAAATCCAGCACATGCTGGAGGGCAGGGCGTGCGTTGCCTGCCCGGCGCGTCAGGCGCAGCATGCGGTACTTTTTTTGTCGCACGTTGCATAACGTCTCCAGCGCCGGTGTTGCCGAGCCGAGAATAATCGGGATTTGTTCGCTGTGAGCGCGGTATACCGCCAGGTCGCGGGCGTGGTAACGCCAGCCTTCCTGCTGCTTATAGGAGCTATCATGCTCTTCGTCGATCACAATGACGCCGAGGTTTTTAAACGGCGTAAACAACGATGAGCGGGTGCCGATGACAATCGCCGCCTCGCCGTTTTTGGCTTTCAGCCAGGCTGAGAGACGTTCGCTGTCATTTAACCCGGAGTGCAGAACTTCGACGGGGGCGTTGAAGCGCTCGCGAAAGCGGGCGATGGTTTGCGGCGTCAGGCCAATTTCCGGCACCATCACCAGCGCCTGTTTGCCCTGAGCGAGGACGTTTTCCAGTACGCTGAGATAGACCTCTGTTTTACCGGAACCCGTAACGCCCGCCAGCAGCCAGGCAGAAAAGCTGTCCGACGCGCTGTGGATGGCGCCAACGGCGGTGGCCTGTTCGGTATTGAGACGCAGCCGATCGCCACAGACGGCGTAATGAGTGCGCCAGTCGCTAAAGCCGGGCGTTTCGCTCGCCAGCTCGCACAGTCCTTTTTTACGCAGCGCCTGGAGCGCCGCGTCATTAAATTCAAGATCCGCCACCTGGTCGCGCCAGATCTTCCCCTGCCGCAGCGCGGCCAGCGCCTGTTGCTGTTTAGGCGAGCGCTTCAGGCTATTGAGATCGATAGCGTGGCCGTCTTCGGTGGCGAACCAGTACCACATCGGCGCGTTGCTGGCGGGTTTCCCCTGGCGCAGCAAAATCGGTAGAGCGTGAAACAGAACGTCACCCATTGGATGGTGGTAGTAATCCGCCGCCCAAAGCAGCAAACGCCAGACGGAGGGGGAAAAGACCGGCTCGCTGTCCAGTACCTCAACGACCGCTTTCAGTTCGTTAAGCGGCAGTTCGCTTTGCTCGCTGACCGACACCACAATCCCGACGCGTTCCTGCTGTTTGCCAAACGGCACGCGCACCCGACACCCGGCTTTGACGGTCATGCCTTCTGGCAAGAGATAGTCAAAGGTGCGGGGTAGCGGAACGGGCAAGGCAACGTGCGCGACGGGCATGTAATCATCCTGGCTGACTTGAATTCTGGCGGGTTAGTATACACATTGTGATGAGGGAGCGCGGATCAGTTTGCATACGCTGGTCAAATTCTGTATGATTCGCCGCCTTTGATACACATTTGTATCATCGACCTATACTATCAACATCGCGTGGTGTCTGGCGTTAGGGCTGGAAGAGCGACGCGGCCTTAAACCGAGGTTTCCCCATGAAAAAAGATATTCACCCGAAATACGAAGAAATTACTGCAAACTGCTCTTGCGGTAATGTCATCAAAATCCGCTCTACTGCAGGTCACGACCTGAACCTGGACGTGTGCGGTAAATGCCACCCGTTCTACACTGGCAAACAGCGTGATGTTGCTACCGGTGGCCGTGTTGACCGCTTCAACAAGCGTTTCAGCATCCCGGGCAGCAAATAAGTTATTGCTGTCAAAGAAAAAAGCGCCGAAAGGCGCTTTTTTTGTCTTTGCCTGATGGCGTTGACGCTTATCAGTACCTGCGATACTGAATCCTTCCGCCGCTATCCGGCAAAAAAATCAATACTCCCACGTATCCGGGTCGATCCCCAGTTCACGCATGATGATTTTGGCCTCTTCCGGTATTTCATCACTGCGCTCTTTACGCAAGTCTTCATCGTTCGGCAATGGTTGCCCGGTAAAGGCATGCAGAAACGCTTCACACAGCAGTTCGCTGTTGGTGGCGTGACGCAGGTTGTTCACCTGACGACGCGTGCGTTCATCGGTGAGGATTTTTAACACCTTCAGAGGAATGGAAACCGTAATCTTTTTGACTTGCTCACTCTTCTTACCGTGCTCAGCGTATGGGCTGATATATTCGCCGCTCCATTCAGCCATGAGATACCTTTAATCTTCTCGTCATTAGTTAAGGGCCAGAATCGTCGTGCCTGGCCGTAATCCCGCATAGTTTACCGTACAGGCGATATCGTGACACGGGTTAAGCGTCTGTAGATGTGCGCTAATGCATATAATTTTAACGGCTATTTCCAGTTTGCTCAATCTATACGCAAAGAAGTTTAGATGTCCAGATGTATTGACGTCTATTGTAACAATGTTTACTCTGGTGCCTGACTTTTCACCGATTCAGCCCAGGAACTTCTCAACATGACGCGTAAACAGGCCACCATCGCAGTGCGTAGCGGGTTAAATGACGACGAGCAGTACGGTTGCGTTGTCCCGCCGATTCACCTTTCCAGCACCTATAACTTCACTGGTTTTAATGAACCTCGCGCCCATGACTATTCGCGACGTGGAAATCCGACGCGTGATGTAGTTCAGCGCGCGCTGGCGGAGCTGGAGGGCGGTACGGGCGCGGTGCTGACCAATACCGGGATGTCGGCCATTCTGCTGGTGACGACCGTGTTCCTGAAGCCGGGCGATCTGCTGGTGGCGCCGCACGACTGCTACGGCGGCAGCTATCGTCTGTTTGACAGCCTGGCGAAGCGGGGCTGTTATCGCGTGCTGTTTGTCGATCAAGGCGATGAGCAGGCGCTGAAAGCGGCGCTGGCGGAAAAACCGAAGCTGGTGCTGGTGGAAAGCCCCAGTAATCCGTTGTTACGCGTGGTGGATATTGCGAAAATCTGCCAGCTGTCGCGAGAAGCGGGCGCGGTGAGCGTTGTGGACAACACGTTTTTAAGCCCTGCGCTGCAAAATCCGCTGGCGTTGGGCGCCGATCTGGTGTTGCATTCATGCACGAAATATTTAAACGGCCATTCGGATGTGGTGGCTGGCGTGGTGATTGCGAAAGATCCAGAGATTGTCACCGAACTGGCATGGTGGGCCAATAATATTGGCGTCACCGGCGGCGCGTTTGATAGCTATCTGCTGCTACGTGGGCTGCGTACTCTGGCGCCGCGAATGGACGTGGCCCAGCGTAATGCCCAGGCCATTGTGGACTATCTGCAAACCCAGCCGCTGGTGAAAAAACTGTACCATCCGTCGCTGCCGGATAATCAAGGGCACGAGATTGCCGCGCGCCAGCAAAAAGGCTTTGGCGCAATGTTGAGTTTTGAACTGGATGGCGATGAGCAGACGCTGCGTCGTTTCCTGGGCGGGCTGTCATTGTTTACGCTGGCGGAATCCTTAGGGGGTGTTGAAAGCCTGATCTCCCACGCCGCAACGATGACACATGCAGGCATGTCGCCAGAAGCGCGTGCTGCCGCCGGAATTTCAGAGACGCTGCTGCGTATCTCCACCGGTATTGAAGATGGCGAAGATTTAATTGCCGACCTGGAAAATGGCTTCCGGGCTGCAAACAAGGGGTAAACATGAGTGTGATTGCGCAGGCAGGGGCGAAGGGTCGTCAACTGCATAAATTTGGTGGCAGTAGTCTGGCAGACGTGAAATGTTATCTGCGTGTCGCAGGCATTATGGCGGAGTACTCGCAGCCTGACGATATGATGGTTGTTTCCGCCGCCGGTAGTACCACCAACCAGTTGATTAGCTGGCTGAAGTTAAGCCAGACCGACCGCCTCTCCGCGCATCAGGTGCAACAGACGTTACGCCGCTATCAGAGCGATCTGATCAGCGGGCTGCTTCCCGCCGACGTTGCGGATGGCCTGATCAGCGCTTTCATTAGCGATCTGGAGCGTCTTGCCGCGCTGCTCGACAGCGGCGTGACCGATGCCGTTTATGCCGAAGTCGTCGGGCACGGCGAGATCTGGTCTGCGCGTCTGATGTCCGCAGTGCTGAATGAGCAAGGACTGGCGTCGGCATGGCTGGACGCGCGTGAGTTTTTACGCGCTGAACGCGCCGCACAGCCGCAGGTAGATGAAGGTCTCTCTTACCCGTTACTGCAACAACTGCTGGTGCAGCATCCGGGCAAACGTCTGGTCGTTACCGGTTTTATCAGTCGCAGCAATGCGGGCGAAACGGTGCTGCTGGGCCGTAACGGTTCTGACTATTCCGCCACGCAAATTGGCGCGCTGGCGGGTGTTTCCCGTGTCACCATCTGGAGCGATGTGGCTGGGGTTTACAGCGCCGACCCGCGTAAAGTGAAAGATGCCTGCCTGCTGCCGCTGCTGCGTCTGGATGAAGCCAGCGAGCTGGCGCGTCTGGCCGCGCCGGTTCTGCACGCCCGTACCCTACAGCCGGTTTCCGGCAGCGATATCGATTTGCAGTTGCGCTGTAGCTACACGCCGGATCAGGGGTCCACGCGCATTGAACGCGTGCTGGCGTCCGGCACCGGGGCGCGTATCGTCACCAGCCATGATGACGTTTGCCTGATTGAATTTCAGGTGCCCGCCAGCCAGGACTTTAAACTGGCCTGGAGAGACGTCGACCAGATTCTGAAACGGGCGCAGGTGCGTCCGTTGGCGGTTGGCGTGCATAACGATCGCCATCTGCTGCAATTCTGCTACACCTCTGAAGTCGCTGATAGCGCATTAAAAATTCTTGATGAAGCGGGTCTGCCGGGCGAATTGCGCCTGCGTCAGGGGCTGGCGCTGGTCGCGATGGTTGGCGCTGGCGTCACCCGTAACCCGCTGCACTGCCACCGCTTCTGGCAACAGCTGAAAGGCCAGCCGGTTGAATTTACCTGGCAGTCGGAAGAGGGGATCAGCCTGGTGGCCGTACTGCGCACCGGCCCGACCGAAAGCCTGATTCAGGGGCTGCACCAGTCTATTTTCCGCGCGGAAAAACGCATCGGCCTGGTGCTGTTTGGCAAAGGCAACATCGGTTCCCGCTGGCTGGAACTGTTTGCCCGCGAGCAGAGCACGCTCTCCGCGCGTACCGGGTTTGAATTCGTCCTGGCGGGCGTGGTGGATAGCCGTCGCAGCCTGCTGAACTACGAAGGGCTGGATGCCAGCCGTGCGCTGGCGTTCTTCAATGACGAAGCGATTGAGCAGGATGAAGAGTCGCTGTTCCTGTGGATGCGCGCTCACCCGTATGACGATCTGGTGGTTCTGGATGTCACCGCCAGCGAGCAACTGGCCGATCAGTATCTTGATTTCGCCAGCCACGGCTTCCACGTCATCAGCGCCAATAAACTGGCGGGGGCGAGCACCAGCGATAAATATCGCCAGATCCACGACGCGTTCGAAAAAACCGGGCGTCACTGGCTGTATAACGCGACCGTCGGCGCGGGCCTGCCGATCAACTATACGGTGCGCGATCTGATTGACAGTGGCGATGCCATTCTGTCGATCAGCGGAATCTTCTCCGGCACGCTGTCGTGGCTGTTCCTGCAATTTGACGGTTCCATACCGTTTACCGATCTGGTGGATCAGGCCTGGCAGCAGGGGCTGACCGAGCCGGACCCGCGCGTTGATCTTTCTGGTAAAGATGTGATGCGCAAGCTGGTGATTCTGGCGCGTGAAGCGGGTTACGACATCGAACCGGACCAGGTGCGCGTTGAATCGCTGGTGCCCGCACACTGCGAAGAGGGATCTGTCGATCACTTCTTTGAAAATGGCGATGAGCTGAATGAGCAGATGGTACAGCGTCTGGAAGCCGCTCGTGAAATGGGGCTGGTGCTGCGCTACGTGGCGCGTTTCGACGCCAACGGTAAAGCGCGCGTTGGCGTTGAAGCGGTGCGCCCGGAACATCCGCTGGCGGCGCTGCTGCCGTGCGATAACGTCTTTGCCATCGAAAGCCGTTGGTATCGCGACAATCCGCTGGTGATCCGCGGGCCGGGAGCCGGTCGTGACGTCACCGCCGGGGCGATTCAGTCGGATATCAACCGCCTGGCGCAGCTGCTGTAGTGTTTGTTGCCGGATGGCGCTGCGCTTATCCGGCCTACGGAACATGTAGGCCAGATAAGGCAACGCCGCCATCCGGCGCTTCACCGAGTCGCAAACACCTCTTTTGCGGCGAACAGACCGTTCAGCGCAGCCGGAAAACCGGCATAAACCGCCATCTGCATTATCACTTCGATAATTTCCTCCTGCGTTAACCCCACATGTCGCGCGGCGGCAATGTGTACCTTCAACTGCGGCGTGGCGTTGCCCAGCGCGGTTAACGCGGCGACGGTTGCGATTTCCCGACTGCGTAAATCCAGCCCTGGCCGGGAATAGATATCGCCAAACGGAAATTCGATCGGATAGCGGGCAAAATCTGGCGCAACGTCTTGCAAACTTTCGATCACCGCATCGCCACCCTTGCCATCCACCTGTTGCAGCATTTTCTGACCGGTAATAAAGCGTTCTGAATGCATAGTGTATTCCTCGTTTGTCTGGAGTCTGTGGCGTGAGGATAGGGGGTGCGGAATGATTTGGATAATACCGTTTCCGTGATACCTTTTCGGTATGACAACATCCCCTCTGCACTCTCTGGATATCCGCCTGCTACGCTACTTTGCCGTGGTGGCGGAAGAGAACAATATGAGCCGCGCGGCACAGCGACTGTTTATGTCGCAACCGCCGCTGAGCCGCCATATTCGCCAGCTTGAAGAACGTCTGGGGGTGACGCTTTTTGTCCGTCATACTCGTGGACTTACGCTGACGGATGAGGGTCTGCGCGCGCTGGAAATCGTCCGCCCGCTACTGGCGCAGCAGGACAAAACGTATGCTGCGCTGAATCAACTGGCGCAAACCGGCGCGCAATCGCTGCGTTTAGGGCTGAGCACCGCGTTTGAGCAGGGGATTTTTGCCCCCCTGGAGGCGCAGCTGAATACGCGTGTGGAGAGGCTGCATATTGTGCGTCATGGTTCGCCTGAACTGGTACGCCAGGTGCGTCGGGGGAAACTGGATGCGGCGCTGGTGGCACTGCCGCTTGAGGCCACAGGGTTAACCGTCACGCCGCTCGACTGGCAAGAACCGTTGATTGCCGCATTACCCTCCGTCTGGCCGGAAGCGAGCCTGACGTCGCTCTCCTTAACTGCGCTTAACCACCGCCCGCTGTTCTGGTTCAAACGGGAACGTAATCCGGCCTTTTTTGACTACACCCGGCACATTTTCCGTCGCGCTGGTTACGCCCCCTCCAGCCTTGAAGAACCGCTGGAACATGATGTGCTGCTCGCGCGAATCGCCCACGGCGATGGCCTGAGTTTGCTCCCGGGCTCGTTTGCCGCTATTCAGCGCCAGGGCGTGATATTCCGCGCACTTAGCGACACTGAATTACGTATTCGTGCCGGGCTGGTGATGCTGCCTGAGAACGCTGTACGGTTGCGGTGGTTAAATACGCTTGCGATGCAATCCTTCATCATTTCGGACTGATTTGAATTTTTTTCACGTTGTCTGAGTATTCCTCACCTTTAACAGTGATTTTTCTGTTGACGGCATCCCACTTTTCGGTCATTTTTACATCCAGACGTCTAAACGGATAGATGTTCACAACACAACATATAATGACATGCGATTGATGAGGTAAGGTATGAGCTTTTTTCACGCCAACCAGCGGGAAGCCCTGAATCAGAGCCTGGCGGAAGTTCAGGGTCAGATTAATGTTTCGTTCGAGTTTTTCCCGCCGCGCACCAGTGAAATGGAGCAAACCCTGTGGAACTCTATCGATCGACTGAGCAGCCTGAAACCGAAGTTTGTCTCCGTGACCTACGGCGCCAACTCCGGTGAGCGCGACCGTACGCATAGCATCATCAAAGGCATTAAAGAGCGTACGGGCCTGGAAGCCGCGCCGCACCTGACCTGCATCGACGCCACCCGCGATGAACTGCGTACCATTGCCCAGGATTACTGGAATAACGGTATCCGCCATATTGTTGCCCTGCGCGGCGACCTGCCGCCGGGGAGCGGCAAGCCGGATATGTATGCCGCTGACCTGGTCAGCTTACTGAAAGAGGTTGCCGATTTTGATATCTCCGTCGCCGCTTACCCGGAAGTCCACCCGGAAGCGAAAAGCGCGCAGGCGGATCTGCTCAACCTGAAACGCAAAGTCGATGCTGGCGCTAACCGCGCAATTACCCAGTTTTTCTTCGATGTGGAAAGCTACCTGCGTTTTCGCGATCGCTGCGTCTCTGCGGGCATTGATGTCGAAATTATTCCGGGCATTCTGCCGGTCTCCAACTTTAAGCAGGCGAAGAAATTTGCTGATATGACTAACGTGCGCATTCCGGCGTGGATGTCACAGATGTTTGACGGCCTGGATGACGATGCGGAAACCCGTAAGCTGGTTGGGGCGAATATCGCGATGGACATGGTGAAGATCCTGAGCCGTGAAGGCGTGAAAGATTTCCACTTCTACACCCTGAACCGCGCTGAAATGAGTTACGCCATTTGCCACACGTTGGGTGTGCGGCCCGGCCTGTAACATGATTAGCCCTCTTCGGAGGGCTTTTTTATGCACATTTTGATCTGACGCCTGATACATAAATTTAAAAGATATTAGCTATCGAATCTGTGGGTTATTTCAACTATATCTTATCGTTGGTGATGTATATCGTAACGATAACACTGTAGAGGGAGCATATAGATGAGCATGTCTGACGATACCCATAATTCATTGTCTACCGGGAAGTGCCCTTTCCATCAGGGCAGCCACGACCGTAGCGCGGGTGCTGGCACCAGCAGCCACGACTGGTGGCCTAACCAACTCCGTGTAGATCTTCTGAATCAGCACTCCAACCGTTCGAACCCGCTGGGTGAGGACTTCGACTACCGCAAAGAATTTAGCAAACTCGACTATTCCGCCCTGAAAGGGGACCTTAAAGCTCTCCTGTCCGATTCTCAGCCGTGGTGGCCTGCGGACTGGGGCAGCTATGCCGGTCTGTTTATTCGTATGGCATGGCATGGCGCGGGCACTTATCGTTCCGTCGACGGGCGCGGCGGCGCCGGACGCGGGCAGCAGCGTTTTGCACCGCTGAACTCCTGGCCGGACAACGTCAGCCTGGATAAGGCGCGTCGTCTGCTGTGGCCTGTCAAGCAGAAATATGGCCAGAAAATCTCCTGGGCCGACCTGTTTATTCTGGCGGGTAACGTGGCGCTGGAGAACTCCGGTTTCCGTACGTTCGGTTTTGGCGCCGGGCGTGAAGATGTGTGGGAACCGGATCTTGATGTGAACTGGGGGGATGAGAAAGCCTGGCTGACGCACCGTCATCCCGAAGCGCTGGCGAAAGCGCCGTTAGGCGCTACCGAAATGGGGCTTATCTACGTTAACCCGGAAGGGCCGGATCACAGCGGTGAACCGCTTTCCGCCGCTGCGGCTATCCGCGCGACGTTCGGCAATATGGGCATGAACGACGAAGAAACCGTGGCGCTGATTGGCGGTGGTCACACGCTGGGTAAAACCCACGGTGCGGCGGCGGCGTCCCATGTTGGCGTTGATCCAGAAGCCGCGCCGATTGAATTGCAGGGGCTGGGCTGGAGCAGTGACTACGGCAGCGGCGTAGGCGGCGATGCGATTACCTCGGGCCTGGAAGTGGTCTGGTCGCAGACGCCGACCCAGTGGAGTAATTACTTCTTCGAAAACCTGTTCAAATACGAGTGGGTGCAGACGCGCAGCCCGGCGGGCGCGATCCAGTTCGAAGCGGTTGATGCGCCAGAAATCATTCCCGATCCGTTCGATCCGTCGAAGAAACGTAAACCCACCATGCTGGTGACTGACCTGACGCTGCGTTTCGATCCAGAATTCGAGAAAATTTCCCGCCGTTTCCTCAACGATCCGCAGGCGTTTAACGAAGCATTCGCCCGCGCATGGTTCAAACTGACGCACAGGGATATGGGGCCAAAAGCGCGCTATATCGGACCGGAAGTACCGAAAGAAGATCTGATTTGGCAGGACCCGCTGCCGCAGCCGGTATTTAATCCGAGCCAGGAAGACATCGTCAACCTGAAGGCCGCGATTGCCGCGTCCGGGCTTTCCGTCAGCGAACTGGTGTCGGTTGCATGGGCATCTGCGTCAACCTTCCGTGGCGGCGATAAACGTGGCGGCGCCAACGGCGCTCGCCTGGCTTTAGCGCCGCAGCGAGACTGGGATGTGAACGCCGCTGCGGCGCGCGTTCTGCCGGTTCTGGAAGAGATTCAGAAATCGTCCGGGAAGGCGTCTCTGGCCGATATCATCGTCCTTGCGGGCGTCGTCGGTGTGGAGCAGGCAGCAAGTGCGGCGGGCGTCAGCATCAGCGTGCCGTTCGCGCCGGGCCGTGTGGATGCACGTCAGGATCAGACGGATATCGAGATGTTTGAGCTTCTCGAACCGATCGCAGACGGCTTCCGTAACTATCGTGCACGGCTTGATGTGTCGACCACCGAGTCACTGCTGATTGATAAAGCGCAGCAGCTGACGCTGACTGCGCCGGAGATGACGGCGCTGGTGGGTGGGATGCGTGTTCTGGGCGCTAACTTTGATGGCAGCCAGAATGGCGTGTTTACCGACCGCCCGGGCGTACTCAGCAATGATTTCTTTGTGAATCTGCTGGATATGCGTAACGAGTGGAAAGCGGCGGACGAATCGAAAGAGCTGTTCGAAGGCCGCGATCGCCTGAGCGGTGAGGTGAAATTTACGGCTACCCGCGCAGACTTGGTATTCGGTTCTAACTCGGTACTGCGTGCCCTGGCAGAAGTTTACGCCAGCAGCGATGCGCGTGAGAAATTTGTGAAGGATTTCGTCGCAGCATGGGTGAAAGTGATGAACCTGGATCGTTTCGATCTGCTGTAAGCCATCTCAGTAAAATGTGTAAGCCGGATGAGCGTCAGCGCCATCCGGCAAATAAAAAAAGCCCGCACGATCTGCGGGCTTTTTGTCTCTCCTGACCGTTATTCCCACTCTTGCAGGAAACGCTGACCATACTGGTCGGCAACCAGCAGGGCGGCGTAAACCTGATCCGGCGTGGCGCCGCCAGGCATGTTGTGAATGGTTTCGCCTTCCGCGCAGGAGGCTTCCGCCACCGTGCGCATCTTCGCCGGAATATCCTGCTTAATATCCAGTTGCGCCAGCGTGATCGGCAGGCCAACGGAATGGCACAACGCCGCAGCGGTTTCGATCTCTTCAACCGGCGCGTTTTCCAGTACCAGTTGCGTCAGCGTGCCGAACGCCACTTTCTCACCGTGATAGTAGTGATGCGCGTCTGGAATCGCCGTCAGGCCGTTATGTATGGCATGCGCCGCCGCCAGACCGCCGCTTTCAAAACCGACGCCGCTCAGGTAAGTGTTGGCTTCAATCACGCGTTCCAGCGCCGGCGTGACGACATGCTGCTCAGCCGCCAGCATGGCCTTTTCACCCTCTTCGATCAGCGTGTTATAGCACAACTCCGCCAGCGCGAGCGCCGCCTGTGTACACTTGCCGCCCGCCATCGTGGTCGCGCCGCTGCGTGAACAGGCGCGCGCTTCAAACCAGGTCGCCAGCGCATCGCCAATACCGGCAGCCAGCAGACGCGCGGGCGCGCCCGCAACGATTTTGGTATCAACAATCACCATATTCGGGTTACGCGGCAGCATCAGATAGCGTTCAAACTCGCCTGCATCGGTGTAAATCACGGAAAGCGCGCTACAGGGGGCATCGGTAGAGGCGATGGTCGGCGCGATAGCGACCGGGACATCCATAAAGTGGGCCAGCGCTTTCGCGGTATCCAGCGTTTTGCCGCCGCCGATGCCGAGAACGGCGCCGCACTGCGCTTTATCTGCGACGATACGCAGACGATCGATTTCATTTTGCGAACATTCGCCGCCAAATGGCGCGATTTCCAGAGCCAGCCCGGCATCCTGGAAGCTTTTCTCCAGCGCGGACTGGGCAAAATTTAAGACAAACTTGTCTCCGACCACCAGCCAGCGTTCGGCCAGGGGTTTGAGATATTCTCCAAGACGTGTGATGACATCTGCACCCTGGATGTATTTACCAGGAGATTGAATAATGTGGTCCATACTTTATTTCCCTCACAGGTTGATGTGGCCAAATGCGTTATTCCAGTCTTGCTCAAACTTCCCTATAGCTGACTCTACCGCAGGGGTATTGAGCATTTGTTGAGCTACATCTAAAGGAAGGGTGATTGCTTCGCATCCTGCGAGTAAGCAATCCAGCGCCTGACGCGGCGTTTTAAAGCTGGCGGCCAGTACCATGCTGCCAGGCGCATGCATCTCCAGCAAGTTTTGCAGTTCCTGCACCATACGGATGCCGTCGCCGCCCTGGGCATCAACCCGATTGACATACGGGGCGACGTATTTTGCGCCTGCCAGCGCTGCCAGCAAGCCCTGCGCTGCGCTGTAGACAGCCGTCCCCAGCGTCGTAATACCTTCTTTTTTGAGCTGTTTGATCGCCGCCAGACCTTCGGCAGTGACCGGAATCTTCACCACAATACCGGGAATGGCATTGCTCAGGCGTTTGGCTTCTTCCACCATTCCTTGCGCATCGCGGCTCATCGTCTGGGCAAATAGCGTTCCCTCTTCGCCGATGGCTTTTTGCAGGCGAGGCAGTACATCCCAGATGGATTCTTTACTCGCCGCCACAATGCTTGGGTTGGTGGTGACGCCAGCAACAGGGAAGATGCGCGCCAGACGTTCGACTTCCGCGACGTTCGCGGTATCCAGATAGAGTTCCATTTTGCTCCCTCTTAGAGTTCAAGTTCATGTTGCAACAGGCTGGCAATTGCCTCGGCAGATGCGGCGTTGACCAGCGCGTTGCGGAATTCTTCGTGCATAATGCGGCGGGCCAGGCGTGAGAAAATGCGCATATGCTGGTCGCCTGCGGCGTGTTTGTTGAGTGTCAGCATGATGATGAACTGCGCATCGTCATCGCCCCAGCGTACCGGCGCTTTCAGACGCGCTACGCTGATGGTGGACTGCTCAATGTGTTCAGATTTGCTGTGTGGAATGGCGAAGCTAAACCCTAACCCGGTGGAGAACACGGCTTCACGCGCCCACAGGTCGGCCTCCAGCTTGCGCGGGTAGCGACAGCGGCTTGCCAGCAGCAGGTTGTCGGTCATCCCCTTGATCACCTCTTCTTTGCTGCGCCAGTCGCTATCAAGCGTGATGCACTGGGCGGTGACCAGCGGCGCGTCCTGCTGGGTCATGCGGAATTGCGCCAGCAGATGCTCCACTTCCAGCGAGGTGCGACAGGCTATCGCCTGATTCAGCAACTGGCGGCAGGCACGACTGTCGAGCTGCGCCATCCGCGCTTTAGCGGCAGGAATTGACGGCGCGCTCATGCTGATCTCGTCCAGCCCCAGTCCGACCAGCAGCGGCAACACTGACCCTTTCGCGCCGAGTTCACCGCACAGGCCAATCCATTTCCCCTGACGATGTACCGCCTGTACGGCGAAATCCAGCGCGCGCAGGAAGGCCGGATTCAGGCTGTTGTAGTGACGAGTGACTTTGGCGTTGTCGCGATCGACCGCCAGCAGGTATTGCGTCAGGTCATTGCTGCCAATACTGAAGAAATCAATTTCTTCACAGCACTGGTCGATGATGAACATCACCGATGGCACTTCCAGCATGATGCCGAGGGGGATCTTCTCATCAAATGGGATGTGCTCATTGCGTAACTGCTGTTTAGCCTCCGCCAGCTTCTCTTTGACCCACAGGATCTCTTCCATTGAGGAGATCATCGGGATCATGATTTTCAGGCTGCCGTGTGCGGAAGCGCGGAGGATCGATCGCAACTGCGTGGTAAACAGCGTGGCGTACTCTTCATAAATGCGTACGGCGCGATAGCCGAGGAACGGGTTGGCTTCCGCAGGAATGTTCAGATAATCAACGGGCTTGTCACCGCCGATATCCATCGTGCGCACAATAATGCTACGGCCCTGTGCGGACTCCAGCGCCTGGCAAAAAATGTTGTACAGCTCGTTCTCGCAAGGTGCGCTGGTTCTGTCCATATACAGCATTTCTGTACGGAACAGACCAACCGCTTCCGCGCCGTTGCCGAATGCCGCTTGCGCTTCGACGGAGTGCGCAATGTTGGCGGCCACTTCCATACGGATACCGTCGGCAGTGCGCGCTTGTTGGGTCAGCCAGATACGCTGTTGCTCGCGTAAAGCGTCCTGCACGCGGGCTTCCTGTTGGTAGTAACGGGTGACGGGTTCATCTGGCGCAACGACAATCGCACCGGCGTTGCCGTCGATATAGACCGTCTGGTGCAGCCACGGCGTTAGCGCCTCAATATCCACGCCAACCAGCGTGGGAATGTTGAATGAGCGGGCAAGAATAACCGTGTGCGAAGTCGTACCGCCGCTTTTTAACAACAAGCCTTTGAGGAACGTTTTATCCAGTTCGAGGAACTGGCTTGGGGTGAGTTCATCGGCCATACAGACGGTGGGTTGGGTCAGTTTGCCAGGCGCCGGGAAGCGTTGTTCGCCATAAATTTGTTGCAGGAGCTGGAAGCAGACGTCGCGTACGTCCAGCGCGCGTTCCTGTAAATAGCGGCTGCTGGAACGGGCAAACTCATCACAAAAGTGCCCGGCGCTTTCGACTATCGCCTGCGCGCAGCTTAAACCGCGCGCAACGCCTGCCAGCAAATGTTGGCGCAGGGAAGTGTCGCCTGCCAGCGAACGGTGGGCTTCCAGAATAGCGCTGGTGGCGCCGTCGCTGTCGAGCTGGCGGAACGCAATATTCTTTATCAGCAGCGTTAAGCCGTTATCCAGCGCAGATTGCTCGGTCTCTATATCACTGGCAGCAGGGAGTTCGCCGAGCGTATTGAGATCCAGCGAGGAGAGCTGCGTCAGAACGCCGCCCGCGCTGCCGGTGCAGACGGCGCGGGCGCGAAAAAACAGCGGGTTCAGGTTTGTCAGCGACGCCGGAAGCGGCTCCAGCTCACTGTTTTTGATCTCCGCCAGAGGCGCATCGCAAAGGGGGAATTCATCGCGCAGCCATTGGCTCAGGCGCTGGTGGGCATCCTGTTCGTCCGTACCTGAAATCAATAACTGACAGGCGTCGCCTGCCAGCGTGTCGGTGCCAATCAGCGCCAGCGCGCTTTTGGCGTTGCCTTTACGGTCGGTGCGCAGGTTATGCCACTCAATGTGTGAGGTAAAGGTATTGCACAGCGTCTCAACGTGGCTTGCCGGGCGGGCGTGTACGCCATTGGGCAGCTCACAGGTAAATTCCACAATCAGGGCCATTGCCTTTCTCCCATAACGATTTTCTGGCTACAGGATAAAAGGGCGTTGCCGCATAGTGCCATGTGACAAAACTGCCAAACGCTGGACAAATGTAACATACACGTCAAATTGCGAGACACTTCACAAGTCGGAATACGGCATCTTATTTCTGAGGTTTGATAAGTTATGAGGCGGATCGCATTTTTGTACTGATATTACAAAAATCCAGTAAATGGCCTTTTTATCCACTGTCTGCGCCGCGTTGGATTGCCTATTGTTTGCCACAACAACGTTATGGATAGGGGCCTGAAGTGGCCCGGGAGCGACTTATGAAAGAGTTGGTGCAGATCCTGAAAAACACCCGTCAACATCTGATGACCGGTGTTTCGCATATGATCCCCTTCGTCGTAGCGGGTGGGATCTTGCTGGCGGTTTCCGTCATGCTGTATGGCAAAGGCGCTGTTCCCGATGCCGCGACCGATCCTAATCTCAAGAAGCTTTTTGATATTGGCGTCGCAGGGCTGACGCTGATGGTGCCTTTTCTCGCCGCCTATATCGGTTACTCCATTGCTGAACGTTCCGCGCTGGCGCCTTGCGCGATCGGCGCCTGGGTGGGCAACAGCTTTGGCGCCGGGTTCTTTGGCGCGCTCATCGCCGGGATTATCGGCGGTATCGTCGTGCATTATCTGAAGAAAATCCCGGTGCATAAGGTATTGCGCTCGGTGATGCCTATCTTCGTTATCCCTATCGTCGGCACCTTCATTACCGCAGGCATCATGATGTGGGGGCTGGGCGAACCGGTTGGCGCGTTAACCACCAGCCTGACCCAATGGCTGCAAGGAATGCAGCAGGGCAGCATCGTGCTGCTGGCGGTCATCATGGGGCTGATGCTGGCCTTCGATATGGGCGGCCCGATTAATAAAGTGGCCTACGCCTTCATGCTGATTTGCGTGGCGCAGGGCGTATACAGCGTGGTGGCGATTGCTGCGGTGGGTATCTGCGTTCCGCCGCTGGGTCTGGGCCTGGCAACGCTGGTTGGCCGTAAAAATTTCTCTTCTGAAGAACGTGAAGCCGGTAAAGCCGCGCTGGTAATGGGCTGCGTTGGGGTCACGGAAGGCGCGATTCCTTTCGCCGCCGCCGATCCGCTGCGCGTGATCCCGTCCATTATGGTTGGCTCTGCCTGTGGTGCGGTAACGGCTGCGCTGTTTGGCGCGCAGTGTTATGCCGGCTGGGGCGGGCTGATTGTTCTGCCGGTTGTGGAAGGGAAACTGGGTTATATCGCGGCAGTCGCTGTCGGGGCGGTAGTGACGGCAATCTGCGTTAACGTGCTGAAAAGTCTGGCGCGTAAGAAAGTGTCTCAGGTTGATGAGAAAGAAGACGACCTGGATTTAGAGTTTGAGATGAATTAAGTGAGGAATGAGCCATGACGAAGATTATCGCAGTAACAGCATGTCCTTCTGGTGTCGCACACACCTATATGGCGGCCGAAGCGCTGGAAAGCGCGGCCAAAGCGAAAGGCTGGGAAGTCAAAGTCGAGACCCAGGGCTCGATTGGTCTGGAAAACGAACTGACTGCGGCGGATGTGGCGGATGCGGATATGGTGATTCTGACCAAAGATATCGGCATCAAGTTTGAGGAACGCTTTGCGGGTAAAACCATTGTCCGCGTCAACATCAGCGATGCGGTAAAACGCGCCGATGCCATTATGAACAAAATTGACGCGCATCTTTCGCAAATTGCTTAACGTTAGAATGCCCGATGGCGCAAGCTTATCGAGCCTACGATGTTAATCCCCGTAGGCCCGATAAGGCGCTCACGCCGCCATCTGGCAACAAGCTTGCCTACAGGAGTTCCTCATGACGAATCGTACCCAGCGCCTTAAAGCCGCACTTTTCCAGAATAACCGTGAAATTTCGCTTGAGCGCGCGCAGCTGTATACCGCCAGCTATCAGCAGACAGAGGGAGAGCCGGTCATATTGCGTCGCGCTAAAGCGACGGCGTATATCCTTGAGCATGTTGAAATTTCGATTCGTGATGAGGAGCTGATTGCCGGGAACCGTACGGTGAAACCGCGGGCGGGGATTATGTCGCCGGAAATGGACCCGTACTGGTTACTTAACGAGTTAGATCAGTTCCCGACGCGTCCGCAGGACCGTTTTGACATCAGCGAGGACGATAAGCGCCTCTACCGCGAGGTGCTGTTCCCGTACTGGGAAAAACGGTCGATGAAGGATTTCATCAACGGCCAGATGACCGATGACGTGAAAGCCGCCGTCAGCACGCAGATTTTTAGCGTTAACCAGACGGATAAAGGGCAGGGGCACATTATTATTGATTACCCACGGCTGTTGAATCACGGTTTGGGCGAACTGGTGGCGCAAGTGCGGCAACACTGCCAGCAGCAGCCGGACAATCACTTTTACCAGGCGGCGTTGCTGCTGCTGGAGGCTTCGCAAGGCCATATTCTGCGTTACGCGACGCTGGCGGAGAAAATGGCGGAAAGCTGCCTGGATGCGCGTCGGCGTCAGGAGTTGCTCACCATTGCCGCGAACTCCCGACATAACATGCAGCACAAGCCGCAAACCTTCTGGCAGGCGTGCCAGCTGTTCTGGTACATGAACATCATTCTGCAATATGAGTCTAACGCCAGCTCGCTCTCGCTGGGGCGTTTTGACCAGTATATGCTGCCGTTTTATCAGGCATCGCTGAGCCAGGGCGAAGACCCGGCATTTTTAAAAGAACTCCTCGAATCGCTGTGGGTAAAATGTAACGACATCGTGCTGTTACGTTCGACCAGCAGCGCACGCTATTTTGCCGGATTCCCGACCGGTTACACCGCATTGCTTGGGGGATTGACGGAGAACGGACGCAGTGCGGTGAACGTGCTCTCTTTTCTCTGTCTTGATGCGTACCAGAATGTGCAACTGCCGCAGCCGAACCTTGGCGTGCGTACCAATGCGCTGATTGACACGCCCTTCCTGATGAAAACGGCGGAGACGATTCGCCTCGGCACCGGTATTCCGCAGATCTTTAATGATGAAGTGGTTGTGCCTGCGTTCCTGAACCGGGGTGTTTCGCTGGAGGACGCCCGTGATTACGCGGTAGTGGGGTGTGTGGAGCTGTCGATTCCGGGCAGAACCTACGGCCTGCACGACATCGCCATGTTCAACCTGCTGAAAGTGATGGAAATCAGCCTGTATGAGAATGAAGGAAGCCGCACGCTGACGTACGAAGATCTGTTGGCGTATATTCGCGCCAAAATCAGCCATTACATTACGCTGATGGTGGAAGGCAGTAATATTTGCGATATCGGCCACCGTGACTGGGCGCCGGTACCGCTGCTTTCCTCGTTTATCAGCGACTGCCTGGATAAAGGCCGTGATATTACCGATGGCGGCGCGCGTTATAACTTCTCTGGCGTACAGGGGATTGGCATTGCTAATCTGAGCGACTCCCTGCACGCGTTAAAAGGGCTGGTATTTGATCAGCAACGTTTACGTTTCGATGAGCTGCTGGCGGTGTTAAAGGCGAACTTTGCGACGCCGGAAGGTGAGCGAATCCGTGCCCGGCTGATTAACCGCTTCGAGAAATACGGTAATGATATTGATGATGTGGATAACATCAGCGCTGAACTGCTGCGCCATTACTGTAAAGAGGTGGAGAAATACCAGAACCCGCGCGGTGGGCAATTTACACCGGGTTCATACACCGTCTCCGCGCATGTGCCGCTGGGTTCGGTGGTGGGGGCGACGCCGGATGGCCGTTTTGCCGGGGAACAGCTGGCAGACGGCGGGTTGTCGCCAATGCTCGGCCAGGATATGCAGGGGCCGACGGCGGTACTGAAATCAGTAAGTAAACTGGATAACACGCTGCTTTCTAACGGTACGCTGCTCAACGTGAAGTTTACGCCCGCGACGCTGGAAGGTGAGGCCGGCTTGCGCAAACTGGCGGATTTTCTGCGCGCCTTTACCCAGCTTAAGCTACAGCATATTCAGTTTAACGTGTTGAATGCGGATACATTGCGTGAAGCGCAATTGCGCCCGCAGGATTTCGCCGGGCTGGTGGTGCGCGTGGCGGGTTACAGTGCCTTCTTTGTCGAGCTGTCGAAGGAGATCCAGGATGACATCATTCGCCGCACCGCGCATCAGCTGTAAGAATCTGGAAACGAGCGCTGATGATGTCGCACGTATTTTCAACATTCAGCGTTATTCGTTGAATGACGGGCAGGGAATTCGTACGGTGGTCTTTTTTAAAGGCTGCCCGCATACCTGTCCGTGGTGCGCCAATCCAGAGTCTATTTCGCCACGCATCGAAACGGTGCGGCGGGAGAGTCAATGTCTGCACTGCTCGCCCTGCTTGCGTGATGCGGATGAGTGCCCTTCCGGGGCGTTTGAACGTATCGGGCGCGATATTACGCTGGATGAACTGGAACGCGAGGTGATGAAAGACGAACTCTTTTTTCGCACCTCCGGCGGCGGCGTCACGCTTTCTGGCGGTGAAGTATTAATGCAGGCGGCGTTTGCCACACGGTTTTTGCAACGTCTGCGACGTTTCGGCATTTCCTGTGCGATTGAAACCGCAGGCGATGCGCCTGCCAGTCGGTTGCTACCGCTGGCTAAAGCGTGTGATGAAGTGCTGTTTGATTTAAAGATTATGGAGCCGCGCCGGGCGTATGAGGTGGTCAAAATGAATTTACCACGCGTGCTGGATAACCTGCGTTTACTGGTAAACGAGGGGATTACGGTCATCCCCCGTTTGCCGTTGATTCCGGGCTACACGCTCAACGTTGAGAATATGCAGCGTGCGTTGGCAGTGTTGCTATCGTCAGGGATTAATCAGGTGCACCTGCTACCGTTTCATCAGTATGGTGAAGCGAAATACCGTCTGCTTGGGCAGGCGTGGGCAATGAAAGATGTGCCTGTACCCTCGCCGCAAGAGGTGGCGGAAATGCAGGCGTTGGCAGAGCGAGCCGGGTTTCTGGTCACTGTGGGAGGTTAATATGACAGTCTCAACTGTACGTTATCTGGTTGCCGTTACCGCCTGCGTCAGCGGCGTGGCGCATACCTATATGGCCGCCGAACGCCTGGAGAAGCTCTGCCAGCAGGAAAAATGGAACATTAAAATTGAAACCCAGGGGGCGCTGGGCACGGAAAACCGCTTAACGGAGGAGGATATCAACCGGGCGGATGTTGTGTTGCTGATTACGGATATTGAACTGGCGGGCGCGGAGCGTTTTGTTCAGAGTCGGTATGTTCAGTCAGGAATTAACGCCTTTCTTCGCGAACCTCAGCGGGTGATGAGCGCCGTGCGTAAACTGCTCACCGCGCCGCAGCATACGCATCTTATTCTGGAGTAGCCTTCTTTTCCGTCAACTGGCTGTGGTACTGCCGACGGTATTCCGACGGAGAACGCTCCGTATTTTTACGAAACAGGCGGCAGAAATAGTTACTGTCGACAAATCCACAGGTGTGAGCCACTTCTTTGACTTTCAGATCGTAACCCTTCAGCAGCGTTTTCGCGTGTTCCAGCCGAGTGTGATTCAGATATTCGTTAAAGCCGATAGCGCCTGTTTTTTGAAACAGATGAGAAAGGTAGTTTGGCGAAATATAAAACGCCTGCGCCACCGATTCGCG
Source organism: Citrobacter sp. CK198 (assembly GCF_030333295.1). NCBI lineage: Bacteria > Pseudomonadati > Pseudomonadota > Gammaproteobacteria > Enterobacterales > Enterobacteriaceae > Citrobacter > Citrobacter sp. CK198. The sequence continues at coordinate 18,312 of NZ_JAOWGE010000006.1, read as the reverse complement.
GGTGAGCGGGGAAGCGTAACGCTCATCGATATAACTGCGAATCGCTTCAAAAAGCGCCTGACTCCGTGACGCCGTCTGGATTTGGCTACCCAGCAGATCGCGGCAGTGGCTCAACAGGCTGGCGACAATTAATCGGGCCGTCTGCTGTTCCTGCGGCTGCATCTGCATTTCATTGAGCGTTTGCAGCAGGAAGGAGCCAATACGTGGGCCTCGACGTGCGACATGCTGCTTCGCAAGATTCTGATATTGTTTGCCGTCCCAGTGAACAACGCTGAAACCTAATTGCTGCTTGCCAAACAGGATGCTGAGTGTGGTGACGGGCGTTTGCCACTGCGGGAAGTTCCAACTGCCTGCCGGAACATACAGAACGTCGCCAGCGATGAGCGTCACGGGCGCGGCCGGGATGCCTGTATCGGTGAACTCCCCCTCCAGCACCATCTCCAGGCGTGGAAAATCAACCTGATACGCCAGTTCGGGCGCCGTACCGCTGGTATTGGCGAAAAAAACCTGCCGCAGCGCCATAGGGCCGTTAATCAGACGGGAGAGAAGGTGGCTGACGTCGTGATACATGTTGATCCCTTGCAGAGCGCAGACAGAGGAAACAGTAACGTTGAACGTAAACCGCCTCAAGCGATAATTGCCGGATGGCGGTACACGGGTTATGCATTTTGTAGGCCGGATAAGCGTCAGCGCCATCCGGCGATGCCGTTACTGATTTCCGACATGATCCCCGTAAGGCAGGGTATCGTAATCAATCAACGCGTTTTTCTTATACGGGTTGCCAATCCAGCGCGTGATCGCCTTGAACTGCGGGCTGGTGACGGAGCGCGTCGGGTCGAACCCGTCGTAGGTCAGCCCCGCTAAGTCGGACCAGGTATGGATAAGTTCAGAGCTGCTGTATTTGCGATCAACATACGCAGAGAGATCGCGCGGGTGTGCGGCCTGCCACTTTTCTGACGTCCATAACAGGAACGGCACCGTATACATATGACGCGTAGGGTTGTCTTCGTTACGTCCCTGCGTTTTGTGCGGCGGCGTGTCATACACTTCTTCACCGTGATCGGAGAAGTAGAGCAGAAAACCGTTCGGGTCAGTCGCTTTATAGTCCTTAATCAGGCTGGCGACGACATGGTCGTTATACAGATTCGCGTTATCGTAATCGTTATAAATATCCTGTTCGTCTTCGCTCACGCCCGCAGGGATATGATCGGTTTGACCGTCAAATTTTCCCTGATTCTCCGGGTAGCGGAATTTGTATTTGATATGTGTTCCCAGCAGGTGAACGATAATAAATTTCTTCGGCGCCGGGTCGGCCATCACGTCTTTAAAGGGCGCCAGAACGTTGGTGTCATATTCCCGTGCGCTTTGAGTACGCTGTTGATTCATATAAAACTGCTTGTCGGTCTGTTTCGAGAATACGGTCAGCATCGTATTACGCGCGGTCATCGTCTGCTGATTGGTGATCCAGAACGTCTTATAACCTGCCTGTTTCATCATGTTCATCAGCGACGGTTTCGTCAGATACAGGTCCGGGTTCTTTTCATTGGCGAAGGTCAGCGCCTGTTGCAGAATTTCAATCGTGTATGGCCGGGAGGTGACGACGTTATTGAATACGGTCAGACCCGGATCGCTTTTATGCAACGCGTCCAGCTCTGGCGTGGTTTCACGCGGATAACCGTACAGACTCATGCGACCACGCTGGGTTGACTCGCCGATAACCAGCACTAACGTACGCGGCGCATCACCGGAGTTATCTTTAAAATTCGTTAACGGAGGCAGCGCGTTGTTCTCGTTAAGCAGGCTATTCAGCGACGTGAGTTGCTGATTATATTGATAATAGCCATTGATAAACTGCCACGGCGCAGCGGGTTCCATACGCGAGGCGAGGCCGCCTAATGTCTGCTCAAACGGCTTATGCTTGATAAACGTCCCGACGGCGATCGGATGCAGAATAAGGCCGTATAACAATGCAAAGGAGACTAACCAGCGCCACGGCGCGGGAATATATATTGGCTTTAAACGCGTCCACAGCAGGATTGCCACGGCGGTATAGGCCAGAGCGATAAGGATAATCTTCAGACTGAAATACTGGCTCAAGTACTCGCTGGCTTCGTTCGCGTTTGTTTCAAACATGACATACAGAACGCTTTGCGAGAATTCCTGCCCGTAAATGACATAATAACTGAGCGCCGCCAGCGAAGAGGCCCAGAGTACAACGCCAATAACGGCGGCAATCGCGCGGGTATGACGGGGAAATAAAAATACCGGGATCAGCCAGAGCGAACTGAAAAGCAGTGAATCACGCAGCCCGTTGGTGCCGCTATAGCCGCTAATGCAAATAACGGCCTGAAGTAATGTAGAGAAGAACCAAAAATAGAGTAGCGCCCAGCCAAGGGCTTTCCAGCTAAACGAAGGTTTAGCAGATGTGTGTGTGAAGAACATATATGAAGCCTGTTTTTATTCGAGTCGCCAACGTAGCGACAAATCATTAAGAGAACCTTAAGTATGGCGATGCCAGTGACCTATTCTTGTTGATGGCGTATTCAGCAGAGTGAACAAAACGCAGGCAGGAATATATTGAAAAACAGGCGATTATTACAGAAATATTTCAAAGCCCTCTCGCCCGGGCGGGCGAGAGGGGATATGACGATGCGTGTGGGTTAGCCGGTATTACGCATCCCCGCAGCCACGCCCGCAATCGTGACCATCAGCGCCTGTTCGACGCGCGGGTCTGGATCTTTGCCTTGCTCTTCTGCAAGACGAGAGCGGTGTAAAAGCTCCGCCTGCAATACGTTCAGCGGGTCGGTATACACATTCCTTAACTGGATAGACTCGGCAATCCACGGCAGGTCGGCCATCAGATGGGAATCGTTGGCAATCGCCAGCACCACTTTGATGTCCTCTGCCAGCAGGTTGCGTAACTCTTCACCCAGTGGCCACAGCGCTTTTTTGACCAGGCGTTGATCGTAGTATTCCGCCAGCCACAGGTCGGCTTTAGAGAACACCATCTCCAGCATACCGAGGCGCGTGGAGAAGAACGGCCAGTCGCGGCACATGGCTTCCAGTTCGCTTTGCTTGCCATCTTCAACGACTTTTTGCAGCGCGGTGCCCGCACCCAGCCAGGCCGGGAGCATCAGGCGGTTTTGCGTCCAGGCGAAGATCCAGGGAATGGCTCGCAGGGATTCAACCCCGCCTGTCGGGCGACGTTTTGCCGGGCGCGAACCGAGCGGCAGCTTGCCGAGTTCCTGTTCTGGCGTTGCGGAACGGAAGTACGGGACGAAGTCTTTATTCTCACGGACATAGCCGCGATACAGGTCGCAGGAGATCACGGACAGCTCGTCCATGATATGACGCCACGAATTTTTCGGCTCCGGCGGCGGCAGCAGGTTGGCTTCCAGAATCGCCCCGGTGTACAGGGACAGGCTGCTGATGGTGACTTCAGGCAGGCCGTACTTAAAGCGGATCATCTCACCCTGTTCGGTCACGCGCAGGCCGCCTTTCAGACTGCCCGGCGGTTGGGAAAGCAGCGCCGCATGGGCAGGCGCGCCGCCACGGCCAATGGAACCGCCGCGACCGTGGAACAGCGTCAGTTCAATTCCGGCTTTTTCACAGGTTTTGATCAGCGCGTCCTGAGCCTGATACTGCGCCCAGGAGGCGGCCATTACGCCTGCGTCTTTCGCCGAGTCAGAGTAGCCAATCATGACCATCTGTTTGCCCTGAATAAAGCCGCGATACCAGTCGATATTCAGCAACTGGGTCATTACCGCGTCGGCGTTGTTCAGGTCGTCCAGCGTTTCGAACAGCGGCGCAACCGGCATGGCAAAGCTAATTCCGGCTTCTTTCAACAACAGATGCACGGCCAGCACGTCGGACGGCGTTTTCGCCATAGAGATAACGTAAGCGGCGATGGAACCCAGCGGCGCTTCGGCAATCACTTGACAGGTCTCAAGCACTTCGCGGGTGTCGTCGCTCGGTTCCCACTGACGAGGCAGCAGCGGACGCTTGGAGTTGAGTTCGCGGATCAGGAAAGCCTGTTTATCGGCTTCGGACCAGCTTTCATAATCGCCGATGCCCAGATAACGCGTCAGTTCGCCCAGCGCTTCGGTATGGCGGGTGCTCTCCTGGCGAATATCAATGCGCACCAGCGGCACGCCAAAGCATTTCACCCGGCGCAGGGTATCAAGCAGTTCGCCATTGGCGATGATGCCCATGCCGCACGCTTGCAGAGACTGATAACAGGCGTACAGCGGCTCCCACAGCTGCTCGTTTTGCGTCAGCAGGCCAGCGGGTTTCGGCAGTTTCTCGCCTTTCAGACGCGCTTCCAGCCAGGCTTGCGTTGCCATCAGGCGGGAACGCAGGCTTTTCATCAGGTAGCGGTAAGGTTCTGATGCGCCTTCTTCGCCGACCAGCGCCAGTAGTTCCGGCGTGGCGTCGACCATCGACAGCTCAGAAATCAGAACCTGAATATCTTTCAGGAACAGATCGGTGGCTTTCCAGCGGCTCAACAGGAGAACGTGGCGGGTGACATCAGCCGTTACGTTCGGGTTGCCGTCACGATCGCCGCCCATCCAGGAGGTGAAACGCACCGGAACAAAATCCACCGGCAGTTTGTAGCCCAGATGTTCTTCCAGTTGTTCGTTCAACTCACGTAGATAGTTTGGCACCCCTTCCCACAGGCTGTTTTCAACCACCGCAAAGCCCCATTTGGCTTCGTCGACCGGACTTGGGCGGTTTTTACGGATTTCATCCGTATGCCAGGACTGGGCGATCAGCTGGCGCAGACGGCGCATGAGCTGATTACGTTCGTAATCCGCGATCTCTTTGTTATCGAGCTGCTTCAGACAGGCGTTGACTTCGCCCATTTTGTGAATCAGCGTGCGGCGAGTGATCTCGGTAGGGTGTGCGGTCAGTACCAGTTCCAGAGATAACGACTCCACCGCGTTTTTGATGGTGGCTTCGTCGAGATTGGGTTGATCTTTCAGTTTACGCAGGGTGCGGGCAATCACTTCCGGGTTGCTGGCAGCTTCGCCCTGCGGCGAAATGCTGTGGTACTGCTCGGCGGTATTGGCCAGGTTCAGGAACTGACTAAACGCGCGGGCAACAGGCAGCAGCTCGTCGTTGGACAGATTCTGTAGCGTGGTGAGCAACTCCTGGCGATTCGCTTCATTGCCAGCGCGAGATGATTTAGACAGCTTACGGATTGTTTCTACGCGATCAAGAATGTTCTCTCCCAGCGCATCCTTGATGGTTTCTCCCAGCACTTTGCCGAGCATACTGACATTACTACGCAACGCGGAATATTGTTCGTTCATATGATCCCAGACACCCCATCTGTTTTGAATATGTCCTGTATCTTTCGCGTCACAGCGGCGTTGGCTGCAACGTGAAATCTTTCGGACTTTAATTTTTTACATCACTTCTTATCTTTATAAAGCCACGTAAAACACCTGACGTCAATTGCTGCGAAATCGGTTCAGCAAACGAATAAATGACGGGAATTTACGTAATTTAATTCACATCGAATCAAATAAGCGTTGCTTATGGAAATGTTAATAAATCACCTCGTTTACCACTAAAGGGTTAGCGAGGTGATAAGCAGTTAATGCCAGCAGAAATGATGGACAACCTGCGTAATCAGCTCGCGGGTTGGCTTGATAAAACGCGTTTCCAGATATTCATCCGGCTGGTGCGCCTGATTAATCGAACCCGGGCCAAGCACCAGCGTTGGGCACAAGGTCTGGATAAACGGCGCTTCGGTGCAGTAGTTCACCACTTCGGTTTGCGCGCCCAGCAGTTTCTCGACCACTTCCACCAGTTGATGGTCAGGCGGGCATTCGTAGCCGGGAATCGGCGGATGCAGTTCGGACACCGTCAGACGGCCCGGCCAGCGCTCGCTCACGGGCGCCAGCGCATCGTTGAGCAATCCGTTGAGATCGTTCAGCGTCATGCCCGGCAGCGGGCGAATATCCATATGCAACTCGCAACAGGCGCAGATACGGTTCGCGGCGTCGCCACCGTGAATGTGGCCCAGGTTTAATGTCGGATAAGGAACGGTAAACGCCGCGTAGTGATAACGTTCTTTCAGGTCATCGCGCAGCTGCATGATGCGGCCAATGGCGTCGTGCATCAGCTCAATGGCGTTAACCCCGCGCGCCGGATCGCTGGAGTGGCCCGATTGCCCCAGAATGCGGATGGCGTTTGAAATGTGGCCTTTGTGCGCACGCACCGGTTGCAGGGACGTTGGTTCACCGATGATCGCGCAGTCCGGGCGCAGGGCGGTGGTTTCAGCGAAATAGCGCGCGCCCGCCATGCTGGTCTCTTCATCGGCGGTAGCCAGAATATACAGCGGTTTTTTCAGCGTCGTCACATCCACGTCACGCAGGGCATCGAGGATAAAAGCAAAGAAGCCTTTCATGTCCGCCGTACCCAGCCCGTAGAGCTTGTTATCGTGCTCGGTCAGCGTGAACGGATCGCGCGTCCAGCGTCCGTCGTCAAAGGGAACGGTATCGGTATGGCCCGCCAGCAACAAACCGCCAGCACCCTGTCCGGTGCTTGCCAGCATATTGAATTTATTGCGCGTACCGGGGACTGCCTGAACCTCAACCTTGAAGCCCAGATCTTTAAACCAGTCTGCCAGCAGAGTGATTAAAGACGCATTACTTTGATCGAGCGCTTCTTCGGTAGCGCTAATCGACGGTGTGGCAATCAGAGCGCGGTAAATCTCGATAAATGGCGGTAAAGTGTTTTTCATTGTTGACACACCTCGGGTCATGATAGTATCAATATTCATGCATTATTTGTGAATAAAAATACATTAACGTTGAGCGTAAGAAAACCCACCAACTGTAAGGTGAAGTTGTTACGGCTTAACCAGGCAACCAGACATAAGAAGGTGAACAGCCCCGATGTTGAATACGCTGATTGTGGGTGCCAGCGGTTACGCTGGCGCAGAGCTTGTGACCTATGTAAATCGTCATCCTGATATGACCATAACCGCTTTAACCGTCTCAGCGCAAAGCAATGATGCAGGAAAGCTAATCTCTGATTTACATCCGCAGTTAAAAGGCATTGTCGATCTGCCATTGCAGCCAATGTCTGATATTAGCGAGTTCAGCGGCGGGGTGGATGTGGTGTTTCTCGCCACCGCGCATGAAGTGAGCCACGACCTGGCCCCGCAGTTCCTGAATGCGGGCTGCGTTGTGTTTGATCTCTCCGGTGCGTTCCGGGTTAATGATAGCGCCTTCTACGAAAAATATTATGGCTTTACCCATCAGCACCCTGAGCTGCTGGAACAGGCGGTGTATGGCCTGGCGGAGTGGAGCGCGGACAAGCTAAAAGAAGCGAATCTGATTGCGGTGCCGGGATGCTATCCGACGGCGGCGCAATTGTCGTTAAAACCGCTGATTGACGCAGGTCTGCTGGATCTCAACCAGTGGCCGGTCATTAACGCAACCAGCGGCGTGAGCGGCGCCGGGCGTAAGGCGGCGCTTTCGAACAGTTTCTGTGAAGTCAGCCTGCAACCGTATGGCGTCTTTACCCATCGTCATCAGCCGGAAATCGCCACCCATCTGGGGGCAGAGGTTATTTTCACGCCGCATCTGGGGAACTTCCCGCGCGGGATTCTGGAAACGATCACCTGCCGCCTGAACGCTGGCGTTACCCATACTCAGGTGGTGCAAGCGTTGCAGCAGGCGTATGGCGACAAGCCGCTGGTGCGGCTATATGACAAGGGCGTTCCGGCGCTGAAGAATGTGGTCGGGCTGCCGTTCTGCGATATTGGCTTTGCCGTTCAGGGCGAGCACCTGATCGTGGTGGCGACCGAAGATAACCTGTTGAAAGGCGCAGCGGCGCAGGCTGTGCAGTGCGCAAATATCCGTTTCGGCTTTGCTGAAACGCAGTCTCTTATTTAAGGGTGCAATGATGAATCCATTAATTATCAAGCTGGGCGGCGTATTACTGGATAGCGAAGAGGCGCTGGAGCGTCTGTTTACCGCGCTGGTCAATTACCGCGAGTCGCATCAGCGTCCGCTGATTATCGTGCACGGCGGCGGCTGCGTTGTGGATGAGCTGATGAAACAGTTAAATTTGCCGGTGAAAAAGAAAAATGGCCTGCGCGTGACGCCCGCCGATCAGATTGACATCATCACCGGCGCGCTGGCGGGAACCGCCAATAAAACCTTGCTGGCGTGGGCGAAAAAACACCATATCGCGTCCGTTGGCTTGTATCTCGGCGACGGCGATAGCGTAAAAGTGACCCAGCTTGATGAAGAGCTGGGCCACGTTGGACTGGCGCAGCCAGGTTCGCCTAAGCTGATTAACGCGCTGCTGGAAGGCGGCTTCTTGCCGGTGGTCAGTTCCATTGGCGTGACCGAAGAAGGGCAACTGATGAACGTCAATGCCGATCAGGCGGCGACGGCGCTGGCGGCAACGCTGGGGGCGGATCTGATCCTGCTTTCTGATGTAAGCGGTATTCTGGATGGCAAAGGTCAGCGCATTGCCGAGATGACGGCGGCCAAAGCGGAACAGCTGATCGATCAGGGCATCATTACCGACGGCATGATTGTGAAGGTGAATGCGGCGCTGGACGCCGCCCGCACGCTGGGGCGCCCGGTGGATATCGCCTCCTGGCGTCATGCCGAGCAGCTTCCGGCGTTGTTTAACGGTACGCCGATCGGTACGCGTATTCTGGCTTAAACTATTTTGTGCCCGATGGCGGCCACGCCATCGGGCCTGGGTGAACCGAACCTGTAGGCCGGATAAGCTAAGCGCCATCCGGCATTGAAATTCAAGATATTAAGGAAGCATGTTATGGCACTTTGGGGTGGGCGTTTTACACAGGCAGCGGATCAACGGTTCAAACAGTTTAATGACTCATTGCGCTTTGATTACCGCCTGGCCGAGCAGGATATCGTCGGCTCTGTGGCCTGGTCCAAAGCTCTGGTCACGGTTGGGGTGTTGACTGCGGATGAGCAACTGCAACTGGAAGAGGCGCTGAGCGCGCTGCTGGAAGAGGTTCGGGTGAATCCGCAGCAGATTCTGGAAAGCGACGCGGAAGATATTCACAGCTGGGTGGAAGGTAAACTGATCGATAAAGTCGGCCAGTTGGGTAAAAAGCTGCACACCGGGCGCAGTCGTAACGACCAGGTTGCGACCGACCTGAAGCTATGGTGCAAAGATACGGTCGCCGAGCTGCTGTCTGCTAACCGTCAGTTACAAAGCGCGCTGGTAGAGACGGCGCAGAATAATCAGGATGCCGTCATGCCGGGGTACACCCATCTGCAACGCGCGCAGCCGGTGACGTTTGCCCACTGGTGCCTGGCGTATGTGGAAATGCTGGCGCGTGATGAGAGCCGCTTGCAGGATGCGCTCAAGCGTCTGGACGTCAGCCCGTTAGGCTGCGGCGCGCTGGCGGGTACGGCGTATGAAATCGACCGTGAACAGCTGGCAGGCTGGCTGGGCTTTGCCTCGGCGACGCGTAACAGTCTGGACAGCGTGTCCGATCGTGACCATGTGCTGGAACTGCTGTCCGACGCGTCTATCGGCATGGTTCACCTGTCGCGCTTTGCGGAAGACCTGATTTTCTTTAATACCGGTGAAGCGGGCTTTGTGGAACTCTCCGATCGCGTGACGTCAGGTTCATCGCTGATGCCGCAGAAGAAAAACCCGGATGCGCTGGAACTGATCCGTGGCAAGTGCGGCCGTGTGCAGGGGGCGTTAACGGCGATGATGATGACGCTGAAAGGCCTGCCGCTGGCGTACAACAAAGACATGCAGGAAGACAAAGAAGGGCTGTTTGATGCGCTCGATACCTGGCTGGACTGCCTGCACATGGCGGCGCTGGTGCTGGACGGCATTCAGGTAAAACGTCCGCGCTGCCAGGAAGCGGCGCAGCAGGGCTATGCGAATGCGACTGAGCTGGCGGATTATCTGGTTGCCAAAGGCGTGCCGTTCCGTGAAGCGCACCATATTGTGGGTGAAACGGTGGTGGAAGCGATTCGACAGGGAAAACCGCTGGAAGATCTGTCACTGGCTGACCTGCAAAAATTTAGCGCTGTGATTGGCGATGATGTGTATCCGATTCTGTCGCTGCAATCATGCCTGGATAAACGTGCGGCGAAAGGCGGTGTTTCACCGCAGCAGGTTGCGCAGGCGATCGACTACGCGAAGGCGCGTCTGGCGTAACTGGCGTGGTGCCGGGTGACGCCTTATCCGGCCTACAAAAAATTGTGAACCGTCGCCATTCGGCAACAGTCATCAGAGCCTGGCATCACGTCGGGCTTATTTTATTTATGCAAAAAAAAAGCGGACCATAGGGTCCGCAAAAGTTCACGTTGGCTTTAGTTATTTCGAGTTGAGAAAAACTCTTTGAACGGGCGGTGACTTCAAGGGTTAAAGAGGTACCGCTCCGTTTCTGTGATGTATTATTAGACAGAAAGCTTGATAGGGATAATCGTTCGTTGCTATGCTACCTATCGCCATGAACTATCGTGGCGACGGAGGATGAATAATGAATATTCGTGATCTTGAATACCTGGTGGCATTAGCCGAACACCGCCATTTCCGGCGTGCGGCGGACTCCTGTCACGTCAGCCAGCCGACGCTCAGCGGGCAAATCCGTAAGCTGGAAGATGAACTGGGCGTAATGCTGCTGGAGCGTACGAGTCGTAAAGTTCTGTTCACCCAGGCAGGTTTACTGCTGGTGGATCAGGCGCGCACCGTGCTGCGTGAGGTCAAAGTGCTCAAGGAGATGGCAAGCCAGCAAGGTGAGACGATGTCTGGCCCATTGCATATCGGCCTGATCCCAACGGTTGGCCCTTACCTGCTGCCGCATATTATTCCGATGCTGCATCAGACCTTCCCGAAGCTGGAAATGTATCTGCATGAAGCGCAGACGCACCAGCTGCTGGCGCAACTGGACAGCGGCAAGCTTGACTGCGTGATCCTGGCGCTGGTGAAAGAGAGCGAGGCGTTTATCGAAGTGCCGCTGTTTGATGAACCCATGATGCTGGCGATCTATGAGGATCACCCGTGGGCGAATCGCGATCGTGTGCCGATGTCCGATCTGGCGGGTGAAAAACTGCTGATGCTGGAAGACGGGCACTGCCTGCGCGATCAGGCGATGGGCTTCTGCTTTGAGGCGGGCGCGGATGAAGACACCCATTTCCGGGCGACCAGTCTGGAAACGCTGCGCAACATGGTTGCGGCGGGGAGCGGTATTACCTTACTGCCTGCGCTGGCGGTTCCGCAGGAGCGTAAGCGTGATGGCGTAGTCTACCTGCCGTGCATTAAGCCGGAACCTAAGCGTACGGTTGGGTTGGTTTATCGTCCGGGATCGCCGCTGCGCAGTCGCTATGAGCAACTGGCGGAGGCCATCCGTGTGGAGATGGATGGCCATTTCGACAAAGCGTTAAAACAGGCGGTTTAAGCCGTTTAGCGCCGCTACCCGATAGGCTTCCGCCATTGTCGGGTAGTTAAAGGTGGTGTTAACGAAGTACTCAATGGTGTTACCGCCGCCTTTCTGTTCCATAATCGCCTGGCCGATGTGAATAATTTCGGCTGCGCGTTCGCCAAAGCAGTGAATCCCCAGAATCTCTTTTGTTTCCCGATGGAACAGGATCTTCAGCGTTCCCACGTTCATCCCGACGATTTGCGCGCGCGCCAGGTGCTTAAACTGCGCACGTCCGACTTCGTAAGGCACTTTCATCGCCGTCAATTGCTGCTCGGTTTTGCCGACAGAGCTGATTTCCGGGATGGTGTAAATCCCGGTAGGGATATCTTCAATAAGATGGGCGGTCGCTTCGCCTTTCACCAGCGCCTGCGCGGCAATTCGACCCTGGTCGTAAGCGGCGGAAGCCAGACTCGGATAGCCAATCACATCGCCCACCGCGTAAATGTGCGGCAGCGCGGTCTGGTACATGCTGTTGACCTTGAGTTGCCCACGGCTGTCGGTTTCCAGACCGATATTTCCCAGCGCCAGTGAATCGGTGTTACCGGTGCGTCCGTTGGCGTACAGCAGACAGTCGGCCTTCAGCTTTTTACCGGATTTCAGGTGCATAATGACGCCGTCGTCGCAGCCTTCAATCTTCTCGTACTCTTCGTTATGGCGAATAACCACGCCGCTGTTCCAGAAGTGGTAAGAGAGAGAGTCGGACATCTCCTGATCAAGAAACGCCAGCAGACGGTCGCGGGTGTTAATCAAATCAACTTTGACGTCCATTCCCCGGAAGATTGACGCATATTCACAGCCGATCACCCCGGCACCATAGATGATGACGTGACGAGGTTCGTGATGCAGGCTAAGGATTGAGTCGCTGTCGTAAATACGTGGATGCGCGAAATCAACGTCGGCCGGGTGATAAGGACGCGACCCGCAGGCAATCACGAATTTCTCCGCCGTCAGGGTTTCGACCGTACCGTCGTGGCACTCCAGCGCGAGGGTGTTTTCGTCAACAAAATGCGCATTACCCTGCAATATTTCACAGTGGTTGCGCTCATAAAAGCCCTGCCGCATGCGCGTTTGTTGATTAATGACGTTATCGGCATGGTTGAGAATATCGGCAAAGGAAGAACGAAGTAGTCGGGAGTGGTCGCTGTAGAGGGGGTTCTGGTTGAATTCGATGATACGGCTGACGGCATGGCGGAGCGCTTTCGACGGGATGGTGCCCCAGTGGGTACAACCGCCGCCAACGTTGTGATAACGCTCAATAACGGCGACTCGCGCTCCTTGCTTAACCAGACCCATTGCAGCGCCTTCGCCGCCGGGGCCTGAACCTATGACGATTGCATCATAATCCCAGGAATGTGGCATGGTATTACTCACCTGTTTTTATACATAAAATAAACACGATGATAACATTCGCGCGCCTTTAACCCAATTATCGTTGTGCTTTTTTGTGGAGCTGGAGCACAAACAGCCTGTAAACAATCATTCACAAAGCTGAACAAACAGATTAAGTTTGTTCTCTGGTATAGTGCCAGATAAGGCATATGGAAGGATTCAGACATCGTGATGGGCGTTAGAGCGCAACAAAAAGAAAAAACCCGGCGTTCGCTGGTAGAAGCCGCATTCAGTCAACTGAGCGCCGAACGGAGTTTCGCCAGTCTCAGTTTACGCGAAGTAGCGCGTGAAGCGGGCATTGCGCCAACCTCATTTTATCGCCATTTCCGCGATGTGGATGAGCTTGGCCTGACGATGGTGGATGAGAGCGGTTTAATGCTGCGCCAACTGATGCGCCAGGCGCGTCAGCGTATTGCCAAAGGCGGCAGTGTGATCCGTACCTCGGTCTCCACATTTATGGAGTTCATCGGCAACAATCCTAACGCCTTCCGTTTATTATTGCGTGAACGTTCCGGCACCTCGGCCGCGTTTCGCGCCGCAGTCGCGCGTGAGATTCAGCATTTCATCGCGGAACTTGCGGACTATCTGGAACTCGAAAACCATATGCCGCGCGCGTTCACTGAAGCGCAAGCCGAAGCGATGGTGACGATTGTGTTTAGTGCAGGTGCCGAGGCGCTGGATGTTGGTGCGGAACAACGCCGACAGCTGGAAGAGCGGCTGGTACTGCAACTGCGCATGATTGCGAAAGGGGCATATTACTGGTACCGCCGTGAACAAGAGAAGATGGCACATCACTCCGAGTAACGTGAAGGACGAGCAATGAAACAGTCAGGTCAAGATAAAGGTACGCTGTTGCTGGCGCTGGTCGCTGGCTTATCGATCAATGGCACATTCGCGGCGCTGTTTAGCTCCATCGTGCCGTTTTCTGTATTCCCGATTATCGCGCTGGTGCTGGCGGTTTATTGCCTGCATCAACGTTATCAAAACCGCACTATGCCTGTCGGCTTGCCGGGGCTGGCTGCCGCCTGTTTTATCCTCGGTGTGCTGTTGTACAGCACCGTGGTACGTGCGGAATACCCGGATATCGGTTCTAACTTCTTCCCGGCGGTGCTGTCGGTGATTCTGGTATTCTGGATTGGCTTTAAGATGCGTAACCGCAAGCAGGAAGTCGCGGAATAATGCCGGATGGCGGCGTAACCACTTTATCCGGCCTACGTTTTATCTGGCAGTGAGTAACACGCCGCATTCCATATGGTGCGTATACGGGAACTGATCGAACAGAGCCAGACGTGACACATTGTGCGTCTGGCTTAATGTTTCCAGGTTCTTACACAGTGTTTCCGGGTTGCAGGAGATGTACAAAATACGCGGATACGCCTGCACCATTTTCTCGGTTTCACTGTCCAGCCCGCTACGCGGTGGATCGACAAAAATCGTTTCACACTGATAGCTCTTCAGGTCGATGCCCTGCAAACGGTTAAACTCACGTACTCCGTTCATCGCTTGCGTAAACTCTTCGGCGGCCATACGGATAATCTGCACGTTATCAATATGGTTAGCGGCAATGTTGTACTGCGCTGCGGCGACTGACGGTTTGGCGATTTCCGTTGCCAGCACCCGGTCGAAGTTACGCGCCAGAGCCAATGAGAAGTTGCCGTTGCCGCAGTACAGTTCAAGCAGGTCGCCTTTCGACGCTTTGGTTGCATCCAGCGCCCACTCCAGCATCTGAATATTCATTGCGGCATTGGGCTGCGTGAAGCTGTTCTCTACCTGACGGTAGATCATCTCTTTTCCCGCCACGGGCAGACGTTCGTCAATGTAATCCTGATCCAGCTCGATTTTGGTTTTGGTCGCCCGGCCAATCAGATGCACATTCAGGTTTTGCGCTCGCAGCGCATCCCGCAGCGTTTCCGCTTCCTGGCGCCACTCATCATCCAGCTTTTTATGGTACAGCAGAGAAACCACCGCCTGATTGCTCATCGTGGTGAGGTAATCAATCTGGAACAGCTTATGGCGCAGGACGCGATTATGGCGCACGCCTTCAATCATCGCCGTCATCAGCTGGTTAATCAGCTCGCTGGCCGCCGGGAAGCTGTCGACGCGGATACGGCTTTTCGTCTGCTGATCAAAAATGATGTGATACAGGTCGTCGCCGTCATGCCACAGGCGAAATTCGGCGCGCATCCGATAATGGCTGGCTGGCGAGCGAAACACTTCCGGGACCAGGTCAGAAAACGGCGCCATCATACTCTGCAAGCGCACCACTTTTTCGGCTAGCTGCGCGTCATACTGTTCTGTCGGAAGGTGTTCGGGGGTCATGATGCATCCTGAAAAATAAAAGTACGCGGGGATTGTAGGGATTGCTCATCAGATGTCCAGTCATTGATGATTTCCGATATTGTGATATGCGGTCTGGACGTAGATTGTTACAGAATGTAGCATCCGTGAGCCGGTCCTGTGAGTTAATAGGGAATCCAGTGCGAATCTGGAGCTGACGCGCAGCGGTAAGGAAAGGTGAGATGAGAGCATAAGCAGACACTGCCACCCGGCGGGAAGTCATCATCTCTTGTATCCTGAGGATAACCTTCCAAGCCCGAAGACCTGCCGGCTAACGTCGCATCTGGTGTTCATCATCGCGTACTATCGATGAAGCCTGCGGCATCCTTCTTATATTGTGGATGCTTTACAATGATTAAAAAATCTTCGCTGCTGACGGCGCTCTCCGTCACGGCATTTTCTGGCTGGGCGCAGGATACTAACCCAGACACCCTGATCGTCACCGCAAATCGTTTTCAACAACCTGTTAATACCGTACTGGCGCCTGCTGATGTCGTGACGCGTGAGGATATCGACCGCTGGCAAGCGAAGAATTTGAATGATGTGATGCGCCGCCTGCCAGGCGTTGATATCAATCAAAACGGCGGCATGGGGCAGTCTTCTTCTTTATTTATTCGTGGTACGGAAGCCAAACAGGTATTGGTTCTGGTCGATGGTGTCCCCATGACCCGCCCCGGCATTACGAATAACCCCGATCTGAATCAGATTCCAATATCGCTGGTGCAACGCGTGGAATACATTCGTGGACCACGCTCGGCGATTTATGGTTCCGGCGCAATGGGTGGGGTCATTAACGTTATTACGCACTCCGATCAAGAACAGTCAAAAATTACCGCGGGCGTTGGTTCAAAAGGTTATCAGCAATATGACGGTACGTTGCGCCATCGCTTTGGCGACACTGTCGCCACGGTAGCGGGTTCTTATGAGGGCAATAAAGGCTTTAACGTACAGCCCGGCTCAACCTGGGATCACGATCGCGACCGCGATGGTTTTCGCAGCAAGGCATTCTGGGGCAGCCTCGAACATAAATTTAATGATAATTTCGATGGTTTTTTCCGTGGTCACAGTTATACCAACAACTCTGATTACGATCTGGGAAGCCCGCCGTCCATTCCGGCCTACAGTGCTGATGAATCGCAACTCTACAATCAGAGCTGGGATGCAGGTCTGAAATTCAACTCCGGGATTTACTCTTCACAACTTCTCGCCAGCTACCAGAAGGTGAAGGACTATAACTACAGCAGTATTTATGGTCGTTATCATGACGGTACGACGCTCGATCGCATGACCCAGCGTAACCTGCAATGGGGTAATAACCTTATCGTGGGGCACGGTTCCGTTAGCGCTGGCGTAGACTGGCAGCAGCAGCGTTTGACCTCATCCGATACCGCGCTTTCGGACACATATAAACGCGATAACACCGGTTTATACCTGACCGGTCAGCAACAATTCGGCGATGTAACGCTGGAGGCTTCAGGGCGTGAAGATCATGATGAACAGTTTGGCTGGCATGGTACCTGGCAGACGACGGCTGGATGGGAGTTTATCGACAACTATCGAGTAACTATCGGCTATGGTACCGGGTTCCTGTCTCCATCTCTGGGGCAGCAGTTTGGTTCTACCCGTTTTGGCATCAACGCGAATCCTAACCTGAAACCGGAAGAGTCTAAACAGTGGGAGGCCGGGCTGGAAGGGCTCACTGGTCCGCTGGACTGGCGCCTGTCTGCCTACCATTACAAGATTACTAACCTGATCACTTACTACTTTGATCCAAACACCTACCAGGGTGAGTATGACAATATTGATGCGGCAACCATTAAAGGCGTGGAATGGACGGGCAGCTTTGATACCGGCATCTTTAGCCATCGTGTCACGTTGCAATATGTCGATCCGCGTAATGACGACAACGGTGAAGTGTTAGCCCGACGCTCGAAGCGCCAGGCGAAGTATCAACTGGACTGGACGATGTTTAACGTCGATATGGATGTATCGTGGCAGTATTACGGCAAGCGCTACGATAACAACACCTCCCAGTACAATAACACCCAGCAAATCTTGCCGAGCTATAGCACTGTTGATGTTTCTGCATCGTATCCGATCACCGATCGCCTGACAGTTCGTGGTAAAATCGCCAACCTGTTCGATAAAGATTACGAGACAGCTTATGGCTACCAAACTGCAGGACGAGAGTACTACTTGTCTGGCAGCTACACCTTCTGATCCACGTCCCACCGTGCTGGTGTTTGATTCCGGCGTTGGTGGGTTGTCGGTCTACGATGAGATTCGGCATCTCCTGCCGAATCTCCACTATATATATGCTTTCGATAACGTCGCGTTTCCTTACGGGGAAAAGAGCGAAGCGTTTATTGTCGAGCGCGTCGTCGAGATCGTTACCGCAGTGCAGCAGCGTTATCCTCTCTCACTTGCGGTAATCGCCTGTAATACGGCCAGTACGGTTTCTCTTCCTGCATTGCGTGAAAAATTCGCGTTCCCGGTTGTGGGCGTCGTTCCTGCGATTAAACCCGCTGCGAGGCTGACCGCCAACGGCATCGTCGGGTTGCTGGCAACGCGTGGCACGGTAAAACGCCCTTATACCCATGAGTTGATAGCGCGATTCGCGAATGAATGTCAGATAGCGATGTTGGGATCGGCAGAACTGGTGGAACTGGCGGAAGCCAAACTGCACGGTGAACCCGTATCGCTGGAAGAACTACGCCGTATCCTGAGACCCTGGCTGCGGATGCCGGAACCGCCCGACACGGTTGTTCTGGGATGTACCCATTTCCCTCTATTACAGGAAGAACTGTTGCAGGTCCTTCCTGAAGGGACAAGGCTGGTGGATTCCGGGGCGGCGATTGCGCGTCGCACGGCCTGGTTGTTAGAGCATGAAGCGCCGGATGCCAAATCAGCGGATGCTAATATTGCTTTCTGCATGGCAATGACGCCAGAGACCGAGCAATTAATACCCGTTTTACAGCGTTACGGTTTCGAAACGCTCGAAAAACTGGCGGTTTGAGGTGGTTTTGCTTAAAAAGAAAGCAGTCGGAAAATAATTTAAAATTTCCCCTTGTCAGGCCGGAATAACTCCCTATAATGCGCCTCCACTGACACGGAACAACGGCACACAGGCCGCCGGG
>NZ_JAOWGE010000005.1:0-332 GCF_030333295.1 Citrobacter sp. CK198 | reverse complement strand
ATTGTAACCGTTTTAGAACCTTCATTTATTACACCCGGTCCGTGCTCTTTACAAACAAAAGTATCCCCCATACGTGCAGCCGGAAGCCCTCCTGTTGAGACATTATTGCTACCTGATGTTATTGGACCATCATGTCCGGCTGTATCTGCCGTTTGTCTTGCTGCGTCCTTACCCATATCGCATTCTCTTATGTGGTAATCAACTAATTCTGGCTTTTTTTTCACGTTCTTTTATGGACTTTGATATTGTATAAAGCCCTGTATGAATCAAATCTTTAGTTACTTTATAATAATCGTTTTCCATATTAAGACCGTTTGCATGTAATTGATGAC
>NZ_JAOWGE010000004.1:0-239 GCF_030333295.1 Citrobacter sp. CK198 | reverse complement strand
ACGCGGGGTGGAGCAGCCTGGTAGCTCGTCGGGCTCATAACCCGAAGGTCGTCGGTTCAAATCCGGCCCCCGCAACCAATTGAAATCTGATGTAATATTTTGCAAAGTAGTTCGAATCACAACAAGGCGGCGACGCAGTGAATCCTTAGGAGCTTACTCCAGTAAGTGACTGAGGTGAACGAGGAAAGCCAACGCAGATGTGGTTTGAAATACGAAGCAGAAAGACGGACGCGGGGTGG
>NZ_JAOWGE010000003.1:0-349 GCF_030333295.1 Citrobacter sp. CK198 | reverse complement strand
CGGGCATGAAGGACTTCTGCGGGTAGTTCAGAAGGGGTGACAAAAGAAAAACTCCACTCGCCATAAGGCAGCGTCCAGTCGCCGCTGGCGGCCTGTTTTGACTGCAAAGGTTCAGGTTTCTGCGGGCTGCAGCCAGAGGCGATTATCAGCAGTGGGATTAAAAGCAGTTTGTTTATATTCATCCGCGTTATTCCCAGTCGCCGTACGGGTAGGTTTTGCCTTTAATGAAATCCTGCGTCGACTGAATGAAATTAAACGTGCCGCCGGGAACGACGTAGTCTTTGCAGAGCGTCATCTCGTTGCCTGCGAGGGTCCACATTTTCAGCGGTTTTACGGGAAGGCTGGGACG
>NZ_JAOWGE010000037.1:21496-117336 GCF_030333295.1 Citrobacter sp. CK198 | reverse complement strand
ACGACGTAGTCTTTGCAGAGCGTCATCTCGTTGCCTGCGAGGGTCCACATTTTCAGCGGTTTTACGGGAAGGCTGGGACGCCCGGCGACATCGGGGAACCAGACGTTGACTTTGCCACCAGGGGACAGGCCGAAAGTTATATTGTCGTACCAGACGGCATCCCCGTCCCAGGTATGATCGGCAGGGGTTTTCATCCGTAGCCAGGTTTCCGGTCCGAACACGGCGCTGGTCTCGTAAGTTTGTTTATCGATATAGGATTCCCAGCAGAAGACAATGTACTGAGGCGGCTTTTTGACTTTGTTGAAATTATTAAAGCTGACACCATGAACAGCAGTAGCCCAATTGTCGATAGAATCAGGACTTCGGGAAGTCGGATCAAGCGTATTAAAGGTATACAGATAACCATCCGTATCAATAACCCGGGCATGAAGGACTTCTGCGGGTAGTTCAGAAGGGGTGACAAAAGAAAAACTCCACTCGCCATAAGGCAGCGTCCAGTCACCACTGGCGGCCTGTTTTGACTGCAAAGGGTGAGGTTTCTGTGGGCTGCAGCCAGTGATTGACAGTAATAGTGTAAGTGTCAGTACGTAATGCCTTTTCATCGTTTTTTTCCGTCCATGTTGTAAATCGTTCTTAGCCAGTCCTCGTCCGGCCGGTTCACAAAGCTGATGGTTTCGCAGGCTGAAGCGCCACCCTGTAATTCCCCGTTCTGTCTGAGATCTACGGCGTTCCAGTGGGCCGAGCAGTGGATATAGTTTTGGGCAATCAAATCCACGTCTTCAGGCGAAAAACCGTTGACGGCTGCATGCCGGCGAGCTGCTTTTCCCATCTCACGGGCATGTTCGCATAACGGTTTCAGTTCATCAGGCAGCGCATGTCCTCTGGTTTTGTCTACGTCAGCAAACAACGCCCCAGCTTCGACTGCGGCATCGACCATTACCCGTAGCGCAACCTTCGACCAGTCATAGCTGACCGTGCGATGGCGCAACGTCAGCGCGGCAAAGGTGCGTTTTTGCGGCTGGCTGTAGCGATCCGCTGGCGCTAAATCGTCCTCCCATACTTCCGGGGTAATAGCGTTGGTACGAATGACGGGCATGATGGCCGGCGAATGCTCCAGCACGCGCAGCTGCGCCATCGTCTGCCGGTAAACGTGAGATTGCGCGCTTGGTTGATTATGAGGCAGGGTTTCCACCAGCGGGCGGGTGAGAAAGAGGTCTTCCCACAGCTGCGGCAGATACCCGCCGCCGATATCGGAATGGGCGCCGGGAAGCGACAGCTCCGGCCAGACCGGGGCAACGCTGTTGAGGGCGAAGTTATAGCGGCACTCGTGTTGGGCGATAATGTGAAACACCTTTTGCGCCACGCCGGGGCGCAGGCGGATGTTGACGTTTCCGGTATCTGCGTTGTGCGGGTTAAGGCCGTTAGCCACCGTACCCACTGCCGCCACGGTGTCCATAATGCCGAGAAAGCGGGTTTTGCCCGATGATGCACCGCTATAGCTCACTTTGCCCATGCCTGCCGAAATTGCATTGGCAATAGCGGGATCTGCTGACTGGACGCGGTTGGCAAAGTGGCGGGCAGCGGCTGCACCGCGACTGAAACCGAAGATATCAAACAGCAGGGTATCGACAACATACTTACCGTTTAAACGAGATCGTGTTTTCTTTATTCCGGCTTCAAGTTGCGCCACCGCATCGTCAGTTTTGGCGATAATCCCGGTTTCTGCGGTGCCCAGCCCCAGGCCTATCGGGTTATCAGGCTCGCCAGCGCGTGTGCCAATGCCCTCAACATAGACAGCACCTTGCATATAGTTGCCGTCAGGTGGAAAGGTTTGTTTATATAACTCATTCAACCAATGAATGTTCGTATAATACCCCAGATAACTACCCGCCCCAATCCCGCTAATCCCCATCTTTTCCGAAGCATTCTTGGCGAGAATGGTTGTCGCATCCGGGCTGTTGATATCAAAGTGCTGCGCCGTTAGCGCCTCAAGCATGTTCCGGGTATTCACCGCATTATTACCCGTGCCATCAAAGAATACCCCCAGCACCAGCGTTACCTTACGCTCCGGCGGCTCTTTGGGAAGCGTGACCTTCTGCATCACCGGGAAAAGACGACCATAATTCTCCGGCGTCAGCAGGTAATCGAATTCGGTACCGGCGATGAGATGACGACTCAGAATATAATCATAATCCACCGATATATATTCATAGTGCATATCGTTCATTTTAGCTAACTGATTAACAGATCGTATTGTTGCCCCGCGAAGTTCGATAAGATAAAACTTTTCCATGTGTCCGTGTTTATTAGTACGGTAAATATCAAACGTCAGTTTTAGACGTTCATTATTATTAATGGCATTATTGAGTAATGGAGAGCTTTTATCCAGGAGTTTGCAAAATTGCAGAACGTGGTGATGGATACGTCCGTTAACGCCGTCCACTGCCTGCGTCAGGCTGAAGACAAAGATTTCATTTTCGTGTCCCAGCTGATAGCGGTTACCAACAGAGGCCTGTGAACCACAACCTGCAGAAATCTTTCCCTGAATATCACCCTCCAGCGTTAAATAAATAATGTTACTCATTTGCTTTCCTGAGTGGGGTGTTTAATCAGGAATAAGCCTAATGATAAAACTGAGGTGTTAACCTGTTATTAATCAAATTAAACGGAAAAAGTGGCCATTATTTAAACGTAAAAGGAATAACTAACATGTTAAATTATAGTGAGTACGGAAAGAAGTATCTTATTATCAGCGTAGTCATATGCAAAAAATCCCCAGCAATGTATGCCGGGGATTTGTGTCTACAAATTAAAGTGTATGTTCAGTACGGGCGATGATATCGTCCTGCGCATCCGGCGACAGTGCGGTAAAGAAGGCGGAATAACCGGCCACCCTGACCACCAGATCGCGATACTGATCCGGGTGCTTCTTCGCGTCCAGCAGCGTTTCGCGCGACACGATGTTGTACTGAATATGCCAGCCTTTATGCACTTCGAAGAAAGTGCGCAGCAGTATCATCAGCTTCTGCTTGTCGGATTCGTTCTCCAGCGTCGCCGGGTTCAGCTTCTGGTTGAGCAACACGCCGCCGAGAATTGAGCCGGTAGGCAGTTTGCCGACGGAGCCAATAACCGCCGTTGGACCGAGATGGTCAGTACCGGAAGCCGGGCTTGCCCCTTCCGCCAGCGGGGTATGCGCTTTACGGCCATCCGGCGTCGCCATCGTTGCCGCGCCAAACGGTACGTTTGCAGAGATGGACGAGGTTCCGGCGTAATAGTTGCCGCCGGTCGGGCCGCGACCGTAACGCGGGTTGTGATACTGCTTCAGCTCGTCGATATAGGTCTGATAAGCGCGGGCCAGCAGGGTATCGACGGTGTCATCGTCGTTACCGTATTTTGGCGCGCCGTTGATCAATCGCTGGCGTAACTGTTCATGAGTGAGGCCTTCAAAGTCATCGGCCAGTGCGGCGGCAAGCTGCTGTTGGCCGATAGCCCCCTGTTCAAAGACCAGCTTTTTCACCGCCGCCAGGCTGTTGCCGAGGTTAGCGATACCGACCTGCAAACCGGAAACCCAGTCATATTTCGCGCCGCCTTGCTTGATGCTCTTCGCGCGTTCGATGCAATCATCCACCAGCGCCGAGCAGAGAATGTCATGGACGTTCTCTTCCAGCATGGTGTCAACAACGTACTCGATTTCGATCGATTTGCGCGTGTAGTAGCGAATCTGCGTATCCCAGGCGTCCATCACTTCATCGAAGCTGGTGAAGTTACCGGCGGAGAGCGCCTTTTCCTGCGGCAGGAAGACCTTACCGCTGGTGGCGTCGCGACCGCCTTCCAGCGCTGCCAGCATCACGCGGGCAAAGTTAATGAAGCTCATGCCGGTGCAGCGGTAGCCCCATTTGCCACCCACGGCGGTTTCGATACAGCCGATGGCCGCGTAGTCGTAAGCGTCTTGTGGGTCGATACCGAGTTTAATAAATTCCGGGATAACGATTTCGTCGTTATTGAACGCGGGCATCCCAAAGCCGCAGCGAATAACCTGCACGCAGGCATCGAGGAAGTCGTTGCTCATTCCGGCGTGATAGCGCACGCTGAGGTTCGGCTGGGTGGAACGCAGGCGGCCGCAGGACTCCAGAATGGCGTAAGAGAGCGGATTGACCGCATCCACCGGCTGACCGTTGACCAGACTCTGACCGCCAATGGTGACGTTCTGATACAGCGGGCTGCCCGCAGAGGCTTTGGAGTGAGAGCCGGAGCGGATCTTGTTCACTTCCAGCAGCTTCAGCCAGCAGCTGTGCAGCAGTTCAATCGCGTGTTCGCGATCCAGCGTCTGGTTTTGCTCTACATCACGACGGTAATACGGCCAGAGATACTGGTCCATACGTCCAAACGAGACGGAGTGGCCGTTAGACTCGATTTGCAAAATCAGCTGGATGAAATAGCACAGTTGCAGCGCCTGCCAGAACGTCTGCGGCGGCTGATGGGCGATGAGATCGCAGTTCTCCGCCATCGCCAGCAGTTCGTCACGGCGGCTTTCACGGCTTTCTGTCGCCGCCATCTGACGCGCCAGGTCGGCAAAACGTTTGATGTGCAGGCTGACCGCCTCCAGCACGATATCAATCGCTTTCAGGAACTGCTCGCCGTGCAGGTCTTCCAGTACGGTCAGGTTAATGCGCGAACGGCGTTCCGCCACCTTGTCACGCAGACCATCAAGACCTTTTTCCAGCAGCAGCGGGAAGTTTACCGCCAGATGCGCGTCGCCGGAGGTCATGTTGCCCTCGGCTTTAATGATGCCGGTTTCCAGCAGGCCTTTTTGCTCATCGGTAAACATGCCGTAGCAGCGGTCCTGTACCGTCTGACCACGCCACCACGGGCACACGGCGTGTAAAACGCGTTTGTTCTCTTCGCTGACCGCAAAACCGGCGCCAGGGCGATCGGCCAGATCGTCGATCTCTTTTTCAATCCACGAGACGGTGTATTCCGGGAAGATCGGCGCGGCGCGCACTTCGCTTGCCTGGTTGCCGATAATCAGTTCGTCATGTTTGATCCAGATAGTGCGTTCCGCCAGATGGTGCGCCAGCGCCAGCGCGCGACGAACCGGAATCGGCTTATCCAGATGTTGCTGATACATCTCGGTGTAGTGCTGCGCGCGCTCCGTACATACGGGCGGCTTCACAATGTGCACCAGCGCGGTTTTATGCGCTTTGATGCGGTCGCTGAGCGTATCCAGTTTCAGTGTGGTCATGGGATTATCCTCGTAAAGTCGCGGTTAAACCTTTGCTGCTGGCGTACTGCTGCGCAAAATCAAGCAACGCGGGCGCATCAAGTGGTTTGTCCGGGGCATAGTAGGGCTGACTGAGTAAGTGGTATTTATTGATGCCCAGCGTGTGATAGGGCAGAAAATGGATCTCACCGACGTGCAGTTCGTCGGCGGCAAAATCGGTAATGGCTTTGATCGCCTCTTCATCGGCGTTAAAACCCTGAATGAGCGGCACGCGGATGATCATTTTTTTACCGGCGGCAGCGAGCTTTTTCAGGTTTTCCAGTACGCGAGAAGCGCTGCCATCGGTCCACTGCTTAAACGGCGCCTCGGCAACGTGTTTTAAATCGGCGAGGAACAGATCGACATTCGGCAGGGACGGTTCGATATATTTCCACGGTACGTGCAGACAGGTTTCGACCGCTGTATGGATACCCGCATCATGGCTGGCTTTGAACAACGCGGCGGCCAGTTCCGGCTGCATAAAGGGCTCGCCGCCGGAGAGCGTTATACCGCCGCCGCTGCGATCGTAAAACGGCTTGTCGCGCAGTACGGTGTCCATGATCTCTTCCACGCGCTTTGTTTCGCCGCAGACGGTTAACGCCTGAGTAGGGCAGCAGTGGGTGAGGGCATCCATATGCGCATCGGTCAGTTTTTCGCGATGAATAAGCAGGCCGTTCAGCGCGCGTTCGATCACCTCTGGCGCGGCTTGCGCGCACAGCGTGCACCCGTCAAGGCACAGGCGCGCATCGTATAAGAGATCTCTGGCGCGTGCGCGGCTTTCCGGGTTCTGGCACCAGCGGCAGCCCAGCGAGCAGCCTTTCAGGAAGACAACGGTGCGAATGCCGGGGCCATCATGGGTAGAATAGCGCTGAATATTGAAAATCATAAACGGCCTCTCTTTCTTTCGTATAAAGATTAAATAACTTTCGAATGAAAGTTATGTTGACGCAGGTCAACTCTCAGAGAGGTTTTGTCGTGATAGTCTTAAACTATGCAAAATCTCACAGTTTGAGGAATGGTTATGGAACTCTATCTGGATACGTCTGACGTTGAGGCCGTGAAATCGCTGGCGCGTATATTCCCGCTGGCAGGGGTGACGACGAATCCCAGTATCGTGGCGGCAGGTAAAAAACCGTTGGAGGTGTTACTCCCGGAATTGCACGACGCGATGGGCGGACAGGGGCGTTTATTCGCTCAGGTGATGGCGAGCACGGCGCAAGGAATGGTCAGCGATGCGCGTAAGCTGCGGGCGATTATTCCTGATATCGTGGTAAAAGTGCCGGTTACAGCCGAAGGACTGGCAGCGATTAAGTTGTTGAAAGCGGAAGGTATTCCGACGCTGGGGACGGCGGTTTACGGCGCGGCGCAGGGGTTGTTATCCGCGCTGGCGGGTGCCGACTACGTTGCGCCTTACGTTAACCGTGTGGACGCACAGGGCGGGAACGGTATTCAGACGGTTAATGATTTGCAGCAGCTACTGAAAATGCACGCCCCGCACGCCAAAGTGCTGGCGGCCAGTTTTAAAACGCCGCGTCAGGCGCTGGACTGCCTGTTGGCCGGGTGTGAATCCATCACCCTGCCGCTGGATGTCGCGCAGCAGCTTATCAGTTACCCGGCTGTCGATGCCGCAGTAGCGAAGTTTGAGCAAGACTGGCAAGGCGCGTTCGGACGAACGTCGCTTTGAGCGACGCGTAGACGCCATCCGGCAACATGCCCGGGGCGCTGCGCTTGCCGGGCCTACAAACCATCGTCAGCCGCCATCCGGCACCTGTGCTCCGCACACCTCGCAACCTGGGTTGCGCATTAATTTCATTTCGCGGAACTGACAGGTCATCGCGTCGTACATCACAATTTTGCCGGATGCGGGTTGACCGTAATGCGCCAGCAATTTGATGGCTTCCATCGCCTGCAATGAACCGATCACCCCTATCAGCGGCGCCATAACGCCCGCTTCCACGCAGGTGAGGGCGTTCTCGCCAAACAGACGGCTCAGACAGCGGTAGCAGGGTTCGCCTTCCTGCCAGGTAAAGACGGTGATCTGTCCTTCCATACGGATGGCGGCGCCGGAAACCAGCGGCACTTTGGCGGCGAAACATCCGGCATTAAGCTGATTACGGATGGCAACATTGTCAGTACAGTCCAGCACCAGATCGTGCCCGGCGATAAGCGCATTCAGCGCCGGTTCGTCCAGCAGGGCGTTGATCGGTGTAAGGGTGATATAAGGGTTGATGCGCGCCAGCGCCTCGCGCGCCGAATCCACCTTCGGCTGCCCGACGGTGGCATCGCTGTGCAGCGTCTGGCGTTGCAGGTTCGACACTGAAACGGTGTCAAAATCGAGCAGCGTGAGCTGCCCAACGCCCGCGCCCGCGAGGTACTGCGTTGCCGCACACCCGAGCCCACCCAGGCCAACGACCAGCACCCGCGCATCCTTTAGCGCTTCCTGTCCTTCAAAATCGAACCCTCGCAGAATGATTTGCCGGTTGTAGCGCATCATCTCCTGGTCGCTGAGTTCCGCCATTACAGGCCTCCAAACAGCGCGTTAAACGGCTCGACTTCCACCCATTCGCCCGCGTCAACGTTACCGCGATCGCGTTCCAGCACAATAAAACAGTTACCCATGCTAAAGGAGCTGAAAATATGCGAACCCTGGTGTCCCGTGGTGGTGACTTCCAGTTCGCCGTCAGCCGTGCGTTGCAGAATGCCGCGCTGAAAATCAAGACGGCCCGGCGTTTTCTTCAGCCGTGAAGCGGTACGCACGCGCTGACGCGCTGGCAGACCGCTGGCGATATTGCCGCTAAGTTTCGCCAGCAACGGCTGCACGAGCTGATAGAACGTCAGCGCCGCAGAGACCGGGTTGCCCGGCAGACCGCAGAACCAACTGTTGTTCAGCTTACCGAAGGCGAACGGTTTGCCCGGTTTAATCGCCAGTTTCCAGAACGCGATTTCTCCCAGCTCTTCGAGGATCGTTTTGGTGTAATCCGCCTCGCCCACTGAAACGCCGCCAGAGCTGATAACCACATCGGCCTGGCTGTCGGCTTCGATAAAGGCGGCGCGTAGCTGCTGCGGGTTATCGCGAATGATCCCGAGATTGATCACCTCGCAGCCTAACTGTTCAAGCATCAAGTGTACGGTTAAGCGGTTGGTGTCATAAATTTGCCCGTCGCCCAGCGGCTGACCCGGCAATTGCAGCTCATCGCCGGTGGAGAACAGCGCCACGCGCACTTTGCGCACGACCTGCGCTTCGGCGATGCCCAGCGAAGCCAGTACTGGCAGTTCTGCGGTGGTCAGGCGAGTCCCCGCCGGGAAAACCACGGCGTCATGGGTGATGTCTTCCCCACGGCGGCGGATGTTTTGTCCGTTACGAACGTCAGCGGTAAAACGGATGCCCTCGTCGGTTTGCTCCGTCTGTTCCTGCATGACCACCGCCTCACACCCCGCAGGCACCGGCGCGCCGGTCATAATGCGGATACAGGCGCCAGCAGGCCATTCCCCCTGGAACGGTTGCCCGGCAAAGGCTTTCCCCGCCACCGGCAGCGGTTGACCAGCGGTCAGATCCGCCAAACGCACCGCGTAACCGTCCATTGCGGCGTTATCGAATCCCGGAACGTCCAGCGGGGAGACCACATCGTTTGCCAGGATGCGGCCAAAACAGTGAACCAGCGGCAGGGTTTCGAATGCCGTGAGTGGCGTAATGCGCGACAACATCTGGGTGAGCGCCGTTTCAAGCGGCATCAGTCCGGCGGTAAATTCCATGAAAACACTCCTGCGAGGCAAAATCGAATCCGTCTATTATGTCAGAAAATGCGGGCAGGCTGTATGCCACCTCAGACTTAGGGGCTGGCCCTTTACCTTTACATGCCGCCTGCATCTTTCTATATTCAAAAATCGAATCAATAACTCACAACAATTCTGATATTTATAGGGAAAGTTGTGTGCCACCGCTAACGGACGACAAATAATGGGCAAAGCAGTCATTGCTATTCACGGCGGCGCAGGCGCAATTACGCGCGCACAGATGAGCCAGGAGCAGGAACAGCGCTATATTCAGGCGCTGTCGGACATCGTCGAAACAGGACAGAAAATGCTGGAGGCGGGCGAAAGCGCGCTGGATGTGGTGACGGAAGCGGTGCGTTTGCTGGAAGAGTGCCCATTATTCAATGCCGGGATCGGCGCGGTTTACACGCGCGACGCCACCCACGAACTGGATGCCTGCGTCATGGACGGCAATACGCTTAACGCAGGCGCTGTCGCTGGCGTTCGCCATTTACGCAACCCGGTGCTGGCCGCCAGGCTGGTGATGGAGCAAAGCCCGCATGTGCTGATGGTGGGGGACGGGGCGGAAGCGTTTGCGGCTTCCCGGGGGATGGAGCGTGTTTCTGCCGATCTTTTCTCCACGCCTGAGCGCTATGCGCAACTGCTGGCGGCGCGTGACGCCGGAGAGACGGTGCTCGACCATAGCGGCGCGCCGTTGGATGAAACCACCAAAATGGGCACCGTGGGCGCGGTGGCGCGGGATCGGTTTGGTAATCTGGCGGCGGCCACGTCGACGGGCGGCATGACGAATAAACTGCCTGGTCGCGTAGGCGACAGCCCGCTGGTCGGGGCTGGGTGTTACGCCAACAACGCCAGCGCGGCGGTTTCCTGTACCGGAACGGGCGAGGTGTTTATCCGCGCATTGGCGGCCTACGATATCGCCGCGCTGATGGACTACGGCGGACTCAGCCTGGCGGAAGCCTGCGAGCGTGTGGTCATGGAGAAATTGCCTGCGCTGGGCGGCAGCGGTGGGCTGATTGCCGTCGATCACGAAGGCAACGTCGCCCTACCTTTTAACAGCGAAGGCATGTATCGCGCCTGGGGATATGCCGGAGATACGCCAACGACGGGGATCTACCGGGAGTGAGGAGCAACAGGTGCCACACAGTCACGAATTAGACGCCAGCGACGTACTGGCGGTCAAAAATTTGAACATTGCGTTCGAGCAGGAGCAGCAACGCGTCAGCGCGGTGCGCAATGTGTCGTTTCGGCTTCAGCGAGGCGAAACGCTGGCGATTGTCGGTGAATCGGGATCGGGGAAATCCGTTACGGCGTTATCGTTGATGCGCCTGATCGAGCAGGCGGGCGGCGACGTTCACTGCGATCAGATGCTGCTTCGGCGGCGTAATCGCCAGGTCATTGAACTGGGAGAGCAAAGCGATGCGCAGATGCAGCGCGTGCGCGGCGCGGATATCGCCATGATCTTTCAGGAGCCGATGACCTCGCTTAACCCGGTATTTACCGTGGGTGAGCAGATTGCCGAGTCCATTCGTCTGCATCAGGGGGCGAGTCGCGAAGAGGCAATGGCGGAAGCGAAACGGATGCTTGACCAGGTGCGTATTCCTGAGTCGCAGGCCATCTTATCGCGTTACCCGCATCAGCTTTCCGGCGGGATGCGCCAGCGGGTGATGATCGCGATGGCGTTGTCGTGCCGCCCGGCGGTGCTGATTGCCGATGAACCGACCACCGCGCTGGACGTCACGATTCAGGCGCAGATCCTGCAACTGATCAAAGTGCTGCAACAGGATATGTCGATGGGGGTGATTTTTATCACCCATGACATGGGCGTGGTGGCCGATATTGCCGATCGCGTCCTGGTGATGTATCAGGGCGAAGCGGTGGAGACCGGCAGCGTTGAGCAAATTTTCCACGCGCCGCAGCACCCTTATACCAAAGCGCTGCTGGCCGCCGTGCCGCAGTTAGGCGAGATGAGCGGACACGATCTGCCGCGCCGCTTTCCGCTGATTTCACTGAACGATCCCGATCGTGTGGAACCGCAAACCGAGCAGGACACGGTGGTGGCAGGCGATCCGATCCTGCAAGTGCGCAACCTGGTGACGCGTTTCCCGCTGCGCAGCGGCATTCTTAACCGCGTGACCCGTGAAGTGCATGCGGTGGAAAACGTCAGCTTTGATCTCTGGCCTGGCGAAACGCTCTCGCTGGTGGGGGAGTCCGGCTGCGGTAAATCGACCACCGGGCGGGCGCTGCTGCGGCTGGTGGAGTCGCAGGCTGGCGAAATTACCTTCAACGGGCGGCGGATCGACACGCTTCCTGCCGGTAAGTTACAGCCGCTACGGCGAGATATTCAGTTTATTTTTCAGGACCCTTACGCTTCGCTCGACCCGCGCCAGACGGTGGGGTACTCCATAATGGAACCATTGCGGGTGCATGGTTTGCTGGAAGGCGAGGCGGCCGCGTCGCGGGTGGCGTGGTTGCTTGAGCGCGTAGGATTGCGCCCGGAACATGCGTGGCGCTATCCGCATGAGTTTTCTGGCGGCCAGCGTCAGCGTATCTGCATCGCCCGCGCGCTGGCGCTGAATCCAAAAGTGATTATCGCCGATGAGTCAGTTTCCGCGCTGGATGTCTCGATTCGCGGGCAGATCATTAATCTGTTGCTCGATTTGCAGCGGGAAATGGGCATCGCGTATCTGTTTATTTCACACGATATGGCGGTGGTGGAGCGCATCAGCCATCGCGTGGCGGTGATGTATCTGGGGCAGATTGTGGAAATCGGCCCCCGCCGGGCGGTGTTTGAAAATCCGCAGCATCCCTATACCCGTAAATTAATGGCGGCAGTACCGGTGGCCGATCCTTCCCGGCACAGGCCGCAGCGCGTGCTGCTGTCGGACGATATCCCCAGCAACATTCGTAAACGTGGGGAGGAGATCGCGCCCGCTCCATTGCAGTTAGTCGGGCCGGGGCATTATGTCGCGCGCCCGCAGGCAGAAAATGCGTTATCGCGTTTATAACATCTCATAAAACAGGCAGGGTTCAGGAGAATAATATGACAACATTTGTAACCCGTAATTGGCTGGTTGCGCTGGGCGTCGCTTCTGCACTGGCGGCATCTCCGGCGTTTGCTGCTAAAGATGTGGTGGTAGCGGTTGGCTCTAATTTCACCACGCTCGATCCGTACGATGCGAACGACACCTTATCGCAGGCGGTGGCGAAGTCGTTTTATCAGGGGCTGTTTGGTCTTGATAAAGACATGAAGTTAAAAAATGTGCTGGCTGAAAGCTACACCGTTTCCGACGATGGCCTGATCTACACCCTGAAGCTGCGCGAGGGGGTAAAATTCCAGGACGGCACCGACTTTAACGCAGCGGCGGTGAAGGCTAACCTCGATCGCGCGAGCGATCCAGAAAACCATCTCAAACGCTACAACCTGTATAAAAACATCGATAAAACCGAAGCGGTCGATCCGACGACGGTAAAAATTACGCTGAAACAACCGTTCTCGGCGTTTATCAATATTCTGGCGCACCCGGCGACGGCGATGATCTCTCCGGCCGCGCTGGAAAAATACGGTAAGGACATTGGCTTCCATCCGGTCGGCACCGGGCCGTATCAGCTGGATACCTGGAACCAGACTGATTTCGTGAAAGTGAAGAAATTTGCCGATTACTGGCAGAAAGGTTTACCTAAACTGGATACGATCACCTGGCGTCCGGTAACGGACAATAACACCCGCGCGGCAATGCTGCAAACCGGGGAAGCGCAATTTGCGTTCCCGATCCCTTACGAGCAGGCGACAATTCTGGAGAAAAACAAAAATCTACAGTTGGTTGCCAGTCCGTCGATCATGCAGCGTTACATCAGCATGAACGTGACGCAAAAACCGTTCGATAATCCGAAGGTGCGGGAAGCGCTGAACTACGCCATCAACCGTCAGGCGCTGGTCAAAGTGGCCTTTGCCGGTTATGCGACGCCTGCCACGGGCGTAGTGCCGCCAGCCATTGCGTATGCGCAGAGCTACGCGCCGTGGCCTTACGATCCGGCGAAAGCGCGCGAACTGCTGAAAGAGGCGGGCTATCCGAATGGGTTTAGCACCACGCTGTGGTCGTCTCATAACCACAGCACCGCGCAGAAAGTGCTGCAATTTACGCAACAGCAGCTGGCGCAGGTCGGTATTAAGGCGCAGGTAACGGCGATGGACGCCGGGCAGCGTGCGGCAGAAGTGGAAGGCAAGGGGCAGAAAGAGAGCGGTGTGAGGATGTTCTACACCGGCTGGTCGGCTTCCACGGGGGAGGCGGACTGGGCGTTGTCACCGCTGTTTGCCTCGCAAAACTGGCCGCCAACGCTGTTCAATACTGCGTTCTACAGCAACAAGCAGGTTGATGACGACTTAGCGGCAGCGCTGAAAACCAACGATCCGCAGGAGAAAGCGCGCCTGTATAAAGAGGCGCAGGACACCCTCTGGAAAGAGTCCCCCTGGATTCCGCTGGTGGTGGAGAAACTGGTCTCAGCCCACAGTAAAAATTTGACGGGTTTCTGGATCATGCCGGACACTGGCTTCAGTTTTGATGACGCGGATTTGCAGTAAGCAACGCGCGCCCGATGGTTTTATCCGGCTTGCAGATGCAGTTCGTTGCAGGTCGGATAAGGGATTTACGTCGCCATCCGGCAAAAGGTTTGTAAAGGGAGCCTGATGCTTAATTATGTGCTTAAGCGCCTGCTGGGGTTGATTCCGACTCTGTTTATTGTGGCGGTGCTGGTGTTTTTATTTGTTCATCTGTTGCCTGGCGATCCGGCGCGGCTGATTGCCGGGCCGGAGGCTGACGCGCAGGTGATTGAACTGGTGCGCCAGCAGCTTGGTCTCGATCGGCCGTTGCATATCCAGTTCTGGCATTACATGACTAACGTGTTGCAGGGAGATTTCGGCACGTCGATGGTGTCTCGTCGTCCGGTATCGGCAGAGATTGCCAGCCGCTTTATGCCGACGCTGTGGTTGACCATCACCAGTATGGTATGGGCGGTACTGTTCGGGATGACCGCCGGAATTATCGCCGCCGTCTGGCGTAATCGCTGGCCGGACAGACTCAGCATGACGCTGGCGGTAACCGGGATTTCGTTCCCGGCGTTCGCACTGGGGATGCTGCTGATGCAGATATTCTCCGTTGAGCTGGGGTGGTTGCCGACCGTGGGCGCAGATAGCTGGCAGCACTATATTCTTCCCTCCATCACGCTTGGCGCCGCCGTTGCGGCCGTGATGGCGCGCTTTACCCGAGCGTCGTTTGTGGATGTCCTCAGTGAAGACTATATGCGCACCGCGCGCGCGAAAGGGGTCAGCGAAACCTGGGTGGTGCTGAAACACGGTCTGCGTAACGCCATGATCCCGGTTGTGACCATGATGGGGTTGCAGTTTGGCTTTCTGCTCGGCGGTTCGATTGTCGTCGAGAAGGTCTTTAACTGGCCCGGACTGGGGCGATTGCTGGTTGATTCAGTGGAAATGCGCGACTACCCGGTGATTCAGGCTGAAGTGCTGCTGTTTTCTCTGGAGTTTATTCTTATCAATTTAGTGGTGGATGTGCTCTATGCCGCCATTAACCCGGCTATCAGGTACAAGTAAGGATGCGATTATTTAACTGGCGCCGTCAGGCGGTTTTAGATGCCATGCCGCGGGTCAAACCCGACCGGGTGCGTACGCCGTGGCATGAATTCTGGCGGCGTTTTCGCCGTCAGCATGTGGCGATGATCGCAGGGATATTTGTGCTGTTGCTGATCCTGGTGGCGATATTCGCCCGCTGGCTAACGCCTTTCGATGCGGAAAATTACTTTGATTACGATCGCCTGAATGACGGTCCTTCGGCGGCGCACTGGTTTGGCGTGGACTCGCTGGGGCGGGATATTTTCAGCCGCGTCCTGGTCGGGGCGCAAATTTCGCTGGCGGCAGGTGTTTTCGCCGTCTTTATCGGCGCGGCGTTCGGCACGGTGCTTGGGCTGGTTGCGGGCTATTACGAAGGCTGGTGGGACCGGCTGATCATGCGTATTTGCGATGTGCTGTTCGCGTTTCCGGGCATTCTGTTAGCGATTGCGGTCGTGGCGGTGCTCGGTAGCGGTATTGCGAATGTGATTATCGCCGTCGCCATTTTTTCTATCCCCGCGTTTGCCCGTCTGGTGCGCGGAAACACATTAGTGCTGAAACAGCAGACGTTTATTGAGTCGGCGCGCAGTATTGGCGCCAGCGACGCGACGATTTTGTTCAACCATATTTTGCCCGGCACGGTCTCGTCGATCGTGGTCTTTTTCACTATGCGTATCGGGACGTCGATTATTTCTGCGGCAAGCCTGTCGTTTCTGGGGTTAGGCGCGCAGCCGCCAACGCCGGAGTGGGGGGCGATGCTCAATGAAGCGCGGGCGGATATGGTCATCGCGCCGCATGTGGCGATTTTTCCGGCGGTGGCGATTTTCCTGACGGTGCTGGCGTTTAACCTGCTGGGCGACGGGCTGCGCGACGCGCTGGACCCGAAGATTAAGGGGTGAATGTCGAACCGTAGGCCTGATAAGACGCTTCAGCGTCGCCATCAGGCATTGCGCCGGATGGCGGCATAAATGCCTTATCCGGCCTACGGGTTTTACGATAATTTGGGCGAATTAAACGCGGCTGCCCCACAGGTCATATTCATCGGCGTTATCAACTTTCACGCGGATAACGTCGCCGGGTTTAACGTTGGTTTCACCGTTGAGGTAGACCGCGCCGTCGATTTCCGGTGCGTCAGCCATGCTGCGGCCAATCGCGCCTTCTTTGTCAACCTCGTCGATAATGACCAGGATTTCGCGCCCCACTTTCTCTTGCAGACGTTCTGCGGAGATCTGCTGTTGCAGCTGCATAAAGCGGTTCCAGCGCTCTTCTTTCACCTCTTCCGGCACCTGATCCGGCAGCGCGTTCGCGCCAGCGCCTTCGACCGGGCTGTACTTGAAGCAGCCAACGCGATCCAGGCGCGCCTCTTTGAGGAAGTCGAGCAGCATCTGGAAATCGTCTTCCGTCTCGCCAGGGAAACCGACGATAAAGGTTGAACGCAGGGTCAGCTCCGGGCAAATCTCACGCCACTGTTTGATGCGCGCCAGTTGGCGATCGACAGCGCCCGGACGCTTCATCAGTTTGAGAATGCGCGGGCTGGCATGTTGCAGGGGGATATCCAGATACGGCAGGATTTTGCCTTCCGCCATCAGCGGGATCACGTCATCAACGTGCGGATAAGGGTAGACGTAGTGCAGGCGCGTCCAGATGCCCAGTTTTGACAACTGCTCGCAAAGGTCGACCATGCTCGTTTTTACCGGCTCGCCGTTGTGGAAACCGGTGCGGTGCTTCACATCCACGCCGTAAGCGGAGGTATCCTGGGAAATGACGAGGATCTCTTTCACGCCCGCATCGACCAGACGTTTGGCCTCGCTTAACACTTCGCCAATCGGACGGCTGACCAGATCGCCGCGCATGGACGGAATAATGCAGAAGGTGCAGCGATGGTTGCAGCCTTCAGAAATCTTCAGGTAGGCGTAGTGACGCGGGGTCAGCTTAACGCCCTGTTCCGGCACCAGGCTCAGGAACGGGTTGTGCTTTGGTTTTGGTACGTAATGGTGAACGTGTTCCAGAACCTGCTCATAGCTATGCGGCCCGGTGATTTCCAGCACTTTAGGGTGCACTTCACGGATCTGATCGACTTTCGCGCCCAGGCAGCCGGTGACGATCACCTTGCCATTTTCAGTCAGCGCTTCACCAATCGCTTCCAGAGACTCCTGTACGGCGCTGTCGATAAAGCCACAGGTATTGACGATCACCATGTCGGCGTCGTCGTAGCTCGGTACGACGTCATAGCCTTCGGTACGCAGTTCAGTCAGGATTCGCTCCGAATCAACCAGGTTTTTCGGGCAGCCCAGGGAAACGAAGCCGATTTTCGGCTGGCGGGTTACATTGCTCATAGCTTAAAAATTGTTCAGTTATTGGAATGGTCAGGGCAGGGATTCTACAGAGATCCGGGCAAAAAATGTATCGCTATCTCATCGCCTGTGCGGGTAAGCGCGCCACGGGGTTTATAGCAAATATGTAAAGTATGTTAATACCGAGTGAATTATTGATCTCAGGCAGCACTTTGTTCAAAAAATGACCATACTATTAAGTTGCAGTATGGTTGGAAAGAGGAGGAACAAGGTATGGTCGTTGACAGACTAAGAACCGAGCTACTTAACAAGCTGATAAACGCCCGAATCGATCTCGCCGCTTATTTGCAGTTAAGAAAGGCGAAAGGCTATATGTCAGTCAGCGAAAGTGATCATCTGCGTGACAACTTTTTTGAACTGAATCGTGGGCTTCACGATAAATCACTGCTGCAAGGTCTGCATCTGGATCAGGAAGAATGGAATGCTTTACATCGTGCTGAAGGCGCACTGGCAGCCGCCGCAGTATGTCTCATGAGCGGACACCATGACTGTCCGACGTTTATCGCCGTCAACGCAGAGAAACTTGAAAACTGTCTGACAACATTGACGCTGAGTATCCAGAGCCTGAAAGCGCAATCACCGCTTGAACAGGTCTAAGTCAGGGGGAGGCGACTCCCCCTTTTTGTTAAGTTTTTGTAAAAATCAATCCGCGCTGTCCCTTGCTGACTACGCTTTAACGCAGGGTCATACAGGAGGCGGTATGCGTCGGACACTTTTCTCTGTTGCCTTATTGGCACTGTTTTCTCCCTTCGTGAATGCAGAAACCCCGGCGGTGAAGGTGGAGGTTTTGCAGACCAAACTTGATCATCCCTGGGCGCTGGCTTTTCTGCCGGATAACCGCGGTATGTTGATAACTCTCAGAGGCGGCCAGCTTCGTCACTGGCAGGCGGGTAAAGGGCTTTCCGATCCGATAACGGGTGTGCCGAAGGTCTGGGCGAACGGGCAGGGGGGATTACTGGACGTGGCGCTCGCGCCTGATTTTGAGCAGTCTCGCCGCGTCTGGCTCAGTTTTTCTGAGGCCGATCGCGAGGGGAAAGCCGGAACGGCGGTAGGCTTCGGGCGACTCAGCGATGACCTGAAGCATCTGGAGGAATTCCAGACCGTTTTTCGTCAGATGCCGAAACTCTCAACCGGTAATCATTTCGGCGGACGACTGGTATTTGATGGCAAAGGCCATCTGTTTATCGGGCTTGGCGAAAATAATCAGCGCCCTACCGCACAGGATCTGGACAAGTTGCAGGGCAAAGTGGTGCGCCTGACCGACCAGGGGAGCGTGCCGCCGGATAATCCCTTTGTGAATCAGACCGGCGCGCGCCCTGAGATCTGGTCGTACGGCATACGTAACCCGCAGGGTATGGCGATAAACCCGTGGAGCGATGCGTTGTGGTTGAATGAGCATGGCCCGCGCGGCGGCGATGAAATCAATATCCCCGAAAAAGGTAAAAATTATGGCTGGCCGCTGGCAACCTGGGGCATCAACTACAGCGGCTTTAAAATCCCGGAAGCGAAAGGTGAAATTGTCGAGGGAACGGAACAGCCGATCTTCTACTGGAAAAAATCGCCAGCGGTCAGCGGCATGGCGTTTTATAACAGCGACACGTTCCCTCAATGGAAGCAGAAACTGTTTATCGGCGCGCTGAAAGAGCAGGATGTGATTGTCCTGAGCGTTAACGGCGATAAGGTGACGGAGGACGGACGGATTCTGGGCGACAGAGGGAAACGTATTCGCGATGTGCGCACAGGACCCGACGGTTATTTATATGTCTTAACCGACGAGTCCGATGGAGAACTGCTGAAAGTCAGCCCACGCGCTTAGCTGACCGGGATCATCACCGTTTTACGAAATGCCGGGCGTTCGGTAAGTTGCTGATACCAGCGCTCAAGGTGAGGGCGCGGCGTCCAGCTCAGGCCAACGTTAAACAGGTTGTAGACGAAGGGGGCGATCGCGATATCCGCCGTGCCGAACTCCGCGCCGGAGAACCAGGTCTGGCTGGCCAGTGCCTCATCAAGAATGCCAAACAGGCCGTCGCAGACGTTGGCGCCGGCGTCGATCGCCGCCTGGTCGCGCTGCTCCGGCGGGGTGCGGACTAAACCCATCAGGATCACGCGATGCGCCGGGCTTAACGTCTGGTTTGCCCAGTCCATCCACTTTTCCCCTTCTGCCCGTCGCGCCGGAGAGTCTACCCACAGACGCTTTTGCCCATACTGCGCCGCCAGATAGCGGACGATGGTATTGGACTCCCAGAGCAAAACGTCCGTTTCATCATCGCGCAGCAGCGGCACCAGGCCATTCGGGTTCATCGCCAGATAGTCAGCGTCATGATTCAGCCCGAACTGCCCGCCTGCCAGAATTTGCGTATAAGGCAGCTCCAGTTCATCGAGCGTCCATCGCACTTTTTTGACGTTGGTTGAGTTATTCCGTCCCCACAGCGTAATCATAGTTACCCCTCAAATTGTTCTGCAATCGGTATCCGACTCGTCCCATGGTGGGATAAAGCTAACATTTACGCAACAGCTTGCAAAAAAATCCTCACGGAGGCAGCGCAGCGTGGCGTTATTGCATAAACTTTAAAAACTTTACCAACTTACGGTTTCTTTAAGTTCGTTAGTGCGTTATTACTCACCGCACTTATAACACGGTGGTATGGCGTGTTTTTTTGGAATGGATACTCGGGTGGCATTTATGACGCAATACTCTTCTTCCCTTCGTAGTCTTGCTGCGGGTTCAGCACTCTTATTCCTTTTTGCGCCGACGTTACAGGCGGCTGAGCAGACAACGGCGCCGCCGAGCGTTGATGCGCGCGCGTGGATTTTAATGGACTATTCCAGCGGCAAGGTGCTGGCGGAAGGCAACGCCGACGAGAAACTGGACCCCGCCAGCCTGACCAAAATTATGACCAGTTACGTCGTCGGGCAGGCGCTGAAGGCCGGAAAAATTCAGCTTACGGATATGGTGACGGTAGGAAAAGACGCCTGGGCCACGGGCAACCCGGCTCTGCGCGGTTCGTCGGTCATGTTCCTTAAGCCCGGAGATCAGGTCTCGGTATCCGATCTCAACAAGGGCGTGATTATTCAGTCGGGTAACGACGCCTGTATTGCGCTTGCGGATTATGTTGCCGGAAGCCAGGAGTCGTTCATTGGTTTGATGAATGGTTACGCGAAAAAACTGGGGCTGACCAACACAACGTTCCAGACGGTTCACGGCCTGGATGCGCCGGGGCAGTTTAGTACCGCGCGTGATATGGCGCTGCTGGGCAAAGCGCTGATCCATGATGTGCCGGAAGAGTACGCCATTCACAAAGAAAAAGAGTTCACTTTCAACAAGATTCGCCAGCCGAACCGTAACCGCCTGCTGTGGAGTTCTAATCTGAACGTTGACGGCATGAAAACCGGGACAACGGCAGGCGCCGGATACAATCTGGTGGCCTCTGCGACTCAGGGAGATATGCGTTTGATCTCCGTCGTGCTGGGGACGAAAACCGATCGCATCCGTTTTAATGAGTCAGAGAAATTGTTGACCTGGGGCTTCCGCTTCTTTGAAACGGTGACACCCATTAAACCTGACGCGACGTTCGTGACTCAGCGCGTCTGGTTTGGGGATAAGAGCGAGGTGAATCTGGGCGCGGGAGAGGCGGGTTCCGTGACGATTCCGCGCGGACAGCTGAAAAACCTGAAGGCCAGCTTTACGCTGACGGAACCGCAGCTGACCGCGCCGTTGAAGAAAGGCCAGGTTGTCGGCACCATCGACTTCCAACTCAACGGAAAGTCCATTGAACAGCGTCCGCTGATGGTGATGGAAAACGTGGAAGAGGGCGGCTTCTTTGGGCGGATATGGGACTTCGTCCTGATGAAATTCCACCAGTGGTTTGGCGGCTGGTTCTCTTAATCGCGGTGCCGGTGCCGGTGCCGGTGCCGGATGGCGCTAACGCTTATCCGGCCTACGATACGTGCATATTTGTAGGCCGGATAAGGCGCGGCAGCACCGCCATCCGGCAAACCTTACATCAATACATCAACGTAATGCGCTGCGCTTTGGCATAATCGACAAACTCATCGTCGGGGCGGCAGTCGCTCACTACCGCATCAAAACGTGTTAATTCCCCCATCCGCGCGGGTCGCACCTTGCCGAATTTACTGTGATCCACCACCAGGACATGGTATTGCGCCATCGACATGGCCCAGTGTTTCACCGGCAGTTCTTCGAGGTTAAAACAGGTTGCCCCTTTGCTGATATGAACGCCTGCGGCGGAATAAAAGGCGATATCAGGGCAGATATTATTCAGGGTTTCCTGAAAATCGAGCGGTTTGAAAATGGCGTTGCTGGCGTGAAATTCCCCGCCGCACAGAATTGCCCGGCACAGCGGTTTTTCCTGGAGCGCCAGAAACGTATTCAGGGAATAACAGACGGCGGTGAAAGGCAATTCGTTATCAATGGCTTCAATGATCCACGGCGTGGTGGTGCCGCAGTCAAAAAAAATCGTCTGATGCGCCTGTACCAGACCGGCGGCCAGCTGCGCGGCGCGGCGCTTCTCTTCAACCAGGCGGGATTTTTGATCGCTCAATAAATAATGGCTGGCGCTGCGGGGTTCCAGAACAATATACCCGCCCAGTAACACGACGGGCGCGCTTTTATTATTCAGGTCGCGACGAATGGTCATCTCCGATACGCCCAGCAGAGTCGCGGCTTCTTTCAGGTGTAATTTATCGCTGCGTTTTAGCGCTTGCAGCAATTGACCAATACGCTCGTCGCGTCGTGTTTCCATAATTCCCCTGGACAGTTGAATAAGCACTCTGCACAGTACAGAGCGCTTAATACTACTCTTTTTTCACCAGGTTAGTCACGTACCCAGCCTTTACGAATGGGCAGCGCGAAGCAGACGCGGTAGCACGTTTGTAGGCCGTGGTAGAGAGCAACCCCATATTTTTGCCACAGCATTTGCGTGCTCAGGCAGCCGATCATCCCGACCAGCAAACCGCCGAGCATATCCAGCGGCCAGTGAACGCCGAGGTAAACGCGTGACCAGGCGACCGTCACGGCCAGCGCCATGAGCAGTACGCCAGACCAGACGCGGTGCCAGAATAAAAACGCCAGCGCAAAGGTAAAGACAACGGTGCCGTGGTCGCTCGGGAAGGAGTCATCGGGCGCGTGATGCAGGAAGTTATAGCCGATACGATCGACAAAAGGGCGATCGTGCGGGAAAAGATGCCCCATTATCCAGGAGATCGTCAGGCTGATGAGCAGCGCGATACCCATTTTAATCACCAGCTGGCGTTGAGCGCAGACCCGATCGCGCGGCCCCCATAACCAAAGCACAACGGCCAGCAGCGGCACGATGTTAATCAAATCTCTGGCAATAAAAATGGCCAGAGCGATCATCCACTGTGCGGAGTCGGGGGTGGCATTGATTAAGTAAAACAGCGAGTTGTTAAGGTTTTCCAGCATAACATCCAGACTCAGTACAGTGATTAAACGAAACGACCCTACGTGCTCCAGGTAAGGGCGAGAATACAAAGTGCCGCAACGGGGGGAAAGCGGTATTGTCTTATTTATCTGTAAAATGAGGAGATTTAAGACAATGGCGCGAGCTTATTCGCCATGATAGCGCCAGCAACTTAAATTAACCTTAAAGCAAAAGGTCACGAAGGATGATTATGTAAAAATGTGCGCATTTTGTTTTTAAATCACATAATTCGCTATCTCAGGTAACGTACTTTCATTACACTTTGCGCGATTTTTTATTTGCGAAGAGATTGCATGCAAAACCTTTCACAAACAGGCGTCCGGCTCGGACGTCAGGCACTGCTTTTCCCTCTCTGTCTGGTGATTTACGAATTTTCTACGTATATCGGCAACGATATGATCCAGCCGGGGATGCTGGCGGTGGTGGAACAGTATCAGGCCGGGATCGACTGGGTTCCGACCTCGATGACCGCCTACCTGGCGGGCGGGATGTTTTTGCAGTGGCTGTTAGGGCCGCTGTCGGATCGTATTGGACGCCGCCCGGTGATGTTAGCGGGCGTGATCTGGTTTATCGTCACCTGCCTTGCCACACTGCTGGCGCAAAACATTGAACAGTTCACCCTGCTGCGTTTTTTACAGGGGGTAAGCCTGTGCTTTATTGGCGCCGTGGGGTACGCCGCCATTCAGGAATCCTTTGAAGAAGCGGTGTGTATCAAAATTACGGCGTTAATGGCTAATGTTGCCCTGATTGCGCCGCTGCTGGGGCCGCTGGTGGGCGCCGCCTGGGTGCATGTTCTGCCGTGGGAAGGGATGTTTGTTCTGTTTGCCGTACTGGCGGCGATTGCTTTTGTCGGCTTACAGCGCGCGATGCCGGAGACCGCGACCCGCCTCGGCGAGAAGCTGTCGCTTAAAGAGCTGGGGCGGGATTACAAGCTGGTGCTGAAAAACGTGCGGTTTGTTGCCGGCGCGCTGGCGCTGGGGTTCGTCAGCCTGCCGCTGCTGGCGTGGATTGCCCAGTCGCCGATCATTATCATCAGCGGTGAGCAGCTCAGCAGCTATGAATATGGCTTGTTGCAGGTTCCTGTCTTTGGCGCGCTGATTGCCGGGAATCTGGTGCTGGCGCGGTTGACCTCCCGGCGAACGGTGCGCGCATTGATTATCATGGGCGGCTGGCCGATTGTGGCGGGATTGCTGATCGCCGCAGCCGCGACGGTGGTCTCTTCCCATGCATATCTATGGATGACGGCGGGTCTGAGCGTCTACGCTTTTGGCATCGGCGTGGCGAACGCGGGGCTGGTGCGTCTGACCCTGTTCGCCAGCGATATGAGCAAAGGCACGGTTTCTGCGGCGATGGGGATGTTGCAGATGCTGATCTTTACCGTGGGTATTGAAGTGAGCAAGCATGCTTATCTGAGCGGCGGCAACGGCTTATTCAGCCTCTTCAACCTGGCGAACGGCATTCTCTGGCTGCTGCTGATGGTTATCTTCCTGAAAGACAAACGGGTAGGGGATTCACGGGAAGGGTGAGGCCGTCCGGCGCAGCGCCATCAGGCCTCAAAGAGGCATTACCCACAGAACGGGGCTTCGTTTTTCAGCACGCGGTCGATAACGTCCAGCACGCCTTCCGCGTTATTCGAGCCCGCCCGATATTTCGCCGCAGAGGCCACCGCCGCTCCGGCGTTTTCCATCGCAAAACTGAAGCCGGCCTGACGCAGCATCTCAATATCATTGCCGCCGTCGCCAAACGTCACGACCTCATCATTGTTAATCCCCCAGCGTTGTTGCAGCAGACGCAAGCCGTTCGCTTTGTGTACGCCGGGAATGATCAAATCGATGCTGCCGTAACCGGTATGAACTGGCACCATGATATCGCCAATCGCATCATGCAGCGCCGTCTGAACCTGGGGAATACGGTCATCAGTAATGTTGAGGCCGAATTTAAAGAACACGTCATTGATGTTGTCGAAGCTGTCCACGAACTCAAGGCGATGGTAGTACATCGCCGCAACCTGTTTCAGTTCATCGTTGTACTGTTTCAGGGTATAGGCGCTGTTTTTACCGCAGGCGATGATTTCAATATCCGCGCGGGTCAGCAG
This sequence comes from Citrobacter sp. CK198, assembly GCF_030333295.1. Taxonomy (NCBI): domain Bacteria; kingdom Pseudomonadati; phylum Pseudomonadota; class Gammaproteobacteria; order Enterobacterales; family Enterobacteriaceae; genus Citrobacter; species Citrobacter sp. CK198. Next base: position 92,768 of record NZ_JAOWGE010000037.1, on the reverse strand, counting down.
ATGATCGACAACGGCAGCAAAATCCTCTTTCGCCAGTTCGCCGTTGAACACGTCTTCGCCCTCGCTGACCACCCAGCCGCCGTTTTCAGCGACAAAGGCGATTTCGTGGGCGATCTCTGGAAAGAAAGAGATTAACTGGTAATACTGATTACCGCTGGCGACCACAAAACGGATGCTTTTCTGCTTCATTAGCCGGTACTGCGCCATAAACCGGTCGCGATTATAGGTTTTTTGATCGCTCAAAAAGGTGCCGTCCATGTCTACCGCAATTAGCTTGATACCCATTAACTATTCTCCATAACAGATTGAGTGTTTGATGTTGGTTTGGCGACAGCCTTTGCGACAAGAGCGGCAAGGATGACCAGCGCCAGCACAACCAGCATTGCGCTGCGCAAACCATAATGTTCGCCAAGATAGCCCAGCAGCGGCGGCCCCACCAGGAAGGCCAGATAACCGGTTGTCGCCACCACGCTGACGCGGGTTGGCGCGTCCGGGCCGGTATCGCTGGCCGCTGAAATCGTTAGCGGGAAGCCAAGCGACGCCCCAAGTCCCCAGAGAATAACGGAAACGCCCGCGACCCAGGCGCTGTCGACGAAGATAATCAGACCAATACCGAGCGCTCCCATTAGCGCGCTGGCGCGGACTACCGCCACGCGGCTATAACGGTCGATAAACCAGCCGCCGGTAAAGCGCCCGACGGTCATACCGAGCGTAAAGCCCGCATAAATCAGCGAGCCGGACGTTGGGCTGAAGCCGTGACCATCCACCATCAGAAGCGGCAGCCAGTCGTTGGCGGACCCTTCAGCGAAGGCCATTGCCAGTACCACCACGCCGATCAACAGTAGCTGGGCATCGCGATAAAAAGGTACGCCTTTTTCCGTTGTGTTGGCGCCGTCGGCAGCGTTTTTCCCCGTGCCGTCGGGAATGGCGCGAATAGCAATAAAAATGGGGACGATCGCGACGAGAGCCGCCAGCAGGATATGAGCGTTGGCAGGGACGTTAAAGGCGGTTAGCGCCATGCCGACGCCAGCGCCAGCCAGCGTACCGAAGCTGTAAAAACCGTGCATCATCGGCAGGACGGTTTTATTCATTTCACGTTCAACCGCCGCCCCTTCGACGTTGATAGCGACTTCGGCGGCGCCAAAGCTGGCGCCGAATACGCCTAAGCCAAGCGCAAAAACCAGCGGAGAAGCGAACCACAGTGCAATGCTGAGGATAACCATCCCCGCAACGGCGCAGGACATGGTGGTCTGAATGACGTTGCGCGTGCCAAATCGTTTTACCAGCCAGGCGGAACACAGAATACCGCTCATCGAACCGATGGAAAGCCCAAACAGCACCGCCCCCATTTCTGCCGTTGATACCGAAAGGATATCGCGAATGGCGGGGGTGCGGGTTGCCCATGAGGCCATCAACAGCCCTGGCAAGAAGAAGAACATAAAAAGCGCCCAGGTCCGGCGCCTTAAGGCTTTACGTGATGAGATGGCGGTCATTGATTCAAACTGAAAAAAAAGAATACAGGGGACAACACTAGCAAGTTTGTGTACATTTGTACACAAACGTGATGAGAGGAAAAGCAGTGCGACGAGCTAACGATCCCCAGCGGCGAGACAAAATCGTTCAGGCCACGCAGGAAGCGATAATAACGCACGGCATTCATGGCGTTACGCACCGCAAAATCGCGGCGATAGCGCAGGTGCCGCTCGGGTCGATGACCTATTATTTTTCGGGAATCGATGAGTTGCTGATCGAGGCGTTAAGCCGGTTTACAGAAACAATGTCGCACCAGTTTCAGTCATTCTTTGCCGATGTCACGAACGTTCAGGACGCCTGTCACGCCATTACCGACATGATCTACAGCTCGCTGGTGACCACGCCAGATAATATGGAGCTGATGTATCAGCTGTATGCCTTCGCCAGCCGAAAACCGGCGCTGAAAACGGTGATGCAGAACTGGATGCAGCGCAGTCAGCAAACGCTGGAGCAGTGGTTTGAACCGGTGACCGCCCGCGCGCTGGACGCGTTTATCGAAGGCATGACTCTCCATTTCGTCACCGACAGAGCGCCTTTAACGCGGAAAGATATTCTGGTCATGGTGAAGCGTATTGCCGGGCAAGTGTGATTTTCAGGCAACAAAAAACCCATCAACCTTGAACCAAAATGGCGGGGTTGATGGGCTCCACAAATTGGGGACATCAAAGAAAAGCAGTGGCACTAGTTATGACTGACGCCTTGAAGAAAAGTTCTGCTTACCTGCAAAAATTTTTCACTTAAAGGCAAACTTCAGTTTTATCCTAAGCCCGGCCAGATGATGACAATAAGTGTCCCCGCCAGCGTTAACAGAACGTTGGCTATCGCGTAGGTTCCGGCATAGCCTAATGCCGGAATGTTGCTGCGCGCCGTGTCGCTGATGATCTCCATTGCCGGAGCACAGGTGCGCGCGCCCATCATGGCGCCGAAGAGCAGGGCGCGGTTCATACGTAATACATAAGCGCCGAACAGGAAGCAGATAATGACCGGCACCAGGCTCACCACAAGACCGGCAATCAACATTTGCCCGCCGACCGCGCCAAGCCCGTTCCCGATGCCGCTGCCCGCGCTCAGGCCGACGCCGGCCATAAAGACCATCAGACCAAACTCTTTCACCATGTTCAGCGCGCCCTGCGGGATGTACCCGAAGGTGGGGTGGTTAGCTCGCAGGAAACCGAGCATGATCCCGGCGAACAGCAGTCCGGCGGCGTTGCCGATGCCAAAGCTGAAATTACTGAACTGGAAGGTGATCATCCCGATCATCAGGCCGATGATAAAGAAGGCGCAGAAGGCCAGCAGATCGGTTACCTGACTGTGAATCGAGATAAAGCCGATACGGTCCGCTACGGTTTTCACGCGACGCGCATCGCCGCTCACCTGCAAGACGTCGCCTTTATTCAGCACCACGTTGTCGTCGATCGGCATTTCAATCTGGCTGCGGATCACGCGGTTAAGGAAGCAGCCGTGGTCGGTCAGCTTCAACTGGGCGAGACGGCGGCCTACGGCATTGTGGTTTTTCACGACGATCTCTTCGGTCACGATGCGCATGTCGAGCAGGTCGCGGTCGAAGACTTCTTTGCCGTTACGGAAGCTGGGGTCCAGCCGGGCGTGTGCATCCGGGTAACCGACCAGGGCAATCTCATCGCCCATCTGCAATACCGCGTCGCCATCCGGGTTTGCCAGAATACCGTTACGGCGGATGCGCTCAATGTAGCAACCGGTCTGACGGTAGATGCCCAGCTCGCGCAGATTTTTCCCGTCGGCCCAGGCCACCAGTTCCGGGCCGACGCGATAAGCGCGGATGACCGGCAGATAGACCTTGCGGTTGGCGTCGGTATCCAGGCCGCGCTCGCGGGCAATCTGCTGGGCGCTGGTTTGCAGATCCTGATGTTGCAGTTTCGGCAGGTAACGTGCGCCGACAATCAGGCTGACCAGGCCGATGAGGTAGGTCAGCGCGTAGCCCAGGCTCAGGTTGTCCAGCGCGACCGAGAGCTGCGAACTCTCCATACCGGAATGGCGTAACGTGTCGCCTGCGCCGACCAGCACAGGGGTCGAGGTCATGGAGCCCGCCAGCATACCGGCGGTCAGGCCGATATCCCAGCCAAAGAGCTTACCCAGCCCTAATGCGATCAGCAGCGCGCTACCGACCATGACCAGAGCAAGCATCAGGTAATTTTTGCCGTCGCGAAAAAAAATAGAAAAAAAGTTGGGGCCAGCTTCGACGCCGACACAAAAAATAAACAGCATAAAGCCCAGATTTAGTGCATCGGTGTTAATACTAAAGTGCTGCTGCCCTAATAATAGGGAGACCACTAAAACGCCAATGGAATTACCGAGTTGGACTGAACCCAGGCGTAACTTACCCAGACATAGCCCGAGAGCCAGGACCACAAATAATAACAGGATGTAATTCCCATTTAACAAATCTGCGACGTTTATATTCACGGAGACTAACTTCTTGTTTACCAGTAAGCTGTTGAAAGAAATGACAATTTACGCTAATGTTTTTGCCAGAAATTATGAGGCGTCGGCATCGTATCGGCGCTCAAATAAAAGCAGCACAACAATTTAATTCGCTAGTTTAATCTCATTACGTATCAACGGCTATAAGAATCGTGTGGGTGTGTTTTTGGCATGGAATGCCGAACGACTTTATCTGACTGGACGCCTTCGGGCGAAAAAAGTGTTCGATAGAGATAGTGTCAGGAGGAACGATTGAAACATAAACAAGGTTGGGCGGGTGCAATCTGCTGCTTTGTACTCTTTATTGTGGTGTGCCTTTCATTAACGATGCATATGAAAGGGGCATTTCGGGTTGCCGGGCATCCTGAGATTGGGCTGTTGTTTTTTACGTTACCTGGCGCGGTGGCCAGTTTTTTTTCCCATCGCAGAGAAGTCATTAAACCTCTTATCGGCGCCATGCTGGCCGCACCATGTTGTCTGGTCCTGATGCGATTTGTTTTTATGCCTACGCGCTCCGTATGGCAAGAACTGGCGTGGTTGTTCAGTGCGGTGTTCTGGTGTGCGCTCGGCGCGCTTTGCTTTTTATTTATCAGCAGCCTGTTTAGTCAGCGACGTAAAAAGAACCGATAACGCCCTCCGGGAGAGGGCGTAAAGCAGCGATCAGGCGAACAGGTTCAGATTCTCTTTTGCCCATGCCTCAAAATCGGTGTAACCGCCGATGTGTTTCTGATCGACAAAAATCTGCGGTACGGTCTCTACCGGTTTACCCACGGTTTTTTCCAGATCCGCTTTGGTAATGCCTTCAGCATGAATATCAATATAGCGATAGTTAAAATCGTCGCGCTCAGTGCTCAGTTTTTCTGCTAACTCTTTCGCACGCACGCAATACGGGCACCCTGGGCGACCAAAAATAACGGTAAACATTGTTTTTTTCCTCGAACTCATAGCCTTGTGACGAATGGCGGCTATGATGCCGTTAAACGACGCATCTGAAAAGCAGGTTGCGCCTGTTGCTTTGATACCTATAGGCTATATCTGTTAAACACGATAAACCTGAACGCGTTACACTGAGCATCCGTTATCCGGGAGGCCCTTATGCGCTCGATTGGCGCTTTACCCAAAAGCGTGTTGATTCTGGAAATTCTCGGTATGATTTTGCTGGCAACGGCGTTGCTGTCGCTCAATCAGTACCTCACATTACCCGCGCCGATGAACAGCCCGCTGGCGGTAACGGTGATGATATTTCTCGGTATCCTGCTTATGCTTCCCGCTGCGGTGGCGCTGATGTGGCGGATCGCGCAGCTTATTGCGCCGCAACTGATGACGCGCTCACCCGATTCTTCTTCCCGTTCAGCAAGAGAAAAACCGCATGACTCCAACCATTGATTTAATCCGTGGTCACCGTTCTATTCGTCATTTCACCGATGAGCCGATTTCCGATGCGCAGCGTGAGTCGATTATTGCCGCCGCGCGGGGAACCTCAAGCTCCAGTTTTTTACAGTGCAGTTCCATTATCCGCATTACCGATAAAGCCATGCGCGAAGCGCTGGTGCCCCTGACGGGCGGGCAAAAGCACGTTGCGCAGGCCGCGGAATTTTGGGTTTTCTGCGCTGATTTTAATCGTCACTTACAGATTTGCCCGGACGCGCAGCTCGGGCTGGCGGAACAACTGCTGCTGGGCACGGTCGATACGGCGATGATGGGGCAAAATGCGCTGACCGCTGCCGAATCCCTGGGGCTGGGCGGCGTCTACATCGGCGGTATCCGCAATCATATTGAAGCGGTTACGGAACGGCTGAAATTACCGAAATATGTCCTGCCGCTGTTTGGGCTGTGCCTCGGCTGGCCTGCGGATAACCCTGGCGTTAAGCCGCGTTTGCCCGCAGAACTGGTGGTGCATGAAAATCACTATCAGCCTGTGGATGCCGCGCTGCTGGCGCAATATGATGAGCAGATCGCGGAGTACTACCTGACCCGCGACAGCAATACGCGCCGCGATACCTGGAGCGACCATATTCGTCGTACCATCATCAAAGAGAATCGCCCGTTTATTCTGGACTATTTGCATAAACAGGGTTGGGCGACGCGCTAACACCCGGTGTATGATACGCAGGCTTTTACCAGGTCTTTTAGAGAGGTGCAGGGTGAAAATTGCCATATTGTCCCGGGACGGAACGCTCTATTCTTGTAAACGCCTGCGCGAAGCGGCGATGAAGCGCGGCCATCTGGTCGAAATACTCGATCCGCTTTCCTGCTATATGAACATCAGCCCGGCGGCCTCTTCTATTCACTATAAAGGCCGCCAGTTGCCGCATTTTGATGCCGTCATCCCCCGTATTGGCTCCGCCATCACGTTTTACGGTACAGCGGCGCTGCGTCAGTTCGAAATGCTGGGTAGCTATCCGCTGAACGAATCCGTGGCGATTACCCGCGCGCGCGATAAACTGCGTTCGCTACAGTTACTGGCCCGGCAGGGAATTGACTTGCCCGTTACCGGCATTGCGCATTCGCCGGATGACACCAGCGATCTGATCGACATGGTCGGCGGCGCGCCGCTGGTGGTAAAACTGGTGGAAGGTACGCAGGGCATTGGCGTGGTGCTGGCGGAAACCCGGCAAGCCGCAGAGAGCGTGATTGATGCGTTTCGCGGTCTCAACGCGCACATTCTGGTGCAGGAGTACATCAAAGAGGCCAGAGGGCGTGACATCCGTTGTCTGGTCGTGGGCGACGAAGTGGTGGCGGCCATTGAGCGGCGGGCAAAAGAGGGCGATTTTCGCTCCAACCTTCATCGCGGCGGTATGGCGAGTATCGCCAGTATCACGCCGCGTGAACGAGAGATCGCGATAAAAGCGGCGCAGACGATGGGGCTGGATGTCGCTGGCGTCGATATTCTGCGCGCGGAGCGTGGGCCGCTGGTCATGGAAGTGAACGCCTCTCCGGGTCTGGAAGGGGTAGAAAAAACGACGGGTGTGGATATCGCCGGGCGAATGATCCAGTGGATCGAGCGTCACGCCACTCCCGAATTTTGCCTTAAAACGGGCGGTTAATCGCAATATCGTTCCCGATCGTGGTATGACGCGGTCTTTTTGCGTAAGCTGTGCCGGTAATTTTTTTATCGTAAGAGGTAGCACATTATTATGACATCACTGGTCGTTCCTACTCTGGATACGTTGCGTCAATGGCTCGACGACCTGGGCATGAGTTTTTTTGAATGTGATACCTGTCAGGCGCTGCATTTGCCCCATATGCAAAATTTTGACGGCATTTACGATGCGAAAATCGACCTGGTGGATAACACGGTGCTGTTTTCCGCAATGGCGGAGGTAAGACCCTCTGCGCTGCTGCCGCTGGCTGCCGATCTGTCAGCAATTAACGCCAGTTCGTTGACGGTGAAAGCGTTCCTGGATATGCAGGATGATAATCTGCCAAAACTGGTGGTTTGCCAGTCTTTATCCGTTATGCGGGGCGTGACGTATGAACAGTTCGAGTGGTTTGTTCGTCAGAGCGAAGAGCAGATTTCTATGGTGATTCTGGAAGCCGGAGCGCATCAGCTGCTGTTCAGCGCAGAAGAAGACGCGCAAAAAAGTCGCGCTGAAAATCATTTTCTTCACTGAAATCTGCGCACATGCAACCTGAAGAATGACGCGTATAACGCAGTCGCTGCCAGAGCGGCTGCTGTTTGCATTTTTTTATTCTGCCTTTAACCTTTCTTTAAAGAATAATTCACCTCCTTTCCGCCTGTTTCGCTTTATCACATAGACAAAACCTGCATAAAAAATTGATAAAAGGCGTTTTTTAATCTGAGCTATAGCCTCGAACCCTGGCTAAAGTTATTCTTGCGAAGCTTTTACACGTCATCCTTCAGACAACCTCCTGAATGATTTTGTGTATTTATGGCGAGCAATGACGGCAGGGAGAGAACCCTCTCTTCTGTAACTGTGTCGAGTGACAAAATATGCACGTTTCTTGCATATCTTAGAATGCAACTTTTTTGGTTCGTTTGTTAACGAACTTTCAGAAGGAAAGAGATTATGACCGCCTTAAATAAAAAATGGCTATCGGGTCTGGTTGCGGGTGCTCTGATGGCCGTCTCTGCCAGCACGCTCGCCGCTGAACAAAAAACACTGCATATCTATAACTGGTCTGATTATATCGCCCCGGATACGGTCGCGAACTTTGAAAAAGAGACCGGTATCAAAGTGGTCTATGACGTCTTCGACTCCAACGAGGTACTGGAAGGGAAACTCATGGCCGGGAGCACCGGTTTTGACCTGGTTGTCCCGTCGGCCAGTTTTCTGGAACGCCAGCTCACTGCGGGTGTATTCCAGCCGCTGGATAAAAGCAAATTACCAGGCTGGAAAAACCTCGATCCAGAGCTGTTGAAGCTGGTAGCGAAGCACGATCCTGACAACAAATACGCGATGCCGTATATGTGGGCGACTACCGGTATCGGTTATAACATCGATAAAGTCAAAGCGGTGCTGGGGGCTGACGCGCCGGTCGATAGCTGGGATCTGGTGCTGAAACCTGAAAATCTGGAAAAACTTAAAAGCTGCGGCGTCTCCTTCCTTGATGCGCCTGAAGAGGTGTTCGCGACCGTGCTGAACTACCTGGGGAAAGATCCCAACAGCACCAAAGCGGATGACTACACGGGGCCTGCGACCGATCTGTTGCTGAAGCTGCGCCCGAACATTCGTTACTTCCACTCGTCTCAATACATAAACGATCTGGCGAACGGCGATACCTGCGTGGCGATTGGCTGGGCAGGGGACGTATGGCAGGCGGCTAACCGCGCGAAAGAAGCGAAAAACGGCGTGAATATCTCCTTCTCCATTCCGAAAGAGGGGGCGATGGCGTTCTTTGATGTGTTCGCGATGCCTGCTGATGCGAAAAACAAAGAAGAGGCTTATCAGTTCCTCAACTATCTGCTGCGCCCGGACGTGATCGCCCACATTTCCGACCATGTGTTCTACGCCAACGCCAACAAAGAAGCGACGGCGCTGGTCAGCGCTGAAGTGCGTGACAACCCGGGCATTTATCCGCCTGCGGATGTGCGAGCGAAAATGTTCACGCTGAAAGTGCAGGAACCGAAGATCGACCGTGTGCGTACGCGTGCCTGGACGAAGGTGAAAAGCGGTAAATAAGCCGCTGTATCAGAACGTTGCCCGGTGAGGTTTACCGGGCAATGCGCACTTTTATGGTGCGTTTGCACTGATTTTTGTTTATGCCGGAGAGCACCCCGTGAACGACGCGACCCCCCGCCCACAGGCGAAAACCCGTAAAGCGCTGACGCCGCTTCTTGAAATCCGCAACCTGACAAAATCATTTGATGGTCAACACGCCGTGGATGATGTCAGCCTCACCATCTATAAAGGCGAAATATTTGCGCTGCTTGGCGCATCGGGCTGCGGAAAATCCACGCTGCTGCGTATGCTGGCCGGATTTGAACAACCCTCCGCCGGGCAAATCATGCTCGATGGCGTCGATCTGGCGCATGTCCCGCCTTATCTGCGCCCTATCAATATGATGTTTCAGTCCTATGCGCTGTTCCCCCATATGACGGTGGAGCAAAACATTGCGTTTGGGCTGAAGCAGGACAAGCTGTCGAAGGCGGAAATCACCGCGCGCGTGAACGAAATGCTGGGGCTGGTGCATATGCAGGAGTTCGCTAAACGTAAGCCTCATCAGCTTTCCGGCGGCCAGCGTCAGCGTGTGGCGCTGGCGCGTAGCCTGGCGAAACGCCCGAAGCTGTTGCTGCTCGACGAACCAATGGGCGCGCTGGATAAAAAACTGCGTGACCGGATGCAGCTGGAAGTCGTCGATATTCTTGAGCGCGTTGGCGCGACCTGCGTGATGGTGACGCACGATCAGGAAGAGGCGATGACGATGGCCGGGCGAATTGCGATCATGAACCGTGGGAAATTCGTGCAGATTGGCGAACCGGAAGAGATTTATGAACATCCGACCACCCGCTACAGCGCGGAATTTATCGGTTCTGTGAATGTCTTTGAAGGCTTGCTGAAGGAACGTCAGGATGATGGGCTGGTCATTGATTCGCCGGGGCTGGTGCATCCTCTGAAGGTGGATGCGGATGCGTCCGTTGTCGATAACGTTCCGGTGTATGTCGCGCTGCGCCCGGAAAAAATCATGCTGTGCGACGCGCCGCCAGAAGACGGCTACAACTTTGCCGTGGGTGAAGTGGTGCATATTGCCTACCTCGGCGATTTGTCGATTTATCATGTGCGGTTGAAAAGCGGCCAGATGTTGAGCGCTCAGCTACAGAACGCGCATCGCTATCGCAAAGGGTTGCCGACCTGGGGCGATGAAGTGCGTTTATGCTGGGATGCGGACAGCTGTGTGGTGTTGACGGTTTAAGGAGCGAAAATGAGTACACTTGAACCTCCGGCTCGCGATAAAAAGCCCGGCGGCCTGACGCTGTGGCTGGCGCGGATGCAAATGAAGCATGGGCGTAAGCTGGTCATCGCGGTGCCGTACCTTTGGCTGATCCTGCTTTTCCTGCTGCCGTTTCTGATCGTGTTTAAAATCAGCCTGGCGGAGATGGCGCGGGCGATCCCGCCCTATACCGATCTGGTGGCGTGGGCCGACGGGCAGCTATCCCTGACCCTCAATCTGGGAAACTTCCTGCAACTGACGGACGATCCGCTCTATTTTGACGCCTATTTGCAGTCTTTGCAGGTGGCGGGCGTTTCGACTCTCTGCTGTTTGCTGCTGGGGTATCCGCTGGCCTGGGCGGTGGCGCACAGCAGGCCGTCAACGCGTAATATTCTGCTGTTGCTGGTGATCCTGCCGTCCTGGACCTCGTTTCTGATCCGCGTTTACGCCTGGATGGGGATTCTGAAAAATAACGGCGTGCTGAACAACTTCCTGATGTGGCTGGGGGTTATCGATCATCCCCTGACGATTTTGCATACCAATCTGGCGGTGTATATCGGTATTGTCTACGCCTATCTGCCGTTTATGGTACTGCCGATTTATATCGCGCTGACGCGCATTGACTATTCGCTGGTGGAGGCCTCGCTGGATCTGGGCGCGCGTCCGCTGAAAACCTTCTTTAGCGTCATTGTGCCGTTAACGAAAGGGGGAATAATTGCCGGATCGATGCTGGTGTTTATTCCGGCGGTGGGGGAATTTGTGATCCCGGAACTGCTCGGCGGGCCAGACAGCATTATGATCGGCCGCGTACTGTGGCAGGAGTTCTTCAACAACCGCGACTGGCCGGTGGCCTCTGCGGTGGCTATCATCATGTTATTACTGCTGATTGTACCGATTATCTGGTTCCATAAGCATCAGCAAAAAAGCGAGGGGGAACTCGGATGAATACTTTACCGGTGGTTCGTTCGCCCTGGCGAATTGTTATTCTGGTGCTCGGGTTTACCTTCCTGTATGCGCCGATGCTGATGCTGGTCATCTATTCGTTTAACAGCTCGAAGCTGGTGACTGTCTGGGCGGGGTGGTCTACGCGCTGGTATGGCGAGCTGTTCCGGGATAGCGCGATGATAAGCGCCGTCGGCCTGAGCCTCACGATTGCCGCTTGCGCCGCGACAATGGCGGCTATTCTGGGGACGATTGCCGCCGTGGTAATGGTGCGTTTTGGCCGTTTTCGTGGAGCGAATGGCTTTGCGTTTATGATCACCGCGCCGCTGGTTATGCCGGATGTGATTACCGGACTGTCGTTGTTGCTGCTGTTTGTGGCCCTGGCTCATGCTATCGGCTGGCCCGCAGATCGCGGAATGCTGACAATCTGGCTGGCGCACGTTACCTTCTGTACGGCCTATGTGGCGGTGGTTATTTCATCGCGTCTGCGCGAACTGGATCGCTCGATTGAAGAGGCGGCGATGGATCTTGGCGCGACGCCGTTAAAAGTGTTCTTTGTGATTACGCTGCCGATGATCATGCCTGCGGTGATCTCTGGATGGCTGCTGGCTTTCACGCTGTCGCTGGACGATCTGGTGATCGCCAGTTTTGTCTCTGGCCCGGGGGCGACGACATTGCCGATGCTGGTCTTCTCCAGCGTGCGTATGGGGGTTAACCCGGAGATTAACGCGCTGGCGACTCTTATCCTCGGCGTGGTAGGCATTGTCGGTTTTATCGCCTGGTATCTGATGGCGCGCGCAGAAAAGCAGCGAATGCGTGATATCCAACGTGCAAGACGCGGCTGAAGAAACTAAAATCTGCCAACCTGGCAACACGTTACCGTGGGCAAACGCGGTAACGTTTTCATGGAAGACGATTCGTTGGGATTTTTTAAGAAATCATCCTCATCACATGCCCGTTTAAATGTACCCACGCTGGTGCAGGTGGCGGCGCTCGCGATTATTTTGATCCGCTGCCTCGATTTGCTGATGATTTTTAACACGCTCGGCATGCGGGGAATGGGGGAGTTTATTCATCGCAGCGTGCAAACCTGGAATCTGACGCTGGTGTTTTTAGGCAGCCTGGCGCTGGTCTTTACTGAAATATATTGCGCGTTTTCGCTGGTGAAAGGGCGCAACTGGGCGCGCTGGGTGTACCTGCTCACGCAGGTTATTGCCGCAGGTTATCTGTGGGCGGCGTCGTTGGGCTATGGCTACCCGGAACTGTTCAGTATTGCCGGGGAGTCGAAACGCGAAATTTTGCACACGCTGGTGATGCAGAAATTGCCAGACATGCTGGTTTTGATGCTGCTCTTTATCCCTGCGGGCAGCAGGCGGTTCTTCCGTTTGCAATAACGTGTATAATCCTCGCCCCTGGTAATATGAAGGTCTTTGTATGCAGTGCGCACTCTACGACGCCGGTCGCTGTCGATCCTGTCAGTGGATAGTCCAGCCGATCCGCGATCAACTCTCCGCCAAAACCGCCGATCTGAAGGGGCTGCTTGCCGATTTTTCAGTTGAACAGTGGTGTGCGCCGGTCAGCGGCCCGGAACAGGCCTTTCGTAATAAAGCCAAAATGGTGGTCAGCGGCAGCGTGGAAAAGCCGCTGTTAGGCATGTTGCATCGCGATGGCACCCCGGAGGATTTGAGCGACTGTCCGCTCTATCCCGACACGTTTGCTCCCGTTTTCGCCACGCTGAAGCCGTTCATCGCCCGTGCCGGGTTAACGCCTTACAATGTGGCGCGCAAACGCGGCGAGCTGAAATACATCCTGCTGACGGAAAGTCAGTTCGATGGCGGCATGATGCTGCGGTTCGTGCTGCGCTCAGAAACCAAACTGGCGCAGCTGCGCGCGGCGCTGCCGTGGCTACAGGCGCAGTTACCGCAGCTGAAGGTTATTACCGCGAATATTCAACCGGTACACATGGCGATTATGGAAGGGGAAACGGAGATCTTCCTGACGGAGCAGCAGGCGCTGGCAGAACGTTTTAACGATGTGCCGCTGTGGATCCGTCCGCAGAGCTTTTTCCAGACCAACCCGGTCGTTGCGAGCCATCTGTATGCGACAGCGCGTGACTGGGTGCGTCAGCTGCCTGTTCATCATATGTGGGATCTGTTTTGCGGCGTCGGGGGATTTGGTTTGCACTGCGCCACCCCGGAAATGACGTTGACGGGCATTGAGATCGCACCAGAGGCAATCGCCTGCGCGAAGCAATCCGCCGTGGAACTGGGGCTGACGAATCTTCATTTTCAGGCGCTGGACTCCACCCGATTCGCCACCGCGCAAGGAGAGGTGCCGGAACTGGTGCTGGTGAACCCGCCGCGTCGCGGCATTGGAAAAGCCCTGTGCGACTATCTTAGCCAGATGGCGCCGGAATACATCATCTACTCCAGCTGCAACGCGCAGACGATGGCAAAGGACATTGCCAACTTGCCGGGCTACCGTATTGAGCGTGTTCAGCTTTTCGATATGTTCCCGCATACCGCGCATTATGAAGTGTTAACGCTGTTGACCAAAGCACGCTGACCGGTAGGCCGGGTAAAGCGAAGCCGCCGCCTGGCGCAACGTCCGCACAAAGTTCAACAAAATGTGAACTCTTCCCCCCTGTGAAATCGGGTAAGCTTAAGTCATTGGCATTGAGAGAATGAAGGCTTACCCATGAAGCAGATCCTGCTGGTGGAAGATGACCACGACATCGCGGCGCTCCTGCGCCTCAATCTAGAAGACGAAGGCTACGCCATTACTCACCAACCGGATGGGGGTAAGGCGTTACAGTGCCTTGAAACCCAACCCTGGGATGCCGTGATCCTCGACCTGATGCTCCCCAACGTTGACGGTCTGGAGATTTGTCGTCGCATCCGTCAGATGACCCGCTACCTGCCGGTGATTATTATCAGCGCCCGCAGCAGCGAAACGGACCGCATTACCGGGCTGGAAACCGGGGCAGATGATTACCTGGCAAAACCCTTCTCGGTGCAGGAGCTGATCGCGCGCATCAAAGCGCTGTTTCGCCGTCAGCAGGCTATGGGGCAGGCACAGACTGCCGGGCATATTCAGGCTCATGGCCTGACGCTTGATCCGCTGGCGCGTACGGTGCGCCTGCACGGTCAGGACGTGGACCTCACGCCGCGTGAATTTGAGCTGCTGTACTTCTTTGCCCGTCATCCTGGAGAAGTCTTTTCGCGTCTGGCGCTGCTGGAACAGGTCTGGGGCTATCAGCACGAAGGGTATGAGCACACCGTCAACACCCACATTAATCGCCTGCGTATCAAGATTGAAAAAGATGCCGCTGAACCGGAGATTATTCGTACCGTCTGGGGCAAAGGTTACAAATTTGCGGAGCTGAACCATGATGCGGCGCTTTAGCCTGAGCCAGCGGCTGACGCTGCTGTTCATTCTGCTGCTGATGCTCTGCGCTACCGTTGCCTGCGCGGTGCAACTCTACAGCAGCATGCAGTACGGCAACGCGATGGTGCAGCGGCTGTCCGGCGGGCTGGCGCAACAGATTGTGCAGCGTGAACCCATTCTGGATGCGCAGGGCAGGGTTGACCGCAGCGTGCTGAAGCCGCTGTTTGACCGCCTGATGACCTTTAACCCGAGCGTTGAGCTGTATGTCGTCTCCTCTGATGGCGAACTGCTGGCCGATGCCGCGCCGCCGGGCCATATCCAGCGGCAAAAGATCGATATTAGTCCATTGCAAACGTTTCTCAGCGGCGCAGCGATGCCCGTCTATGGCGACGATCCGCGTAGTCAGAGTCAGAAGGTTTTCAGCGTTACCCCTTTACGTCAGGATGGTGAGCTTAAAGGCTATTTGTACATCATCCTGCAAGGTGAAGAGTCAAATGCGCTGGCAGAAATGGCCTGGCATAAAGCACTCTGGAGTACGGTGTTGTGGTCCCTGCTATGGGTGGCGCTGTTCGGCCTGCTGGCGGGGTTACTGATCTGGTACTGGGTGACGCGCCCGGTAAAACGCCTGACGATGGACGTTGCCGGGCTGGAGCAGGACAGCATTACCGCCATCAAACAGCTGGCGGCACAGCAGCCGGAAACCACGGTGAATGATGAAGTTGCGGTGCTGCGCAATACTTTTATCGAGCTGGCGCGCAAAATCGCCGGTCAGTGGGATCAACTGGCCGACAGCGACCGGCAGCGCCGGGAGTTTATCGCCAATATCTCGCATGACTTACGCACGCCGCTGACGTCATTGCTGGGCTACCTGGAAACGTTATCGCTTAAATCCGCTACGCTGACGCCGCAGGAAACGCAGCAATATCTCGCCACTGCGCTGCGTCAGGGGCACAAGGTGCGGCACCTGTCGCAGCAGCTTTTCGAGCTGGCGCGGCTTGAGCATGGCAGCATTAAACCGCAACTGGAGCGCTTTGCTATTGGTGAGCTGATTCAGGATGTGGCGCAAAAATTCGATCTGACAATAGAGACCCGGCAGTTGCATTTGCAGGTCGATATGCCGCATTCCCTGCCGCTTATCAATGCTGACGTCTCAATGATAGAGCGGGTAGTGACGAATCTGCTGGATAACGCCGTGCGCCATTCGCCGCAGGGGAGCACTATCCGGCTGAA
This sequence comes from Citrobacter sp. CK198, assembly GCF_030333295.1. Classification (NCBI taxonomy): domain Bacteria; kingdom Pseudomonadati; phylum Pseudomonadota; class Gammaproteobacteria; order Enterobacterales; family Enterobacteriaceae; genus Citrobacter; species Citrobacter sp. CK198. The sequence goes on along the minus strand of NZ_JAOWGE010000037.1, from coordinate 76,823 downwards.
GGTATGGCAGGAGGAGGCGCAGCTACAGGTAGAGGTCAGCGACAGCGGGCCAGGTATCGACGAAGCGTTGCGTGAACAACTGTTCCAGCGACCATCGGTGCTGGGGCATCAGGCGTCGCGGGAAGATCGCGGAGGGTTAGGGCTGCTGATTGTAAGACGGATGCTGGAACTGCACGGCGGTGGGATCAGGCTGATGGATTCAGTGAGTGGCGCGCGGTTTAGGTTCTTTGTGCCCTTATAGAATTGCCGGATGGCGCTGCGCCATCCGGCAAGGAAGATTACTGCGGGAACCACTGATCGCTGATTTTCTGATAAGTGCCATCAGCTTTGATTGCCGCCAGCGCGGTGTTCAGTTTTTCCAGTAGCGCTTTATTATCCGGGCGCACAGCGATGCCAAGGCCGGTGCCGAAGTATTGCGGATCGGTCACTTTTTCTGTTGCCGCGCCCAGTTGCGGATTGGTTTTCAGCCACTCATTCACCACGGCGGTATCGCCGAATACGCCATCAATACGGCCATTTTTCAGGTCGATAATCGCATTCTGGTAGCTGTCATAAGCCACGGTTTTCACTTCAGGATGCTTATCCTGCAGGTATTTCTGGTGCGTGGTGCCGTTTTCCATGCCGATACGTTTCCCTTTCAGGTCGGCAAAGGTTTTATAGCTGTCTTTTTTCGCAATCACCAGCGCAGAGTTGGCATAGTAAGGGCTGGTGAACGTCACCTGTTTGCTACGCTCAGGGGTAATATCCATACCAGAGATAACCGCGTCATATTTTTTGAATTTCAGCGCCGGGATCAGGCTGTCAAACGCGTGGTTGGTAAAAGTACAGTCGGCCTGCATTTGTTTGCATAACGCAGTCGCCAGATCGATATCGAAACCGACGATTTTATTGCTCGCATCCAGTGATTCGAACGGCGGGTAAGTAGCGGAAACGCCGAAATTGATTTTATCGGCAGCTGAGGCGCCAGCGGCGAAAGTAGCGAGTAATGCGGCCAGAACTAACTTTTTCATGGTGGAACTCCCGTCTGTCAATCTTATGATTATTCACCGTGTCTGCGGCATGGGTTTACAATGCCATTTAATGAATTTATATGCAATAAAAATGATTAAGTATTTTTGTTATTATAAAAAAAGACGGACAGCTTAGTGGCTTGTCCGCCTTTATGATTTCGTTTTATGCATTTATGTCGATAATTTTGTAGGCTGGATAAGGCGCTTGCGCCATTGCCTGATGGCGACGCTGACGCATCTTATCAGGCCTACATATGATGTTCTTAATTCCTGCGCTCAAACGCCAGCGCTTTACGCTCGATGAGGCGCATCAGCAAGGTTAACAAACCGTTGACGATCAGATAAATCACGCCAGCCGCGCCAAACACCATCACATCGTAGGTACGACCGTACAACAGCTGGCCGTGGCCCATCACTTCCATCAGCGTAATGGTGTACGCCAGAGACGTACTCTTGAAGACCAGCACCACCTCATTGGAGTAAGAGGAGAGGGCGCGTTTAAACGCGTACGGCAGCAGGATCGCCAGGGTATCTTTTTTGCTCATCCCCAGCGCGCCGCAGGACTGCCACTGGCCTTCCGGGATCGCACGAATCGCGCCATAGAACAACTGCGTGGTATAGGCCGCGCTGTTGAGCGACAGGGCAAGTAAGGCGCATAGCCACGGCTCGGACAGCAGATGCCAGAGTACCGGGTAATCCTGTAACGACGGGAATTGCCCCGGGCCGTAGTAGATCAGGAAGATTTGCACCAGCAGCGGCGTACCGGTAAACAGCGTAATGTAGCCGCGAACCAGCCATACCAGCACCGGCGTTTTTAGCGTCAGAATGATGGTGAAAATCAGCGCCAGGATCAGCGCGACGATGATAGACGCAACCGTCAGCGTCAGGCTGGTGTGCAGCCCTTTCATCAGTTCAGGTAAATACTCAAACATCAGCCTGGTCTCCGCTCAAAACGTGTCGCGCGCAGGTCAATGCGTTTGAGAATGTACTGACTCACCAGCGTAATCACCAGATAGATAGCCGCAGCCACAATGTACCAGGTGAACGGCTCCTGAGTGCGCGTGGCGATGCTTTTTGTTTGCAGCATCAGATCGTTCACGCTGATAAGGCTGACCAGCGCGGTATCTTTCAGCAATACCAGCCACTGGTTGCCCAGCCCTGGCAGCGCATGACGCCACATTTGCGGCATCACCAGGCGGAAGAAAATCGCGGTTTTCGATAAGCCCAACGCCTGACCGGATTCCCACTGTCCAGACGGAACCGCTTTCAGCGCGCCGCGCAGCGTTTGCGACGCGTATGCCGCATACAGCAGCGACAGCGCGATGACACCGCACAGGAACGGACTGACGTCGAAGTCTTCAATCTGCATCTGCAACGGGATTTGCACAAACCCCAGGTTGATGGTGAAGCCATCAGACAGCATCAGCAGAAGCTGAGAGGAACCGAAATAGATAAACAGCACCACCAGAATTTCCGGCAGGCCGCGCAGAATCGTGACCACTGCGGAACCTGTCCAGGCTATCGGGCGCCATTTTACGGACTCCCAGACGGCAAAAATCATAGCGAGGACGAGGCCGATGATCAGCGCACAAACGGCAAGGCCGACGGTCATCCCGGCGGCGCTTGCTAAAGGAAAAAATTCGTTCATCAAGTCTTACTTCTGGAACCATTTGTTGTAGATGGTTTCGTACGTGCCATCTTGCTTCACTTTTTCCAGCGCAGTGTTGAATTTCTGCTGTAGTTCCGTGTTGCCCTGGCGTACCGCGATGCCGAGGCCGGTGCCGAAGTAATCTTTGTCGGTCACTTTATCGCCAACCGGCGCCAGCTTCGGATTATCTTTCAGCCATTCAGTGACCACGGCGGTATCGCCGAACACGCCGTCAATACGACCATTTTGCAGATCCAGCTTCGCGTTCTGGTAGCTGTCATAAGGCACGGTGGTGATTTCCGGGTGCTTATCCATGATGAACTTCTGGTGGGTAGTGCCATTCTGTACGCCCACTTTTTTGCCTTTCAGCTGGTCGATGCTGGTGTATTTACCCTGCTGACCGATGAACAGCGCGGAGTTGTCATAGTAAGGCGTGGTGAACAGAACCTGCTTTTCACGCTCAGGCGTGATGTCCATACCGGCCATCACCGCGTCGAAACGACGGAACTTCAGGCTTGGGATCAGGCTGTCAAACGCCTGGTTGGTAAAGGTACAGGTCGCGTCAATCTCTTTACACAGCGCATTGGCCAGATCGACGTCAAAGCCGACGATTTTGTTACTGGCATCCATAGATTCGAACGGAGGGTAGGATGCTTCCGTGGCGAAACGGATGGTTTGAGCTGCTGTAGCGGAAAGGCTAAAGCCTGCAATTAGCGCGGCAATCAGAACTTTTTTCATTGTCATTGTCCCGAATCTTAGTGAGATAAATAGTTTTTAAATGCATCGGTCTGCGGGTTCGCAAAGCAGCTCGCATCCCCTTGCTCGACGATGTGACCGTTTTCCATATAGATCACCCGGCTGGCGGTTTTACGCGCCACTTCTACTTCGTGAGTGACGATCACCTGGGTAATTTTGGTTTCCGCCAGTTCACGAATAATACTGACGATTTGCGCGGTGATTTCCGGGTCCAGCGCGGCGGTTGGCTCGTCAAACAGCAGCACCTGCGGCTCCATCATTAACGCACGAGCGATAGCCACACGCTGTTGCTGACCGCCGGAAAGATGCAGAGGATAGCGATCGCTGTAAGGTTTCAGACGCAGACGTTCCAGCAGCTTCTCGGCACGCGCCAGCGCCTGGTCTTTTGACAGACCCAGCACGCGGCAGGGCGCTTCAATCAGGTTTTGTTGTACCGTGAGATGTGGCCAGAGATTGTATTGCTGAAAAACCATGCCTACGTTCTGGCGCAATTCACGAATCGCCTTGTCGGAAGGCGTTTTCGTGAAGTCGAAATGATTTCCTGCGATAGTGAGCGTGCCGGAGCGCGGCATCTCAAGCAGATTGAGTACACGCAGCAGCGAGCTTTTACCCGCTCCGCTTGGGCCAAGTAACACCAGCGTTTCGCCCTGAGGGCAATCCAGCGTGATATCGAACAGCGCCTGATGCGCGCCGTAGAAGCAATTAATGCCGTTTAATTGAATACTCATTGATTCTCGTATGCTGGCAGTCTGATAACTGTACACGTCATCCTTCATGCTGCCTCTTTGTTGGCTGCTGAGTGACTCGTCTCACCCTGAGACTCGCCCTTACGGACCGTTGCTCGCGACGTTCAAATCTGTTCCTGACAGATTTGTCACTCCAGTCACTTGCCGCCTCGACGCATCATGAATGATTTTGTGTATGTTGAGGCCGCAGATAGTACCTTTGACAGAATAGTTATGCAATATTTATGCGTTAAAAGTTAAATGCAAACCGCATTCTTCACTAAACATAGCACAAAATAGCGGGGGCGGTAGGCGGCAAGAATAATTGTCGGCATTCTATGCAGAATGCCAGACAATTTGTGGGGCTTATGATTTATCGACGTTTTGTCGGGTGATCAGCGGTTTTCGACGGACTGGCGCAGCGTACCGGCTGGCGCGTGGACGCTGCCGCCAAGATAACGTACATCATCAATAACCCAGCACTGACCCTCATGAATCATCAGCACTTCGTCGCGCCAGGTCTGGTCGCCTTGCTTCAGCTCCACGCGCAGTGGGATGTTGCGGGCGTCGCGATTAGGAATGGTGGACGCGCTGGCTACGCTGGCGCTATCCGGGAAGGTGGTGCGGCTGGAGAACGGGTCGCTGCTCACCAACTGGCGGTGTTCGCTGTCACGGCTGGCGTCAGAGAGCAGTTTTGCCAGGTTGTCGCTTAAGTAAGGGCGAAGGGCGGTAATGTCGTTAGTACGGTTTTGAATGCGGTAGTCATAAAATTGTTGAGCCACGCTGTCCGGCCCGCCTTCTATGCACGACCCGCTGCGCGGGCCATTGTCTTTATAAGCAGGAGTGACGGTTGTGCAGGCACTGAGCAGCAGTGCGCAAGGGACGAGCAGAGAGAGTTTGCTGTAGCGCATAGTGATTTCCTTATAAGCGATCTGCCAAAAAGCGATCTACGATAATCAATTATATCTTTTCAATGATAGCGTATCGGTCTGATAATGCGTTTGAGATCGAGTGCTTAGGTAAACAAGGAGATCGGCTATGCAGTTTTCGACAACCCCGACGCTGGAAGGGCAGAACATCGTGGAATATTGCGGTGTGGTAACGGGTGAAGCCATTTTGGGCGCCAATATTTTCCGTGACTTCTTCGCGGGTATTCGCGATATCGTCGGCGGACGTTCGGGTTCCTATGAAAAAGAGTTGCGTAAAGCGCGTGAAATCGCTTTTCAGGAATTGGGCGAACAGGCGAAAGCGCTGGGTGCGGATGCGGTTGTGGGCATCGATATTGACTATGAGACCGTAGGCAAAGACAGCAGTATGCTGATGGTGAGCGTCAGCGGGACGGCGGTAAAAACGCGCCGATGAGACGCCTGCTCTGGCTGGTCGCGTTCGCGCTTCTGTTAACCGGGTGCGCGGGCGAGAAAGGGATTATTGATAAAGACGGGTATCAGCTGGATACCCGTCATCAGGCACAGGCGGCGTACCCGCGCATCAAAATCCTGGTCATCCACTACACGGCGGATGACTTTGATACCTCTCTGGCGACGTTAACGGATAAAAACGTCAGCTCGCACTATTTAATTCCTGCTGTACCGCCGCTTCACCGTGGCAAGCCGCGTATCTGGCAACTGGTGCCAGAGCACGATCTGGCGTGGCACGCGGGCATCAGCTTCTGGCGCGGCGCAACGCGCATCAACGACACGTCTGTTGGTATCGAACTGGAAAATCGCGGCTGGCAAAAGTCAGCGGGAATGAAATACTTCGCCCCGTTTGAACCTGCGCAAATTCAGGCCCTGATCCCACTGGCGAAAGAGATCATTGCCCGCTACGACATTAAGCCGCAAAACGTGGTGGCGCATGCGGATATTGCCCCGCAGCGTAAAGACGATCCTGGCCCTCTGTTCCCCTGGCGCGATCTGGCGGCGCAGGGCATTGGCGCCTGGCCTGATGAACAGCGCGTGGCGTTTTATCTGGCGGGACGCGCGCCCAATACGCCAGTCGATCCCGCATCATTGCTCGACTTGCTTTCGCGTTATGGTTACGAGGTTAAACCGGAGATGACCGCGCGTGAACAGCAGCGGGTGATCATGGCGTTCCAGATGCATTTCCGCCCGGCGTTATGGAACGGAGTGGCGGATGCGCAAACGCAAGCGATTGCTAATGCGTTACTGGAAAAATATGGCCAGAATTAATGGCGCTGACGTCGTGATAAAAGTCAGTTAACTTGTTTATTTTCATCGAAATTCATTTTGGATAAAAATCAAATTAATCTATGGTTAATTGACTTTAAATTCCCCTCATCTATGATTGATTTTATCAGGAAGATATTTCTTATACGCTAAAAGTCGTGAAACTTAGCGCGCACAATCTTTTTTTTGCTTAATTTTATTTTTAACCAGGTTGAATCAGTGAGTGACATTAAGCTGAGGTTATCGCTCGTCGCTTGTCATTAAATTTAAATCAATATTCTTTGAAAGGCATAATATGTTAAGCATTTACGGTAAGAAAATTCGTCCGCATCATGAAATGGAACGTATTATTTCTTTAACGTCAGGTTATAAAGAAAAAACCTTAAAAAAATGGCAGAAAATCACCACCAGTGACTCGGAATATATTCATATTATCGTGAGCGGAGACGTTGAATTTCGCCGTACCTCCGATGAGTTATGTATGTTTACCCTGCAAGGGCAGTGTATCTTTGGGCTGTCTGCCATATTTTATGGTTCTCTGCATATGTATGGGCTTGCTCGTACCAATACCGTCGTGCGCTCAATCAAAAAAGATGAGTTTATGCGCCTGTTGACTGAACACAGTTTATGGCCAGATCTCACCAGGGTGCTGTCATGGTATATTTGTCTGCTTAGCAAACGTGATGATGTTTTGGTTGCCCGTAGCGCTTACTCTGTTATTCGTGAATTTTTAATCGAAATTAATGAGCTGATTATTCATCATAACCGTGACATCAATGTATACGACTATATTCAGGAATATACGAATTTTGCCCGCAGTACGATCATCAAAATTCTCTCTGACCTTAAAAAAGGAAACTATATCGTCATTGAGAAAAGCCGATTAATGTCGATGACGACCTTGCCAGAAAAATATTAATCACATTTCCCATTGTCTCCTCTTCAGCTAATGAAGCGGAGGCCTTTGGGGAGCGCATTAAGGCGTAATGATGTTTTCTTGCGTCATCAGTCATCGGGCGGTTCCGGTATTTTTCCCTGCTGATAGTCCTCTTTTTGCTCCTGTAACGCTTGCAGGAAACGCGCTTTCAACGATGGCGTCTGTTCTTCCGCGCCGGGCAATGCCCGATCCGAGAGATCGCCTTCCGGCGCTTGCCGCCAGTCGCTGTCTTGACTTACCGGCGCTTCATCCTGCAATGGGGGTAACGCCTGGGGAGCAGGGGCCGGTTTGGGGGCTGGCTGCGGGAATGGCTTCGAAATATAAACATAGTGCATCTCAGAAAGCCGGGTATCCGGGTTTTCCACTTTTGTCTGTTTCGGCTCAGGCGTCGGATGCTGACAGTTCCAGTAAATATGGGCATACAGTCCGGCAATAATAAACGTGCAGAGGGTCAGCAGCCACATCATGGCGCGGAACAGCACTTTTTGGGGCGCCGGAAGGCGCCAGGCAAAATAGACCGCTTCTCCCGTCGTGAAACTGCGCTGTGCAGCAAGGCAAATGGTGGACATTATTTCGTGTTCCCTTGCGTTTTATGTTCCTGCTTCTGGCTTAGTGTTTGCGCCAGTACGCCCGGAACGCTGTTGGTTGCGCGCATTAACTGCATCAGCGTCTCTTCGCCGGCGATGCCGTCGACATGCAGTCCTGCCTTACCCTGAAATTCACGGGTGCGTTTTGCCAGTTCAGCCGTCCAGCTTCGCGAGTGGGTCAGCGGTTCATTCAACGTCTGGCTTAGCGTTTGATCCAGCCATGCCAGGTCTTTATCGCCGCTGGTCGCGCTAATCTCATCTTTCCCTTGCGGCGTTAAACGATGCAAAAGCGTGTAATTTCCGGTGGCGTGTTGATTAAACCAGTGCCTGCTTACCTGCCAGGTTCGGTTATTGATCAGAAGATCGAGCGACTGTTTATCAACGTGGGCCACGACGGCGTAATTCAGGTGATTACCCGTTTTGATCTCTCCTGCCCACGGATAACCTTCCTGTTCCAGCGCCTGTAAAGACGTATTCCCCTGACGACACATCAGGTTCACTCGCGCTGCGTTCTGGCATAGCGCATCGTTCGCGAAAGCATCATAACCCCACATAAGATAGAGCTGATGCATGGCGTCCGACTGATTAACCACCTCATTTTCAATGGTGGGCATAACAGGCGCAGTCGTCTCAGGCAGCGTCTTTTTCCAGCTGGCCGGAACCGGCACTTGTTGCGGCAGGCGAGACGCGATCGCGCCGGAAAAGTACCAGCCGCAGCAGGCGAACAGGACGGAGGCAAACAGCCCTGCGGTTGCCAGGCGTTTACCGCGCGGCGTGGGCGGCAGGAGTTCACCGGCAGCCAGGCGTAAATGGCGTGGGGAAACCTGTATCGCCCGCTCGGTCCATGCGGCAAGCAGCGCCAGATGCGCCAGTTTATTGAGTCCGGTCACGTGGCCTTTGGTCAGCGCATGCATTCTGCGCACCCGCGCGGGCGTCAGTGGCGAGGTATCGACGTTTTGTTCGTCCATCTGTGCCCCGACGTAGTCGAGATATTCACGGCAGGTCAGCGAACGTAGCGCAAGGCAGGTATGAACGCGGGGCTGTAAACCAGAATGATCCAGAAGACGGGGCTTCTGATCGGGAGAGCCGGTCAGAAGAATCGTGAGCGGGAAGTTCAGCTCTTGCGCCCGCGTCAGCAACATACCCAGAACATCCCAACAATTATCTTTCATGGCTTGTGCCGTGGAGAGGATCAGCAGTTTGCCTTTTTTATTACGCGAAGGCGTTTCCTCATGCCATTGGCGCAAAATGGCATCAATGGCATAAATTTTGTTTTTACCCTCTTTAGCGGCAGGGTTCAGTTTATAGAGCAGCGTACTGGCGCTCAGTTTGGGGAAGGCGTTAATGGCCAGCGCAGGTGTGCCGCCGTTACGTAGTTTTTCCACAAAGGCATTGTCTAATTCAGGTTCGTCAGAAAACAGACCGATGATGCCGGGCACGTTGGTTTTTTCCTGCAACAGGGAAAAGATGTCCTGATGATAATGAACGAAAAACTCCCCCGTTCGCCGGGTGAGTTTGCCAAACGGCTGAGCGGAAAATTTAAAATGATGCTGATACATGGTGTCTCGCTGTACTTTCTGGCTTCTGGAAACGTTGCGCTAAAAATAATTGAGCGGGTTTATTCGGGCAAATACCGGACAGGAGAAAATTACTCTGATTATTTTCGCTAACACCAGTAAGTGAAATCGTCAATGTTTTTCTGCAATAAAGTTGCCGGGAAAGCGAGTGGTCGACTTTCTTGCCGCTCATTACTATTTGCCGCACCGATTGGCGCAGCCGGTGCTGCGAAATTTAGCTTTATTAAAGGCATTTAAATAATGAGGATGCAGCTTTTCTCCCGATTGATTGCACCCTGCGTGATGTTTGTTTTACTGATATTCAGCGGGCATCAAGGGTATGTCGTTTTTAAAAACTATAATAAGGTTACAAACAAGTTAAATAACAGAAAAATTAACGTGCGTAAAAATGACGAAAAAGAAAAGTCATTTGCGCTTTTTCAACCTGCCGTCTGGCAGCGAAATACGCCAGCAGCGGTTAAATCGCCGCTCTCTGCCGAGATTGAAGGCATCGTCAGCAGCGATGAAAAATGGCTGTCGTTTGCCGTTATTAAAACGCCTGCGGGACAGCAAAGTTATCGCGAAGGCGAAAGCCTCGTGGGAGTGAGTAACGCCTGTATTGAGGAGATCAATAACGACAATGTGGTGGTTAATTATGAAGGTACTACGCAGGTACTGGCATTAAAGAAACCTGATTATTTCAGAGGCGGTGTTGAAAGCGGCCCGCTACAAAAACCGACAAATGATGCCGGTGCAGAGAGCCTGCATCTTAATGATGTCCTGGTGCTAAAACCGTTTATTGAAAAAGGTCGTCTGGAAGGGTACGAAATCAACCCGCGCAATGCTTCGTCTTTCTTTCAGAACAGTGGGCTGGAGAAGGGCGATGTGGTTGTGAAGGTGAACAGTACCGATATGACGAAAGAAGAACAGGCGAAAAGCATCATTGCTGGCTGGTCAAAAATGAAAGAAGCGGCGGTAGTCGTAAGACGTCACGCTCACCTGGAAAATATTCAGGTCAATGTTTTAAACAACTAACAAGTGAATTGCCATGAAGAAATTTCCGTGGGCGTGCGTGGCGCTGACAACTCTGGCGTTATATTCCAGTTCGCTCTTTGCGGCGAATTTTAGCGCCAGCTTTAAAAATACTGATATTCGTGAATTTATTGATACGGTTGGCCGTAATCTCAATAAAACGATTCTGGTCGATCCGTCGGTACAGGGAACCGTATCAGTTCGGACGTATAACGTCCTGACCGAAGATGAATACTATCAGTTTTTCCTCAGCGTGCTGGATTTGTACGGACTTTCCGTGATTCCGATGGATAACGGCATGGTGAAAGTGGTTCGTTCATCCGTTGCGAGAACCGCGGGAACGCCGATTGCCGACAGCAAAAATCCCGGTAAAGGGGATGAAATTATTACCCGCGTCGTGCGGATGGAAAATGTGCCGGTACGCGAACTGGCGCCGCTGTTGCGCCAGCTGAACGATGCGACCGGTATCGGCAACGTGGTGCACTTTGAGCCGTCGAACGTCCTGCTGCTCACCGGTAAAGCCTCGGTGGTGAACCGCCTGGTCGATTTGGTTCAGCGCGTCGATCGTTCCGGCGTACAGCGGCGCGAAATCGTTCCGCTACACTACGCCTCCGCGAAAGAACTTTCGGATATGTTGAATAACCTCAACAACGAAGAACAAAAAGGGCAGAACGCACCGCAACTGGCGACCAAAGTGGTGGCGGATGAGGAGACGAATAGCCTGGTCATTAGCGGCAGTGAAGAAGCGCGGGCGCGTACCCGCACGCTGATAGCGCAGCTTGATCGCGAGCAGAATAACGAGGGGAATACCCGCGTCTTCTACCTGAAATATGCTAATGCCGTCAAAGTGGTGCCGGTGTTAACGGGCATTGGGGAGCAGATGAAGGACAAGCCGGGCACGGCGAAAAGTAAATCGCCGGTTGCCGCGACCGATCTGAATATTACTGCCGACGAGTCGACAAACTCGCTGGTGATCACCGCGCAGCCGAACGTGATGAACTCGCTTGAGAAGGTGATCGACAAGCTGGACATTCGCCGTCCCCAGGTACTGGTGGAAGCCATTATCGCTGAAGTGCAGGATGGTGCCGGAACCGATCTCGGCGTGCAGTGGACGAGTAAACACGGCGGCGTACAGTTTGGCGCAACCGGTCTGCCGATCGGCCAGGTTAAGAACGGGACGATAAAAGGCGTGAATTTTACCGGTATGGCGACAGGTTTCTTTAACGGCGATTTCGGCGCGCTGATGACGGCGCTGTCGACCAACGGCAAAAACGACATTCTCTCCACGCCGAGCGTGGTGACGCTGGATAACAAAGAAGCATCGTTTAACGTTGGTCAGGATGTGCCGGTGCTTTCTGGTTCGCAGACGACGACGGGCGACAACGTCTTTAACACCGTTGAGCGTAAGACGGTGGGGACGAAGTTGAAGATCCTGCCGCAGATTAATGATGGCGACATGATCCACATGAAGATCGAGCAGGAAGTTTCCAGCGTGGACGCCAGTTCGACGGAGGATTCGTCTTTAGGCCCCACCTTTAACACCCGCACGATCAATAACGAAGTGATGGTTCACAGCGGGCAGACGGTAGTGCTGGGAGGGCTTATCGAAAATGTCACCAAACAGAATGTGTCGAAAGTGCCGCTGCTTGGCGATATTCCTCTGGTGGGGCAACTGTTCCGCTACACCTCGCAGGATACCACCAAACGAAACCTGATGGTCTTTATCCATACCACTGTTCTGCGCGATGACGACAACTACAGCGCCGCGTCGAAAGAGAAATACGACCAGGTGCGCGCGCGCCAGCAGCAGCGTATGGAGGAGAAAAAAATGGGCATCCTGGAGCCGGGTGATAACGCCATTCTGCCCGCGTTCCCGTCGCCCGTAAAAACCAGCACTGCTGCGCCAGCCACGGCGTCGCGCAATCCGTTTAAAGAGTAAGCCGGGGGTGTCGCGTGGATGAATTAAGCAAAAATTTGTGCAGCAGCAGCTTCGCAAAAGACAACGGTGTGCTGCTTTATCACAACGACGTATATATCCGTGAGGATGCGCCCGCGTTTGCCCTGCTGGAGATGCGTCGCGTGCTGGGGCGTGCCTTTACGCCGGTAACATTAACGCCAGAAGCGTTTGAAGAGATGCTGGCTAAAATCTGGCAGCAGAATAGCGGTGTTTCGCAGCAGCTGGTTGATGATATGGATGCCAATATCGATCTGATGGCGTTAACCGAGGAGATCCCCGATAACGAGGATTTGCTGGATAACGATGAAAACTCGCCGGTTATCCGTCTGATTAACGCCATTCTTGGCGAGGCGGTGAAGGATGGCGCGTCGGATATCCATATCGAAACCTTTGAGCGCACGCTGAGTATCCGTTTTCGCGTTGACGGTGTGCTGCGTCCTGTATTGCAGCCCGCGCGTAAGCTGGCGCCGCTGCTGGTATCGAGGATTAAGGTGATGTCTAAACTGGATATCGCCGAAAAACGCCTGCCGCAGGACGGTCGTATCTCCCTGCGCATTGGGCGTAAAGCGGTGGATGTGCGTGTCTCAACCATTCCGTCGCAGTATGGCGAGCGGGTGGTCATGCGTCTGCTGGATAAAAGCAACCTGAAGCCGGATATCAATAAACTGGGGCTGATCGACGAAGAACTGGAACAGCTCAAAGGACTGATTGGCCGTCCGCACGGGATTATCCTGGTGACCGGGCCGACCGGGTCCGGTAAGAGCACGACGCTTTACGCCATCCTCTCGGCGCTAAACGGCCATGAACGCAATATTCTTACCGTTGAAGATCCGATCGAATATGAACTGGAAGGCGTGGGGCAGACGCAGGTTAACCCGCGAGTGGATATGACGTTCGCCCGAGGCCTGCGCGCGATCCTCCGTCAGGACCCGGATGTGGTGATGATCGGTGAAATTCGTGACGGCGAAACCGCGCAGATTGCGGTTCAGGCGTCGCTTACCGGCCATCTGGTCATGTCTACGCTGCATACCAACAGCGCGGCGGGAGCGATTACCCGGTTGCGCGATATGGGGCTGGAGTCGTTTTTAATTGGTTCATCGCTGCTTGGCGTCATTGCCCAGCGTCTGGTTCGTCGGCTGTGTCCTCACTGCCGCGCCGTCAGTCCGCTGGATGATAATGAAAAACCGCTGTTCAGCTTTATGGAGAGCCCCCCCGACGTGATTTATCGCGCCGTGGGGTGTGAACAGTGCCGCCAGAGCGGTTACCAGGGACGCGCCGGTATTCATGAGTTTCTGCTGGTGGACAGCGCGATGCGCCGCGCTATTCATGAAGATAAAGACGAAATGTCGATTGAAACTCAGTTGTTTAAGCAGGCCTACAGCCTGCGGGAAAATGGTTTGTTGAAGGTGATCTCCGGCGTCACTTCGCTGGAGGAAGTGATGCGTGTTACCGCCGAGCGCGGAGGTGACGAATAATGGCCTGGTTCGCATGGACGGCTACGGATGCCGCCGGGAAAACCCGGCGCGGCGCCTTGCAGGCTGAAGGCCCAAAGCAGGTGCGCCAGACGCTGCGCGAACAGAAGCTGATACCGATCAGCATTACGCTCACCCGCGAGCGCGCCGCCGGAAAGGGGGCTCAGAAAGGCGCAAAACTTTCGACACCGGTGCTCTCAATGTTTACCCGCCAGCTGTCGACGTTGGTTAATGCCGCACTGCCGCTGGAGAGTGCGCTGAAGGCGATTTCTAAGCAGACGGAAGACAAAAAGCTGGCGGTGATGGTCGGTGAGATCCGCGATAAAGTGGTGGAAGGGCACACGCTTTTCGACGCTTTCAGCCAGTTTCCGCGTACTTTCGACAAGCTCTATTGCACGCTGGTGATGGCAGGGGAAAAGACCGGGCATCTCGGCGGCGTGCTGGAAAAGCTGGCTGAATACAACGAACAGCGACAGAAAATGAAAAGCAAGCTGTCGCAGGCGATGGTCTATCCCATCACCCTGACGGTGGTGGCGATTGCGGTTATCTCCATTCTGCTGGTGGCGGTGGTGCCGCAGGTCATCGAACAGTTTGTGCATATGAAGCAGCAGTTGCCCGTCACCACCCGTACCCTGATTGCGGTCAGCGATTTTTTGCAGGCTTATGGAATGGTTATCGGCGGCGGCCTTGTCGGATCGTTTATCGCTTTCAACGCCTGGCTTAAAAAAGAGCGTCATCGTTTTGCATATCACCGCTGGCTGGTGAACCGTTCGCCGCTGAAAAAACTGGTCTGTGCAATAAACAGCGCCCGTTACATCCGCACCCTGAGCATTTTACAGGCCAGTAGCGTGCCGTTGCTGGAAGGTATGTATATCGCGATGGACGGTATTGAGAATCTGTATGCGCGTCAGGTGCTGGAACAGGCGGCGGATACCGTGCGTCAGGGCGCGTCATTATATAACGCACTGGAGCAGGCCAGATTATTTCCGCCAACCATGCTTTATATGATTGCTTCTGGCGAAGAGAGTGGCGAACTCGGTTCATTAATGGATCGCGCCGCCGAAAACCAGGAGTCGGCATTACAACATCGCATTACATTAACGCTGTCGGTATTTGAACCGGCGCTGGTGGTGACGATGGCGACGGTGGTTTTATTTATCGTACTGTCAATATTACAACCGCTTCTTCAGCTCAATAATATGGTGGGTTAATTATGTCTGTGAAAAAAAATAGCCTGAAAGGTCAGGCCGGGTTTACTTTGCTCGAATTAATGGTGGTCATCGTTATTCTTGGCGTTCTGGCCAGCATGGTGGTGCCGAATCTGATGGGGAATAAAGAGAAAGCGGACGCGCAAAAAGCGACCAGCGATATTGTCGCCCTGGAAGGCTCGCTGGATATGTATAAGCTCGATAACCATCGCTATCCAACCACCGAACAGGGGTTGCAGGCGTTGGTGACGAAGCCGGAGATCGCGCCGATTCCCAACGGCTATCGTGCTGACGGTTATATTCGCCGTCTGCCGCAGGACCCGTGGGGAAATGATTACATTCTGGTTAGCCCTGGCGAACATGGCGCGGTAGATGTTTTCTCCTCCGGCCCGGATGGTGAAGCGAATACCGCCGATGATATAACGAACTGGTCTTTAGATAAAAAAGATAAGTAATGAATAAGCAACGTGGATTTACATTGCTGGAAATTATTCTGGCGCTGGTTATTTTTGCCAGCTGCGCCATGATGGTGGTTTCGACAATACCCTCACGCAGCGGCGCAGATATATTAGGCCAGCAATTACAATCCCTCGTTGAATATGGTTCTGATCGGGCAGTGATGGACGGAAATATAGTCGGGCTGGTGATGACGCCAACGGAATATCAGCTGGTGAAGTGGGCCGGGGAAAACGGCGGGCGTCATTGGGCGCCGCTGACAGCCGGGCGTATTTTCACCCACGGACAGTTTCCTGAAGAGATGCATGTTTCGCTCGCTCCCCAGCGTCTGGCGGCCACGCCTGATGCCGACCCGCAGGTGCTCTTTTTACCGGATGGGGAAATTAGCCGATTCACGCTGACGTTGCAGAGCTATGACAAACAGCACCATTTCCGCGTGGTGTCGCAGGGCGCTTCACCCGTTTTGGTAGAGAACAATGACTAAACCGGAAGCGAAAGAACAGGGCATGACGCTGTTGGAAGTCATGGTGGCGCTGGTGATCTTTTCTACCGCAGCGCTGGCGTTGATGAATTCCGTCTCGCTGAATGTGCGTTTTACGCACGGTCTTGCCGATACGCTACAGGCCAGTTGGATTGCGGAAAACCAGCTCGCGCAAGCGCAGCTTGCAAAAAGCGTTTTTCCCGATGTCGCTGAAGAAGGCAGTGAAACGATGGGCGGACGCAGCTGGAACTGGCGCAAACAGCGGGTGAAAACCGATGACAAGGCGTTTGCCGATGAAGTCCAGGTGTATGCCGAAGGCGAAGAGAGCCAGCCGGTCATCACGCTGCGGGTTGTCCCGCCGAAGGAGCGCAAATGAATACGCCACTCCGTCGCCAGCAAGGTTTTACGCTGCTGGAGATCATGATTGCGCTGACGATTTTTGCCGTGATCAGCACCCTTGCCTGGCAAATCCTTGACGGTGCGATGCGCACCACCACGGCAACGGATACTGCGGCGACGACGCTTAATCAGCTTCAGCGAGCCTGTAACCTGCTGGAGCGCGATTTCTCTCAGCTCCAGCCGCGCGCGCCGCGCAATGAAACGGATGTGTTCCGTCTGGATCAACATGCCGTTGAGCTGACGACGGTAAGCGGCGTCAGTGGGCAAATTCAGCTGGAACGCGTGCGCTGGCGGCTGGAGGCGCATCGCCTGTGGCGTGATGTCTGGCCTGACATTGATAGTCCGGCTGACGTGAGTCCAGAAGAAGTACCGATTTTAAGCAACGTTAAAGCGATGAAGTGGCGATTCTGGCGACAGGGCTGGCAGACGACATGGGTTGAAACCGCCCATCAGCCGGAAGGCGCCGAACTGACGCTGACGATGGAAAACGGGGATACCTGGCGCTGGGTGTTTATGACGCCGGGAGACATGCCGGAAATCCAGGGAGCAAAGAAAGACGAAAGCGCTGAGGCTGCACAACCCACGCCTGCTGACGTTACGGCATCGGTTCCGCCAGCACGCGGTGGAGAACAGCAATGAACACGCAATCGGCGCAAAAACAGCGCGGCGTCGCGCTGCTGGTGGTGTTGATTTTGCTGGTGATGATGTCAGCGCTGGCGGCAAAGATCGGTCAGCAGTTTTGCCGAAATTTGCAGAAAACCCGCTATCAGGTCAGTCAGCAGCAGCTGCGCTGGGCGATGCAAGGCCAGGCTGCGGCGATAAAAGATCGTCTGCAAACCGACGCCAGCGGTGAGAGCAATGGATTATCGCCAGAAGGCGCGTGGCACGAACCGCTGGAAACTCAGGGTGAGAACTATACCGTCGTGAGCCAGATTGAGGACGCCCAGACCTGCTTTAACGTGAACAGTCTGCTGGCCATTGACCCTGCGCCTCCTGCGGATAGCGCCGCCGCGCAGCCGACAAAGCCGGTGAAAGAGCAGATCGTTGAACAGTTGCTGATCGACAGCGGCATCAGTACGGCAGCGGCGGAAGAGGTTTATCAACAACTGGTGGATTATCTGGACGCTGACAGCACAACCGCAAAAGAGGCTCTGGAAAGCGATGCCTGGGCGGGTGTGACGCCGCAGCGCCTTCCTGCGAATCAGATGATGCGCACCATCAGCGAGATAAAACGGTTGCCGGGTTTTCCGGTGGCGGCATATCCCCGCGCCAGCAGGGTGCTGTGCGCGCTGCCTGATACGGAGAGCAAAGTGGATGTGAATACCCTGAAGCCCGGGCAGGCGCCGCTGTTGTCTGCGCTGTCTGCGGGGACGTTAAGTGAGGATGACGCAGCACGGCTGATTGCCTTGCGCCCGGAAGAAGGGTGGGCGTCGGTTGACGCGTTCAGTAAAACGCTCGAAACAAACTATCCGCAGAGCAAAGCGATCCTCGCGCAGATGCAGGCGTTTGTTGCGGTGAACAGTCACTATTTCCGGGTCGAGAGTACCGGTAATACTGATGATTTAACGCTGCGCGTTGTCAGCCAGATTCATGTCGATCGTGACTCTGGCGAGGTGAGAACCTGGCAACGCCGTTACCGAATGATTGAATAAGAAAAGTCATAGTCTATGAAACAGGTACTTTTTATTCGTCCCGATGAAAACGTGGACGGGAAAATCGAGTGGTGCGTCTCCGGTAGCCAGCAGGTGGCAACGCTGGAAAGTCGGGATGCGCTGAGAACGCTTGCCGTAAATCCCCTGGCGACACGCGTTTGTTTGCTGTTGCCCGCCAGTGAGATGGTGTTCCGTCATTTTACCCTGCCCAAAAAAGGGTTATCAACGGCCTCCACACCGTTTTCATGGCTGGCGGAAGAGACGCTGATCGGCGATGTGGACTCGCTGCACTGGACGGTATTGCGGAAAAAAGGGCGGGAAGTGGATGCCGTAGCTATTGACGCCACCTGCCTTGAGCGCTGGCTTGCGCTGTGCGAAGAGGCTGGACTGAAGGTGATTCAGGTATTGCCGGACGCCATTCTGCTGCCGGTAAACGAAGGCGGCAGTACACTGGTTTCCTGTGACGAAAGCTGGTGGCTGCGCTTTCCGCCGTTCGGCGCCTGCGAAGCGGATGCTACGCTGCTGCCGCTGTTGCTGGCGCAAGGCGGCGATGGCGAAGTGCGCTGCTATGGCGAAACGCCTGCGGGTATCGATGTCACTGAACAACTGCCGTGGCAGCATCCGCTGGTATTGATTCAGCCGCAATGGAAAGCGTGTCGCGCCAATATGCTGCATGGCGCATTTGCCGCCTGCGGCAAAGAGGTGGGGCGATTTCGACATCTGAGGACAGCAATGGCGGTGTCTGCGCTGCTGTCGATGGGATTGCTGATTGGCCCGCGCGTGGCAATGGCATGGATGTTGGTTCAGCAGGAAAATCAGGTACAGGCCGAGATTGCCCAGGTCGCTCAACACTATTTCCCGAGTCTGCGGCAGAAAACCAATATCAAATTCCATTTTGGTCAGAATATTAAAAAACAGAGCAAAGGTATTTTTCTGCAACTGGAGGCGCTGGAACAGGTTAAACAGTCTGTGCCTGCTATTGAGATAAATGAAGTGGAATATGACAACGCGCAGAATGTGTTGACGCTGAACGCGGCCTCGCCGAACGCGCAGGCGCTACAGGATTTCGTTACGCAGGCCAGCCCCCATTTTGACTTTGCGTTACAACCGGTTTCGAATCAGTCACCCTATACGGCGATCGTGACGGGGAAATATAAATGAAAGAGCGAATTGCACAATTAAAAGCGCGCTATCAAAACTACAGCGATCGCGAGCGTGGTCTTATTACGCGATGTGCGGCGGCGATGTGCTGCGCGGTAATTTATTACGGCGGCATTATTCCGCTGGATCATATGATCCAAAACAGTCAGTCCACGTTAATGCGGCAAAAAGAGACGCTGCGCTGGATGCGGGACGAAATCGATAAAAATCATTTACAGGCGAAAGTCTTAAAAACGAACAACCCGCGAACGGTTATTGAAGAGAGCGCGAAAGAGATCCATCTCGCGTTGTCTGATATTCGTCAGGATGAACGCTCACTCTCTTTTGTTGTTGAACAGGTCAATATTTATGAACTGAAAAACTGGCTACGTGAAGTGAATGTTACGTCCGGCGTTCAGTTGCAAAAAATGGATTTGCAGCCGGTCGATCGTCAAAGCGACGTGAAAGCCAATATTACGCTGAGCTGGAATAAAAACGCATGAATACGATCATGTTGTTTCGGGAAAGCTGGCCGATTGGGTTTTGCATAATGAGCGCCTGTCTGGGCGGAATCCTCGGCAGTTTTCTTGGCGTAGTCAGCGAGCGCGTTCCCGCAATGGTGATGGAAAAGGAAGGGGCGGGGAATTTACTTTTTCCTGCCTCGCACTGCGCGGACTGCGGGCATCAACTGGCCTGGTGGGAAAATATTCCGTTACTGAGCTGGTGCTGCCTGCGCGGTCGTTGCCGCCATTGCCAGTCTGTGATTCCCCTGCGCTTGCTGTTGGTAGAGTCAGCCAGCGCGCTTTTTTTTGCGGCAACGGCGGCGGTGCTCCCTTCCTCTGTCACGCTGATCGCGCTGTGGGTTTTATGGTGCGGTCTGCTGCCGCTCACGATGATTGATGCGAAATATATGCTGTTGCCGGATTGTCTCACGCAGCCGCTGCTGTGGGCTGGGCTGCTGCTGCATTGCGTTTTCCACACGATGCCGTTGGCGAGCGCGTTATATGGCGCCGTTGCGGGGTATCTCATTCTGTGGCTGGTGTACTGGAGTTTTCGCCTGCTGACGGGGCGGGAAGGGCTTGGACAGGGCGATTTTAAGCTACTGGCGGCGCTGGGGGCGTGGTGCGGCTGGCAGGCGTTACCGTTATTAATTCTGGTTGCGGCATTAAGCGGTATTGTGCTGTATGGACTTTTTTACTCTGGCGTAAATAAATCGGGGCAAATTCCTTTTGGTCCCTGTCTGGCCTTTTCGGGAATGGCGATGTTTATCTTCCAGACATTGCAATTCACATTCTGACGCGGTTGGTCAAGTGTTTTTTTAAATTCTTTCGCCGAGGGAATAAAGGGAACTTATTTATTTTCCAGATTATCATTGTCGCATAAGTTAATAGAATTAATGCTTATGCCATTTTAGGGAGGAGCGTAAAGCGAAATAGATTATTTCATTTTTATAATGGGTTGGTTTCCGTTGTCTTAAATAAATTACTGTTTGCAATTCGTCCATGCTCTAAGGAATGCATGGCTGTTAAATATTCACGAATAAAATTATCAGGAATTAATAATGAAATTTATGAAGCCTAAATATCTGGCACTTTTTGTGGCAGCAGCGACAAGTCCGGTTTTTGCCGCTGCGCCGGGTACGCCGTCTATTACCAGCGGCAATGATAAATTCGCCATTGTGGAAGTGGATCAGGCTGCGCAGGATTATAACAACCTGGTGAAAGTTCATAACGATGGCGTGGACGTCAAGGTGGAATGGAACGTCTGGAGCGGCGATGCGCCGACCTCCGCGAAAGTGCTGTTGGATGGTAAGGCCGTATGGTCTGGCGCAGGTAGCGCTGCCGGTTCTGCGACCTTCAAAGTCAAAAAAGGCGGTCGTTATCAGGAGCAGGTTGAGTTATGTAATACCAGCGGGTGTACGAAAAGCGCCAGCAAGCTGATTATTGTGGCGGATACCGACGGTAGCCATCTGCTGCCGCTGAATACCACCATGAAGGAAAACAATAAAACGTTTGCTCAGCATACCGATAAAGTGGTGGGCGCGTACTTCCCGGAATGGGGCGTGTATGGCCGTAATTTCCCGGTAGATAAAATCCCGGCGGCTAACCTGAACCATATCCTGTACGGTTTTATTCCCATTTGCGGCGGCGACGGCATCAATGACAGCCTGAAATCCATCGAAGGCGGCAACAGTTTTGAAGCGCTGAAACGCGCCTGTAATGGCCGACAGGACTATACCGTGGCGATCCACGATCCGTGGGCGGCGCTGCAAAAACCGCAGGCTGGCGTCTCTAACTGGGATGACCCGTATAAAGGCAACTTCGGTCAATTGATGGCGCTGAAAAAAGCGCACCCGGATCTGAAAATCCTGCCATCGGTTGGGGGATGGACGCTTTCCGATCCGTTCTTCCAGATGCATGACAGCGCGATTCGCGCGCGATTTGTTGCTTCTATTAAGGATTTCCTGAAGACCTGGAAATTCTTCGACGGCGTAGATATTGACTGGGAATTCCCGGGCGGCGGCGGTCAGAATGAAACGCTGGGCAACCCGCAGCAGGATAAAGCGACCTACACGGCACTGATGCACGATCTGCGCACCATGCTTAACGAACTGTCTGCCGAAACCGGTCGGACTTACGAGTTGACCTCCGCTATCGGTTCCGGTCAGGACAAAATTGAAGACGTGGACTACGCCCAGGCGCAGCAGTATATGGATCACATCTTCCTGATGAGCTACGACTTCTACGGCGGCTGGAGCAACACCGATCTGGGGCACCAGGCGGCGCTGCACGGCGCAGAGTGGAAACCGGACACCAAATACACCACGGAAAATGGCGTCAATGCGTTGCTGGCGCAGGGCGTGCAGCCAGGCAAGATCGTGGTGGGCGCGGGGATGTATGGCCGCGGCTGGACTGGCGTGCATGGCTATACCGGCGACAATCCGTTTACCGGTACGGCTACCGGCCCGGTGAAAGGCACCTGGGAGCCGGGCGTGGTTGATTATCGTCAGATTGTTAACGAATACAAAGGCAAACCAGGCTGGGAATACCGTTACGACGCTGCGGCGGAAGCGCCGTATATTTTCAATAAATCCACCGGCGACCTGATTACCTATGAAGACGCCCGTTCTGCGGCGGCGAAAGGTAAATACGTTCTGGCTAACAACCTCGGCGGCCTGTTCTCCTGGTCTATCGACTCTGATAACGGCGACATTCTGAACGCGATGAACGAAAGCTTGCTGGGTGGGGGTTCTACACCGGTTGAGCCGGTTGTGACCAACCATGCGCCAGTCGCGACCGCAGTTGACCAGGTCGTAACCGGCCCGGCGACGGTCACGCTGGACGGTTCTGCCTCTACCGACCCGGATGGCGATGCGATCACCTATAAGTGGACGCAGATCTCCGGTCCGTCCGTAACGCTGAACAAGAGCACCAGCGCGAAAGCGAGCTTTAACGTCGCCGCCGTCTCCAGCAATCAGAATCTGGCGTTCCGTCTGACCGTTACCGA
Organism: Citrobacter sp. CK198; assembly: GCF_030333295.1. Taxonomy (NCBI): domain Bacteria; kingdom Pseudomonadati; phylum Pseudomonadota; class Gammaproteobacteria; order Enterobacterales; family Enterobacteriaceae; genus Citrobacter; species Citrobacter sp. CK198. The sequence goes on along the minus strand of NZ_JAOWGE010000037.1, from coordinate 54,114 downwards.
TGCGAAAGGTCTGAGTAACGCCATTGACGTTCAGGTTGTGAACAAAGCGCCAAAAGCGAACCAGGCTCCGGTTGTGAATCCGCTGGAAACGGTGTCGCTTGAAGCAGGCGCAACCTACACGCTGAATGCGCAGGCTGCCGATCCTGATGGCGACGCGTTGACCTACGCCTGGAGCGTGCCGGGCGACATGAACGCGACGGGGACGGACACCTCCAGCGTGACCATCACCGCGCCGGAAGTGAGCTCTGCCTCGACTTACACCGTCAGCGTCGTGGTCAGCGATGGTAAAACCAGCGTGCAGTCCAACGTGCAGATTAACGTTACGCCAAAAGCAGCGCCGGTGCCGTCCGACGAAGGGACGACACCGTCTGATGAAGGCACCACGCCATCCGATGAGGGGACGACGCCGTCTGATGAAGGCGCGGCAACCGGCGGTTGCGACAGCCCGGTTGATGCCAATGCCAGCCACTACGCGGCATGGGACGCCAGCAAAATCTACAACAATGGCGATACCGTCAGTTTCGATCACCTGGTGTGGAAAGCGAAGTACTGGACGCAGGGCAATCAGCCAGGCTTCGGCGTGGACGCGTGGGAACTTGTCAGTCAGGTTAAATTCAACTGGCGTTCCGATGTGGTTTACAACGGCGGTGAGACTACCACCTATCAGGGGTCTGTATACCGCGCCAAATGGTGGACGCAGGGTGATAAACCCGGCAACAGCGACGTGTGGGTGAAAGAAGGCGCCGCCGCAGACTGTCAATAATCCTCTTACCTTAATAATGCGGATACGTTATCTATTCGCGAAGGGTAGCCGCCCCTGTCTGGGGGCGGCCATCTCTAAAAAATAATGTGCATAACGAACAAGGAGCAGATCACCCCGACAACCGGATGAAAATATGAAACGTTTAATTTTGTTGTTATTGATGTTAAGTCAAAGCGCGTTTGCCAACTGCTGGGACAGAGCCGCAAATTATTATCATGTTGACCCGTATTTATTATTTGCCATTGCGCAAGTCGAGTCTGGCATGAATCCCTATGCGGTAGGACGAAATCATGACGGAACGAAGGATGTCGGGTTGATGCAAATAAATAGCTCGCATTTTTCAGCGCTGAAACGCCGTGGCATTGATGAGTATCGACTGATGCTGGAACCCTGTACATCTATTATGGTCGGCGCGTCGATCTTATCCGATATGATCAAAGTATATGGTTATAACTGGGAGGCGGTAGGCGCATATAACGCCGGGGTTAAAAAAGAGAATTACCCGCAGCGCATGATTTACGCGCATAAAGTCTGGGAAACATACCAGCGTATAAAAATGACCACGCAATATAAATAAATCCAGCCGCTTTTATTTTTTGAAGAATTCCTGCTGGTGTTCTTCGAAAAGTAAAACCCCAGGTTCTGACGTTTGTTTATTCGTGTTGTTAATGGACAACGCAGAATTTGAATTAATCACTATTGTACATAAAGGAAAAATTGAAATGAGCAAAAGGACATTATTGAGTGTACTCATTGCGGGTGCCTGTGCGGTGCCGTTTATGGCGCAAGCAAATACATTGCAGGCCAGCAGCAGTGAGCCTTACACCATAAAAGCCAGCGATCTGGCGAAAAAGGAGCAGGAGCTGACAAATTTCCCGTTGATGGCTTCGGTGAAAGAGACGATCCAGACGCTGGATAATGCCCAGGTAGAACTCATTGAACCCGGTCGCGCCGCCAACCCGGAAAACGTCAAACGCGTTGAGGGAATCATCAAAGCCAGCGACTGGGAATATCTTTTCCCGCTGCGTGCTAAAGAATATACCTACAGCAATTTCCTGAAAGCAGTCGGCAAATTTCCGGCGCTGTGTAAGACCTATAACGATGGTCGCGACAGTGATGCGATTTGCCGCAAAGAGCTGGCTACGATGTTCGCCCACTTTGCGCAGGAAACCGGCGGCCATGAGAGCTGGCGTCCAGAGGCCGAATGGCGTCAGGCGCTGGTGTATGTGCGTGAAATGGGCTGGAGCGAAGGGCAGAAAGGCGGCTATAACGGCGAATGTAACCCGAGCGTCTGGCAGGGGCAAACCTGGCCGTGCGGCAAAGACAAAGATGGTGAATTCCTGAGTTACTTTGGCCGCGGTGCGAAACAGTTGTCCTATAACTACAACTACGGGCCGTTCTCCGAAGCGATGTATGGCGACGTTCGCACGCTGCTGGATAAACCGGAACTGGTTGCCGATACCTGGCTGAACCTGGCGAGCGCTATTTTCTTCTTCGCCTACCCGCAGCCGCCGAAACCTAGCATGTTGCAGGTCATCGATGGCACCTGGCAGCCGAACGCGCATGATAAGGCTAACGGTCTGGTGCCCGGCTTTGGCGTCACCACCCAGATTATCAACGGCGGCGTTGAATGCGGCGGCCCGACGGAAATCGCGCAGTCGCAGAACCGTATCAAATACTACAAAGAGTTCGCTAACTACCTGAAAGTACCGGTTCCGGCAGATGAAGTGCTGGGCTGCGCCAACATGAAGCAGTTCGATGAAGGCGGCGCGGGCGCATTGAAGATCTACTGGGAACAAGATTGGGGATGGAGCTCGGATACGCCGGACGGCAAAACCTATGCCTGCCAACTGGTGGGTTATCAGACGCCATTCAGCGCGTTTAAAGAGGGGGATTACACGAAATGTGTACAGCATTTCTACAATGTGAACATCATTAATGATGACGGTTCTTCGACTAAACCGGATGAAGAGCCCGTAACGCCAACACCGGCTGATGATACGCCTGCACCTGCACCTGCGCCGGATGAAACGCCAGCAGAGCCGACCACCGTTAACCGTGCGCCGGTAGCCCATATCGCAGGGCCGATTGGCGCGGTAGATGCGGGGGCGCAGGTCTCTTTGAGCGCGGAGGGGTCGACTGACGAAGACGGCAACAAACTGACCTACACCTGGCGTGCTCAGGATGGTCAGACCGTGTCTGGCGAAGACAAAGCGGTCGTAACCTTCGCCGCGCCGGAAGCGGCGACCGCTCAGCAGTACGAGGTGAGCCTGACCGTCAGTGATGGTGAATTGAGCAGCACCACCTCTTATCTGCTCAACGTGAAAGCGAAAGCGGCAACGCCATCTCAGGACGACGGCGCTTCGGGTTCGTATCCGGCATGGAGCGCGAACAGTAAGTACAATGCGGGCGATATCGTGAATAACCACGGTAAGCTGTTCCAGTGCAAACCATTCCCGTATAGCGGCTGGTGTAATACGGCGCCAGCCTATTATGAACCCGGCGCGGGTCTGGCATGGTCTGACGCGTGGAGCGCGCTGTAATGACAATATAAAACGATAACGCCTGAAATGCCCGATGGCGAAGGCTTATCGGGCCTGTGGCGGGTGAGTCGTATCTATTGTGCCATCCGGTACAACAACAATCTGACGGCAACCTGATGGTTGCCGTTTTTTGTGTTCACTGTGCGCCGGTCAGCGCGGTAGCTTGCCGTGATCGCGCAGCCAGGCGGCGGTACGCTCAATGCCTTCATCCAGCGTGACGATGGGCTGATAGCCCAGTTCTTCCTGGGCGCGCGTGGTGTCCAGCGTAAAATCGAAATTCAGCTTGGAAACGCCGTAGTGCGTCAGCGTCGGCTCTTTCGCCGATTTATTGCCGAAACGCTCCATGCTGCGGGCGATCATATCCAGCATCGGATACGGAACCGAACGGATTCGGCAATCAATGTTTAATTCATCAATCAGCTTCTGCACAATGCTGCGCAGCGTCCGGTGTTCACCGTTTGTGATGTTATAGACCCGACCAGAAGGCAGCTTGTCACTGCTTTCCTGGCTTGCCAGCCACATCGCATGGACGGCATTTTCATAATAAGTCATATCCACCAACGCGCTGCCGCCGTGCGGCAACAGAACGCTGCCGTAGTGGTGCATCATATGCGCCAGACGCGGAATAAAGACTTTATCGTGTGGGCCAAACAGACTTTGCGGGCGCAGGACGGTAAAACGCGTCTGCGGGTTGGCCTGCGCCAGCAGGTTAATCACCTCTTCACCGGCCGCTTTGCTGCGTGCAAATTCGTTGGCGAAGCGGTGCGGACGAAAATCCTCTTTGATATCGCGATGGTGGTGATAATCAAAATAGAGTGACGGAGAGGAGATATGAATAAAGTTACGTACGCCCCAGGCGACGGCCCATTCGCCGAGGCGTCGGGTGGCGCGGACGTTCGCCAGATCGAAGGCTTCCTGGGTTCCCCACGGCGAGGTGAAACTGGAGCAGTGCCACAGCGTATCAATGCCTGCGAGCATCACTTTTGCCTGCGAAGAGACCAGCTCGGTCAAATCCGCATGGACAAATTCCGCCCCCATTTTTTGCAGCAGCTTGCCCATCGCTTCATTGCGACCGGTAGCTCTGACGCTGATGCCTTTATTGCGCAAAAACTCAACCGCGTTTCGACCTAAGCCGCTGGTGGCGCCGGTAACCAGTACCTTCATATCAATCCACTGTGGTTAATAGAACTTCGTGCGCATTCTTCCGTGAATTACGTCGGTATGCAATGGGAAACATGAAAGAATACAGTATGTTTTTATGATTAATCTGTGATTTGTTCTGCAAGCCGGGCGATTCGCTTTGCCATGCCCCGGAAAATAAAGAGATGCGCCGGGATCATCAGCAGCCAGTAGAAAAGGCCGGGCATCCCGTGCGGGTGCCACCAGGCGCGCACGTCAATTTGCCGGTGATCGCCTTTATCTTCAAGGGTAAAGCTCAGACGGCCAAGGCCCGGCGCTTTCATGCCAAACAGTAAGGTCAGCTGCTTTTCCGGCTCGACAATGATGACTTTCCAGCTGTCCACCGTGTCGCCGGTCTGAAGAAGCGCGTGTTCAGGTCGGCCTTTTGCCAGTCGATGCCCCACCAGCAGATCCATTGCCGCACGCGTCTTCCAGAGAATATTGCCAAAGAAATAGCCTTCTTTGCCGCCGAGACGGTTGATCACCTGCCACAGGGCTTTCCGGCTGGCGGAGGTTTTAACCGTGAATCCGGCCTGTTTGGCAAAATAGCCATACTCTGGTCGCCAGCGGGCAAACGCCTGGGCGTCGTATCCCCAGTCGCTGGAGTTGACCAGTTTTTCTTCCTCCTTCAGCGTGCGACGCACGGCATCGTCAAAGGAGATGAGCGTCTGGGGGACCAACGTCCGCAGTTCGGTATCATCGGCCAGCAGGTCATGTTTCAGCCCCTGGATCAGCGCTTTTGCCGTGGTCGGCGGAACGGACGTAATGACATTTAAAAACCAGACTGAAATCCAGCGGGTCGGAAAAGGGATGGGGATCAGCAGGCGATGTTTGCCGCTGACGGCCATAAAGTGCTTGAACTGCTCCTGATAGCTTAAGACCTGCGGCCCGGCGGCTTCGAGAACCCGGTGCTTGCAGGCAGGGTGATCCAGCAACGCCACCAGATAGTGCAGCAAATTTTCCAGCGCGATGGGCGTGGTTCGGGAGCGCACCCAGCGAGGCGGCGTCAGCACTGGCAGGTTGTAGACCATATCGCGCATCACTTCGAAGGCGGCTGAACCTGCGCCGACGATAATGCCGGCGCGCAGTTCAGTCACCGGCACGCCGGATTCGCGTAGCGTCTCCGCAGTTAACTGCCGGGCGCGCAAATGGTCAGACTGCTCATGTTTCGGCGCCTGCAACGAACTGAGGAATATGAGCTGTTTGACCGGTACTTCACGCAGCGCATCGCGCACGTTCATCGCAACCTGGCGCTCATGGGCAATAAAATCGCCGCCTTCGCCCATGCCATGCACCAGATAATAGACGGTGTCGACTTCGCGGAGCAGCGCGGGCAGATTATCCGGCCAGTTGAGATCGACTTTATGACAACTGACGTTAGCCAGTTGCTGTTTTTCTAGCCGTTCGATGCGACGTGCCGCCGCCAGAATCTGATGCCCTTGCGCGCTGAGCGCCCGCACCAGATGTTGACCAATGTAACCACTGGCGCCAAGAACCAAAATACGTTGCGGCACGTCCGTCTCCTTAGCGGGTTAAAAAGGCGCGCCAGTGGGCGGCGACTTCAGCAAGCTGTTCACGCGATACGTCCAGATGCGTCACCAGACGCACGATCGGCGACGCGTTGATCAGCACGTCATGTGCCTTCATGTATTCGCCCAGCGCCGCCGCGTTCTCTTCACCAACGCGGACAAACAGCATATTAGTGTCGTGACGCATAACATCCGCGCCGGCTTCACGCAGTTGCTCCGCCATCCAGGCCGCGTTGTCGTGATCGTCCTGTAAACGTGCGACGTTATTCTTCAACGCGTACAGCCCGGCAGCCGCCAGAATACCCGCCTGACGCATACCGCCGCCGGTCATTTTGCGCCAGCGGATGGCGCGCTTAATGTAGTCCTGGTTGCCGACTAACAGTGAGCCTACCGGCGTCCCCAGACCTTTTGACAGGCAAATGGTGAATGAATCGCAGTATTGAGTAATGTCTTTCAGTTCGCAGCCGTAGGCGACGACCGCGTTAAAAATACGTGCGCCGTCAACGTGCAACGCCAGACCGCGCTCGCGGGTAAATTCCCACGCCTGTTTTAAATATTCGCGCGGCAGCACTTTACCGTTGTGGGTGTTTTCCAGACTGAGTAAGCGAGTGCGGGCAAAATGGATATCATCCGCCTTGATCTTCGCGGCGACCTTATCCAGCGGCAACGTACCGTCTGCGGCGGCATCAATGGGCTGCGGTTGAATGCTGCCCAGCACCGCCGCGCCGCCTGCCTCGTACAGATAGTTATGCGCGCCCTGACCGGCGATATACTCTTCGCCGCGTTCACAGTGGCTGAGCAGAGCGACCAGGTTAGCCTGAGTGCCGGTGGGTAAAAAAATCGCCGCGTCTTTGCCAGAAAGCTCAGCGGCGTATTGCTGGAGGGCGTTGACGGTTGGGTCATCTCCGTACACGTCGTCCCCGACCGGGGCGGCCATCATCTCTTCGAGCATGGCACGACTCGGCCGGGTAACGGTATCACTACGTAAATCGATCATTGCACATCCCTATAGTTTAAAAGGCGATGTGCATTGTTTTACCTTAGCCAGTTGGTTTTCGCCAGTTCGATCACTTCATCACCGCGCCCGCTGATGATCGCGCGTAGCATATACAGGCTAAACCCTTTGGCCTGCTCCAGTTTGATTTGCGGCGGAATGGCCAGTTCTTCTTTCGCCACGACCACATCGACCAGTACCGGACCGTCGATAGACAGCGCGCGTTGCAGCGCCTCGTCGACGTCGGCGGCTTTTTCAACGCGAAGCCCTGTAATGCCGCAGGCTTCAGCAATGCGGGCGAAGTTCGTGTCGTGCAGCTCGGTGCCGTCGGTGAGGTAGCCGCCCGCTTTCATCTCCATTGCCACAAAGCCCAGCACGCTGTTGTTGAAAACAACAATTTTTACCGGCAGCTTCATCTGTACGACAGAGAGGAAATCGCCCATTAGCATACTGAATCCCCCGTCGCCGCACATGGCGATCACCTGACGGCCCGGTTCGGTGGCCTGGGCGCCTAACGCCTGCGGCATGGCATTGGCCATTGAACCGTGGTTAAACGATCCCAGCAGACGGCGCTTACCATTCATTTTCAGATAACGCGCCGCCCATACGGTCGGCGTGCCGACGTCGCAGGTAAAGATGGCGTCATCTGCGGCGAAACGGCTGATCTGCTGCGCCAGATATTGCGGGTGAATCGCTTTCTCGCTCGGTTTGGCTAAATCATCCAGCCCTTTGCGCGCGTCGCGATAGTGCTCCAGCGCTTTATCAAGGAATTTACGATCGGTTTTTTCTTCCAGCATCGGCAATAACGCTGCGAGCGTGGAGCGAATATCGCCGACCAGCGCCATATCGACTTTACTGTGCGCGCCAATGCTTGCCGGGTTGATATCGATTTGAATGATTTTGGCGTCGGTCGGGTAAAAGGCGCGATAGGGAAACTGGGTGCCGAGCAGGATCAGGGTGTCAGCATTCATCATCGTATGGAAACCGGATGAGAAGCCGATCAATCCCGTCATGCCCACATCGTAAGGGTTGTCGTACTCTACATGCTCTTTGCCGCGCAGCGCATGAACAATTGGCGCTTTAATTTTGGCGGCAAATTCCACCAGCTCTTTATGCGCGCCCGCGCAGCCGCTGCCGCACATCAGGGCGATATTGCTGGAGTAACGTAATAGCTGTGCCAGTTTTTTCAGCTCTTCTTCGGCCGGGGTCACGACCGGCAGCGGGGCATGATACCAGTGGGTGCTGGCGCTTTCCGGCGCCGGTTTCAGCGCAACGTCGCCCGGCAGCACCACGACGGAGACGCCACGGTTAAGCACCGCTTTGCGCATGGCGATCGCCAGTACCTGCGGGATCTGCTCCGGGGTGGAAACCAGCTCGCAATAGTGGCTGCATTCGCGAAACAGCTCTTGTGGGTGGGTCTCCTGAAAGTAGCCGCTGCCGATTTCGCTAGAAGGAATGTGGGCGGCGATAGCCAGAACCGGGACGTGATTACGGTGGCAATCGAACAGACCGTTAATCAAATGCAGGTTGCCAGGCCCGCATGAACCCGCGCACACTGCCAGTTCACCGGTGAGTTGCGCTTCCGCGCCAGCGGCAAAGGCGGCGACCTCTTCATGGCGCGTCGACATCCAGTCAATCGTCCCCATCCGGTTCAGGCTGTCGCTCAGGCCGTTCAGGGAGTCGCCCGTCACGCCCCAGATACGTTTCACGCCAGCCTGTTCAAGTGTTTTTGCAATGTAAGCGGCAACGGTTTGTTTCATGGTTTTCCATCTCCTGTAATGTGATACCGGTTACAAGTTTAGATGAAGATAATCGTTACGCTTTGTCATCACCCCTTATTTTCAGCAGCTATATTTCAACCGACAGAACGCGTAATTTAATGGCAAACCAGCCGGAACCAGGAGTAAATTCAGATGGTTACAACGTTATTAAATGCAGTGAACCGTATGCTGACGCATGAAGATTTTGGCAAGTTTCTGTTACGCCTCGCGGTAGGGGGGCTGATGCTGTTTCACGGCCTGCATAAACTGTTCGACGGTATTGATGGCATTAGCAATATGCTGATTGCAAAAGGATTGCCTGGGTTTATCGCCTATGGCGTGCTGGTGGGCGAGGTGATTGCGCCTTGCCTGATTGTACTGGGTATTCTTACGCGTCCTGCCGCGCTGGTGCTGGCATTGACGATGGTGGTGGCGTGGTTAATGGTCGGCACCGGGAAAACCTGGCAACTGGATGCCGTCGGCGCATGGGCGATAGAAAGTTTAGTTTATTTCTTTATTGGCGCGCTGGCGGTGGCGTTTCTGGGGGCGGGGCGGTTCTCTGTTGCGGGGAATTCGGCCTGGCGGTAAAGAATTGCCGGATGGCGGCGTAAATGCCTTACTCGGCCTGCCGAAAAATGGCAGGCCGGGTAAGCGAAGCGTCATCCGGCAATGAGAGCTTATGCCAGAACTAAATCGCCCTGCGGATGGCAGGAGCAGGCCAGCACATAACCGTCGGCGATTTCCGCATCGGTCAGCGTCATGGTGCTGCTGACCGTATATTCACCGGAAACCACTTTGGTTTTGCAGCAGCCGCACACGCCAGCACGACATGCCACGGTTACCGGAACTTTATTGCTTTCCAGCGCGTCCAGCAGCGTGGTGCCGACAGGCGCGTAAAACTCCTGCGCCGGTTGCAGTTTGGTGAACTTCAGACCCTCCGTTGCCGCTTCGGCAACTGGTGTAAAGAACTTCTCTTTAAAGAAGCGCGTTACGCCGAGCGCTTTCACTTCCTGCTCAACCATGTCCATATACGGCGCCGGGCCGCAGGTCATGACGGTGCGCGATGCCAGGTCCGGCACGTTTTTCAGTAATTCAGTGGTCAGGCGACCCGCCACGAAACCGTGGGTCGCATTGTTCTCCGCCACCAGCGTGACCGGGTACTGACGCCATTCCTCAGCGAAAATCACATCCTGCGGCGAACGCACGTTGAAGATCACCTGCACATCTGCCTGCGGGCGGTATTTTGCCAGCCAGCGACGCATCGACATAATTGGCGTGACGCCGCAACCGGCCGCCAGCATCAGGAACTTGTCTTCGGCTTTGTCTTCACAGATAAAGTCGCCCATCGCATCGGACAGCCAGATATAGTCGCCGCGTTTCACCTCGCGGGTTAACCACTGTGAACCTGCGCCTTCATCAATGCGACGGATCGTCAGCGTAATGTACTCGCTCACGCCCGGCGTGGACGAAATGGTGTAGGCCCGCAGCGTATCCGCAGAGTTGCGAACGCTGACCAGTGCATACTGACCGGCACGGTACGGATAGTGATCGTGACACAGTAATGAGAGAGTCCACACATCCGGGGTTTCCTGATGGATGTGATGTACCTGCATCCGCCACGGACACTGAGTGGTTGGCATCGTCATTCTAAAACTCCTTACGCGCTCAACAGTTGCTGCATATCTTCTTCAACGGTGGTGACCTGACGCAGGCCAAATTTCTCGTTGAGGACAGCCAGCAGATCCGGGGTGAAGAAACCTGGCGCAGTCGGCCCGGTCACGATGTTTTTCACGCCCAGAGACAACAGCGTCAGCAGGATGACGATCGCTTTCTGTTCGAACCAGGAGAGCACCAGAGACAGCGGCAGGTCGTTCACGCCACAGCCCAGTTTTTCTGCCAGCGTGACAGCCAGAATAATGGCGGAGTAAGCGTCGTTACACTGACCGGCGTCAACCAGACGCGGCAGACCTTCGATGTCGCCGAATTCCAGTTTGTTGAAGCGGTATTTACCACAGGCCAGCGTCAGAATCAGGCAGTCATCCGGTACGCTGGTCGCGAAATCGGTGAAGTAGTTACGTTCGCCACGCGCGCCGTCACAGCCGCCCACCAGGAAGATGTGACGCAGTTTTTCGCGGCTGACCAGGTCGATCAGGCTGTCTGCTGCGCCCAGCAGCGTCTGGCGACCGAAACCAACGGTGATCAGATGCGGGATTTCGCTGTATGGGAAACCTGCCATCTGCTGCGCCTGAGCGATAACCGGAGAGAAATCTTCGCCTTCCAGGTGGTTTACGCCCGGCCAACCGACGATGCTGCGCGTCCAGATACGGTCGTCATACGCGCCAACGGTCGGGTCGATGATGCAGTTAGAGGTCATCACGATAGGGCCAGGGAAGCGGGCGAATTCAACCTGCTGGTTCTGCCAGCCGCTGCCGTAGTTACCGACCAGGTGTTTGAATTTACGCAGTTCCGGGTAACCGTGCGCGGGCAGCATTTCACCGTGGGTATAGACGTTCACGCCAGTCCCTTCGGTCTGCTCCAGCAGGTTGTACAGATCTTTCAGGTCGTGACCGGAGATCAGGATGCACTTACCTTCAACCGCTTTCACGTTAACCTGAGTCGGGGTCGGGTGGCCGTATTTGGTGGTTTCACCGGCATCCAGGATGCTCATCACTTTGAAGTTCATCTGGCCGATTTCCATAGAACATTCCAGCAGAGCGTTCATATCGGAAGGCCAGGTGCCCAGCCACGCCATGATTTTGTGGTACTGCGCGTAGATGTCATTGTCATACTGACCCAGAACGTGGGCGTGCTCCATGTACGCTGCCGCACCTTTCAGGCCATACAGGCAAAGCAGACGCAGGCCGAGGATGTTCTCGCCAATAGCGGCTTTGTCTTTGTTCGGGGTGAACTCGGCGGCCTGACGTTGCAAATCGCCCAGATCGTCGCTGACCAGTTGCAGGTCGGCCATCGGGTTGTTTACCGTGGCGCTTGCATCGATGTTCTGGCACTGCGCTTTCAGCGATTCGCGCAGGGCGATCGCTTCACGGGCATAGCCGACGATGCGCGGAGAGTCGAAGTTAACGTTGGTCAGAGTGGAGAAAAATGCACGCGGGGCAAAGTTGTCAACGTCATGATCGATGATGCCATATTCACGGGCTTTAGCAGCCCATGCAGACAGACCTTGCAGGGACGCAATCAGCAGATCCTGGAGATCGGACGTTTCCGCTGTTTTACCGCACATACCCTGCGCGTAGGAGCAGCCGTTCCCCGCCGGAGTACGGATGGTTTGTTCACATTGCACACAAAACATGGTCACACCTTTTTTAAAGTTATATTTAATATACATGTTTAAGGTTATGCCTGCGCGCAAAGGGATAAAAGTGATTTCTTACATAATTTACAGGGAGATTGATTTAGCGCAATTTTGGCGGCAGGGTTCTACCGCCAGGGAGGTATCAGGCTGAGAAAAAGGCCATCAGGATCGGCACCAGCAGGCTGAGGATAAAACCGTGAACGATGGCGGCAGGCACCATCTCCAGACCGCCTGTACGCTGAAGCACCGGCAACGTGAAGTCCATCGACGTGGCGCCGCATAACCCTAACGCGGTGGAGCGACTGCGACGAACCAGACCGGGGATCAGCATAATCGCTATCAGCTCGCGCGCCAGATCGTTAAAGAAAGCGGCGCTGCCAATTACCGGGCCGAACGATTCGGTCAATAAAATGCCAGACAGGGAATACCAGCCGAAACCCGATGCCATTGCCAGCGCGGTTTTGATCGGCAGGCCGAGAATGAGCGCATTGATGACTCCGCCGAGCATAGAGCTGGCGACCACCACCACGGCGACCATCATCCCCCGGCGATTCAGCACAATCTGTTTTAAGGTCATGCCATTGTTTCGCAACTGGATGCCGATCAGGAATAATAAGAAGATCAGCGTATATTCGCTGGCTTCCGTAGCGTGTTTGAGAAATGCCAGCCCGCTGAGGCCAAGCAGAAAACCCAGCACCACGACGCCGCATAATTTAAGTGACTCAAGCGCCATCGCGATACGTGAAGGTAATTTCTCCTGCTGGTGGTTGTGTCGCCACGGTAGCGAACGTTCCAGCCAGAATAATGCCGCGATGTTGCACAGCAAAATAACGGTAATACTGACAGCGGAATAATGAAAAATAGCGAGCAAATTACTGGCGAGATTATCCAGGAACGCCAGGCTGATCCCCATAAAAAAGAGAATGACGTAGACAATCCAGCTTAACAGCCGGTTGATCAGTTTTAATGCGGCCTGATGCTGAAGTGGAATGAGGTAGCCCACAATCAGTGGAACCAAAATGATTAAAAGTCCTGAAAACATGAACAACCGGGTCCTTTATATGCGAGACAGCGCAATGACACTACCCAATAAAGGCGGTCAGGTAAAGGAGCAAAAAAAAGCCGGGTGGCGCTAACGCTTACCCGGCCTGCTTATTGTACTGTACCGCAGGTCGGGTAAGGCGTAGTCGCCACCCAACACCACGGGCTTCACTCAATTAATCGCGTTTTTCAAGCAGTGTGCGGTACAGCACGCCACCCAGAATACCGCCGATAATCGGCATCACCCAGAACAGCCACAGTTGTTGTAATGCCCAACCGCCCTGGAAGATCGCAACCGCGGTGCTGCGCGCCGGGTTCACAGAGGTGTTGGTGACCGGAATACTGATCAGGTGAATCAGGGTTAACGCCAGACCAATGGCGATTGGGGCAAAACCCGCCGGGGCATGTTTGTCCGTCGCGCCATGAATGACCAGCAGGAAACCGGCGGTCAGCACGATTTCAATGACGATGGCGGAAAGCATGGAATAACCGCCAGGGGAATGTTCGCCGTAACCGTTAGAGGCAAAACCGCTGGCAGCGGCATCAAAGCCTGCTTTACCGCTGGCAATCAGATACAGCACCGCCGCAGCAATAATACCGCCGACAACCTGAGCGATAATATAGCCAATGACCTCTTTTGCCGGAAAACGACCGCCAGCCCATAAACCTAATGTCACTGCCGGGTTAAAATGTCCGCCGGAAATATGACCTACGGCGAATGCCATTGTCAGTACGGTCAGACCAAAAGCCAGCGCGACACCCGCAAAACCAATTCCCAGTTCAGGGAATGCCGCAGCCAGAACGGCGCTTCCGCAGCCACCGAAAACGAGCCAGAATGTACCGAAACATTCGGCTGCTAATTTTCTAAACATAACCACCTCAAATAATAAAATTAACCACATTAAATATGCGGCTGTTTTTTTATCGTCATAAAAGGGTGACGACATAATGCAGGAAACTATATTTTAAGAACGAACGTCACCCAATCACCAGTTAAAAAAATTCAGTTAGTTTGATTTAGGGCAATGTGGTGTGAATCCTTGTTCTGATTTGTCTTAATAAGAGTGTAGTGCACGGACTTAATGCTGCAATTATCACGCCATGCAACGGATTTTGTCGTTATACTGCGGAAAGGATAAGTTGTTCATTTCTGGAGGATACATGATTCTCGAACGCGTTGAGATTGTGGGTTTTCGCGGGATCAATCGATTATCGTTGATGCTGGAGCAAAACAACGTGCTGATTGGGGAGAACGCGTGGGGGAAATCCAGCCTGCTGGATGCCTTAACTCTGCTGCTGTCGCCAGAATCGGAACTGTATCATTTCATCCGCGAGGATTTCTGGTTTCCCCCCGGAGATATTCAGGGACGTGAACATCATCTGCATATTATCCTCACTTTCCGTGAATCTCAGCCAGGCCGCCATCGGGTGCGTCGATACCGCCCGCTGGAGGCATGCTGGTCTCCCTGTCAGGATGGTTTTCACCGTATTTTCTACCGCCTGGAGGGGGAGAGCGCGGCAGATGGCAGCGTGATGACGCTGCGCAGCTTCCTTGATGGCGACGGCCACCCGCTACCGATCGATGATATTAATCGCCAGGCACACCATCTCATTCGTTTGATGCCGGTACTGCGCCTGCGCGATGCGCGCTTTATGCGACGCATCCGTAACGGTACGGTGCCCGATGTTCCCGATGTTGAAGTTACCGCCTGCCAGCTGGACTTTCTGGCGCGAGAGCTGGCGACCCGTCCGCAGAATTTAACGGACGGGCAGATCCGCCAGGGGCTTTCGGCAATGGTACAGCTGCTGGAGCACTACTTTTCCGAGCAAGGCGCGGGGCAATCCCGTCATCGGTTGATGCGTCGCCGTTCGAACAACGAGCAGCGTAGCTGGCGCTATCTGGACATTATTAACCGGATGATCGACAAACCCGGCGGCCGCATGCATCGCGTGATCCTGCTGGGGCTGTTCTCCACGCTGTTACAGGCGAAAGGGACGCTGCGGCTGGATAAAGATGCCCGACCATTATTATTGGTTGAAGACCCGGAAACGCGTCTGCATCCGATTATGCTGTCGGTGGCATGGCAGTTGTTGAATCTTTTACCGCTGCAACGTGTGGCAACGACCAATTCCGGCGAACTGCTGTCGCTGACGCCTGTGGAGCACGTTGTCCGTCTGGTGCGTGAATCTTCACGGGTCGCAGCCTGGCGACTGGGGCCTGGCGGGCTGAGCGCGGAAGATGGTCGCCGCATCGCCTTTCATATTCGTTTTAACCGGGCCTCGTCGCTGTTTTCCCGCTGCTGGCTGCTGGTGGAAGGCGAAACGGAAACCTGGGTTATTAACGAACTGGCGCGCCAGTGTGGGCACCACTTCGATGCCGAAGGGATTAAAGTGATCGAATTCGCCCAGTCTGGCCTGAGACCGCTGGTAAAATTCGCCCGCCGGATGGGGATTGAGTGGCATGTGCTGGTGGATGGTGACGAAGCCGGGAAAAAATATGCCGCAACGGTGCGCGGTTTGCTGAATAACGACCGGGAAGAAGAGCGTGAGCACCTGACGGCATTGCCTGCTCTGGATATGGAACATTTTATGTATCGGTCAGGATTTGCTGATGTCTTTCATCGGGTGGCGCAAATACCGGAAAACGTCCCGATGAATATGCGGAAAATTATCTCGAAGGCGATCCACCGCTCGTCAAAGCCTGATTTAGCCATTGAAGTGGCGATGGAGGCAGGGCGACGCGGCGTTGACGCGGTGCCGACGCTGTTCAAAAAAATGTTCTCCCGCGTACTCTGGCTGGCGCGCGGGAGAGCGGATTAACGGCGAAACAACCGCGACATCTGTGGCGGAATGCAGTCCAGCAATGGATAGCGACGGCGATATTCGGCGCGTTTTTCAGTGTTTGTTTATTTACCGTTAAGGTTTATCTTCCCACTCTGGTGGATATCTCGGGGAATGTTGGATCGTTATGAAGCTCAAGGGAAAAATGAAAAAGCGCTATCTTCTCATCGCCCTCATTATCATCGTGGCGATGTTTACGCTCTGGCGAACGTTAAATGCGCCGTTACCCCACTATCAAACGCTGATTGTCCGTCCGGGCGACCTCCAGCAGAGCGTGCTGGCGACGGGGAAACTGGATGCGCTGCGCAAAGTGGATGTCGGGGCGCAGGTTAGCGGCCAGCTTAAAACGCTGTCGGTCGCAATTGGCGACAAGGTGAAAAAAGATCAGCTGCTTGGCGTTATCGATCCTGAACAGGCGGAAAACCAGATCAAAGAGGTGGAAGCCACGCTGATGGAATTACGCGCTCAGCGCCGACAGGCTGAAGCCGAGTGGAAACTGGCGCGCGTCACCCTGTCACGCCAGCAACAGCTGGCGAAAACCCAGGCGATTTCGCGACAGGAACTGGATACGGCCGCGACGGAAATGGCCGTCAAACAGGCGCAGATCGGCACGATTGACGCGCAGATTAAACGTAATCAGGCTTCTCTTGATACGGCAAAAACCAACCTGGATTACACCCGCATTGTCGCCCCGATGGCAGGCGAGGTGACGCAAATCACCACCTTGCAGGGACAGACGGTGATTGCCGCTCAACAGGCGCCAAATATCCTGACGCTGGCGGATATGAGCACCATGCTGGTGAAGGCGCAGGTTTCCGAAGCGGACGTTATTCACCTGCGTCCCGGACAAAAAGCCTGGTTTACCGTGCTGGGCGACCCTCAGACCCGCTATGAAGGCGCGCTGAAAGATGTCCTGCCCACGCCTGAAAAAGTGAACGACGCTATTTTCTATTACGCGCGTTTTGAAGTTCCTAACCCGAAAGGGATTTTGCGCCTGGACATGACCGCACAGGTGCATATTCAGCTCACGGACATTAAAAACGTGCTGACGATTCCGCTGGCGGCGCTTGGCGACCCGGTCGGCAACAACCGCTACAAAGTCACGCTGTTGCGTAACGGCGAAACCCGTGAACGCGAGGTGTCGATTGGCGCGCGTAACGATACCGACGTGGAGATCGTCAAGGGACTGGAAGAGGGCGATGAGGTGGTGATCAGCGAGAGCAAAACTGGAGCCGCGCAATGACGGCATTGCTTGAACTGAGCAATATTCGTCGTAGTTATCCGTCAGGTGAAGAACAGGTTGAGGTGCTGAAGGGCATCTCCCTGCAAATTCATGCCGGAGAGATGGTGGCGATTGTCGGCGCGTCCGGCTCCGGTAAATCGACCCTGATGAATATCCTCGGCTGTCTGGATAAACCTACCAGCGGCACCTATCGGATTGCGGGGCGGGATGTCTCCACGCTCGACAGCGACGCGCTGGCGCAACTCCGCCGCGAACATTTTGGTTTTATCTTCCAGCGTTATCATTTGCTCTCACATCTGACGGCGGCGCAAAACGTTGAGGTGCCCGCCGTTTATGCCGGTACGGAGCGCAAACGACGGCTGGAGCGGGCCGAAGAGTTGCTGCAACGGCTGGGGCTGGGCGATCGGGTGGATTATCAGCCTTCGCAGCTCTCCGGCGGGCAACAGCAGCGGGTGAGTATTGCGCGCGCGCTGATGAACGGCGGGCAGGTGATCCTCGCCGATGAGCCGACCGGGGCGCTCGACAGCCATTCCGGCGATGAAGTGATGGCGATTCTGCATCAACTGCGCGATCGGGGGCATACGGTCATTATCGTGACCCACGACCCGCAGGTTGCCGCTCAGGCCGAACGGGTGATTGAAATCCACGATGGCGAGATCGTGCGTAATCCGCCGTCGCAGAAAACGCAAGCGGGGCAAGGCATTGCGGAGCCTGTCGTCAAAACGGCCTCCGGCTGGAGCCAGTTTGTCAGCGGATTTCGTGAGGCGCTCACGATGGCGTGGCTGGCGATGGCCGCCAATAAAATGCGCACCTTGCTCACCATGCTGGGGATTATTATCGGGATTGCGTCGGTGGTGTCGATCGTGGTGGTCGGCGATGCGGCAAAACAGATGGTGCTGGCGGATATTCGCGCTATTGGCACCAATACTATCGATATTTATCCCGGTAAAGACTTCGGCGACGACGATCCGCAATATCAGCAGGCGCTGAAATATGACGATTTGAACGCGATTCAGAAGCAGCCGTGGGTAACGTCCGCGACGCCTGCCGTATCGCAAAATCTGCGGCTTCGCTATGGCAACATCGACGTGGCCGCCAGCGCCAATGGCGTCAGCGGCGACTATTTTAACGTCTACGGCATGACCTTTAGCGAGGGGAACACGTTCAACAGAGAGCAGTTGAATGGCCGGGCACAGGTAGTGGTGCTCGACAGCAACACGCGGCGTCAACTTTTCCCCAATAAAGCGAAAGTGGTGGGCGAAGTGATCCTGGTCGGCAATATGCCTGCAACGGTGATCGGCGTGGCTGAAGAGAAACAGTCTATGTTCGGCAGCAGTAAGATCCTCCGCGTCTGGCTGCCGTACAGCACGATGTCCGGGCGGGTGATGGGGCAGTCATGGCTGAACTCCATCACCGTCCGGGTGAAAGAGGGATTTGACAGCGCGCAGGCTGAGCAGCAGCTTACCCGCCTGCTGACGCTGCGCCACGGGAAGAAGGATTTCTTTACCTGGAATATGGACGGCGTCTTGAAAACCGCCGAAAAGACCACACGTACTCTTCAACTGTTCCTGACGCTGGTTGCGGTGATCTCACTGGTGGTTGGGGGGATCGGCGTAATGAACATTATGCTGGTTTCCGTCACTGAACGAACCCGGGAGATTGGCATCCGTATGGCGGTAGGCGCGCGCGCCAGCGATGTGCTGCAACAGTTCTTAATTGAAGCGGTGCTGGTGTGTCTGGTCGGCGGCGCGTTGGGGATCGGGCTGTCGATGCTGATCGCCTTTACGCTACAGATGTTTTTACCCGGCTGGGAAATCGGCTTTTCGCCCGTCGCGCTCCTGACGGCGTTCTTGTGCTCGACGTTTACCGGGATACTGTTTGGCTGGTTGCCCGCACGTAATGCGGCACGACTCGATCCGGTAGATGCGCTGGCGCGGGAGTGAATCTTGCCGGATGTTTGTCCGCCGGGTAAGGCGCGTCAGCGTCGCCATCCGGCAAAAAGCAATGGCGCAGAAATAAAAATGCCAGCCGATCGG
This sequence comes from Citrobacter sp. CK198, assembly GCF_030333295.1. Lineage (NCBI taxonomy): Bacteria > Pseudomonadati > Pseudomonadota > Gammaproteobacteria > Enterobacterales > Enterobacteriaceae > Citrobacter > Citrobacter sp. CK198. The sequence goes on along the minus strand of NZ_JAOWGE010000037.1, from coordinate 34,872 downwards.
ACTGGCATTTTGACTGCGGGATGTACACAATGAGACAGAAGAGCTATGCAACGGCTTCTGCTTCGATGGGCACGATGACACTGGCATGATTGCCTTTTGGCCCCTGGTGGACATCAAACCGGACAGACTGCCCGGCTTTAAGCGTTCTGTAACCATCCATTTGAATGGTGGAGTAATGGGCGAAAATATCTTCGCCGCCGCCTTCAGGGCAGATGAAACCAAACCCTTTGGCATTGTTGAACCACTTTACAGTACCCGTTTCCATGCTTCGACATCCTTCGTAAATCTTATATAAGTAAGATGGAATGAACCGGTGGCGGAGTGGGGGCTGTTCAAAACCTCGCCAACTCTCGAAACTACAATTTAGAGAAATCAGGCGGGGCGTCAAGCGCCAGGCGGGGTGGATGGGGTAAAAATGAATCAAAAATTTGAAGCAGTTAACGCTATTGCCGGTAATGTGACAGATGTCGCGGATGACAGAGATAGATGATAGTTATCTATTAATTGGGGTAGATTGATTGTGTGCATAGGCTCTTGTCAGCGGCAGTACGTTCTGCCGGTAACCGTAACCGAAGATGACGACTGACAATGGGTAAGACGAACGATTGGCTGGATTTTGACCAGCTGGCGGAAGATAAGGTGCGCGACGCGCTAAAACCGCCATCTATGTATAAAGTGATATTAGTCAATGATGATTACACTCCAATGGAGTTTGTTATTGACGTGTTACAAAAATTCTTTTCTTATGATGTAGAACGTGCAACGCAACTGATGCTTGCGGTTCACTATCAAGGTAAAGCTATCTGCGGCGTATTTACCGCCGAGGTTGCGGAGACCAAAGTGGCGATGGTGAACAAGTATGCGAGGGAGAACGAGCATCCGTTGCTGTGTACGCTGGAAAAAGCCTGAATGCAGGCGTAAAAATTGGGGGAGGTGCCTATGCTCAATCAAGAACTGGAACTCAGTTTAAACATGGCTTTCGCCAGAGCGCGCGAGCACCGACATGAGTTTATGACCGTCGAGCACTTGTTACTGGCGTTGCTCAGTAACCCATCGGCCCGCGAAGCGCTGGAAGCGTGCTCCGTGGATTTGGTGGCGCTCCGTCAGGAACTTGAAGCCTTCATTGAACAAACCACACCCGTACTGCCTGCCAGCGAAGAAGAGCGCGACACACAGCCGACGTTGAGTTTTCAGCGCGTGCTGCAACGTGCGGTCTTTCACGTTCAGTCCTCCGGGCGCAGTGAGGTAACTGGCGCGAATGTGCTGGTGGCTATCTTCAGCGAACAGGAATCCCAGGCGGCTTATCTGCTGCGTAAGCATGAAGTCAGCCGCCTCGACGTGGTGAACTTTATTTCTCATGGGACGCGAAAGGACGAGCCGAGTCAGTCTTCTGACCCCGGCAATCAGCCAAATAGCGAAGAACAAGTTGGCGGGGAGGAACGTATGGAGAACTTCACGACTAACCTTAACCAGCTTGCTCGCGTGGGCGGAATCGATCCGCTGATTGGTCGTGAAAAAGAGCTGGAGCGTGCCATTCAGGTGCTGTGTCGCCGCCGGAAAAATAACCCGCTGCTGGTGGGTGAGTCCGGCGTCGGTAAGACGGCGATTGCCGAAGGTCTGGCCTGGCGTATTGTCCAGGGCGATGTGCCGGAAGTGATGGCGGATTGCACCCTCTACTCGCTGGATATCGGCTCGCTGCTGGCGGGCACCAAGTATCGCGGCGATTTCGAAAAACGTTTTAAAGCGCTGCTCAAACAGCTGGAACAGGACACCAACAGCATCCTGTTTATTGATGAGATCCACACCATTATCGGTGCGGGTGCTGCGTCGGGCGGCCAGGTGGATGCCGCAAACCTGATTAAACCGCTGCTCTCCAGCGGTAAGATCCGCGTGATTGGTTCCACGACGTATCAGGAATTCAGCAACATTTTCGAGAAAGACCGCGCGTTAGCGCGTCGCTTCCAGAAAATTGATATCACTGAGCCGTCCGTGGATGAGACTGTGCAGATCATCAACGGCCTGAAACCGAAGTACGAAGCGCACCACGATGTTCGCTACACGGCGAAAGCGGTGCGTGCGGCGGTAGAGCTGGCGGTGAAATACATCAACGACCGTCATCTGCCGGATAAGGCGATTGACGTCATCGATGAAGCCGGTGCGCGTGCTCGTCTGATGCCGGTCAGCAAGCGCAAGAAAACTGTCAACGTGGCGGATATTGAGTCCGTCGTGGCGCGTATCGCGCGTATTCCTGAGAAAAGCGTCTCGCAGAGCGATCGCGATACGCTGAAAAACCTCGGCGACCGCCTGAAAATGCTGGTCTTCGGGCAGGATAAGGCAATTGAAGCGCTGACCGAAGCGATCAAAATGAGCCGTGCGGGTCTCGGTCATGAACATAAACCTGTCGGTTCGTTCCTGTTCGCGGGGCCTACCGGGGTAGGGAAAACCGAGGTAACGGTACAGCTCTCCAAAGCACTGGGTATTGAGCTGCTGCGGTTTGATATGTCCGAGTATATGGAACGCCACACCGTAAGCCGCCTGATCGGCGCGCCTCCGGGATATGTCGGTTTCGACCAGGGCGGTCTGCTGACCGATGCGGTTATCAAACATCCGCATGCAGTTCTGCTGCTGGATGAAATTGAGAAGGCGCATCCAGATGTCTTTAACCTGCTGTTGCAGGTGATGGACAACGGCACGCTGACGGACAACAACGGGCGTAAAGCGGATTTCCGCAACGTGGTGCTGGTGATGACCACCAACGCCGGTGTGCGTGAAACTGAGCGTAAATCGATTGGCCTCATCCATCAGGACAACAGTACGGACGCGATGGGTGAAATCAAGAAAGTGTTTACGCCGGAGTTCCGTAACCGTCTCGACAACATTATCTGGTTCGATCACCTGTCTACTGAAGTGATCCATCAGGTTGTCGATAAGTTTATTGTCGAGTTGCAGGTTCAACTGGATCAGAAAGGCGTTTCCCTGGAAGTGAGTCAGGAAGCGCGTGACTGGCTGGCTGAGAAAGGCTATGACCGCGCGATGGGCGCACGTCCAATGACGCGCGTCGTCCAGGACAACCTGAAAAAACCGTTGGCAAACGAGCTGCTGTTCGGTTCGCTGGTTGGCGGCGGCCAGGTGACCGTTGCTCTGGATAAAGAGAAAAATGAGCTGACGTATGGCTTCCAGAGTGCGCAAAAGCACAAACCGGAAGCCGCGCATTAATCTCGTAACCGGTAAAATCTGAACGCCAGTCGCGTTCAGATAAACTCGCTAAAATCCGTAATCTCTTTTGAGGTTACGGATTTTTTTTGCCGCCATACCCCGGATACCTGAAAACCTTTTTTTTGAGTGTTTTTTTAACGCTATGATTTTTATGTGTTTATATTAGGTGGCGATAAAAGGGTATTTAATCATTTCGTTGATATTTTTCTTTATTAACACCATGATAGCGACGAACAGCTTCAGTTCACTGCCGTACAGGCAGCTTAGAAAATATCAAAGCTAAGGCACATGGGGGTACCGATGTTCACTGCCGTACAGGCAGCTTAGAAAAAGAGAATGGTCGCGTAATAGTCGTCAATCTTGTTCACTGCCGTACAGGCAGCTTAGAAAACGAAGGTGAACAGCCAGTCTATCCGGCGCGAGTTCACTGCCGTACAGGCAGCTTAGAAATGTATCGTTTTCACCGAAGTAAAACGGCTTTGCGTTCACTGCCGTACAGGCAGCTTAGAAAACATTCCCCCTTGGGGGATTTAGGGGGATCTTTGTTCACTGCCGTACAGGCAGCTTAGAAAGACAAACCCTGGAGATTATCAGTCAGCAGACGGTTCACTGCCGTACAGGCAGCTTAGAAATTGCCCTTCCCGTGGCAGCGACACGAATTGCTGTTCACTGCCGTACAGGCAGCTTAGAAATGTCTGTCCCCTGGCTGGCTTCCAACTTTGACGTTCACTGCCGTACAGGCAGCTTAGAAAAGCAGGCCCGAGAGTTCATCCGTGGTGAGATGGTTCACTGCCGTACAGGCAGCTTAGAAATCACATTGCCAGCTTATCGCTGGCTTTTTTATGTTCACTGCCGTACAGGCAGCTTAGAAATCCCACATCACGCGGCGCGCCGAAATATCGCCGTTCACTGCCGTACAGGCAGCTTAGAAAAGTGCAAGGCCTGCAATGGTGGTGCTGGTCGGGTTCACTGCCGTACAGGCAGCTTAGAAAAGAACATCACAGTAACAACAAAGCCTGTCAAAGTTCACTGCCGTACAGGCAGCTTAGAAAAGCGTAAAGGCGGCGCGATACTGCGCATATAGCGTTCACTGCCGTACAGGCAGCTTAGAAATGCACCGCATTCGTGAAATCTTGAGCAAAGCAGTTCACTGCCGTACAGGCAGCTTAGAAAAGTAGAACGCGACCAATACGGCTACTGGACTCGTTCACTGCCGTACAGGCAGCTTAGAAAATATCGCCCGCCAGACGGTGGATGCGCTTACGGTTCACTGCCGTACAGGCAGCTTAGAAAGAGGTGAACCTGCTGTTTCTCGGCCTGCTGTGGTTCACTGCCGTACAGGCAGTATTAGAAATACAACCGCCGCAGTGTTTACGGCTGAATCTGTGTTCACTGCCGTACAGGCAGCTTAGAAAGCAAAGAGGCACTGAGTCATGAAAATCAGTCCGTTCACTGCCGTACAGGCAGCTACCACACCACAAATGTAATTATTTATTTTGAAAGCTCTTTTGTTGATTTTTATCATTTCATCTGCCAGACCCTCATCAGTACTATCGATAACACATAAAATGACGGGGTTTAAATAGATATGTCTGCAAATTCAATTATGCCTTCGGATTTAAAAACCATTCTGCACTCTAAACGCGCCAATATATATTATCTTGAAAAATGCCGTGTGCAGGTAAATGGTGGGCGAGTTGAATACATTACGAGTGCAGGTAATGAATCATATTACTGGAATATTCCTGTCGCGAATACTACGGCGGTGATGCTGGGTATGGGCACGTCAGTGTCACAGGCGGCAATGCGGGAGTTCGCAAGGGCTGGCGTGATGGTTGGCTTCTGTGGCACTGATGGTACGCCGCTTTATTCCGCAAATGAAGTTGATATTGATGTGTCATGGCTGTCACCGCAAAGTGAATATCGGCCGACTGAATATTTACAGCATTGGGTCTCTTTCTGGTTTAAAGAAGAAAAAAGATTGATCGCGGCAAAGATGTTTCAGCAAATAAGATTGCAGCAAATAGAAAAATATTGGTTAGCTCCATCATCACAGAAAATATTTCAGCCAGACTGGGAACGATTAAATGATATTATCACGCGCGCGGATGCGTCTATGGCGCAAGCAGAGGATCATACTCATTTAATGCTCAAAGAGGCGCAATTAACAAAATCGCTGTATAAACTGGTGAGCCAGACCGTTGGATATGGTGATTTTACCCGAGCAAAACGGGGCGGTGGTCTGGATATGGCGAATCGGTTTCTGGATCAGGGTAATTATCTGGCATACGGATTAGCGGCTGTTGCGGCATGGGTTACAGGGCTCCCACACGGCCTGGCGGTTATGCACGGTAAAACGCGTCGCGGCGGCCTGGTCTTTGATTTGGCCGATCTTATCAAAGACGCGCTTGTCATGCCGCAAGCGTTTATCGCGGCAATGGAGGGGGAGGATGCACAGGCGTTCCGCCAGCGCTGTATTAATAGATTTCAGCAATCTGATGCTTTAGATTTAATGATCACCACGCTTCAGGACACGGCGCGACAGCTGGCTGAGGATAGCGAATGAATGTGCTGATTATCTCTCGCTGCACCAAACGCGCTCGCGAGGAGAGTTGCCGTATACTCGATCAGTTTGCTGAGCGAACGGGAGACGCGGCCTGGCAAACCATCATCACCTTAGAAGGCGTTAACACGCTGCGCCGTTTATTACGGAAAACCGCAAGGCGTAATACTGCGGTTGCCTGCCACTGGTTGAAGAAAAACGGGCAAATGGAATTGCTATGGATTGTCGGCAATATACGTCGTTTTAATGCGCAAGGGCGTGTTCCTACCAACCGAACCACACAAACGCTTATCACGAACACCGATGAACATCGGTGGCGATGTGCGGAAAGCATTGCGCTGTTAGCAGCGATTGCGGGCTTGTTTCATGATTTTAGTAAGGCAGGGTTCTGTTTTCAGGAAAGCCTGACGAAAAAAACAGCTAAAAGTTATCAACCTTATCGCCATGAATGGGTTTCGGTACGCCTGTTTCAGGCGTTTATCGGTGAGCAACATGATGAACAGTGGCTGGCAAAACTCGGTGAGTTGTCTGCGGATGACGACGCTGAACTTCTGGCTCGATTGCGCAAGGATAACCCCTGCTATTCTGACAGCCCTTTTCGTACGCTTCCACCGCTCGCCAGCGTCGTCGCCTGGCTGATTTTGTCTCATCACCGTCTTCCTGAAAACCTGCGTGGCGACAACGTTCTGGAGGGATGTCAGAGCTGGCTTGAAAATCAGCTTAATGCAGACTGGAACGCCGTGAATCATATAAAAGAAGGGTGGCGAGACGTCGATTTTCGTAATGTCTGGGTTTTTCCATCAGGTACGCCTGTACAAAGTCGCGTCTGGCGGGAGAAAGCACGTCAGATCTCCCGGCGCGCTAAGAATGCCGCGGCATTAAAACAGTGGGGACAGATGGATCAACTGTTCACGCTGCATATGGCGCGTTTTTGTCTGATGCTGGCCGATCACTTCTACTCTTCCAGCCATCCTCACCCAACGTGGCAAGATTCTGATTATTGTGTATGGGCAAACAGCGATCGGAAAAATGGCACGCTAAAACAACGGGTTGATGAGCATCTGACCGGTGTCGCGCATCACGCATTGCTTCTGGGGAGACAACTGGCGCGTGTGCGTTCGTCGCTTCCGGCGATTGCAAGGCATAAAGGTTTTCGTGAGCGTTCGGGTAATCCGCTTTATCACTGGCAAAATAAAGCCTGGGATGTAGCTGCCGCGCTGCGTGAGAGGAGTCGGGAAGAGGGGTTTTTCGGCGTCAATATGGCTTCGACGGGCTGCGGGAAGACGTTTGCCAATGCACGAATAATGTATGCGCTGGCAGATGAGCAGGAAGGCTGTCGCTTCACCGTGGCAATGGGGTTACGCACGCTGACGCTGCAAACCGGCGATGCGTTGCGTAATCGACTGAAGCTGGACGACGACGACCTGGCGGTACTGATTGGCTCGGGTGCGGTGAAGCAGTTGTGGCAGAAGGAAAAAGAACCGGAACCAGACAGGGATAGCGCCTCGGCGAAGGCATTGTCTGAAGAACAGCAATATGTTCATTATGAAGGCAGTGTGCAAACGGGGGCGCTGGAAAAATGGTTGAGCGGCGACAGGAAATTGTCGGCGTTAGTCAGTGCGCCTGTTTTAGTGACAACCCTCGATCATTTGATTTCGGCGACGGAAGGCGTGCGTGGCGGGAAGCAGCTACCGGCGATGTTGCGCTTGCTGACCAGCGATCTGGTGCTGGATGAACCTGATGATTTTGATATTGCCGATCTGCATGCCGTTTGCCGCCTGATGAACTGGGCCGGGATGCTGGGAACCCGCGTGCTGCTCTCGTCGGCAACGCTGCCGCCGGATCTTATCCAGGCCATGTTTGCCGCCTGGTTTGCCGGGCGCAAAATATGGCAGGCGTCCTGCGGCGCGTCAGAGAAACCGATGAATATTTGCTGCGCATGGTTCGATGAAAAAGGCGCGAAGGTGGAGCACATCGCGGATGGACGCAGCTTTAGCATTGCGCATAAAACATTTGTTGAGCAGCGGGCGGCAATGCTGGCGGCAAAACCTCGTCTGCACTTTGGGCGTATTTCGCCCGTATCTCCGGCGTCGCCAGAGGTGAGCGATGTCATTACCTGCGTGGCCCGCGCCGTGCATACGGAAATGCAGGTTTTACATCACGCGCATAAAGAGACGCATCCCGGTGGTAAGACCGTGTCATTGGGTTTAGTCAGGTTCGCGAATATCGATCCGCTGGTCGCTGTCGCAAAAGCGTTAATGGCGATCCCTTCGCCGCAGGATGTCTGTATCCATTATTGTGTCTACCATGCCCGGCACCCGCTGGCGGTGCGTTCAGCCATCGAAAAATGTCTGGATAGCGCATTTACTCGCCATCACCCCGATACGCTCTGGCAACATCCCGATATTGCAAAAGCTCTCAATCTCCGCCCGGAGAAGCATCACCTTTTTGTCGTGTTAGGGACTTCCGTCATGGAGGTTGGCAGGGACTGGGACAGCAGTTGGGGCATCATCGAACCCAGCTCTATGCGAGCCATTATTCAGTTCGCCGGACGTATACAGCGCCATCGACGCGTCGTTCCAGAGAACGAAAACCTGGTGATTCTCAGCAGTAATATTAAAGCGCTGAGAAAGCGCTCTCCCGCGTTTTGTAAGCCGGGATTTGAAAATAAGGATCATCCATTAGCCAGTCACGATCTGCGTGAACTATTACCACCGCAGGATTATCAGACGATCACTGCATTGCCACGTATTTTGCCTGCAAATGGTGAAAATAAACTGGCGGAACTGGAGCACATGCGGCTCAGGGAAGAATTACTCAGCAGTAAGAGCCGGCAGATTATTGCCGCAAACTGGTGGCGTAAACCGCTCACCTGGAATGCCTGGCTACAGCGTAAGACACCGTTTCGTCAGTCGCAGCCGGAAGCCAGATTTTTTCTGCATATGGAAGAGGAAGAGAGCGAGCCTTATTTCGCATTTCATACTGAAAACGGCAACATCAAGGCTTCCGATAAATTTGTTCTGCAGGACGTTGAGTATGCAGAGGGAACAGACCGTTGGGGATGTACGGACTACCGCCAGGTGTTGCTGGCGTTGGCCGATGCCCAACAGACTGAGATTAACCGCGTAGGTGAAATTTTCGGTGAGATCAGCGTACCTGTAAATGAAGAGGATGTGACGAGCGACTGGCGTTACCACCCGTGGTTGGGTGTATTTCGCGCCCTCTGACGAGGGCGCGAGCTGCTTGTACAGCAGTGATAATGAAATTACGACCAAAGAAGTCTCTATTTCTAAGCTGCCTTCGGCAGTTGCGAGGAGCTTAGGTCACAATGCATTAGCTTTCAATATTAACGTATTGTTATAATGCCATTACGATATCTATAAGTTTCCAATTAAAACCTTAGAAGTCTCTAGGTGGCATTATGTTTGATAAGTTTAGCAACGGTATAATGATTTTCACGATTTGCATTGTCGTGTTGAAACCATTTTTAGCTGAAGTATTTGTTCATACGCATTCACAAGTTACAGCGAACTTTGCACTATCAGTCAAATAACAAAATAAGGAGCCGAGATGGATAGAACGGCACTGACCCATTTTATTACCGATTACATTGCCTCGCGAAGGCAGCCAAAGCTGGAAGCCTTTGAAAAAGAGGCTGCAAAGCGACTGGCGCAGGGAGAAGATGCCAGTACCATCGCCCTGGAACGTCAGGCGCTTGAGGCACGCTATCAACCGCAAAATTGGTTGACGGATGCGGCAAGGCGAGCAGGGCAAATTAGCCTGGTGACGCATGCGGCTAAATTTACCCACGGGGATTCAAAAAGCAGCAGCATATATCGCGATACCGTGGGTGAAGAGGGGTATTTAAGCACTGCGTCGCTTAAGAGCCTCCCGACGGATGCCGTTGGAAACGCCGCCGCGCTTGACGTCGCGAAATTGTTGCAAACCGACGTCGAGGGTGACTCGCTGCTGGCTTGTCTGAAACGGGGTGAACATCAACCGCTTCACGCCTTTGCTGAGAATGACGCTCAACTGACGCAGTGGGTGGAAGGGTTTAATCGTGCGTTAACGCCCACTCAGCCGACATCGCATAAACTCGCTAAACAGGTCTATTTCCCCGTAGTCAATGATTACCATCTGTTGTGTCCGTTGTTTGCTACCTCGCTGGCGCAGGTGTTGCATGAAAAACTCGTCGCATCTCGCTTTGGAGAAGAGGCGAAAGCGGTACGCGATGCGCGCAAAGCGGGTAAATGGCATCCGCAGCCCGATGTTCGTTATCCAGACATGGCTGAAATGCATTTTGGCGGTACCAAGCCACAGAATATTTCTGCGTTGAACAGCGCGCGCGGTGGGCGTATCTGGCTGCTGTCGTCGCAGCCGCCTCAATGGCTGAATCTGGATAAAGCGCCGCAAAATATGCTCAATCTCTTTGCGTTGCGCGGCGCGTTTAATCGGGCCGCGTCAGGTATTGTTTCCCGTATGGTGTTTCTGCTGAAAGAAAATACTGAGAAGAATAATCACGCTATTCGCAATGCGCGAGCAGCGTATGTTGATGAGCTTATCGACCTTCTTTTCATGCATGCCGCCAATTTCCAGCAGGCGTCCTGGCAAGGCTGGACGCGAAATAATACCGATCTCCCCCTCCATCAGCAGCTTTGGCTCGATCCCTGGCGCGGCCAGACGGATGAGACTTTCCGTCTTGAACGTGACAAAGACGACTGGCAAATAAGCGTTGCGGATGATTTCGCACGCTGGCTGAACTATCGGCTGAATAAGGCGCGTCTGGATGTGGGGCTTATTGAGCGCCGGGAATGGCGGACGCAATCGCTGTTTCGCCAGCGGATGCGGGAAATGGAAGCGATTTTGCGGGAGGCGCTGAAATGCGTTATCTGATTTTATTGCCCCATATCCGTATTGAGAATGCGAATGCCGTTGCCGGGTTAACCTGGGGTTTTCCCGCGATAAGCCATTTCCTGGGGTACGTGCATGCGCTTTCCCGTAAAGTGCGCGCCACGCATGGCGTGCATTTTGATGGCTGCGCGGTGATCAGCCATCATTCTCATGTTCAGGCATATTCCTCAGGGCGTGACTATCAGTTTGCGCTTACGCGTAACCCTTTGACTAAAGAAGGGAAAACGGCCTCGTTCAATGAAGAAGGGAGAATGCACCTTACCGTCTCCCTGGTGATTGAGTGCCAGGGTGAAATCGTGAATGGCGAATACGGTAAAGAGGCGTTTTGTTCGCAGTTGAAAATGCTGTGTCAGAGCCAAAAGCTGGCGGGCGGAAGTATTGTCAGTCTGCGCGATCCGCAGGTATTTCCTGCGCCGGATGATGAAAAACAGCTCCGTCAGATCCTCTGGCGGCTGATGCCGGGTTTTGCTCTTTGCGACCGCAGCGAATGGCTGACAACGCATTATCACCAGCGTCGACAACAACAGCCGGAAAGCACATTACTGGATACCTGGTTAGATTTTGCCGCAATCCAGTACCGCGCTATACCACCGGAAGAGGGGGACAACGCTCAATGGGAATATCAGCCTAAGCCGATGCCTGGTTATCTGGTGCCGCTGATGTGCGGCTATCAGCGTATTTCTCCGCTTTATTCCCCCGGAGAGGTTGCCAGTGCGCGCGATAATTCGACGCCGTTTGCGTTTACCGAGGCGGTGTATGGCGTAGGAGAATGGCGTGGGTTGCATCGTGTTACGGATATTCAGCCGCTTCTCTGGCGCTACCGCACAACCGACACGGGCTACTATTGCTCTGCAATGCCTGTCGCAGACGACTTTACGTTTAACGAAGACGACGATTTAGAATAAGGACATGACTATGGCAAAGGCTCCTGTATCTGTAAAAACCGCTTCTGTACTGGCATTTGAGCGCAAACTCGCTACGTCCGATGCGATGATGTATGCGGGTAACTGGCAAAGCGATCATTGGCAACCGATTGAAATTCAGGAAAAGGCGGTTCGAGGAACGATTTCCAATCGGCTGAAAAATGCGATTTCCAGCGATCCGGCGAAGCTGGATGCGGAAATTCAAAAAGCAAACCTGCAACGTGTGGATATTGCGGCCTTACCGGCAGATGCCGACACCTTGAAAGTGGTGTTTACGCTGCGCGTGTTGGGTAATTTATCTACGCCATCGGTATGTAATGATATGGCATACCAGGATGCGCTTCAGCAGGTTATTGATGGCTATATCAATGAGTATGGATTTGGTGAACTGGCGCGCAGGTACGCCACGAATCTGGCAAACGGACGTTTCCTGTGGCGCAACCGCATTGGCGCTGAGCAGATCCAGGTGAATGTCGCGGCCAGTGGGCAGGAATGGATTTTTAACAGTCACAACTATTCCCTGCGTGAGTTTAAGCAGGAAGATGCTTTGCTGAGCCAACTGGCGGCGATAATCGAAAAAGGATTAAGCGGTCAGGAATGGGTCATGCTGACTGTCGAAGCGCAGGTGCGTCTGGGCGCCGGGCAGGAGGTTTTTCCTTCGCAGGAACTGGTGCTGGACAGTAACAGCAGTAAAAGCAGGGTGTTATACCAGGTCAGTGGTGTTGCGGGCATTCACTCGCAGAAAATCGGCAACGCTTTGCGTACCGTCGATACGTGGCACCCAAAAGTAGAAGAATTGGGCGCGATTGCGGTAGAACCCTATGGCTCAGTAACCAGTCGTGGCGTAGCGTGTCGCCAGCCGAAGGATAAAATGGATTTTTATACCTTACTGGATAACTGGGTCACTAAGGGTATGAAACCGGATGCCGCTCAGCAGCATTATGTGATGGCGGTACTGGTTCGCGGCGGCGTATTTGGTGAGAAAAGCGAATAAGGAGCGATGATGGATCACTATCTTGATCTCCGTGTCCTGCCAGACCCCGAATTTAATACTGAAATGCTGATGGCGGCGTTATTTGCCAAACTGCATCGTGCGTTAGGCGCAAGGGGAAAGGGGGATATTGGCGTTAGCTTCCCTCAGTTTGGCGTGACGCCAGGATCGTGCTTGCGTCTTCATGGTTCGTTATTGGCGTTACAGGAACTTGAGGCCGGTTCATGGCGTAAGGGGCTGAATGATTATTGCCAGTGTATGGCGATAACGCCTGTTCCGGCTGTAAAAGGCTGGCGCACGGTGAGTCGGGTGCAGGTGAAAAGCAGTCCGCAACGGTTATTGCGGCGTTCCGTCAGGAAGGGATGGTTAACGGAAGAGCAGGCGCAGCAGCGCCTGGTGGAGTCAACCGAACAGCATAGCGATTTGCCTTACCTGAACGTTAAGAGCTTGTCGAATCAGCAACAATTTCGGGTGTTTATTCGTCACGGCGAACTGCGTTCTGAACCTGTTAGCGGGACATTCACAAGCTATGGATTAAGTTCTACGGCGACTATTCCCTGGTTCTGAGAAGCCTGATGGCGCTTCGCTTATCAGGCCTACAGAGCTCCACTCGTAGGCCGGATAAGGCGTGTGCGCCGCTATCCGGCGATGTGCAACAGGTGAAAAAAAAGCCCGTACTTTCGTACGAGCTCTTTTCTGAATATGGCGGTGAGGAGTCACTTCGTTTATCAGGCAACGTAGGCCGGATAAGGCGCGAGCGCCGCCATCCGGC
>NZ_JAOWGE010000037.1:0-21382 GCF_030333295.1 Citrobacter sp. CK198 | reverse complement strand
GATTCGAACCCCCGATACGTTGCCGTATACACACTTTCCAGGCGTGCTCCTTCAGCCACTCGGACACCTCACCATATTGTATTGCTGCCTGACCGCTTGGGGGGCAACGGGGCGCTACTATAGGGAGTTGCGCCAAAACGGTCAAGCAGAATTTACGCTTTAATTATCGTTTGGTTACGCAATGAACATATTCCCTGCCCTGGGGGAGCAGGGAATACGATTAGCGCTGTGAATCCAGTATCTCACCGTTTTTCACCACTTCCTGCGCTTTGCTGTAACTCTCGATCAGCAACTGATACGCCGGGAACACTTTGGTGTAGACCTCAGCCCACTCTGCTGCGTCTTCACGGTTCCAGGTGCTCTGCAACTCGGAAGCCACTGCGGCGGTATCCATCGGTACGACGCCCGCCTGAACAACGCGTGCCAGCGTGATTTCCTGGGCCATTTTGCTGTAGGTGCCGGAAGCATCAATAACAGCAAACACTTTATAACCTTCCGCGACTGCGCTAATTGCCGGGAATGCCATGCAAACGCTGGTAATCGTACCGGCGATGATCAGCGTTTTACGGCCGGTCGCTTTTACCGCCTGGACGAAATCAGCGTTATCCCAGGCGTTGATCTCGCCTTTACGGGCAATATACTGCGCGTGCGGTGCATTGGCGTGGATCTCCGGGATCAGCGGGCCGTTCGGTCCCTGCGGTACAGATGCCGTCGTAATGACCGGCATCTTCGACAAGGTTGCCATTTTGGCCAGTGCGGCCGCACGGGCGCGCAATTCAGGCATCGGCATATCGCCAACGGTCTGGAAAAGCCCGCTCTGGTGGTCGATTAACAGCATAACGGAATCGTTAACGTCAATTACCGGGCGCAAACCATTAAAATTAGCAGGACTGGACATATTGTGTACTCCTCAATGTTTTCAGATTTGGCCAAAACGGCCGGAGTTGAAATCGCGTACGGCTTCTGCGATTTCTTGTTTTGTGTTCATGACAAATGGGCCGTAACCGACAATGGGTTCATTCAGCGGCTCGCCCGACAACAGCAGAACGCTGGCATCGCTACTGGCTTCGAGATACAGGTTTTCACCTTCCTGGCTTAACACCACCAGTTGCGCTTCATTTACCGGTGTTGTGCCATTCACCGTAATACTTCCTTTCAGGACGACCAGCGCGGTGCTCCACCCTTCAGCGACGGGCAGCGTAAGATGACGATCGCGTTGCAGGCGCATATCCCAGACATTCAACGGCGAGAAGGTATGCGCCGGGCCTTTCACATCCTGATAGCGGCCCGCAATAATGCGCGCGGTTCCGGCTTCGTCAGGCAGCGTTACGGCAGGGATGAGATCGCTGCTGATGCTTTGATAACCCGGCACCGCCATTTTGTCTTTCGCGGGCAGGTTCACCCACAGTTGCACCATTTCCAGCTCGCCTCCCTGTTGGGTAAAGGCTGAAGAATGAAACTCTTCATGCAAAATGCCTGCGCCTGCGGTCATCCACTGCACATCGCCAGGGCCGATGACGCCGCCGCGGCCTGTTGAATCGCGGTGCTCAACTTCGCCGCTGTAAACAATCGTGACGGTTTCAAAGCCGCGATGCGGGTGTTCTCCCACTCCACGTTTTTCGTTTTCGGCGCCAGGGGCAAAGGTATGCGGCCCGGCATAGTCCAGCAGCAGGAACGGACTTAACTGCTCTGCATGGGACTGATAAGAGAATAGCGAACGAACCGGAAATCCATCGCCAACCCAATGCGGGCGAGGTGCGGTATAGACGCCTGTAATCTGTTTCATGGTGGTCTCCTCGGTGGCGTTGTCTTGATGTAAATAAGCTTATATCTATGACAATGATCTGAGTAGTCGCTAAAATAGACCTTACCGTTCTATAAACAGGACAATGTAATGACAAAACCGGATCTCAATGATTTTGCGTGGTTTGTTCATGTCGTCGAGGAGGGGGGATTTGCGGCGGCAGGGCGAGCGCTGGATGAACCAAAGTCAAAGCTTAGCCGACGTATTGCGCAACTGGAGGAACGGCTGGGCGTTCGCCTTATTCAACGAACCACGCGGCAATTTAATGTCACTGAAGTCGGGCAGACCTTTTATGAACATTGTAAGGCAATGCTGGTGGAAGCACAGGCGGCGCAGGATGCGATAGCCGCCTTACAGGTCGAGCCGCGCGGCATTGTAAAACTGACATGTCCAGTGACGTTGCTACATGTACATATCGGCCCAATGCTGGCGAAGTTTATGGCGCGTTATCCCGATGTGTCGTTACAACTTGAAGCAACCAACCGCCGTGTTGACGTGGTTGGCGAGGGCATTGACGTTGCAATTCGCGTCCGGCCGCGTCCTTTTGAAGACAGCGATCTGGTGATGCGCGTGCTGGCGGACAGGGGGCACCGTTTGTTTGCCAGCCCGACATTGGTACAGCGTATGGGGAATCCTTCTTCGCCAGCAGAACTGCATCACTGGCCCGGACTGAGCCTGGCTTCAGGTAAACATATCCACCGCTGGGAACTCTTTGGTCCGCAGGGCGCGCGCGCTGAAGTTCACTTTACACCGCGTTTGATCACTACAGACATGCTGGCGCTGCGTGAAGCGGCCGTTGCGGGCGTCGGTCTCGTTCAGTTACCTGTTTTAATGGTGAAAGACCAACTGGCTGCGGGGGAGCTGGTTGCCTTGCTGGAAGGATGGGAACCCAGAAGAGAGGTGATTCATGCGGTATTCCCGTCCCGCCGTGGATTATTGCCGTCCGTACGCGCACTGGTGGATTTTTTGACAGAAGAGTATGCGCGGATGGTGGAGGATTAAAACAGAGCGCAATATACCCTTTTTTATTTTATGTCACTAACTTATTGATTTTATTGTGTATATATAACTTGGGTGAAAAAGGGTCTGACAGGAAGAAGTTGCGTTTTTCTTCAATAAATCAACGTGATTGTCTGATATTATTCCTGTTCACTGCCGTACAGGCAGCTTAGAAAGTAGAGCAGGGCATGGCGTCAGGCGTCAACGGGTTCACTGCCGTACAGGCAGCTTAGAAAACATGATTCCTGTCAATGGTAACTGCCGCATAGTTCACTGCCGTACAGGCAGCTTAGAAAACAAATCGTTGTGACTTTTGAATACAAAGATCGTTCACTGCCGTACAGGCAGCTTAGAAACATACCTTCAGCGCATCAAATCCATCTTCACTGTTCACTGCCGTACAGGCAGCTTAGAAAATCTTCACGGATACGCAGAAATCGCCCGTTAATGTTCACTGCCGTACAGGCAGCTTAGAAACACCCTCATGCACGTAAGTATGGAAAAAAGATGTTCACTGCCGTACAGGCAGCTTAGAAAAAGATGGGCGGCGGCACGACCACGCAGGCGCTGTTCACTGCCGTACAGGCAGCTTAGAAACACAGGGAGCGCTGACAGGAACGGGCCTGAATGTTCACTGCCGTACAGGCAGCTTAGAAATTAAATGCGCAGAAGTCTGGAGGTGTTCAAGCGTTCACTGCCGTACAGGCAGTTCAGTATTGAATGTAGAAGGAAGGGACGCTGCGGGGAATAAAAATAACGTTAATTCGCATCAACGGTATTCATGCAGGAAAGGGGCAACAAAAAGGCCGGATAAACCGACCTTTTTTATCTTTACGCCACCCGGGCGTGAAAACAATCAGCGACTACGGAAGACAATGCGGCCTTTGCTCAGGTCGTACGGGGTCAGTTCAACAGTCACTTTGTCGCCCGTCAGGATGCGGATGTAGTTTTTACGCATTTTACCGGAGATGTGTGCAGTAACCACGTGACCGTTTTCTAATTCTACGCGGAACATGGTATTAGGTAACGTTTCGAGAACGGTACCCTGCATTTCAATATTGTCTTCTTTGGCCATCTAATCCTCTGGGGTATCACTACCGTAATTTGAACCGGCAAGATAATGCCGAAGTTCTTTAAATAAGTAAAGATTTGCGCGTTTAAAACGCAGCAAATCAGGTTTGGCGCATTACTCCGAAAAACACGGCAAAGCCGCACTTGAAGCGCAACGTATAAGGGAGCGATGAGATAAACGATGGGCGTTACCTGACGCGAACGGTTCCTTAACGGCGGCGGGGTAATGGGCATAACCTGCTCTGCGGCACAATTATAACACCCTGACAAAAAATGTGCCGAAAACATTCACGCCTGAGGCGAAAATAACGTGCGCGGCACCCAGAAATGACCCGGTAATCGCTGTTGCCGTAATGATCCCAGATGCTCAAGGTATTGCCTGCGGGGAATTTCGACAGCGCCAAGCGATGCCGTGTGGCTATTCAGCACCTGGCAGTCGATTAATTTTCCACCCTGACGAATAAATTCAGCGCAAAAAACAAGCAGCGCGGTTTTGGAGGCGTTCTCCTGGCGACTGAACATCGATTCGCCGCAAAACAGGGTGCCTTGCGAAACGCCATACATGCCGCCGACGAGCGCGTTGTGTCGCCATACTTCGATGGAATGCGCATGCCCCAGCTCATGTAAGCGGTGATACGCTTCCACGACATCGCGCGTGATCCAGGTTCCTTCGTCACGATCGTTGGCGCAGCCTTCAATAACCTGACCAAACGCATAATTAAGCGTGACGCGATAGGGCGATCGTTTGTGAAAACGCTTCATGCTGCGGCTGATGTGTAATGTTTCAGGTTGCAAAATAGCGCGAGGATCGGGTGACCACCAAAGAATCGGGTCGCCTGGTGAAAACCACGGGAAAATACCCCGCTGATAGGCCATCAATAAGCGGGCAGGGCTGAGATCGCCACCAAGCGCCAATAAACCATTGGGTTCACGTAACGCGCCTTCCGGCGAGGGGAAGGCGATTGAGTGGCGAGAAAGCTGAACCAGGCGCATGACCGCAGAACTCCAGTACGCAAGTCGGATCGTTCAATAATAGCTTACAGACGTTGCTTAAACTGGTAATAACGACCCTGCCTGGCTAACAGATCTGCGTGATTACCTTGCTCAATAATTTGCCCGTTGTCCATCACTATTATTTGATCAAAACGTGACAGCCCGCGCAGACGGTGCGTGACCATTAAAACGGTTTTCCCGCGCATAACCTCTGCCAGCAATTCAAGCATCTGGCTTTCGGTTGTCGCGTCCAGCCCTTCAGTGGGTTCATCGAGCAGCATGAGCGGCGCATCGTGCAGCAGGGCACGGGCGATAGCCAGACGACGAAGCTCGCCGCCTGACAGCTGACGTCCGCCTTCTCCTAGCCAGCTGTTAAGTCCGCCATCCTCCAGCAGCTTTTCCAGCCCGACACGGCGCAGCATCTCTGAGAGCGTATCGTCGTTTGCGTCTGGCGCTGCCAGCAGCAGGTTGTCACGCAATGTGGCGCTGAACAGGTGTACTCGCTGCGACACCACGCTAATGGTGCGACGCAGGGCCGCTTCATCCAGCGTTGAAATCGGTTGATCGTTAAGCAGAATATCGCCGCTCTGCGGGTCCCAGGCGCGGGTGAGCAGTTGCAGCAATGTTGATTTCCCGCAGCCGGTACGTCCGAGAATAGCGATATGTTCTCCGGGCGCGACTTGCAGAGAAAGGGCATCCAGCGCTTTTTGCGGCTGCTCCGGGTAACTGAATGAAACGTCACGCAGCGTCAGCGTTACCTGCCGGGGAGCCGCTGCTTCGCCATCCGGGAAGGTCACCTCAGGCTGCTGCTCGGTCAGTTCGGTAATACGCAGCGCAGAGGCGATGACCTGGCCAAGATGTTGAAACGCGCCGGTAACGGGAGCAAGCGCTTCAAATGCCGCCAGCGCGCAAAAGACAAACAGCGCTATCAGCGCGCCAGGCTGGCTGTTATCGCCGACGCCACCGGAAGCCATCCATAACATCAGCATTACCGCTAGTGCGCCAATCAGCAGCATTAAGGCCTGGGATAGCGCTGTTAATTCAGACTGGCGTCGCTGGGCTTCATGCCACTGTAATTCCGTGGCTTCCATTTGCGCCCGATAGCGCGAGCTGGCGCCAAATATTGTCAGTTCCGCCTGACCCTGTAGCCAGGCGGTTAACTGCTGGCGATACTGACCGCGTAAATGGGTTAGGTTCTGCCCGGTGCTTTTTCCGGCGCGATAGAAGAGCGGCGGCATAATAAACAGCGTCAGCAGCATAATGCCGCCCAGCGTAATCGCGAGGGTGAAATCGAGAACACTCAGCCCCAGCGTGACCACCATAATCACCACAAACGCGCCAACCAGCGGAGAAATAACGCGCAGGTAGAGGTGATCCAGCGTATCGACATCGGCGACGACGCGGTTCAGCAGCTCGCCCTGACGATAGCGGGCAAGACCGGCGGGGGAGAGCGGCAGCAGCTTGCTGAACGTATGAATACGCAAATGTTGCAATACGCGGAAGGTAGCGTCATGGCTGACCAGACGCTCGAAATACCGGCCCGCAGTACGGGTGATCGCCGCACCGCGTACGCCAGCAGCCGGCAGCATGTAGTTAAAGCTATAGATACCCGCCACACCGACTACGGCTGAAGCGGAGAGGAACCAGCCAGAGAGCGTCAGCAAACCGATACTGGCCAGTAGCGTGACGATGGCCAGAATAATACCGAGCGTTAACATCCACTTATGACGTTTATACAGCGTCAGATACGGTAGCAAGGCACGCATTTAAATGTCCTCCTGACGATGAGCCAATAGTGTCGCAAACGCGCCGTTGGCGCTGCTGAGTTGGGCATAATCACCTTGCTCGATGATTTGCCCGTCCTGCATAACCCAGATCACGTCCCAGTCGGCAAGATCTTCTAACTGATGCGTTACCATCAGCGTGGTCTGGCGTTTTGATGCGGCATTCAGCGCCTGCATTACACGCTGCTCGCTGTGGGCATCCAGACTGGCGGCGGGTTCATCCAGCAACAACAATTTGCAGGGATTCAGCAGGGCGCGGGCAACCGCAACCCGCTGCGCCTGACCGACGGAAAGGCGACCAGCGTGATCGCCAGTCGGCGTGTCTACGCCTTGCGGCAACAGAGGTAAAAACTCACTGACCCAGGCGCTGTCGAGAGCCGCCTGTAACGCTTGCTCACTGGCATCTGGGCGGGCAAGCAGGACGTTTTCACGGAGCGTGCCAGCCGGTAATTGTGGGTTTTGCCCCACCCAGGAGAGATGTTTTCGCCAGGATTCCGGGGATAAATCACGAAGTTCAACGCCGTTAATGCACAGGGAACCCTGATAAGAGAGAAAGCCTGACAGCGCGTTTAACAGCGAACTCTTTCCTGAACCGCTGCGACCAACCAGTACGGCGCGCTGGCCTGCGGCCAGTGTGAAATTCAGCGGTCCGGCAAGCGTTTTACCTTCCGGCGAGGTAATTATCAGATCCTGCGCTTCAAGGGTTACCGGTTCTTTCCCGGAAAGTTCGACATCACCGCGTTCCGGGTGAGCGAGAGGCGTTTCCATAAAGGTTTTCAGGCTGTCAGCCGCACCTACCGCCTGCGCTTTGGCATGGTAAAAGGTGCCCAGATCGCGCAGTGGCTGGAAAAACTCCGGCGCCAGAATCAGCGCCAGGAAGCCGGCGGCAAGCGTGACGCCTGTCCCGTAATGGCCGAAATTAAGTTCGCCGAGGTAGGAGAAACCGAAATAAACCGCGACCAGCGCAATGGACAGCGACGTGAAGAACTCCAGTACCCCGGAGGATAAAAAGGCGAGACGCAGGACTTCCATTGTGCGCTGGCGAAAATCTTGTGAAGCGACACGAATGCTTTCCGTTTCTGCTTCACCGCGCCCGAAGATGCGCAGCGTCTCCATACCGCGTAAGCGGTCGAGGAAATGCCCGCTCAGGCGGGCAAGCGCCTGGAAATTACGGCGGTTAGCGTCGGCGGCGCCCATTCCCACCATCGCCATAAATAATGGGATCAGCGGTGCGGTGCCGAGCAAAATCAGCGCGGCGGCCCAGTTTGACGGGAAAATCGCCGCCACAATCAACAAGGGAACGCAGACAGCAAGCGCCATTTGCGGCAGATAGCGGGCATAGTAATCATGCATATCGTCAATCTGCTCCAGCACCAGCGTCGCCCAGCTACCAGCCGGTTTACCCTGAATCCAGGCTGGCCCTGCCTGTTGCAGGCGATCCAGCACCTGGCGGCGGATCTCAAATCGGATATGCTGCCCGGCATGAAAACCCACCCGCTCGCGCAGCCAGACCACCCAGGCGCGCAGGACAAACACCAACATCAGTACGATGAAGGGGAGCAGAAGGGCTTCGCGGGGAATATTGTCCATGATCATATGCTGGAGAATGCGAGCCATGATCCAGGCCTGAGCGACAATCAGTACGCCACTCACGAAACCCAACAGGCGTGAAATGTTCAGCCAACGTTGGGAAATTACACTTTGCTGTTTTAACCAGCGGGTCAATTCTTTTTGACGGGTTTTATTCATTGCACGCTTAGCAGGTGAGTTATCGGAATTTTTGGCACGGCAATGTTACAACGGGGCAAAAATAAAGGCGACTTATAGTCGCCTTTTTTACTTTTGTTACTGATTTGTAAAAACTATTTGCACGCGTCAGCCAGACCGTCAAGGTAGCGTTCAGCGTCCAGCGCCGCCATGCAACCTGTGCCCGCTGAGGTGATTGCCTGACGATAAATATGGTCCATCACGTCGCCTGCGGCGAACACGCCGGGAACGCTGGTCTGCGTGGCGTTACCGTGGATGCCGGACTGGACTTTGATATAGCCGTTTTCCAGTTCGAGCTGACCTTCAAAAATCGCAGTGTTCGGGCTGTGGCCGATGGCGACAAACAGGCCTGCAACGTCAAGGGATTCAATGTTGTCCGGGTTTTGCGTATCACGCAGACGCAAACCGGTAACGCCCATCTGATCGCCGGTCACCTCTTCCAGAGTGCGGTGGGTGTGCAGCACGATGTTGCCGTTTTCCACTTTATCCATCAGGCGCTTGATCAGAATTTTTTCGGCGCGGAAGCCGTCGCGACGGTGAATCAAATGCACTTCAGCGGCGATGTTCGCCAGGTATAACGCTTCTTCAACCGCCGTGTTGCCGCCGCCGATGACCGCGACCTTCTGGTTGCGGTAGAAGAAACCGTCGCAGGTGGCGCAGGCAGATACGCCACGGCCTTTGAATGCTTCTTCAGACGGCAGGCCGAGGTAGCGTGCGGAAGCGCCGGTTGCGATGATCAGCGCATCGCAGGTGTATTCGCCGCTGTCGCCGGTCAGACGGAAAGGACGGTTTTGCAGATCCACGCTATTGATGTGATCGAAGATGATTTCAGTATCAAATTTCGTCGCATGTTCGTGCATGCGCTCCATCAACAGCGGGCCGGTCAGATCGTTCGGATCGCCAGGCCAGTTTTCCACTTCCGTCGTGGTGGTCAGTTGACCGCCTTTCTCCATACCGGTAATCAGAACCGGTTGCAGGTTTGCGCGCGCAGCGTAGACCGCAGCGGTATATCCCGCCGGTCCAGAACCCAGGATAAGCAGTTTACTGTGTTTGGTCGTGCCCATGAGATCCCCATAGTTGTTGGCAGACAATGGGCAGGATTGTAGGGAATTTGCAGACGTAAAAAAAGAGTATAGCGATTTTGTTAACAATATGTGTAATAGCAGGAACCGATGAATGGGCGGATTTAGGGCTGCGATATAACGCTTTCTACTTAAAATCGGCCAGTTATAAGGTGATAAAATGACGATTTAGCGCCGCTCTTAATGAATAACTGGCATGTTGTACTAAAAATCGATGTTTTGCTTTGACAATCCCCTGCTGTTTTGCGAAAACATCTTCTGGAAGAAAAAAACAGTGTTATGTGTGTGCTGCATAATCATGCATATAAGCACCATGTTTACCGGGCTAGTGAAATCTACGCATGGCGTGGACAGACGCCATTCGTGATGTCGATAGCTGCCATCCGGCAACGGTCTTCTCACCATAGGCCCTGGCATTGCGCGCCGTTAATCCCTCTGGGTTCGGTCTATTGTGATGGGCATCGACTCTGAACAGTGATGTTAGTAGAGTCAGGCAGGAGTAGGGAAGGAATACAGAGAGACAATAATAATGGTAGATAGCAAGAAGCGCCCTGGCAAAGATCTCGACCGTATCGATCGTAACATTCTTAATGAGTTGCAAAAGGATGGGCGTATTTCTAACGTCGAGCTTTCTAAACGAGTGGGACTTTCACCGACGCCTTGCCTTGAGCGTGTCCGTCGGCTGGAAAGACAGGGTTTTATTCAGGGCTATACGGCGCTGTTAAACCCGCATTATCTGGATGCATCACTTCTGGTTTTTGTTGAGATTACTCTGAATCGTGGCGCTCCAGATGTGTTTGAACAATTTAACGCCGCAGTACAAAAACTTGAAGAAATTCAAGAGTGTCATTTAGTTTCCGGTGATTTCGACTACCTGTTGAAAACACGCGTGCCGGATATGTCAGCGTACCGTAAGCTGCTGGGTGAAACCCTGCTGCGTCTGCCTGGCGTGAATGACACACGTACTTACGTGGTAATGGAAGAAGTCAAACAGAGCAATCGTCTGGTAATTAAGACGCGCTAACACGGAACAGGTGCAAAATCGACGTAGTTTGATTACACTCCTGTTAATCCATACAGCAACAGTGCCGGGGCAACCCGGTGCTGTTGTCCGTTTTAGCATCGGGCAGGAAAAGCCCGAAACCTGGAGAGCCTTTTTTGAGCCAGGAATACACTGAAGACAAAGAAGTCACATTGAAAAAGTTAAGCAGCGGGCGCCGACTTCTGGAAGCGTTGCTGATCCTTATTGCCCTTTTTGCCGTCTGGTTGATGGCAGCCTTACTTAGCTTTAACCCTTCAGATCCCAGTTGGTCGCAAACCGCATGGCATGAGCCTATCCATAATTTAGGTGGCGCGCCGGGCGCGTGGCTGGCTGACACGCTGTTCTTTATCTTTGGCGTGATGGCCTACACCATCCCGGTGATTATCGTTGGCGGCTGCTGGTTTGCCTGGCGGCACCAGAGCAACGACGATTACATCGACTATTTTGCCGTGTCGCTGCGTATTATCGGCGTCCTGGCGTTGATTCTTACCTCCTGCGGATTAGCCGCAATTAATGCTGATGATATCTGGTACTTCGCGTCCGGCGGCGTCATTGGCAGCCTGTTAAGCACCACGCTTCAGCCTCTGCTGCACAGCAGCGGGGGAACGATTACGCTGCTGTGCGTCTGGGCAGCTGGTCTGACGCTCTTCACCGGCTGGTCCTGGGTGAGCATTGCAGAAAAACTGGGTGGCTGGCTGCTGAATATTCTCACCTTCGCCAGCAACCGTACTCGCCGCGATGACACCTGGGTCGATGACGACGAGTATGAAGATGATGACGAATACGAAGAAGATGAAGCGGTGGGCGCACAGCGCGAATCCCGACGTGCGCGCATCCTTCGTGGCGCCCTGGCGCGCCGTAAGCGGCTGGCAGAGAAGTTCAGCAATCCGCGTGGGCGACACACGGATGCGGCGCTTTTCTCCGGCAAGCGTATGGATGATGAAGACGATATCGAATACAGCGCGCGTGGCGTGGCTGCCGATCCTGATGATGTGCTGTTCTCCGGCCATCGTGCGACGCAGCCGGAATATGAGGAATACGATCCTCTGCTGAATGGGCATTCGGTCACGGAGCCTGTTGCCTCCGCTGCTGCGGCGACAACGGCAACGCAAGCCTGGGCGGCGCCTGTTGATCCGGTTATGTCTGCACCGTCGGTGCCAGGTGCTGAAACCGCGCCTGCGCAACCGGTGGTGGAATGGCAGCCTGTGCCGGGGCCGCAAACCGGCGAACCGGTCATTGCGCCCGCGCCGGAAAGTTATCCGCCGCAACCACAATATGCGCAGCCGCAAGCGCCACATTATGAACCGTGGCAGCAGCCTGCGCCGACCGAGCCGCAAGCGCAGGAACCTGCGGCGGAACAACCCTGGCACCCTGAGCCGGTTTATCCGCAAGAGCCTGTTTATCAACACGAGCCGACTTTCGAGCCGCAACCGGCTTACCCGCAGGAACCGGTTCAGGATACGTATTACCAGCAGCAGCCTGCTGTTGAGCCACCGTCTGCGGTGGAGCCTGAGCCTGTAGCAGAAGAAATTAAACCCGCCCGCCCGCCGCTCTACTACTTTGAAGAAGTGGAAGAGAAACGCGCGCGTGAGCGTGAGCAACTGGCTGCGTGGTATCAGCCGATTCCTGAGCCAGCGAAAGCGCCGGAGCCGGTTAAACCATCGGCACCGACAGCAGCTTCTGTGCCGCCTGTTGAATCCGTTGCCACGGTTGCGCCGTTGGCGGCAGGCGTCAAAGATGCAACGCTGGCCGCAGGCGCGGCGGCGGCATCCGCTGCTCCTGCGTTTAGCCCGGTAAGCGGTGGTGCGCCACGCCCACAGGTTAAAGAGGGGATTGGCCCGCAACTGCCTCGCCCTAACCGCGTTCGCGTTCCGACCCGCCGTGAGCTGGCCTCGTATGGCATAAAATTACCGTCTCAGCGTATCGCGGAAGAGAAAGCGCGTGCGGCGGGGCGTCATCAGTATGATGCCGAAACGCAGTATACCGATGATGAAATTGATGAGATGCAGCAGGATGAGCTGGCACGTCAGTTCGCCCAGTCTCAGCAGCATCGTTATGGTTCCGAATATCAACATGACGCTCCTCAGGCAGAAGATGAGGATGCAGCAGAAGTTGAACTGGCTCGCCAGTTTGCCTCTTCACAGCAGCAGCGCTATGCCGGGGAACAGCCTGCGGGAGCCCATCCGTTCTCGCTGGATGATTTTGAATTCTCGCCGATGAAAGCGCTGGTGGATGAAGGCCCGCATGAGCCGTTGTTTACTCCCGGCGTGATGCCTGAGCAGCCGGTTGCGCCGCAGCAGCCCGTCGCGCCACAGCAGCAGTATCAGCAGCCGCAACAGCCGGTTGCGCCACAGCAACAGTATCAGCAGCCGCAACAGCCCGTCGCGCCACAGCAGCAGTATCAGCAGCCGCAACAGCCCGTCGCGCCGCAGCAACAGTATCAACAGCCGCAGCAGCCGGTTGTGCCGCAGCAACCGTATCAACAACCGCAACAACCGGCCGCGCCACAGCCGCAGGAAAGCCTGATCCATCCGTTGTTGATGCGTAATGGCGACAGTCGTCCGTTGCAGAAACCTACCACGCCGTTGCCGTCGCTGGATCTGCTGACGCCGCCGCCGAGCGCAGTGGAACCGGTCGATACTTTCGCGCTGGAACAAATGGCGCGCCTGGTCGAAGCGCGTCTGGCGGATTTCCGCATTAAAGCTGACGTGGTGAACTATTCCCCAGGGCCTGTTATTACCCGTTTTGAGCTGAATCTGGCGCCGGGCGTGAAAGCCGCGCGTATTTCTAACCTGTCACGCGATCTCGCGCGTTCACTGTCAACCGTTGCGGTACGCGTGGTAGAAGTGATCCCTGGTAAGCCTTACGTGGGCCTCGAACTGCCGAACAAAAAACGTCAGACCGTCTACCTGCGTGAAGTGCTGGATAACGCTAAATTCCGCGAGAATCCGTCGCCGCTCACCGTGGTGCTGGGTAAAGATATCGCTGGCGATCCGGTTGTGGCCGATCTGGCGAAAATGCCTCATCTGCTGGTTGCGGGGACGACGGGTTCCGGTAAATCGGTTGGGGTCAATGCCATGATCCTCAGCATGCTGTATAAAGCGCAGCCGGAAGACGTGCGTTTCATCATGATTGACCCGAAAATGCTGGAACTTTCGGTCTATGAAGGCATTCCACATCTGCTGACCGAAGTGGTCACCGATATGAAAGACGCTGCCAACGCACTGCGCTGGAGCGTTAATGAAATGGAACGCCGCTATAAGCTGATGTCGGCGCTTGGCGTGCGTAATCTGGCAGGCTATAACGAGAAAATTGCCGAAGCGGCACGGATGGGGCGTCCGATTCCAGACCCGTACTGGAAGCCGGGCGACAGCATGGATGCCCAGCATCCGGTGCTGGAAAAACTGCCGTATATCGTGGTTCTGGTCGATGAATTCGCCGATCTGATGATGACCGTCGGTAAGAAAGTTGAAGAGCTGATTGCGCGTCTGGCGCAGAAAGCGCGTGCCGCAGGTATTCACCTGGTGCTGGCGACTCAGCGCCCGTCGGTTGACGTTATTACCGGTCTGATTAAGGCCAACATTCCGACGCGTATCGCCTTTACCGTATCCAGTAAGATCGACTCACGCACGATCCTCGATCAGGGCGGCGCGGAATCCCTGCTGGGGATGGGGGATATGCTTTATTCCGGCCCGAACTCGACCATGCCGGTACGTGTTCATGGCGCGTTTGTTCGCGACCAGGAAGTGCATGCGGTGGTGCAGGACTGGAAAGCGCGTGGTCGCCCGCAATACATTGATGGCATCACCTCGGATAGCGAAAGCGAAGGGGGCGGCGGCGGCTTTGACGGCGGCGAGGAGCTGGACCCGTTATTCGATCAGGCGGTGAGCTTTGTGACCGAAAAACGCAAAGCGTCCATTTCTGGCGTTCAGCGTCAGTTCCGTATCGGTTACAACCGTGCGGCGCGCATTGTCGAGCAGATGGAAGCCCAGGGCATTGTCAGCGAACAAGGCCATAACGGGAACCGCGAGGTGCTGGCGCCACCGCCGTTCGAATGATTGCAAAGATCGGTAAATAAATAAGAATTCAGTATTTTCTTCTTTCCTCATGCTGATTTTTGGCCTGGAATAGAGAGCAGAGGGAACTCCCCATCGGGAGTGACGTATTTTGAGGAATAATGATGAAAAAAATCGCAATCACCTGCGCATTACTCTCCGGCTTTGTGGTGAGCAGCGTATGGGCGGATGCCGCCAGCGATCTGAAAAGCCGTCTGGATAAAGTCAGCAGCTTCCACGCCAGCTTTACACAAAAAGTGACTGACGGCAGCGGCGCCGCCGTTCAGGAAGGCCAGGGCGACTTATGGGTTAAGCGTCCTAATCTGTTTTACTGGCATATGACGCAGCCCGACGAGAGCATTCTGGTCTCTGACGGGAAAACGCTATGGTTCTTTAACCCGTTTGTCGAGCAGGCAACGGCGACCTGGTTAAAAGATGCGACGGGCAATACGCCGTTTATGCTGATAGCCCGCAACCAGACCAGCGACTGGCAGCAGTACAACATCAAACAAAATGGCGATGACTTTGTGCTGACGCCAAAAAGCAGCAGCGGTAACCTGAAGCAGTTCACCATTAATGTGGGTCGTGACGGGACTATTCATCAGTTCAGCGCAGTGGAACAAGACGATCAGCGCAGCAGCTATCAGCTGAAATCTCAGCAGAATAGCGCTGTCGATGCATCAAAATTTACCTTTACTCCGCCGCAAGGTGTAACGGTAGACGACCAACGTAAGTAGAGGCGCATGAGTGAGCAATCTGTCGCTCGATTTTTCTGATAATACCTTTCAGCCACTGGCCGCGCGTATGCGGCCAGAAAATTTAGCGCAGTATATTGGTCAGCAGCATCTGCTGGCTGCGGGTAAGCCTTTGCCTCGTGCAATTGAGGCCGGGCACCTGCACTCGATGATTTTGTGGGGGCCGCCCGGTACGGGCAAAACCACGCTGGCCGAAGTGATTGCCCGCTATGCCAATGCTGACGTCGAACGCATTTCCGCCGTGACTTCTGGCGTAAAAGAGATCCGTGAAGCCATTGAACGCGCCCGCCAGAACCGTAATGCCGGGCGCCGCACTATTCTGTTTGTCGATGAAGTCCATCGCTTCAACAAGAGCCAGCAGGATGCGTTTCTGCCGCATATCGAAGACGGCACGATTACGTTTATTGGCGCGACGACCGAAAACCCGTCCTTCGAGCTGAACTCGGCTTTGCTGTCACGCGCCCGCGTGTATCTCCTCAAATCCTTAACGACTGAAGATATTGAGCAGGTGCTGAATCAGGCGATGGATGACAAAGCGCGTGGTTATGGCGGCCAGGATATCGTTCTGCCGGACGAGACGCGCCGGGCGATCGCCGAACTGGTGAATGGAGATGCGCGTCGGGCGTTAAATACGCTGGAAATGATGGCAGACATGGCGGAAGTGGATGACAGCGGTAAGCGAGTATTATTACCCGCATTACTGACCGAAATCGCCGGGGAGCGCAGCGCGCGCTTTGATAATAAAGGCGACCGCTTTTACGATCTCATCTCTGCATTGCATAAATCGGTGCGTGGTAGCGCCCCGGACGCGGCGCTTTACTGGTATGCCCGGATCATTACCGCTGGCGGCGACCCGCTGTATGTCGCCCGACGTTGCCTGGCGATTGCTTCTGAAGACGTCGGCAATGCCGATCCTCGCGCAATGCAGGTGGCGATTTCTGCGTGGGATTGCTTTACCCGTGTTGGCCCTGCGGAAGGGGAACGGGCGATAGCCCAGGCGATTGTTTATCTGGCCTGTGCGCCGAAAAGTAACGCGGTTTATACCGCGTTCAAAGCGGCGCTGGCCGATGCCCGTGAACGCCCGGATTATGATGTGCCTGTGCATCTGCGCAATGCGCCGACGAAACTGATGAAAGAAATGGGCTATGGCCAGGAATACCGCTACGCGCATGATGAGCCAAACGCCTACGCCGCAGGCGAGGTTTATTTCCCGCCGGAAATAGCGCAAACACGCTATTATCATCCCACAAACAGGGGTCTTGAAGGCAAGATTGGCGAAAAGCTCGCCTGGCTGGCTGAACAGGATCAAAATAGCCCCACAAAACGCTACCGTTAGCGCGATCGTTGCGGTAATGTTGGCACTGTATCCCTGTGACTGCAGGCTGTGGTCACGTTTCCTATTTTAATTCGATAAGCACAGGATAAGCATGCTCGATCCCAATCTGCTGCGTAATGAGCCAGACGCAGTCGCTGAAAAACTGGCACGCCGGGGCTTTAAGCTGGATGTAGATAAGCTGCGCGCTCTTGAAGAGCGTCGTAAAGTTTTGCAGGTCAACACGGAAAACCTGCAAGCAGAGCGTAACTCTCGATCGAAATCCATCGGCCAGGCGAAAGCGCGCGGGGAAGATATCGAGCCTTTACGTCTGGAAGTGAACAAGCTGGGCGAAGAGCTGGATGCGGCAAAAGCCGAGCTGGAGAGCTTACAGGCTGAAATTCGCGATATCGCGCTGACCATTCCTAACTTACCGGCTGATGATGTACCGGTAGGTAAAGATGAAAACGACAACGTTGAAGTCAGCCGTTGGGGAACCCCGCGTGAGTTTGATTTCGACGTCCGCGATCATGTGACGCTGGGTGAAATGCACGCCGGTCTCGACTTCGCGGCTGCGGTTAAACTGACAGGTTCTCGTTTTGTGGTAATGAAAGGGCAGATTGCCCGTATGCACCGCGCGCTGTCGCAGTTCATGCTGGATCTGCACACTGAACAGCATGGTTACAGTGAAAACTACGTGCCGTATCTGGTGAACCACGACACGCTGTACGGTACAGGGCAGTTGCCGAAATTTGCGGGCGATCTGTTCCATACTCGTCCGCTGGAAGAAGAGGCTGACAGCAGCAACTATGCGCTGATCCCGACGGCGGAAGTGCCGCTGACTAACCTGGTGCGTGATGAAATCATCGACGAAGATGCGTTGCCGATCAAAATGACTGCGCATACGCCATGCTTCCGTTCTGAAGCGGGTTCTTACGGTCGTGACACGCGCGGTCTGATCCGTATGCACCAGTTCGATAAAGTTGAGATGGTGCAGATTGTGCGTCCAGAAGAGTCAATGGATGCGCTGGAAGAGATGACCGGCCATGCTGAGAAAGTGCTTCAGTTGCTGGGTCTGCCGTACCGTAAAATCGTTCTGTGTACCGGTGACATGGGCTTTGGCGCATGTAAAACCTACGATCTCGAAGTATGGATCCCGGCGCAGAACACTTACCGTGAAATCTCTTCCTGCTCGAACGTATGGGATTTCCAGGCGCGTCGTATGCAGGCACGCTGCCGCAGTAAGTCCGACAAGAAAACCCGTCTGGTTCATACTCTGAACGGTTCCGGTCTGGCGGTTGGGCGTACTTTAGTTGCCGTGATGGAAAACTACCAGCAGGCTGATGGCCGCATCGAAGTTCCAGAAGTATTACGTCCGTATATGAACGGGCTGGAATATATCGGCTAATCCCCGCACCTCTCTGCTTAAAAAGCGCCTCCGGGCGCTTTTTTTTATGCCTGTTTGACACCGGACAAGAATGGTTACCCCTTTGGGGGTAATACTACCTTCGAATGAAGATTAGCATTTATCGCTGAGTTTTCTCATATTCATTATATACAAAACTATATAGCGATTTATTCGTTGTATAAATAACTACATAACGAAGTGTCTGGCTTTTATCAATCGTGAGCAAGCAAAGTGAGTCATCATGAAAACGAATATCCCCGATGCTGTACTGGCAGCTGAGGTAACTCGTCGAGGCCTGGTAAAAACGACAGCAATAGGCGGGCTGGCAATCGCCAGTAGCGCATTGACTCTGCCATTTACCCGGATCGCCAATGCGGCTGACGCTATCAGCCCCAGCGCATCCAGCGAAAAAATTATCTGGAGCGCTTGCACCGTTAACTGCGGAAGCCGCTGCCCGCTGCGCATGCATGTGGTGGACGGTGAAATCAAATATGTTGAAACGGACAATACGGGCGATGATAACTATGACGGTCTGCATCAGATTCGCGCCTGTCTGCGCGGGCGTTCTATGCGCCGCCGGGTTTATAACCCCGATCGTCTGAAGTATCCAATGAAGCGCGTTGGCAAGCGTGGTGAAGGTAAGTTTGAGCGCATCAGCTGGGACGAAGCCTATGACATTATCACCACCAATATGCAGCGTCTTATCAAAGACTACGGCAATGAATCCATCTATTTAAACTATGGTACGGGTACGCTTGGCGGCACGATGACGCGCTCCTGGCCGCCAGGAAAAACACTGGTTGCCCGGCTGATGAACTGCTGCGGCGGTTACCTCAACCACTACGGCGATTACTCATCCGCGCAAATTGCCGCCGGGTTAAATTACACCTACGGCGGCTGGGCGGACGGTAATAGTCCTTCCGACATTGAAAATAGTAAGCTGGTTGTGCTGTTTGGTAACAATCCGGGGGAAACCCGTATGAGCGGCGGCGGGGTAACCTATTACCTCGAACAGGCACGGCAAAAATCAAACGCGCGGATGATTATTATCGATCCGCGTTACACCGATACCGGCGCGGGTCGTGAGGATGAGTGGATTCCGATTCGCCCGGGTACGGATGCGGCGCTGGTAAATGCGCTGGCATACGTCATGATCACCGAAGATATGGTCGATCAGCCGTTCCTCGACAAATACTGTGTGGGTTATGACGAAAAAACCTTACCCGCCAGCGCGCCGAAAAATGGTCACTACAAAGCCTATATTCTGGGACAGGGTAGAGACGGTATTGCGAAGACGCCAGAGTGGGCATCGCAGATCACCTGTATCCCGGCGGCGCGCATTGTAAAACTGGCGCGTGAAATCGGTAGCGCCAAACCCGCTTACATCAGCCAGGGCTGGGGGCCGCAGCGTCATGCCAACGGCGAAATCGTTACTCGCGCAATCTCTATGCTGGCGATCCTGACCGGCAACGTCGGCATTAACGGCGGCAACAGCGGTGCGCGTGAGGGATCTTACGATTTGCCGTTTGAGCGTATGCCAACGCTGGAAAACCCGGTCGAGACCAGCATTTCGATGTTCTTATGGACCGATGCCATTGAGCGCGGGCCGGAAATGACGGCGCTGCGTGACGGGGTTCGCGGCAAAGATAAACTCGACGTTCCCATCAAGATGATCTGGAACTATGCCGGTAACTGCCTGATTAACCAGCATTCCGAAATTAACCGCACGCATGAAATTTTGCAGGATGACAAGAAGTGCGAAATGATCGTCGTTATCGACTGTCATATGACCTCTTCAGCGAAATATGCCGATATTCTGCTGCCGGACTGCACCGCTTCTGAACAGATGGACTTCGCGCTGGATGCCTCCTGCGGGAACATGTCCTACGTTATTTTCACCGACCAGGCCATTAAACCGCGCTTTGAGTGCAAGACTATCTATCAGATGACCAGCGAGCTGGCGAAGCGTCTCGGCGTGGAGCAGCAGTTTACCGAAGGGCGTACGCAAGAAGAGTGGATGCGTCATCTGTACGAACAGTCGCGTCAGGCGATTCCCGAACTGCCGACATTCGAAGCATTCCGCAAGCAGGGCATCTTTAAGCAGCGCGACCCTGAAGGTCATCACGTTGCCTATAAAGCATTCCGTGACGATCCGCAGGCTAACCCGCTGACAACGCCGTCGGGCAAAATCGAGATCTATTCGCAGGCGCTGGCAGAGATTGCGGCAACCTGGGAACTGCCGGAAGGCGATGTGATCGATCCGTTGCCGATCTATACGCCGGGCTTCGAAAACTACAGCGATCCGTTGACTAAAGACTATCCGTTGCAATTAACGGGCTTCCACTACAAATCTCGCGTGCACTCTACCTATGGCAACGTGGACGTTCTGAAAGCTTCCTGCCGCCAGGAGATGTGGATTAACCCGATGGACGCGCAAAAACGCGGCATCAGCAACGGCGACAAAGTGCGTATCTTCAACGGTCGCGGCGAGTTGCATATTGAGGCGAAAGTGACGCCGCGCATGATGCCGGGCGTCGTTGCGTTGGGCGAAGGCGCCTGGTATGACCCGGATGCAAAACGCGTGGATCAGGGGGGATGTATTAACGTCCTGACGACCCAGCGTCCTTCTCCTCTCGCTAAGGGGAATCCGTCCCATACGAACCTCGTTCAGGTTGAGAAGGTATAAGGAGTAACCGATGACAACCCAATATGGATTTTTTATTGACTCCAGTCGTTGCACCGGTTGCAAAACCTGCGAACTGGCCTGCAAAGACTACAAAGATTTAACCCCGGACGTCAGCTTCCGCCGCATCTATGAATATGCGGGCGGCGACTGGCAGGAGGATAACGGCGTCTGGCACCAGAACGTCTTTGCCTACTATCTTTCCATTTCCTGCAACCACTGCGAAGACCCGGCCTGCACGAAAGTGTGCCCGAGCGGCGCGATGCACAAACGCGAGGACGGCTTTGTGGTGGTGGATGAGGACGTCTGCATCGGCTGTCGCTACTGCCATATGGCCTGCCCATACGGTGCGCCGCAGTATAACGCCGCCAAAGGCCACATGACCAAATGCGACGGCTGTCATGACCGCGTTGCCGACGGCAAAAAACCGATCTGCGTCGAGTCCTGCCCGCTGCGCGCGCTGGACTTTGGCCCGATAGAAGAGCTGCGGAAGAAACATGGCACGCTGGCGGCAGTTGCGCCGCTGCCGGGCGCGCACTTCACCAGACCGAACATTGTGATTAAACCCAACGCCAACAGCCGCCCGACCGGGGATACCACGGGTTATCTGGCAAATCCGAAGGAGGT
>NZ_JAOWGE010000036.1:255116-374211 GCF_030333295.1 Citrobacter sp. CK198 | reverse complement strand
ACCCGGCGGCCTGTGTGCCGTTGTTCCGTGTCAGTGGAGGCGCATTATAGGGAGTTATTCCGGCCTGACAAGGGGAAATTAGAAAAAACTTATCAACCGTTCGTTTTTTGGACGTTTTGCATATCACCCTTTTATTTTTGCCTGGTTTTTAAACAAAAACGAGCCCGAATGGGCCCGTTTTTTATTATTTGTGACTTACTGCACTGCCACAATGCGATCGTCATTCGCCTCCAGACGAATCGCTTTACCCGGAATCAGCTCACCAGACAAGATTTGCTGCGCCAGCGGGTTTTCAATCTGCTGCTGAATTGCACGTTTCAATGGACGCGCCCCGTAAACCGGATCGTAACCATTCGCGCTCAGCAATTTCAGCGCATCATCAGAGATATGGATTTCATACCCGCGCTCTTCCAGACGTTTGTACAGACGCTGCAACTGGATCTGTGCAATAGAAGCGATATGTTTTTCACCCAACGGATGGAATACCACGACTTCATCTATACGGTTAATGAATTCCGGGCGGAAGTTGTGACTGACCACACCAAGCACCAGTTCTTTCATATGGCCGTAATCCAGCTCACCGAAACGCTCCTGGATCAGATCGGAACCGAGGTTTGAGGTCATAATGACAACCGTGTTGCGGAAGTCGACCGTTCTCCCTTGCCCGTCCGTCAGACGGCCATCATCCAACACCTGCAACAGAATGTTGAATACATCAGGATGCGCTTTCTCAACTTCGTCCAGCAGTATGACGGAATAAGGACGACGACGTACCGCTTCCGTCAGATAACCGCCCTCTTCATAACCCACATATCCCGGAGGCGCGCCAACCAGACGAGACACGGAGTGTTTTTCCATGAACTCAGACATGTCGATACGCACCATCGCGTCATCGCTATCAAACATAAAGTTTGCCAGCGCCTTGCACAGTTCGGTTTTACCCACCCCGGTCGGCCCAAGGAACAGGAACGAACCAATTGGACGATTCGGGTCGGCCAGTCCCGCACGGCTACGGCGAATGGCATTCGATACCGCTTCAACGGCCTCGTTCTGCCCAATCACGCGGCTGTGTAATTCCTGCTCCATACGCAGCAGCTTTTCACGTTCGCCTTCAAGCATTCTGGCAACCGGAATCCCCGTCCACCGCGCCAGCACTTCAGCTATTTCCGCATCCGTCACTTTATTGCGTAACAGACGCATGGTTTTACCTTCAGATTGAGTCGCCGCTTCCAGCTGTTTTTCCAGCTCAGGGATCTTGCCGTACTGAAGTTCAGACATCCGCGCCAGATCGCCCACACGACGCGCCTGTTCGATGGCGATCTTCGCCTGCTCCAGTTCGGCCTTAATGGTCTGCGTACCGGACAGAGAGGCTTTCTCTGCTTTCCACTCTTCTTCTAATTCAGAGTACTGGCGTTCTTTATCATCCAGTTCCTCGTTGAGCATATCGAGGCGTTTTTTGCTCGCCTCATCAGACTCTTTCATTAACGCCTGCTGTTCCAGCTTAAGCTGAATAATACGGCGGTCGAGCCTGTCCAGTTCTTCCGGCTTGGAGTCAATCTGCATACGGATGCTGGATGCAGCCTCATCGATCAGGTCGATGGCTTTATCCGGCAACTGGCGATCGGAAATGTAGCGGTGAGATAAGGTTGCCGCCGCCACAATCGCCGGGTCAGTAATCTGCACATGGTGGTGCAGCTCATAACGTTCTTTAAGACCACGCAGAATAGCGATGGTATCTTCCACAGACGGTTCCGCGACGAACACTTTCTGGAAACGACGCTCCAGCGCCGCATCTTTTTCAATGTACTGGCGATATTCGTCCAGCGTCGTGGCGCCCACACAGTGCAGTTCCCCACGCGCCAGCGCCGGTTTCAGCATGTTCCCGGCATCCATTGCGCCATCGGCTTTACCCGCGCCGACCATCGTGTGTAATTCATCGATAAACAGGATGACGTTGCCTTCCTGTTTGGCGAGATCGTTCAGCACGCCTTTCAGACGCTCTTCAAACTCACCGCGATACTTCGCCCCGGCCACCAGCGCGCCCATATCCAGCGCCAGTACGCGACGGCCTTTCAGCCCTTCCGGCACTTCGCCATTAATGATTCGCTGCGCCAGCCCTTCGACAATCGCCGTTTTACCGACCCCCGGTTCACCAATTAATACCGGGTTGTTTTTAGTACGGCGTTGCAGTACCTGAATGGTACGGCGAATTTCTTCATCACGACCAATCACCGGATCGAGCTTGCCCTGCTCCGCGCGCTCGGTCAGGTCGACGGTATATTTTTGCAAGGCCTGACGTTGGTCTTCAGCCCCTTGATCGTTCACGCTTTCACCTCCGCGCATTTGTTCAACTGCCTGAGTGATATTGGCGGTGGTCGCCCCGGCCGATTTCAGTAGGTCGGTCAGCGTGCCGCGAGACTCAAGCGCTGCCAGAACGAACAGTTCCGACGAAATAAAGTTGTCCCCACGTTTTTGCGCCAGCTTGTCGCAAAGATTCAGTACACGCACCAGATCCTGAGACGGCTGTACGTCGCCTCCGGTGCCTTCCACCTGCGGCAAACGGCTCAGCGCCTGATCAATACTCGTGCGTAACTGGCCAGCATTAATGCCAGCGGACGTTAATAAAGGACGTACCGATCCCCCTTCCTGATTCAGTAAGGCGCTCATTAAATGAAGAGGTTCGATGAATTGGTTGTCGTGCCCCAGTGCGAGCGACTGGGCATCGGCAAGAGCAAGCTGGAATTTATTAGTAAGACGATCCAGACGCATAACTCCTCCCATAACAGGTCAAAATTGCTACTGGAGATTAAATGAGGTCATCCCTCAATTATTCAAGGTGAATGACCTGAATTATGTGAAAAGAAAATTACACGTACCGGATCGTCTTGATTCTTTAGGTTATATCAGCCAAATAAAACTTGCCATACGACCCGTGATCTTGTCGCGACGATAAGAGAAGAAAGTCTCACTTTCGCTGTAGGTACAGCGATCGCCGCCATAGACGCTTTCAACTCCCACATTCGCCAGACGTTGACGCGCAAGCTGATAAATATCCGCCAGATATTTTTCGCCGCGCGCCTGAAATGCGCTGCTCGCCTTCGCATCTTTTGCGATAAACGCTTCACGCACTTCAGCCCCCACTTCAAAAGCAGCAGGGCCAATAGCCGGACCCAGCCAGGCGATAATGTTTTCAGGTTTATCGGCAAAGCAGGCGACCGTCTCTTCCAGCACACCTTCACATAATCCGCGCCAGCCCGCATGAGCCGCCGCCACTTCCGTTCCCGCGCGATTACAAAACAACACGGGCAAACAGTCCGCCGTCATCACCGCGCAAACGGTGCCGGGGGTATTGCTGTACGACGCATCCGCACGTTTGGATGCATAAGGCTCGCCGGTGAGTTTCAGCACGTCCTTGCCATGCACCTGTTCAAGCCAGACGGGTTTTGACGGCAAATTGCCCGCAGCAAAGAGTCTCTTGCGATTCTCTTCCACATGTTCCGGGTTATCGCCGCAATGGGCGCCCAGATTCAGAGAATCGTAAGGCGGTAAGCTGACACCGCCTGTACGTACAGAACTACAGGCTGCAACCCCCTCCGGGATTGGCCACTGCGGAACAATTAGCTTACTCATAGCCAGTCTACATCATCCTTATGTTCTTCGAAGTCAGCGCGCATCACGTCAATCAGCTCCACCATATCCTGCGGAATCGGCGCATGCCACTCCATTTCAATACCGGAAATCGGATGGTAAAGACGCAGCATCGTCGCGTGCAGCGCCTGGCGATCAAACTGACGCAACGTGGAGATAAACGCTTCCGATGCCCCCTTCGGTGGACGCGGACGACCGCCATACACCTGATCGCCCACCAGCGGATGCGTGATATGCGCCATGTGCACGCGGATCTGGTGCGTACGTCCGGTTTCCAGACGCAACCGCAGACGCGTATGCACACGGAAATGTTCCATGATGCGGTAGTGAGTCACCGCCGGTTTCCCCATTGGATGCACTGACATATGGGTTCGTTTGGTCGGGTGACGGCTGATCGGTTCATCTACCGTACCGCCCGCCGTCATATGTCCGATCGCGACCGCTTCATACTCACGGGTGATTTCACGCAGTTGCAAAGACTCCACCAGTCGCGTTTGCGCCGGAACCGTTTTCGCCACCACCATCAGACCTGTGGTGTCTTTATCCAGACGATGCACAATACCCGCGCGCGGTACGTCAGCAATCGGCGGGTAGTAATGCAACAGCGCGTTCAGTACCGTACCATCGGGATTACCGGCGCCAGGGTGAACCACTAAATCGCGCGGTTTGTTGATGACAAGGATATCGTCATCTTCGTAGACGATATCCAGCGGGATATCCTGCGGCTCAAAGCGGATCTCTTCGTCGATTTCCGCGTTAATGGAAACCTGTTCGCCGCCCAATACTTTTTCTTTCGGTTTATCGCAAAGTTTACCGTTGACCAGCACGCGCCGATCGAGAATCCATTCTTTTATGCGCGAACGTGAATAATCCGGGAACATTTCGGCCAAAGCCTGATCTAAGCGTTGACCGAGTTGGTTTTCGGATACCGTTGCGGTGAGTTGTACTCGTTGTGCCATATACAGCTTCTTCGTTTAACGTTGGGTTTTACGGCTTTGCCGTTTAATATAGTGTGCTATTGTAGCTGGTCTTAACCGGGAGCAGGAACAGAGAATCTCCCGTAAAACATTTTGAGGAAAGTCAAAACGTCATGACGCGCATGAAATATCTGGTGGCAGCAGCCACGTTGAGCCTGTTTTTGGCGGGTTGCTCTGGTTCAAAGGAAGAGGTGCCCGATAATCCGCCTAACGAAATCTACGCGACTGCCCAGCAAAAGCTGCAGGACGGTAACTGGAAACAGGCAATAACGCAATTGGAAGCGTTGGATAACCGTTATCCATTTGGACCGTATTCTCAGCAGGTGCAGTTGGATCTGATCTACGCCTACTACAAAAACGCCGATCTGCCGTTAGCTCAGGCCGCCATCGATCGTTTTATTCGCCTCAATCCGACGCACCCGAATATTGATTATGTCATGTATATGCGCGGTCTGACCAATATGGCGCTGGATGACAGCGCGCTGCAAGGTTTCTTCGGCGTCGATCGTAGCGATCGCGATCCGCAGCACGCCCGAGCGGCATTCAATGATTTCTCAAAGCTGGTGCGTAGCTATCCGAACAGCCAGTACACGACCGACGCCACCAAACGTCTGGTCTTCCTGAAAGATCGTCTGGCGAAGTATGAATACTCCGTTGCCGACTACTACACCGCTCGCGGCGCATGGGTTGCCGTGGTAAACCGTGTGGAAGGTATGCTGCGCGACTTCCCGGATACGCAGGCGACGCGCGACGCTCTGCCGCTGATGGAAAACGCTTATCGTCAGATGCAGATGACGACTCAGGCTGACAAAGTGGCGAAAATTATCGCCGCCAATGGTCGCAACACCTGATTGCGTACTGAACGCAAAACGGCAGCCCGAAGGCTGCCGTTTTTTTATCCATTTTACGCTGTTGCTGAAACGGTTTCAGTACAACGCATCCCGTCAAATATGGCTCCCTTTCGGCTATTCCTCAAGTAAAAAATCCGTTGTTCCTGCGATAACTCACAAAAAGGCTTCCTTGACAAAAAGTGACAAAATAATGTGATTTAAATCACGCTTTTTGACATTAGGAACGGTATGCTGGAATCACCAAGACGGGAAAGACAAGAGGTAAAATTTATGACAATGAACATTACCAGTAAACAAATGGAAATTACTCCGGCAATACGCCAGCATGTCGCAGACCGTCTCGCCAAACTAGAAAAATGGCAAACTCACCTGATTAATCCACATATCATTCTGTCTAAGGAGCCACAGGGTTTCATCGCTGATGCCACCATCAATACCCCGAACGGACATCTGGTCGCCAGCGCAAAACACGAAGATATGTACGCCGCCATTAACGATTTGATCAACAAGCTGGAACGGCAGCTCAATAAAGTGCAGCACAAAGGCGAAGCCCGTCGTGCCACAACTTCAGTAAAAGACGCCAACTTCGTCGAAGCAGAAGAAGAGTAGTCCCTTACATTGAGTGTATCGCCAACGCGCCTTCGGGCGCGTTTTTTGTTGACAGGATTAAAACAGTACGGGTACTTTACTGAAGTCGCTAAAGGAAACTGACATGAAACTTATCCCGTTCTTCTTCGCATTCTTTTTTACCTTCCCCTGAATGGGAGGCGTTTCGTCGTGTGAAAAAGAATGCGAAGACGAACAATAAGGCCTCCCACACGGGAGGCCTTTTTTATTGATAACAAGAAAGGCAACACTATGACATCGGAAAACCCGTTACTGGCGCTGCGAGAGAAAATAAGCGCTCTGGATGTAAAATTACTGGCCTTACTGGCGGAGCGTCGTGAACTGGCCGTTGAAGTCGGGAAAGCGAAGCTGCTTTCTCATCGCCCGGTGCGTGATATCGATCGCGAGCGCGACCTGCTGGACAGGCTGATCGCGCTTGGCAAAGCCCATCATCTGGACGCGCACTATATTACTCGCCTGTTCCAGCTCATCATTGAAGATTCTGTCCTTACCCAGCAGGCGCTGTTGCAGCAACATCTGAACAAAATTAACCCGCATTCAGCGCGTATTGCCTTTCTTGGACCAAAAGGGTCGTACTCGCACCTCGCTGCGCGCCAGTATGCCGCCCGCCATTTTGAACAGTTTATTGAAAGCGGCTGCGCAAAATTCGCTGATATCTTTAATCAGGTCGAAACCGGGCAAGCGGACTACGCCGTCGTGCCGATTGAGAACACCAGTTCAGGCGCGATCAACGACGTCTACGATCTGTTGCAGCACACCAGCCTCTCTATCGTGGGCGAGATGACCATTATCATCGACCACTGCGTGCTGGTTTCAGGGACGACCGATTTAAACACCATTGAGACGGTCTACAGCCACCCGCAGCCGTTCCAGCAGTGCAGTAAATTCCTTAACCGCTATCCGCACTGGAAGATTGAGTACACTGAAAGCACCTCTGCGGCGATGGAAAAAGTGGCGCAGGCGAACTCTCCACGCGTGGCGGCGCTGGGTAGCGAAGCCGGTGGCGTGCTGCATGGGCTACAGGTGCTGGAAAGAATCGAAGCCAACCAGACGCAGAATATTACCCGTTTCGTGGTGCTGGCGCGCAAAGCCGTCAATGTTTCCGACCAGGTCCCGGCGAAAACCACGCTGCTGATCGCCACGGGTCAACAGGCAGGTGCGCTGGTTGAGGCGCTGCTGGTGCTGCGCAATCACAACCTGATCATGACCAAACTGGAGTCCCGTCCGATTCACGGCAACCCGTGGGAAGAGATGTTTTATCTCGATATCCAGGCCAACCTGGAATCACCGGAGATGAAAAAAGCGCTGAAAGAGTTGGGGGAAATTACCCGCTCAATGAAGGTACTGGGCTGCTACCCCAGCGAGAACGTTGTGCCTGTCGATCCGAACTAACTGTTTGATAATGCCGGATGGCGCTACGCTTATCCGGCCTACGATTCATGCAATTTTGTAGGCCGGATAAGACGCACCAGCGTCGCCATCAGGCATCTCACTTATTGTCGGCTATCGTTCGCCTGGCGTAACAGCGTGCGACTTTCGTTCTGGAAGCGTTTGGCGTAATCACCAAACCAATGCTCAACCTTGCGGAAACTGTCGATAAAGGCCTGCTTGTCGCCCTGCTCCAGCAAACCAATCGCGTCGCCAAAACGTTTATAGTAGCGTTTGATCAGCGCCAGGTTATTTTCCGACGACATAATAATATCGGCATACAGCTGCGGGTCCTGCGCAAACAGTCGCCCAACCATCGCCAGTTCGAGACGGTAAATCGGTGACGACAGCGCCAGCAGTTGTTCCAGCTGGACATTCTCTTCCGCCAGGTGCAAACCGTAAGCGAACGTCGCAAAGTGACGCAGCGCCTGAATAAACGCCATATTCTGATCGTGCTCAACGGCGCTAATCCGATGCAGCCGTGCGCCCCACACCTGAATTTGCTCAAGGAACCACTGGTACGCCTCCGGCTGACGGCCATCGCACCAGACAACTACCTGCTTTGCCAGACTGCCGCTGTCCGGGCCAAACATCGGGTGTAAGCCCAGTACCGGGCCATCGTGCGCCGCCATCATCGCCTGTAGCGGTCCGTTTTTAACCGATGCAAGATCGACCAGAATACAGTCCGCAGGCAAACGCGGTAATTTCGCGATCACCTGCTCCGTGATATGAATCGGCACACTTACGATCACCATCCCGGCATCGGCCACGATCTCCTGCGCCCGTCCCCAGTCCTGTTGCTCAAGTATGCGTACCTGATATCCCGACAGCGTGAGCATTTTTTCAAACAAACGACCCATCTGACCGCCGCCGCCGACGATAACCACCGGGCGCAGAGAAGGACAAAGCATCTTAAACCCTTTGTCATTCTCACTGGAGTAAGACTCACGCATCACCCGACGCAAGACGTCTTCAATCAGATCGGGAGGAACGCCAAGCGCTTCCGCCTCCGCACGGCGTGAAGCCAGCATAGACGCCTCACGCTCAGGCACGTAAATCGGCAGCCCAAAGCGGCTTTTCACTTCACCGACTTCGGCCACCAGCTCCAGGCGCTTAGCCAGTAAATCCAGCAGCGCCTTATCCACTTCATCTATTTGATCGCGTAACGCGGTCAACTCAGCAACCATAACCAACCTCTTATGCTACACGCGCCACCAGTTGGCCGTTCAGGTCCTGATGAATTTCACGCAGCAGTGCATCCGTGGCTTCCCAGCTGATACACGCATCCGTAACAGACACGCCGTATTTCATTTCACTGCGCGGTTGCTCGGAGGACTGGTTGCCTTCGTGAATATTACTTTCAATCATCAAGCCAATAATGGAACGGTTGCCGTCTTTGATCTGCGCGACCACAGACTCTGCCACGGCAGGCTGGCGACGGTAATCTTTATTCGAGTTACCATGGCTGCAATCTACCATCAGAGACGGGCGGAGTCCTGCCTGTTCCATCTCTTTTTCACACTGCGCGACATCTGCCGGGCTGTAGTTTGGCGCTTTCCCACCGCGCAGAATGACATGGCCATCCGGGTTGCCCTGCGTTTGCAGCAGAGCGACCTGCCCCGCCTGGTTGATACCGACAAAACGGTGTGACTGAGCAGCGGCACGCATGGCGTTAATCGCCGTCGCCAGGCTGCCATCCGTCCCGTTTTTAAAGCCAACGGGCATGGAAAGGCCAGAGGCCATTTCACGGTGGGTTTGGGATTCGGTCGTACGCGCGCCGATTGCCGACCAGCTAAACAGATCGCCCAGGTATTGCGGGCTGTTTGGATCTAACGCTTCCGTCGCCAGCGGCAAGCCCATGTTCACCAGTTCCACCAGAAGTTGACGCGCAATCTTCAGGCCGGTTTCCACATCAAACGAGCCATCCATATGAGGATCGTTAATCAACCCTTTCCAGCCGACAGTGGTACGGGGCTTTTCAAAATAGACGCGCATTACCAGGTAGAGGCTATCGCTGACCTCTGCGGCAAGAGTTTTAAATCGACGAGCGTATTCCAGAGCGGTTTCAGGATCGTGGATAGAACAAGGGCCGCACACCACCAGCAGGCGCGGATCGCGACCGGCGATGATGTCAGAAATCGTTTTACGTGACTGGGCGATTTGCGCCTCTTGCGACAAACTCAGCGGGAACGCCGCTTTGAGTTGCTCCGGGGTCATCAGAACCTGTTCGTCGGTAATGTGTACGTTGTTCAGCGCGTCTTTTTGCATGATGGCGATCCTGTTTAGCTCGTTTGC
The DNA here is from genome assembly GCF_030333295.1 of Citrobacter sp. CK198. Lineage (NCBI taxonomy): Bacteria > Pseudomonadati > Pseudomonadota > Gammaproteobacteria > Enterobacterales > Enterobacteriaceae > Citrobacter > Citrobacter sp. CK198. Next base: position 364,385 of record NZ_JAOWGE010000036.1, on the reverse strand, counting down.
GATAAATGATCCTCACAGAGGATGGCGTAACGATAACATAATAGGTAAAGATTTCAATCCACATTCCGTAAATTTTACTTTACACAAACCATTTATCTCGCAATTAACGCCATTCAAATCGTACATAAAAATTTACATCATTATATTTGCGAATCCACTATGCTTTGAAAAACACAGGAGAACAGGCAATGAAGCGTTTCGCAGGCGCCTTATTTGTTTTATTCATCAGCGGATGTCAGATCGATCCTTACACGCATGCCCCCACCTGGACCGCGACCGACTGGTATAGCGCCGGTATCGAAGATGCGATTTCAGGCGTTGCCGTCAAAGATAACGAAACACTGGCTGACGCCTGGAACGATCCTGACGTGGAGCGAACGCAATATCTTAAGGGCTACGCCGAAGGCCAGCGAAAAACCTGCCAGTTAAACTTTGTCCACGCCAGAGGACTGGCCGGGAAAACATTTCCCGCCAGTTGCGACACGGTTGAAAACGCCAGTCAATTACATGATGCCTGGCAAAAAGGCGCAGACGAAGGTGTTCGCTCAATGCGGCTAAATTAATTAAGACCTTACCAATAAATAAGTATGGGATTTGACTTAAGGAAATACCATTAATCGGCATGGTGTAATGACTGACAGGCAAAATAATGTTATTTTGCTGCAAACAATCACGGATGTATTTTGATGCTTTTTGACTGACGCTGGTGGGCACCTGTTTATGAGCTTTTCTCACCGACTCATACTCCTGCTAACGCTATTACTGGCAGGATTACCACTGTATGCTCAGGGCATCACAGAAGAAGCGAAATCTGTACGCTCAATCGTTTCCGGTATCGTCAGCTATACACGCTGGCCTGCATTATCTGGCCCTCCACGGCTATGTATTTTCGCCTCGTCTCGTTTTGCCGATGTGCTGAACGACAACAGCGCCAGGTCATTACCTTATCTGCCCGTCATCATCCGCACGGAGCAGGAAGCTCTGGCAGCCCGTTGCGATGGCTTTTATTTCGGCAGTGAATCTCCGGCGTATCAGGTAGAATTAACGAATAAATATCCGTCTAAGGCATTGTTATTAATTGCCGAACAAAATACTGAATGCATTATTGGCAGCGCATTTTGTCTGATCATAAACAATGATGAAGTCAGATTTTCCGTAAATCTGGATTCCCTGTCACGCAGTGGCGTAAGAGTGAACCCCGACGTATTGATGCTTGCACGGAATCAAAAGCATGGATAAGGATTTTTTCCCTACAACGCGCCCGACCTTTAAGCGTACATTACGCCGGATCAACATGATCAGCGTACTGGTCACCATGTTGCTGATCTGGCTGCTGCTTTGCGTCGCCTCTGTCCTGACGCTGAAACAATATGCGCAAAAAAATCTGGATCTGACTGCCGCGACAATGACCCATAGTCTTGAGGCCGCATTGGTGTTTTCCGATGGCGTCGCCGCGACAGAAACGCTGGCCGCGCTGGGGCGCCAGGGGCAGTTCTCGGCCGCAGAGGTTCGCGATAAAAACCAGAAGGTGATCGCCTCCTGGTATTATGACGCACAAGCGTCGGACGATAAGCTCAATGGCCTGATCAGCCAGTGGCTTTTCCCGCTGCCGGTGACTCAGCCCGTCTGGCACAATGGCAAAATTATCGGCGAGGTCTGCCTGACCGCGCGCGACAGCTTGATTGGTCATTTTATCTGGCTCTCGCTGGCGGTTCTTACCGGGTGTATTTTGCTCGCATCCGGCATTGCGTTAATGCTCACGCGTTATTTGCATAATGGCGTGGTGGACGCGCTGCAAAACATCACCGATGTGGTACATGATGTACGCACGAACCGTAACTTTTCACGTCGCGTTTCTGAGGAACGCATTGAAGAGTTCCATCTTTTTGCCCAGGATTTCAACAGCCTGCTGGATGAGATGGAAGAGTGGCAACTGCGGCTACAGGCTAAAAACGCCCAGCTTTTGCGTACCGCGCTGCACGACCCCCTTACTGGTCTTGCTAATCGTGCCGCCTTTCGTAACAGCATAACTGAGTTGATGAATGACAGCTCCGCCCGTAGCTGTTCGGCGCTGCTATTTCTGGACGGCGATAACTTCAAATTCATTAACGATACATGGGGGCATGCCGCAGGAGATCGCGTTTTGATCGAGGTCGCCCGGCGACTGGCGGAGTTTGGCGGCAATCACCACCAGCCATATCGACTTGGCGGAGATGAATTCGCCATGGTGCTCTACAACGTGCATTCGGAGTACGAAGTTAAACGCATTTGTTCGGCATTATCGCAAGAATTTAATCGCCCCTTTGATCTGCATAACGGGCATCTGGCGAGTATGACGCTGAGTATTGGTTTCGCGCTGACGTGGGAACATGCTTCCGCAGAAAAATTACAAGAGTTGGCCGATCGTAATATGTATCAGGCCAAACATCAGCGTTCTGAACGTTCAATTAAATAACAGGAATAGATATATGCTAAAGCGACTTTTCTCCCCGATCATTCTGATAGCGTTGATTCTGGCGGGTTGCCAGACGCCGCAGGGGAAATTTACGCCCGAACAAGTTGCGGCAATGAAATCCTATGGGTTTACTGAATCAGCAGGCGACTGGTCTCTGGGGCTGTCTGACAACATTTTATTTGATAAAAACGACTATAAGTTACGCCCGGAAAGCCAGCAGCAAATCCGTGAGATGGCCTCCAGGCTGGCAGCCACCGGGCTGAAACATGCCCGTATGGATGGCCATACTGACAACTACGGCGAAGACAGTTATAACGAGGCATTGTCGCTCAAGCGCGCCAATGTGGTTGCTGACGCCTGGGCCGAAGGCGCCAACATCCCTCGTAGCAATCTGACGACGCAGGGTTTAGGTAAAAAACACCCGGTCGCCAGCAATCAGAGCGCGAAAGGTCGTGCTGAAAACCGCCGCGTTGCCGTCGTCATCAGCACGCCGTAATGTTAGTCAACTGGCTGCGTAAGGGCGGCGCGAGACGTACTGAACCAGCGCAGCCAGTCGATAACGATAAATACCAGCAGACTGCCTCCCAGCACCGGCATCGCCATCCCCAGGGCGGCAGCCAGCACCAGAACCCCGCCCCTTCCCGGCCAACCTAACGTAAGCCAACACTGCATCAGCGTTTGTGCCGGGTTGACGCCTGACCTGGCCGGTCGGCGAATCCACCACAGACGGTAGCCAATAATAATCATCAGGCAAAGCCCGATGCCGAAGGCGATCAGCAGTAACTGATTTGGCAGACCAAACAGTATGCCCATATGGAAATCGACGCCCCAGCGCGTCAGCTTTGCCATAAGCGGAAAGTCAGCAAAATGCGTCCGGTCGATAACATGCAGGGTTGCGGCGTCTACTGATACCGCATCAACCTGTGTCGGCCAGCGGCGATCAATTTCAGTTACCGTCCAGCCATGTTGCGCATCTTTGGCCGGACGAATCTCCAGCTTTTTAGCATCAATTCCCGCCGCCTGCGCCGTATGCAGAACCGCATCAAACTGGCTGACATCCATATGCATAACCGGCATTTCCTGCCCGGCATGATGATCGGCATGTTCATCAGCAGGGTGTTCGTCGCCATAAAGCTGCGTATTCACCTGCGGCGTCAGCCAACCAAAAGCCGCACGCATTTTATCCACGTTGCCTCCGGCCCACTGGGACCAGGTTAAACCGGTTGCCGAGAACAGCAGCATCCCCGCCAGCAGTAACCACCCCAGCATTACGTGTAAACGCCGGTTATTTTGCACCCGATTATTCAGCCGACGTTTTGGTCGGGTGAAATACCAGAGCATAATGCCGCCAGTCGCCGCAACCCACATCCAGGAGGCCGCCAGCTCGCTGTAAATTCGCCCGATATCCCCCAATAGCAAAGAGCGGTGAGCATAATCAATCCACTGACGCAAGGGCAAAATGCCACTGGTGCCATAGACCGTCATATCGCCTTTCACCGCCAGCGTCACTGGATCGATGAAAATCGCCCGGTTCTCGGAAGCGGCAAGTCCGGGGTCGGCAAACATCACCCGCGTCGTTGCGCCCTCTTCAAGAGCGGGACGAACGGCATGCAGTCGTAAATGCCCTCCCGTCACCTGTTGGGCAACGGCGATTTGCGCCGCCAGCGGTTGCCGCTCTCCTTGCTCTGTGCCCTGTAGCGCCGGTGCATAGAGCGCCTCTTCCAGTTGCGGCGTCGCAACGTAGAGCGTACCGGTTAAGGCCGCCACAAAGATAAATGGCCCGACAAACAGACCTGTGTAGAAATGAAAACGTCGCAACAGGGTTATCCATGCCGCGCGCGGAGTGCAGGTTGTCATACTTTTCCTCAGAGAAAGCACACATGTGTCGTGACGCTTATGCGCACAAACGTATTGTTAGATTCAGGAAACAGCAGACCTGCGCGGCGGTGCGCGCGTATCGGGATAAAGCCAGGGGAAGAAATGCCAGTGTTTAACAACCGGGCGTGGCGGCGTCAGCTTTTGTCTGAGCAGCATCCCGGACAACAGGATGACCAGCGCCAGCATCAGGCCAGGAACATGGGTCAGGAGGACGCAATACCCGCACGCTTCACCGTGATCGACAGGCATCGGCATTGATGAAGACTGCCCATGATGTCCAACATGTTCAGCCATCATGCTCATGTCATGATGCATACCAGGCATGGCGCTCATGGGATCTTTTTGCAACGAGACGGAGATAAGCGGCGCCACCACGATCAGCAGGATCGCAAACATCGCGAGCCATGTCGCGTTGCGTTGATACGCAGGCTGACGAAATGTACCGATAACCACTGCCCCTCCCGTAACGAACGGGCATTGTAAATGATTTATGAACTAATGGTTAACGTTGTGAGCTTCACGAAGATAAAAAAAGGGCCAGCCAACTGGCCAGCCCTTTCTTACAGGATGTCGCCTGAGCGATATCTTAGTTAAGACGCTCTTTAATACGAGCAGCCTTACCAGTACGCTCACGCAGGTAGTACAGTTTAGCTTTACGAACGGCACCACGACGTTTAACAGCAATGCTGTCAACTACCGGAGAGTGAGTCTGGAAGACACGCTCAACGCCTTCGCCGTTGGAAATTTTACGAACAGTGAATGCAGAGTGCAGACCGCGGTTACGAATAGCGATAACCACGCCCTCGAATGCCTGCAGACGTTTTTTGGAACCTTCAACAACCCATACTTTCACTTCCACGGTATCACCCGGACGGAAGGAAGGTACGTCCTGCTTCATCTGCTCTTGTTCAAGTTGCTTAATAATGTTGCTCATAATTTAATCTCTTATCCTGGGTAAACTGATATTTGGGGGTCTCAGACCAGCCCATCATGTTTATGTTGCTGTTGTGCGTGTTCCGTTTTGAACTCCGCCAGCAACCTTGCTTGCTCTTCAGTCAGAGCCAGGTTTTCCAGAAGTTCAGGTCTTCTAAGCCAGGTTCGGCCCAGCGACTGTTTCAAACGCCAGCGACGTATCTCAGCATGGTTTCCTGACAGCAATACTGCCGGTACTTCCATCCCTTCCAACACTTCAGGTCGAGTATAGTGTGGACAGTCCAGTAATCCGTCGGCAAAGGAATCTTCGATTGCCGAAGCCTCATGACCCAGAACCCCTGGAATGAACCGGGAAACGGAGTCAATCAGCGTCATTGCTGGTAACTCACCCCCACTGAGTACGTAATCGCCGATTGACCATTCTTCGTCAATTTCGGTTTGAATCACGCGCTCATCTATTCCTTCGTAGCGACCGCACACCAGAATCAGTTTCTGATTCGTTGCCAGTTCGCTGACGCCCGCTTGATCAAGCTTGCGTCCCTGAGGTGACAGATAGATCACCTTAGCGCCTTCACCCGCCGCGCTTTTTGCTGCATGAATGGCGTCCCGCAAGGGTTGCACCATCATTAACATCCCCGGTCCGCCGCCGTAAGGACGATCGTCCACGGTACGGTGCCGGTCATGCGTGAAGTCACGAGGACTCCAGCTCTGGATGCTCAGCAGGCCATTTTTTACTGCCCGGCCAGTTACCCCGTAATCGGTAATTGCGCGGAACATTTCAGGAAACAGGCTAACGATACCTATAAACACAAGCCAATCCCCATAACGCCGACTTTTACCGTTTATCCGGTGGTTTAAAAACCAGGATCCCAATCTACTTCGATAGTACGAGTAGCGAGATCGACTTTCTTGATAACCTGCCCATCGAGGAACGGCACAAGACGTTCCTTGATACCAAACGCATCTTTCAGGTTTGCCTTGATGACGATGACGTCATTCGAACCGGTTTCCATCATATCGACGACTTTACCGAGATCGTAGCCTTCAGTGGTCACTACCTGACAGCCCATAAGGTCTTTCCAGTAGTAGGAACCATCTTCCAGCGCAGGCAACTGCGAGGAATCCACGACAATTTCGCAATTAGTCAGTAGATTCGCCGAATCACGATCGTCAACGCCTTTCAGCTTGATGATCAGATCCTGATTGTGGTGCTTCCAGCTTTCCAGCTGTACTTGCTGCCACTGACCCGCCTTCTGGATAAACCAGGGCTGATAGTCAAAAATGCTTTCGGCGTCTTCGGTGGAAGAAAACACTCTGAGCCACCCACGAATACCGTAAGACGACCCCATTTTCCCCAAAACGATGGGTTCAACGGGCGCTTGCGCAGTGAGTTGCTTGCTCATCATGACCACCGTGACAGATTAAGCTGCTTTGTTTGCTGCTTTGATCAGCGCTGCAACGCGATCAGAAATAGTCGCGCCCTGGCCAACCCAGTGAGCGATGCGATCCAGATCCAGGCGGGTGCCTTCTTCTTTTTCGCTGGCGATCGGGTTGAAGAAGCCAACGCGCTCAATGAAGCGACCGTTGCGTGCATTACGGCTGTCGGTAACAACAACCTGGTAGAACGGACGCTTTTTAGCGCCGTGACGAGCTAAACGAATAGTAACCATAACATCCTCTTGTGTGAATAAAACACCCAGGCCCCATCGAGGAACGGAGCCCGGGTGTCATATTAAAAGCCCGAAAATTTTACTGATTTCTGGGAAAATTGCAATCAACATGTGATGAGGCTTTATACCAGGGCGTTACCGTTGCAGCCAGTTTGGCGTCGGCGTGCGCACAGAAAGCGGAGCGTACATGCAGTACGTGAGCATTTCGAGCACACCCCGACGTCAAAATGGCAAATAAGGTAGCCCGATATATTTATCTACCAGGGAAGCCTGGCGGCATCATACCCTTCATGCCACGCATCATCTTCGCCATCCCGCCTTTCTTCATTTTCTTCATCATGCGCTGCATGTCGTCGAACTGTTTCAGAAGACGGTTAACGTCCTGTACCTGCATGCCACAACCGGCTGCGATACGGCGTTTACGGGAACCTTTGATGATTTCTGGCTTCGCGCGCTCTTTCAGCGTCATCGAGTTGATGATCGCCTCCATCCGCACCAGCACCTTGTCATCCATCTGCGATTTCACGTTGTCAGGAATCTGGCCCATGCCCGGCAGCTTGCCCATCAGGCTCGCCATACCGCCCATGTTTTTCATCTGGTTGAGCTGTTCGAGGAAATCGTTCAGATCAAAGCCGTCGCCTTTTTTCAGTTTGCTGGCTAATTTCTCAGCCTGCGCGCGGTCAACTTTGCTTTCAATATCTTCGATCAGCGACAGCACGTCGCCCATGCCGAGAATACGGGACGCGATACGATCCGGGTGGAACGGCTCCAGCGCTTCGGTTTTCTCGCCAACGCCGAGGAATTTAATCGGCTTGCCGGTGATATGACGAATAGAGAGCGCGGCACCGCCACGGGCGTCACCGTCGACTTTCGTCAGCACCACGCCGGTCAACGGCAGCGCTTCGTTAAACGCTTTCGCGGTATTCGCGGCATCCTGACCGGTCATCGCATCGACGACAAACAGGGTCTCTACCGGATTAATAGAAGCGTGGACCTGTTTGATTTCGTCCATCATCGCTTCATCGACGTGCAGGCGACCGGCGGTATCCACCAGCAGCACGTCGTAGAATTTGAGTTTCGCTTCTTTCAGCGCGGCATTGACGATATCAACCGGCTTCTGACCGACGTCAGACGGGAAGAAATCGACGTCAACCTGCTGCGCCAGGGTTTCCAGCTGTTTGATCGCCGCCGGGCGATAAACGTCGGCAGAGACGACCAGCACTTTCTTCTTGTGCTTCTCGCGCAGAAATTTACCCAGCTTACCGACGCTGGTGGTTTTACCGGCGCCCTGCAAGCCCGCCATCAGCACGACGGCTGGCGGCTGCGCGGCCAGATTCAGGGTCTGGTTCTCTTCGCCCATCGCCGCAACCAGTTCGTTGCGCACAATCTTGACGAACTCCTGCCCCGGCGTCAGGCTCTTGTTAACTTCATGACCAACCGCTTTCTCTTTTACGCGATTGATAAACTCTCGCACTACAGGAAGCGCAACGTCAGCCTCCAGCAGCGCCATGCGCACTTCGCGCAGCGTCTCTTTAACGTTGTCTTCAGTAAGGCGTCCACGGCCACTGATATTGCGCAGCGTGCGCGACAAACGATCGGTTAAATTATCAAACATTGTCTCTCGCCTGGGGTGGAAACGGTTGGTCGCTAGCGCGACACATATACAGAATTTTGTCGCAGTATAACATGAAGCCGCCTTTGTTGTTATGCAACGGTTGGAGCAGCGGTCACGTAACGCTATACTGCTTCTCTCTCACTGGCCAACTGTCGACACTCCTATGCCCGTTTTTGCTTTACTCGCTCTTGTCGCCTATTCCATCAGCCTCGCGCTGATCGTTCCTGCTTTGCTGCAAAAAAACAGCGGCTGGCGGCGTATGGCTATCCTTTCTGCGGTCATCGCGCTGGTGTGCCATGCTTTTGCGCTGGAAGCCCGAATCCTGCCCGGCGGCGAAAGCGGTCAAAACCTGAGCCTGCTGAACGTCGGTTCGCTGGTCAGCCTGATGATTTGTACCGTCATGACAATTGTCGCTTCACGCAATCGCGGCTGGCTGCTGCTGCCTGTTGTCTACGCCTTTGCGTTAATTAACCTGGCCTTCGCCACGTTCATGCCGAACGAGTACATCACCCACCTCGAAGCCACGCCAGGTATGATGATACACATCGGCCTGTCGCTGTTCGCTTACGCCACATTGATCATTGCCGCGCTGTATGCGTTGCAGCTGGCATGGATCGACTATCAGCTCAAAAACAAAAAGCTGGCGTTCAATAATGAAATGCCCCCGCTGATGAGCATTGAGCGCAAAATGTTTCACATCACGCAGATTGGCGTGGTGCTGCTGACGCTCACGCTGTGTACTGGCCTGTTTTACATGCATAACCTGTTCAGCATGGAAAATATCGACAAAGCCGTTCTCTCTATCGTGGCATGGTTTGTCTATATTGTTCTGTTGTGGGGACATTACCACGAAGGCTGGCGCGGACGTCGGGTCGTATGGTTTAACGTCGCGGGCGCAGGCATTCTGACGCTGGCCTATTTCGGCAGCCGCGTATTGCAGCAGTTTGTAAGCTAAGTCTTAAAGGAGCACCCCCTGGAACATATCTCCACTACCACGCTGATCGTCACACTGATCATCATGGTGGTTATTTCAGCCTATTTTTCCGGTTCCGAAACCGGCATGATGACGCTGAACCGCTATCGTCTTCGCCACCTGGCAAAACAGGGCAACCGTCCGGCAAAGCGCGTGGAAAAACTACTGCGCAAGCCGGACCGACTGATAAGCCTGGTTCTGATTGGTAATAACCTGGTCAATATTCTCGCCTCAGCCATCGGCACCATCGTCGGTATGCGCCTGTACGGCGATGCGGGCGTGGCAATTGCCACCGGCGTACTGACGTTTGTCGTCCTCGTATTTGCGGAAGTGCTGCCGAAAACCATCGCCGCGCTGTACCCGGAAAAAGTGGCCTACCCCAGCAGTTTTCTGCTGGCGCCTTTGCAGGTGCTGATGATGCCGCTGGTCTGGTTGCTTAACACCATTACCCGGCTGCTGATGCGCATGATGGGCATTAAAACGGATATCGTCATCAGCGGCTCTCTGAGTAAAGACGAACTGCGCACGCTCGTGAATGAATCCCGCTCGCAAATCTCCCGCCGCAACCAGGACATGCTGCTCTCAGTGCTGGATCTGGAAAAGGTTAGCGTGGATGACATCATGGTGCCGCGCAACGAAATTATCGGCATTGATATCAATGACGACTGGAAATCGATCGTCCGCCAGCTTTCTCACTCGCCGCACGGGCGCATTGTGCTTTACCGCGACTCGCTGGATGACGCCATCAGCATGCTGCGCGTACGCGAGGCCTGGCGGTTAATGTCCGAGAAAAAAGAGTTCACTAAAGAGACCATGCTGCGCGCCGCCGATGAGATCTACTTCATCCCGGAAGGCACGCCGCTCAGCACGCAGCTGGTAAAATTTCAGCGTAATAAAAAGAAAGTCGGGCTGGTGGTCAACGAATACGGGGATATTCAGGGACTGGTGACGGTCGAAGATATTCTGGAAGAAATTGTCGGCGACTTCACTACCTCAATGTCGCCAACGCTGGCGGAAGAGGTCACGCCGCAGAATGACGGTTCAGTGATTATCGACGGCAGCGCCAACGTGCGGGAAATCAACAAAGCCTTTAACTGGCACCTGCCGGAAGACGATGCGCGGACGGTAAACGGCGTGATTCTGGAAGCGCTGGAAGAGATCCCCATCGCCGGAACGCGCGTGCGCATTGGCCAGTACGATATCGATATTCTCGACGTCCAGGACAATATGATTAAGCAGGTTAAAGTCTTGCCGGTGAAACCGTTGCGGGAGAGTATCTCAGAGTAATGCTGTAGGCCGGGTACGGCGAATGCCGCCACCCGGCACTACGGATGGCAAATTACGCTTTCGCCTTCGCCACAGTTACCATCGCCGCGCGAATAGTACGACCGTTCAGCGTATAGCCTTTCTGCATAATGCCCAGCACGTTACCCGGGGTAACATCCTCAGACTCCACCATCGCAATCGCCTGATGCACGTTCGGATCCAGCGGTACGTTGGTGTCAGCAATCACCTCTACGCCGAACTTACGCACGACATCCAGCATGGATTTCAGCGTCAGCTCAATGCCTTCGACCATTGACGCCATATCTGGATTCGCTTTATCCGCCACTTCCAGCGCACGATCCAGGCTATCGATAACCGGCAACAGCTCATTGACGAATTTTTCCAGCGCGAACTTATGCGCCTTTTCTACGTCCAGCTCGGTACGACGGCGCAGGTTTTCCATTTCCGCTTTGATACGTAACACGCTGTCACGTTCGCGATTCTGGGCTTCAGCAAGCTGCGCTTCCAGATTCGCAATTTTTTCATCGCGCGGATCCACCTGCTCAGCAGAAGCGTCTGATTCAACCGCCTCAACTTCTTCGTGCTGATCCATGATAATTTCTTCCGGGGCTTGCCCCTCAGGCGTTTTCTGTTCTTTACTACTCATGAATTTCTCCGCGTTTTTTTTCGCATTCATCTCGCTAACTTCGCTTATTATGGGGATCAGATTCAGGGTTTCAAGGGAAGCACTCACATTGTCATCAATCTTCGCTACAAGGACCTCGAGAAAATGAACAATCATTTCAAGTGTATTGGCATTGTGGGACATCCACGTCACCCCACTGCACTGACGACACATGAAATGCTCTACCGCTGGCTATGCACAAAAGGTTACGAGGTCATCGTGGAGCAACAGATCGCCCACGAATTACAGCTGAAAAATGTAAAAACCGGCACGCTGGCGGAAATTGGTCAACTGGCGGATCTCGCCGTCGTTGTCGGCGGGGATGGCAATATGCTCGGCGCGGCGCGCACGCTGGCGCGCTATGACATCAAAGTGATCGGCATTAACCGTGGCAATCTCGGCTTCCTGACCGACCTTGACCCGGACAACGCCCTGCAACAACTCGCGGACGTACTGGAAGGCCATTATATCGCCGAGAAACGCTTTTTACTGGAAGCTCAGGTCTGCCAGCAAAACTGCCAGAAACGCATCAGTACCGCCATCAATGAAGTCGTGCTGCACCCGGGAAAAGTGGCGCACATGATTGAATTTGAAGTGTATATCGACGAAACCTTCGCCTTTTCTCAGCGTTCCGATGGTCTGATCATCTCCACGCCGACCGGTTCCACCGCCTATTCACTCTCGGCGGGCGGCCCCATTCTGACGCCGTCGCTGGACGCCATCACGCTGGTGCCGATGTTCCCGCACACCCTATCCGCACGCCCGTTGGTCATTAACGGCAGCAGCACGATTCGTTTGCGTTTCTCACACCGCCGTAGCGACCTCGAAATCAGTTGCGACAGTCAGATTGCCCTGCCCATACAGGAAGGCGAAGATGTATTGATCCGCCGCTGTGACTACCATCTGAACCTGATACACCCTAAAGATTACAGTTATTTCAACACATTAAGCACAAAATTAGGCTGGTCAAAAAAATTATTCTAATTTAACGCCGCCCTCTTTACTGTATAAAAAACCAGTTTATACTGTATGTAATTACAGTTATGGTTTTTCATACAGGAAAACAGCTATGTTGGCACAACTGACCATCAGCAATTTTGCTATCGTTCGTGAACTTGAGATCGATTTCCAGAGCGGAATGACCGTCATTACCGGTGAAACCGGCGCGGGTAAGTCTATTGCGATTGATGCGCTCGGCTTGTGTCTGGGTGGCCGTGCAGACGCCGACATGGTGCGGGTGGGAGCAACCCGCGCAGACCTGTGCGCCCGCTTCTCACTGAAAGATACGCCAGCAGCGATGCGCTGGCTGGAAGAAAACCAACTGGAAGAAGGGCGTGAGTGCTTACTTCGCCGCGTCATTAGCAGCGACGGTCGCTCCCGCGGCTTCATCAACGGCACCGCCGTGCCTCTCTCCCAGTTACGGGAACTGGGCCAGTTGCTCATTCAAATTCACGGCCAGCATGCGCATCAGCTACTGACCAAGTCTGAACATCAAAAATCCCTGCTCGACGGCTACGCCAACGAAGCGCTTCTGATTCAGGAAATGTCCTCACGCTATCAACTGTGGCATCAAAGCTGCCGCGATCTGGCGCATCATCAACAGCAAAGCCAGGAACGCGCCGCACGTATGGAGCTGCTGCAATATCAGTTGAAAGAACTGAACGAATTTAACCCGCAGCCCGGTGAGTTTGAGCAAATTGATGAAGAATATAAACGACTGGCAAACAGCGGCCGGTTGCTGACGACCAGCCAGAATGCGCTGACGTTGCTTGCTGATGGCGAAGACGTCAATCTGCAAAGCCAGCTGTACACGGCAAAACAGTTAGTCACCGAACTGACGGGCATGGACAGCAAACTGTCTGGCATTCTGGATATGCTGGAGGAGGCCACAATCCAGATAACTGAGGCCAGCGACGAACTGCGTCACTATTGCGACCGTCTGGATTTAGACCCCAATCGCCTGTTCGAACTTGAGCAGCGCATTTCTAAGCAGATTTCACTGGCGCGTAAACATCACGTCAGCCCGGAAGCGCTGCCGCAGTTTTATCAGTCACTGCTCGAAGAACAGCAGCAGCTTGACGATCAGGCCGACTCACTGGAAACCCTGACGCTGGCGGTGAACAAACATCGCCAGCAGGCGCTGGAAACGGCAAAAGCGCTGCATACTCAGCGTCAGCATGACGCGCAGGAACTGGGGCAGTTGATCACCGAAAGCATGCATGCGCTGTCGATGCCACATGGCCGGTTCACTATTGATGTAAAATTTGATGAGCATCATCTGAGCAGCGACGGTGCCGACCGCGTAGAGTTTAAAGTCACCACAAACCCGGGTCAGCCATTGCAGCCAATCGCAAAGGTCGCTTCCGGGGGCGAACTGTCCCGTATCGCGCTGGCAATCCAGGTCATCACTGCCCGTAAAATGGAAACCCCGGCGCTCATTTTCGATGAAGTCGATGTCGGTATCAGCGGCCCTACTGCGGCCGTTGTCGGCAAACTGCTGCGCCAGTTAGGTGAGTCAACTCAGGTAATGTGCGTCACCCACCTTCCGCAAGTTGCCGGTTGTGGTCATCAGCACTTCTTTGTCAGCAAAGAAACGGACGGCGCCATGACCGAAACGCATATGCAGTCGCTGGATAAACGCTCGCGGTTACAGGAGCTGGCTCGTTTACTTGGCGGCAGCGAAGTGACGCGTAATACCCTCGCAAATGCGAAAGAACTGTTGGCTGCGTAAACTTTTTTGACCCTTTAAGGTCTGAGTACAAAACAAAATCGCCGTAAGACCCGACACCAAAAGGTTTTAAAGTGGTGAAAGGTCTATTATCATCGGCATATTACATATGAGCCGCGTACTGCTCGGGCCCGAAAAGGAATCAAATCACTATGCGCTGTAAAACGCTGACTGCTGCCGCAGCAGTACTACTGATGTTGACCGCAGGCTGTTCCACTCTGGAGCGAGTGGTTTACCGCCCTGACATCAACCAGGGGAACTATCTGACCGCTAACGATGTCGCCAAAGTGCGCGTCGGTATGACGCAACAGCAGGTTGCTTATGCTTTGGGTACACCGATGATGTCCGATCCTTTTGGCACTAACACATGGTTCTATGTGTTCCGTCAGCAACCGGGTCATGAAGGCGTAACGCAACAAACCTTAACGCTGACCTTTAACAGCAACGGCGTGTTGACCAACATCGACAATAAGCCAGCGTTGACCGACAACAAGTAAGATTGTTTTCTGGTGTTAAAAAAGGTGCCATTGGCACCTTTTTTAATTATTGACGAACCTGAACCCGCTTTGCCGAAAGAATGCAGGCCTGATAAGCGTTCAGGCATCCATGATTATTTATTTGCCGATTTCTCCGCTCGCTGTCTGCGCAACTCTTTCGGATCGGCAATCAGCGGTCGATAGATCTCTACCCGATCGCCGTCATGAACCACGTCGGCAAGTTTTGTCGGGCGGCTATATATACCGACTTTGTTTTTAGCGAGATCGATATCGGTGCGCAGTTCCAGCAAACCGGAAGCACGAATCGCCTCTTCAACCGTCGCGCCTTCCTGCAACGTCACACGCTGTAAATACTGTTTCTCGGGCAGCGCATACGCCACTTCGACGACAATTTTAGCCGACACTGTAAACCTCTTTGGCCCGAACGGTGAACGCCTGCACCATATTAGAAGCCAGCTCTTTAAAGACGCGGCCAAACGCCAGTTCAATTAACTTGTTGGTGAACTCAAAATCGAGGTGGAACTCGATGCGGCACGCTTCCTGGCTGAGCGGCGTAAATTTCCACCCGCCAATCAACTTTTTGAAAGGGCCATCGACCAGATGCATCAGGATGCTCTGGTTATTCGTCAACTGGTTACGTGTCGTGAATGTTTTGCTGATCCCTGCCTTAGACACATCCACGGCCGCCGTCATCTGACCCGGCGTCGATTCCAGCACACGGCTGCCGACACATCCCGGCAAAAACTGAGGGTAGGACTGAACATCATTCACTAACTTATACATCTGTTCCGCGCTATAAGGGACTAAAGCGGTCCGGCTAATCTGAGGCATAGCAATTTCCATCAACATAAATCGAACAAATAATACCATTTATCCCCAGGTAAAAAAAACGCTATACCTCAACAGGGCCTACGCAGGTTCATGCTAAGATAACGCCTTATCCCCCGCAGGATGAAATGGGGTGTTTTTCGATTTCAGATTACCTATACTGAGCGGCATTATGACGAAGAAAAAAGCACACAAACCTGGCTCAGCCACTATTGCGTTGAATAAGCGCGCCCGACACGAATACTTTATTGAAGAAGAGTTCGAAGCTGGACTCGCCCTGCAAGGTTGGGAAGTTAAATCCCTGCGCGCGGGCAAAGCGAATATTAGCGATAGCTATGTCCTTCTCAGGGATGGCGAAGCATACTTGTTCGGCGCAAACTTTACGCCAATGGCAGTCGCCTCAACGCACGTCGTGTGTGACCCCACTCGCACCCGTAAACTGCTACTGAACCAGCGCGAACTCGACTCCCTGTACGGACGCGTCAATCGTGAAGGTTATACCGTCGTCGCACTTTCACTGTACTGGAAGAACGCCTGGTGCAAAGTGAAAATCGGCGTTGCAAAAGGTAAGAAACAGCATGATAAACGCTCAGACCTGAAAGAGCGTGAGTGGCAACTGGATAAAGCCCGCATCATGAAGAATGCAGGCCGCTAAACGTTCCCTGATAACACCGCTTTCGTTGCTGGCTATTTAAGCAAATCGTTCCATCACGCGAAATGAGCGGTAAATCCTTGAAGATAAGGAAAATCGGGGGCTGGTCACACGTGTCACAACTCTGTTATACTTAACGTAACACATTGGGGCTGATTCTGGATTCGACGGGATTTGCGAAACCCAAGGTGCATGCCGAGGGGCGGTTGGCCTCGTAAAAAGCCGCAAAAAATAGTCGCAAACGACGAAAACTACGCTTTAGCAGCTTAATAACCTGCTCTGAGCCCTCTCTCCCTAGCTTCCGCTCTTAAGACGGGGATCAAAGAGAGGTCAAACCCAAAAGAGATCGCGTGGATGCCCTGCCTGGGGTTGAAGCGTTAAAACTAATCAGGCTAGTTTGGTAGTGGCGTGTCCGTCCGCAGGTGCCAGGCGAATGTAAAGACTGACTAAGCATGTAGTACCGAGGATGTAGGAATTTCGGACGCGGGTTCAACTCCCGCCAGCTCCACCACTTTTTAGTTGTTTGAAGTACAATGAAGTCTACTAAGCCCGCACAGCACAAGCTCTGCGGGCTTTTTTACGTCTATTGTCGTCCAGTGAGAATTGCTGAGAACTATCACTTATGGCACCCTGAATGGGACCCACTAAGAAGGGTCCAAAAACCGAGGGTCCCAAAATGGCAAAAATCGCTAAGAAGCTCACTGACACTGAAATCAAAAGCACCAAGCCAGCCGACAAAGAAATCAACTTGTTTGACGGAGATGGTTTGATACTACGAATCGCTCCCCTCTCGAAAGGAGGAAAGAAGAATTGGTATTTCAGGTATGCAGTGCCAGTCAGTAAAAAAAGAACCAAAATGAGCCTTGGGACATATCCTCACCTTACACTGGCAAGAGCCAGAGCCTTACGAGATGAATACCTTTCCTTGCTTGCTAATGGCATTGATCCCCAAGTTCATAACAACGATAAAGCTAATGCCTTAAAGAATGCTACTGAACACACTCTCCAAGCCGTGGCAAGGAAATGGTTGGATGAGAAGGTAAAGACCTCAGGTATCTCACAAGACCATGCAGCAGACATCTGGCGCAGCTTAGAGAGAAATGTCTTTACTGGTCTGGGTAATGTCCCTATCAATGAGATCCGACCTAAGCTCTTAAAACAACACCTTGATCCTATTGAGCAACGAGGCGTATTGGAAACTCTACGCCGCATCATTTCACGTCTGAATGAAATCTTCCGGTGGGCAGCCACTGAAGAACTTATTGAGTTCAACCCGGCTGACAACCTTGGTCAAAGATTCAGTAAACCAAAAAAGCAAAATATGCCTGCCCTTCCCCCAAGCGAATTGCCAAGGTTTATGGAATCTTTGACGAATGCGTCAATCCGGTTGGAAACACGTATGCTAATTGAATGGCAATTGTTGACATGGGTTCGTCCGGGTGAAGCCGTCCGCGCAAGGTGGTCTGATATTGATACAACCAACAGCATTTGGAACATTCCTGCAGATTTTATGAAAATGAAAAAGCCTCACAAAGTTCCTTTGAGTAAAGAAGCTTTGCACATCCTTGAATTAATGAAATCAATAAGTGGGCATAGAGAATGGGTTTTCCCCAGCATTAAAGCGCCTCTTAATCATATGCATGAACAAACAGCCAACGCAGCTATTATCCGAATGGGGTTTGGAGGGGAGCTTGTAGCTCACGGTATGCGTTCGATTGCAAGAACAGCGGCAGAGGAGTCTGGTAAGTTCAGAGCTGAAGTTCTTGAGGCAGCACTTGCCCACTCTAAAAAAGATGAAATTATCGCAGCATACAATCGTGCAGAATATCTGATAGAGCGACAGAGTTTGATGCAATGGTGGAGTGATTACGTTCAAACTCAAAGAGCTAAAGCTATCGCTGCTTGACTGATACAGGGGATCAGCAAGAAGGATAGGGATAGCCTGGAAAGCCCATATGCTGACGAATGCCCCTTAGCTAAAACATTATCATCGAATTTAAAGCGCACATGTACATAAAACCAGTATAAAAACATAAGGTTATATAACTAAACTTTGATACGTATGCTTCCATATGTTTTTAGTGTTTGATATGGTGAAAAAAAGATACTGATGTTTTTTTATGCTTTCATTGCTTGTTTCCTTAGTGGGCTACCATATGGATTTCTTTGAAAAAACTAATGCTGACAAAAATTCAATAGGTTTTACCTATCAAGATTACGTTGCTTTAAAACATGCCTTAGAGCTTAAACCAGAAGAACACATTGGGATTGAAGTTTATGACGATCTCCATCTTGAGAGCATCGAGGGTCATAAAACTTTGGTTCAAGTTAAACATTCAATTAACAAGTCTAATATAACTAATAAAGACATAGACTTATGGAAAACATTATATAATTGGGCAGAGGCGATTAAGACCATAGGCGACAAAAGTATTAGCCTTATTTTTTACACTAATAAAGGCCTTACCTTAGAGCCTGGTATCGTGCAACTTATAGCTAACGACACTAAAGACATTGAAAAAATAAAAGATGAAGTAAAAAAGATAGAACAAGATCATAAAAATAAGTCAGATGACCTTTATAAGTATATTTCTATTATTAACTCACTCGATAGCAATACTTTTGACAGGTTATTTAATAGTATAAGTTTTCAACATAGCGAAGATGGGATTATATTCCAAATTAAAACATTACTAAAAACATTAGCAATCCCAAATGATAAATTAGATGACGTATTTTATTACATATCGGGTACGTTCTTTGAACGTAAATATGATCTAATTAAAAATCACAGAAAGATAAATATAAGCTATAATGATTTCCGAAATAATTTTGGAATAGATAGGATTATTCAAATTTCAAGACATTGTATAAATAATTTCGACCAATACTACGATTTTGAATCTGCATACCCTACTAACGTTGAATCAAAGATCTCTTACAAACAACTCAAAGATTTGGATTTGAATAGCGATTCAATCGTAAAATATATAAATGAAATGGCCAAGACAGAAGCTTTCATTCAAAAATTACAAAGCTCTGGAGATTTAACAACTCAAGAAGAAAGACTAATATATCAAAAAGCGCTTGATGAATGGCAATCTCGTCATTCAGCAACGTATATACGAAGCCGTTTTACAGAAATAAATGAAGATCATCTTAATAAAGCTTTCTTTGTCTATACTGAATTGACAGGAAACTGTAATATTGTGTTGGATAAAAATCAATTACCTAAGTCTATGACTACAGGAACGTTCTTGCTCCTTTCAGATAAGCCAAAAATAGGATGGCTTCAAAACTGGGAGTCAGTCTATAAATGAAAATATATAACAATGAGCTTTTAGGCATATTCTCTTTGCAAGAGGTGTTATCAATAGCATCAAATATTGAAATAAGCAATGCAATGCTAATTTTACCAATTATATTTCATAAAAAAAGCTTAGATTACCTTGCTCACAAGAGAACCAATACACTATCTTTTCAAGATCTACTATTAACCAAGCCCGAAATAATAGTATCCATAAATAAAAGATTCTATAATTTCCTTCCATCCTCAGTAAATTGTGTTTCATTGTGCCTTGAAAATGGAATAGCTGAATTAGACCAAGGTAGATTAGCATTTAAAAACAAGTTAATATTAGATAATACGATCCCGTTCATTGGCAAAAGAGCCGTAAAAATACAGGCAGCATCTATAAATGTTGCACGTTTATTATTAGAAGAACCACACAATATATATGACATTTGTGGAGTTAGATTATAATGCAGATTACTAATATTTTAATATGGCAAATTGATTCAACCTTGAGGAATTTAGAACTTGAGGAAAACAAGGTAAATGTAATAACAGGTGATTCTGGCAAAGGAAAATCCTCAATACTGGCTATTGTTGATTATTGCCTTTTATCCTCATCCTCTGATGGTATATCAAAAACAAATGTCGATAATTTTGTAAATTGGTATGGGATTAGATTAAGTATTAACGGTAAATATTTCACTATTTGTAGAAAAGCGACACACTTTGAAGAAGATGATCTAGTTTACTTTGACAAAAATGGAGACATTCCACAAACCCCAATAAACAATATCAAAAAGGATGTTTTAAAGGAACATCTGAATTATGAGTTTGGTATTAATAGTTCTCTAAAAATCCCTTATGGTGGTAGATTCATACAACAAGGGTCAAAAGTATCCTATAGATATTTTATCCCGCATTGCTTTATAGATCAAACAACACTAACCTCTTCAGAACATCTTTATTCAAAAATCTCTGATTTAAAGACAAGAGAGCGTATTGACCGAACTTTTGACATGGCTCTTGGCAGTGAAAACGCCGAAACTATGATAATGAGAACGCGGTTAGAAGAATTACAAAGGAATCTTGCTCGTATCGAATATAAACAGTCGGTTAGCAAAGACTCTTATTTCAATTTCGAAAGTGAAATAGAATCACTATACGACAGGGCGTATAATTTTGGTTTAATAATTGAAAACAGCAAGAATGAACCAACTGTAAGTGATAAATTTGAAAATTTGAGAGCGATAGTTAATTACAGGGATATAAACGAAATTCCAGCAATTAATGAAAAAACAAAAATCGAAAAAGAACTTTTCCTCTTAAAAAAAGAACTTACAGACATTAATGAATATATAGAAACAAATACTGAATATAAGAGGTTTTTAAAAGAAAACCAAGACTCTCTTTTAATAGCCAAATATCTAGATGATAATTACAGCAACATATTATATACAAAAAACATCTATTCAATCATTAAATCTTTATTGAACCAAAGCTCAGAGATAAAAAAAGCTATAGCCGAAAAAGGACAAAACTCACTCATATCAAAAACAAATGCTAAGAGAAAAGAGTTAGAACTTAAAATATCATCCTTGAGTAAAAAACTTGCAACTGTTAGTGATGAAAAGGTTACACCAATCGAACTTTATCGGTTCATGGGCGAACTCAGTTCTGAAATTAAACGGATAGTTGTTCTCCCTAAATATGATTACACTGATACTATAGAAAAGATAACTACGAAAATTGATGAGTTAGAAAGCAAGATAACAGATAATAATGCCTTTAAAGAATATACATTGAGTTTACTGAACGGAAAAATAAAGGAAATATTCACACGGATGCCTTTAAAAGGATTTGAGGATGCAACTCCGATATTTAACAAGGCAAAAAAAACACTTGATCTGATAAATAAAAATCAAGTTGAAAAAATGATAGATATTGGAAGTGCTTCTAACTATATGTATGTACATGTAGCTTATTTCCTTGCACTTCACGAATTGGTAAGAGATAGAAACGTACCGTGGGTTCCACGATTCTTAGTAATTGACCAGCCCAGCACTCCATATTTTAGTACTGCTGGTAAAAAAACTGATGACTTTGCAAGCCTTGATGCAGCCCTAAATGAAATTAATTCTTTTGTTGAGAAAATGCGGTCTCATGGTGGTTTCCAAATAATACTGTTAGAGCATATTGAAGAGTCTTATTGGCTTGACAGAGAAATGACGAACTTTACTCTTGTTGATAATGAATTAAGAGGCAATTATGGTTTAATTCATTTCAAATAAAATCGTACAGAGATTATGAGGGCACTATGATTGCATACATAGTGCCACAGCTTATCAGCTACGGGGCTTATAACCAACATCCAGAGTAAATTTTGAAAGTTCTTAAAGATGTTCAATAAACAATGGTGGTGTAAGTTTCACATAACACCACCACATAAGATTTTAAATTCATCAATACACTCAAATAATATTTATAATGTGGTAATTAGAATGTTCTTTTCTCTCCTGAAATTATTCGATAAGGAAATTCAATATTTTTAATCAACCATTTTTTGGCTTTTTCTTTTCCTTTTTCTTTTTGGGTTTGTCGTGATGCGAATAATATATCTTTGGTTTCAAATTAAATCCTTCAACAACTTCCTTCCAAGTTTGAACCGCTAATAAAAATTGGATAGAATTGATGTCAATTAATTTTTTGGCTTTTGTAGTAGTTGAGATCCATAAAACCACATCAGTAATTTTCTCTTCAAATTTTACTACTCCTCTTACTATAGTTTGAATTGTAGTTTTTGACTGCTCAATATTATAAATTAGATCATGCGGTTTATCTGATATCTTTACAGCAATAATCTCTCCATTTTTATAAAGATCTGCAACTTCAACATTGTAGTCCTTTCCATCATCACGTAAGGAGGGTATTTTTTTGAGCTGGCGATCTAGAAGTGTATAACCTTTCTCAACAGACATCTTTTCATTAAAATAGTACTCTCTATATTCTAATTTGTCTTTAGAAGTTCCTTCTTCGATTTGTTTTATTTTTTCAGCTTGCCATGCTTTGAAGTCGTCTTCCTTTAGAGCATCTTTAACCTCAAATTTTATACCTGCTAAAGAGGTAGACAAATACTTCATAAAGGCAGAGTTAAATCGACTCCACCCTCCCCTCTTAAGGAAGTAGTGCTCACTGCCATCGCTATAAGTAATACTCAATATTTCTTTTAGAGAGGCCGTATGACCACTGTTATTTTCATTAGTTATCTTAACAAAAACTTTATTGATATCCTTTATGTCGTTGTTTTTTATAAATTGCTTAACATCTGTTATTTTTATATCATTAACTTTATCTGCTGATTGAAGATACTTTCCACTCCCCTCAACTTTTGTGTGCAATTTAAAAAATGTCAAAGAATTATTAATTACAATAGAGGCACCAAAAGATTGAATCTCATCTATAATAACATTTACATCATCTTTAATGATCGATTGAAGTAGATAATTATCAAGCTCATCTATTTTTGACTCGTCAGTGATTTTTTCCGATTTAGGAAATTCGATTTTCTCTTTGGTTGCCAACGAAGAATCAATATCATTGAAGACATCTACTAATGCAGTAGGGGCACCATCTAAACTTAGCTGAATTGAATCAGAAAAAGTTATATTATTACATCCCCACTTGTCAGTTTCTTTGGCTTTTGTTTTAAGATGTTCGATGGATTCGCCAGGAAAATATGATCCTTGCACAAACTGTGAGTATGACGATGCCTCCTGACTCTTTCCCCCACAAAAGAATCTACTTTTCTTGAGCAAAATATTTTCATCATTAGCTATACGCATTGCCACATTCAGCCCAAAGTCTGCTTCAATAAACTTGCTGAGATAAAAATGTGATTTACCAAGACTGATAAGATAGCAATTCTCAGGGTCCTTTTCTTTAAATCCTATTAGCAGGCCAAAATAGAATATATTATGAGGCTTTTCAATTTCTTCATTGAAGAAATCACTAAATACATCCCACCACCATACTTCATTTCCTTTTAACTTATCAGAAAAATAAAATTTGAGTTGATAAGATTGATGTAGAATAGTTTTTTGTTCGACAAGTCCTTCTTTAATGATTTTTTTTGTCAATTCTGGAAGACTCTTATATGGCATTCTATATATGTTATAGCTGACTGACATTTAATCGCCTCTGAAATATATATTCATACAAGTTAATGTTAAAGTGAACAATTTTAAATATACTTAATTTATCGAGCTAAAATACTCAATGAATTTAACAACTGTGTATCCAAGGTTTCACTTGAGGGTACTGGTAGTCCGTTCGCAATGCGATAATTTTTTATTGACTGCCTTGTCGAAGGCCCCATTATGCCGTCAATATTCCCGTTGTAATAACCTTTGTCCAGCAAAGCGAATTGAACCCGCATGATTAAGCGCTTACGCTTCTCTGTACCAGAAGTCAGCCCATTACTTGCACGGTTAGCTTCTGTAGTTCCAACAGAATTCGTAGTAGTAGGGTTGTTATTGTCGTTAGAACGAAGCGAACGCACAGAGGAAGAGGACGATGAGGAACTTGTTCCTGAACTTGAAGGCCCAGATGAGCTTGGTGAGCTGTATGTTTTTGGATAATAAGGAGTGCTGCCACCATAGTATCCGCCACCTGATGATGATCGGTGAGAACTATGGCTTCGATGGGAGCTATGACTGCGATGCCCTGCAATGTAGAATGGAACTTCGGTGTTAAGTGGGGCTATCACTAAATCATGTTCATTAAGAGTCATACCAGGCAAATCACTTGCTCCGGTGGATGAATCACTTGCCCATACAGAATTATTGAGCGCCAAAAATCCCGGAAGTAGAGCAGCAAAATTAAATTTTCTCATATAATTGGTCTCGGTGGTTGATGAAAACGGCCTGTTGAGGAACTGAAATAACCAGTACAGGAAGACTTCTGAGTGCATTCATCACATTCTTTAGGATAGTAATTTTTCCAATCAGAGATCGACTGAGCAGCAAACTCCCAGGCTCTTTCAGGAAGATGACACAAAGGATAATTAAAAATTGTTAGAGGTATGCCTGATCTGTGTGCAGCGTCTATGGCGGAGGTTATTTTCTCACTATAACTGCTGTGCTCAATGAAGATTGTTGACCAGTTCTTTCGCGCCCAACCGATAGATTCCAGCCCCATAAGGGAAATCTGATTGATGTTAGAGAATACACGGCCAACGAACTCTACAATATCATCCAATTCTGTATAGTTAGCCAGTGTCGGAATAACTCTAAGTTCGATATTAATCCCTGAGTTTCCTGCATTGATTAACCCCTTAACCGTTTCATTAAATGCGCCATCACTCCCTACAAGATGATCATGCACAAGTGGTCTTGATGAGTAGAGCGGGATACCAAAAGTGATTTTGATCTTTTTGCTTCGCTTTGCCATTTCCTGAGTAAAGTTGGTATCAGCGAATTTGCGTCCGTTTGTTAAAACATGCAAAGCAGTATCTGGTGAATTCTCGATGATAAAATCAAGGAAGTGAAGGAAATCATCTCCATACAGCAAAGGTTCACCACCGCTGACCCCAACAACTCCATTTAAACCAAATGAAGCTATAGCAAAAGCTGATTGGGTAAGTAGCCAGTCATCATTTGATTTCTTTGGTGGCTGCGAACAAAACAGACACAAGTTATTGCAACGTTCCGTAACTAAGACAGTATTATGATTGGCTCTGCGGGACAGAATAACGCGTATCATATTGCCATTGTTGATTATCCCGATATCTCCATCTTCAATTGACTCAAATAATTCAGTGCTAATAACAGAGTAATCAAAGCATGGTAGAATGGCATCATTATTGCTTTCAGCAACTACCAGCAAATTGGGTAAAAAGAATAAAGGGTTCACTGGTTTTTGTTTGCATAACCGATAGAACCCCGTGGGCACATTCTTTTTTGAAGCAAAATGAAAGATATCGTTCCTGATAACCTTAGACATATGCCCATCCTTTTAGCATCTCAGCCTTCGGACCACCTTCTGAAATGCAGTTCATCAGATACCTGAACATCCCCTTGTGATACTGACAAAACGTTGAACGACTCCTATCACCGACAGGCTCACCTTGTACACTTATGTTCTGGCATGGGTCTGCACCGCAAAATGGTTGATACGCGCATGTATCACAACCTGGCAGAGCAAAATTGAACGATGAACTCAATACTGCGTTATAGTAAGGACTCTTGGAAAATGATATCGTCTTAACCTCACCCGCACTGAACTCCGTTTCAGGATTCACCTTCTGCAACATACGGCTCTCATCGCTACCATATACTCGACCGTCATAATTGAAAAGAATACTGTTAAGCACGACCCCGCTTGGCGACTTTAAATCCGCATAACCACTAAAGCCGGGATTGAAGATCCTTTTCAGATGAATGGAGGCCGAATGTTCCACAACCCTTATCCCTTCAATATTCATCTTAAGGATTTCATCTATCAACGAGGCATAGAAACTGAAGTATTCCTCCATAGAAAATGTGAACGATGCTTTTTGTGCAAACCCATAGGGACTAACAGGTCGGATAAACATGTCCTTGAGGCCAAGAGACAAGTGAGCCTGGACAATCGATTCAGGATGCCTAATGAGATCTTTAGTAACTGTAGTAACCGTTGCAACGCGACCAGCGCCTAAAGACCGTTTGATAGCCTCTACCCCTGACACTGTTCTACTGTACGCAAGCCCATGACCAAGAATTCGATTACTGTTGTGAACAACTTCCTCACCATCAAGCGAAACAGAGAACGTTATGTTCCTATCTCTCGACCATTCAAGCATACCCTCATTCAAGACAGACAGGCTTGATGCTACCACCATCTCAAAATCGGTGCTTCCCAGCGTTTCAGCACATTGCTCATAGATAGACTGAATTAAATCGAACCGCAAGAGTGGCTCTCCACCCTGTATCTCTATCTTGTAAGGTGGAGTTGATAGTTTTTTGATAGTAGAAATGATATCAGGGATGAGAGCAGGATCTAGATCATAACCAGAGGCGTTCACGGAAGCTCTACTGACCTGACAATACTTGCAGGTATGGTCGCAACGTAATGTGGGCACAACCATGAAAATTGGCCTGACCGCCAGTTCATTCATCAATCGTTTTGCAAAAGCAGAACTTAAAGCATAGGGAGCAATAGCTGATGAGCTTTCGTTGGTTATGAATAGCTTGCTTTCTAGTGCGTTTGATTGCTCCGCACTGATTTGCTCATCAGAAAGATCAAGCAGCTCTTGCTCATTAATGAAGTGATGAAAGCCAGCGAGGTTGCTTATAAAAACCCGTCCATTAGGCAATCTGTCAAAATTGAATGGCATCAATTCCATTACGAAAGCCTTTCATCGACACTGCGAAGCACTTTATGGACAATAGAGTCTCTCAACGCCCCCGTTTTATGCTGTAGTTTTTCTCGCAAAGCATAATCATTCAGCAGCCTCTCGAATTCATAGAGGCATTCGGGACCATCGTTTTCAAAAGAGATTGTCCAGGAGGATATATCTTCACAAAGTTTCCACTGAGTAAGAGAAGTCATCCAGTACAGGCTATTGCGTATAACCCATTCAGAATAAACATCTTTTTTTAACGTCCTTTCGCACATTGCCATTGCCTCACAAAACTAATAATCACAATCAGCAACCGCTTTAAAGCGGATTTTTCCTATAGAAATGAGAATACACCATTTAATTAATATGTTACAGGATGTTAGCATCTTAATGGCTACTCTGAAAAAATGATGTTGCTTATCCTATGATAATCAATGATGTTTTCTGATTATCATATGCCGCTTGAACCGGCCAAGTAGCCAAGTAGCCAAGTAGCCAAGTAGCCAAGTAGCCAAGTAGCCAAGTAGCCAAGTAGCCAACATGACGTTAAAACGCGGAATTTCAATGGGTTGTCGGTGGCTCATAATATGAGATGTATCCCTTCAGTAATCACAATGCGAAAGGATTCTATACTGACTTAAGTGAAGAAGCGTTGGCCAGTATCGTTTACACCATAGATGTCAGGGAAGCCTACAATCGCTTTCAACACGTTGAGCAACGTAGAGAAGATAGATGATAAGCTGTTGGAGGTGAGTATGAACATTTTACTTCTTATGAGAGGACAATTATGGGTGCAATTCTTATCAACGTAAGCATAAATCACAAACTACAAGCGAATGATGCAGCAGTACTTAAATTTAAGCATTATCTTTTTAAAGTAGAGGCATAAAGTGATTTCCATACGGATTACTGTTTACTGATGGGATACTTTTTGGGGAATGTCGTTGCGGTTCGATAGAGTAGATAACTAACTTTCCAAGGAACAAAAAACCACACATTGGCTATTTACTCACCTTCACTCAATAGATACACTATTTACAGCAGCTTACAACTACATACGAAAAAAGAACAAGGTTAATTCTGGTTAAAAATATATCGAATTAATAAGGGGTTAATTATTATGAGTTTGTTAATCATTTTGAGTTAAAAGTACTACATTTCATATACTTTATTAAGTGAAGATAAATAATGACTAATGTTAAATATATTAAGTATCTAAGGTGCAAAGGGATTTGGAATTTAGCATCGAATTTCAGTGAAAGGATTTTTAATGACAGTAATGCTTCGATTAAAATATTAGGATATAGCGAATTCAAAGCAAATTATTACAACCTGTTTTTGAACTTAAATAAAGACTATGATTCACAATCTAAAACTAAAAGAGAATATGTTAATAGCAAAATAAATACGTTAGATTTAATGTATAGTAACAGTGCCATTATAGAGCTGAGCATTAGCATTGATTTGAAAGAAATAGACACCAGTGATGCTGATCTATTCTGGGGAAAACCACCTTATAAAGAAATTGAATCAAAAATATTAAGTTCTCTAACTACGGCTTTTTCATTATGTCGAAACTCTAATATTTCTCCTGAATACGAATTGATTGACGAGGGACTCTTCATCGAAGTAGAAAATAAAATTGTAAAAAAAATCTCTACATCAAAAATTATTGACGGCCCCACGATGAGTGAACTGACAAGAGGAGAACTAGACTCAATAATTTATTTGACCAAAAAGTTTTATAATGATGAAAATTTAGGATCGATATTAGATTTATTCCATAACTCGCTTATACCAGATGAGGTTGGTAGATTACATAGTTTTATTTCCGCTTGGACATGCTTAGAGATTTTTATAGCTAAGAATTTCAAACAAAATTTCAACAAACTAATTGACTTTGCTAAAGAGAAAACCAAAAATCCAGAGATAAACCAGCAGTTTATTGATCGAATGTTTGTTATGATGGAAGGAAAATATAGGCTAATGG
The DNA here is from genome assembly GCF_030333295.1 of Citrobacter sp. CK198. Lineage (NCBI taxonomy): Bacteria > Pseudomonadati > Pseudomonadota > Gammaproteobacteria > Enterobacterales > Enterobacteriaceae > Citrobacter > Citrobacter sp. CK198. The sequence goes on along the minus strand of NZ_JAOWGE010000036.1, from coordinate 335,545 downwards.
ACAAATTTATCTTATTAGCATCATATTATAACATTGCTGAGATAGATGATAAGATAAAAGAATTCAAAGAATTAAAAAAAATAAGAGATTCTTTTTTTCATGGCGATAAAATTGAAATTAATGATCTGCCGCTAGAACAGACTCGTGATTTGTTTATAATGTTTATCAAGCTTAAACTTGATCAAAATTTATAATCATAATCACATAATCAACAAAAGGGTATACTTAATAATGAGCAAGTTAGAGTATAAACAAGCTATTTATTATAAAGATGGTATCAAGTGTTTTATAAAACCAGAAGATTTGATTTATAAAAATGTATTGCACACTGCCAAAACGGAATTCTTGATGGATGATTCAGAATCCGTAAGGTTAAGACCGCGTTTGCCAGAGAATAAAAAACCTCACTTTTATGCACCAGATAAATCGCAAGTCAGAACGGTGATTAATGTTGAAAGCGACCCATTACATAATAAAAGAATAGATGAAATCCTTAAAAGCCTAAAAATGAAAACAAAATGGAAAGTTATGGTTGGTGTTTTTATTGATCACAAATTAGAAAGGGAACCGAAATTTATTCTTGAGGATTATTCATGGGGTCGAGAAATAAACCGAATTACGTCTTCAACTACGATTGTAAGGCATGATGTTTTTGGGGAAACTAAAAAACTTTCAATGTCTATTTTTGAACCTTGTGTTGCTATTGAAGTTATAAATACTCATTATCCAAGTGAACAAACATTCAATGAAATGATCAATACAAGCAAGAATTTTCCTTATGTAATTATATTTGATCTTATAAAAACAAAAAAAATAAACTATTTTTTAAAGATAAACCCAAATGAGAATGAAATAACTCCATTGTATTACATTTACAATGGAATCGTTTGGAAAGGAGGAACAGAGTTAGGTGGCGTAATAGACTCAACAATGTTAGAAATAGAATTAAAAAATGCAATATAGGCTCACATTATTAATTTGTCAGATTGCAGATACTCTAACCCTCTTGACCAAGGGTTTTCACCACAACACCCTTTGGACGGTGATGTAATAATCAATTGAAGTTCAATCACTGCTTCATTAATTGAGACATCACCGATAGCAGCTATACAGTGAGCAATCCATGTGGCTCTATTATCGAGCCACCAAACCATATTTCTTAAACGTGATTTTTCATTGTATTCAGCTTCACCATCAGCTTTTTCTGATAACACTTCAGATTTAGAGATTAACATTTTATAAACACAAGATAACTTTAATTCATTTTTACTTTCCACATTATCCACCCTCATATATAAAATTAAATTACAACCTTTTATTTAGATATATAACAACATTAAGTTTTGTCAACCTTAATGATAATAAGCAAGGGCTAACTCATCGAAGCGCTACGCTGCTTCTTCGAGTTCCCCTTGTTTTTTTCGCCCTTCGGTTGAAAAAAAATTAAAAGCAAAATCAACACACTGCATTGACATTATTTACTTCTGTAATATAAATAAATTAAGCATAAGGAATATGCTTTTATCTAATTATATGAAAAGGAGTTTATATGGTCGAAAATAATACTTTTAATAAGATCGTTGTGAGTAAACATTCCCGTAATGGAAGCGTTAACGAAGCGAAGCTCTCACACAATCAGCTTCGTTCTCATTGCGTCAGTGTCAGATTAAATGATGAAGAGCTAACGCTTCTCAATGAGAAACGTGGCAGTCATCGTAAAGGCGAGTGGCTTCGCTTATCTTTACTTAATAAACTTCCTGCTGTCGTTCCAGCTATCAATATTGAAGCCTGGAAAACCCTTGGTGAGATTTCGCAGAAGCTGAACAAGCTTGTGGCTCACCTTGATAGCAAGAGCTATGAAAGCTCTCTGACGCAAACTGAACTCTTCGCCGTAAAGCGTCATGTCTCAGAGCTTCGCTTGCATTTAATTACCGCTGACCTGTAAAGGTCTGCCAATGAAGGGAATGCAAAAAATCCGCAGGGGTAAGAGCTTCGCTGGTGTAGTGCTTTACGCATTAAAACCAGCTTCTCATCATAAAAAAGATCCGATAGTGATTGGCGGGAACATGGATGGAAGCGATGTCGGAGAGTTGATTGCAGAATTCAATGCGACTAAAGCGCTTCGTCCAGAAGTCATTAAAGCGGTATGGCACAATTCGCTTCGTTTGCCGAAGAACGAAGCGTTAACAAATTCAGAATGGGCAATCATCGCTGATGACTACATGAAGCGTATGGACTTCTCTGAAACGCATCTCAGATGCTACGTCCTACATGACGACGAAGATGGCCAGCACATCCATATCATCGCCAGCAGAGTGTCTCTTGATGCCGGAAAGCTCTACCTCGGCAGGAATGAGAACCTGGCAAGCACGAGAATAGTTCAGCAACTTGAAAGAGATTACAATCTGACAAGAACCAAAGGATCGAAAGCATCTCCAGCAGCGCCCTCACCTAAACCGAAGCTCAAAAAATCCCGTAATGAACTGATGATGGAGAAAAGGACTGGTCAGCTATGCCCGAAAACCATCATCCAAAACGCTCTGGAAGTATTCCTTGCCGATAAACCGTCAACCACTGAGTTTGTGCATCAGCTTGTCGCACAAAACATCAGAGCAATCCCGAACATCGCTTCTACCGGACGCATGAACGGCTTCTCATTCGAATACGACGGGATTGCTTTCAAAGCATCTCAGCTTGGCAAAGGCTATTCCTGGACGGCTTTACAGGACAAACTCGATTATCAGCCGGAACGCGATAATGCTTTCCTGTTTAAACTGAAATCCTCTGTCAGAGAAACATCTGTTAGTGCAACTCATGATATGGCCATAACTACAGATGCTCCTGAAATCATGACAGAATACGTTAACCGCCCCATAGAAGCACTTATCCTCGATAACCGAGCTGCTTGTCAGGACGAATTCACTAACGCTTCAGTCAAACAGCTTCACTCAGAACCAGGCGCTGGTGCTCAAGGAGCGTTTGCAACCGAAGCGGTAAAAGAAGCCTCTAAGCGAAGCTATATGGTTTCAATGTTCAGATGGTTAGAAACCATCCCCTATCTCAATACCATTATTACCATCTTCAAAAACCTCAAAATCCCAACCCTTAAACGCCCTCTAAAATACAAAACCATCACTGGCGTGAGAGTGATAGAGATAACGCCTCTCCCCAAAAAAAATCTTATTGTATCAGCACCTCAATCCAGAAGAGCTTCGCTTTCAATGTAGGGCTGGCAAGCCTTTTTGGATAGATACAGGCCAATCAATCGATCGTTTATACCGATCGATATTCTAGTGTTGATAGTCAATATCTATCATTAATCTTTAATCGATCGGTACAAGTGATTTGCCTTTCCTGTAAACCCAGTCAAAATGTGATTTCACACCAAAAAATATAACAGACTGATTTAACTAGCCTATTTACGTAGTCAACTAACATGCAGGTTTTGAAATGGCAGATACCATCTCATCTGTAGTCCCTGATTTCTTCATACATCGAATATGAATTTCACATCTAACACAAAGGAACTTGTATGAGTATCTCCACCACGAAACACCGCAATGAAGAAGTCAACGTTAGTCTTTCTGATCGTCGGAAAGCAGAGATTACGGCCCCCAGGTTTGATCTTTTTGGTGAAACTTACACGTTTGTTGAGACTTTCTCTGGCACTGTCATTGATTCCAACCCAGGCAATAACCAGATCTCGGTAAAAAGCAACGCTGGGGATGAGAGGCAGATTCCCGACTACGGTATCCCGTTCAGAAGTTCACACACTATCCATAAATACGAGCTTCGTCAGTATGGTAAAAATAGCTCATGTTATGTTCATAATAATGCCCTAATTATTAATAAGAACACAGGTGAAAACGAGGTAAACTTAAAAAGGAAAACCATTATTATCCCCGCTTTTCTGACAATGCTATTTCATAATGCTTCGACGGCATCTTTCTTCAGAGCAATGCCTGTTCCGAAGTGGTTTTATATTCTCTTCACTTTGCTCTGCATGGCTTCATTCATTGCATTTTGTTCATTGCTCGTAGGATTCAAAGACGGATATGTGTGGGATGAGCACAAGTATATGTGGTTTACATATTTCCTCTCAAGGATCGGAAGTTTCGTTTGTATTAAATGGGTTAAAAGAAGAAGCGAGAGGTTTGATCATGAACTCAGAAATCTTATCGATTTAGTAAAAAGCTAAAAATTATAAGCAACAAAGAGTTAGCCCGTAGATTCCTACTACGGGCTTTTAAAATAATCACAATCCATATTTTCTTTTCTTCTCTTTGATGGATAATCCTCTTTTTAGGGTCGAAGCCTCATATTTCTTTTTCTCATTAGCATAGACTTTCTCTGTTCGGCTACCATTACTGACTATAAAGTTAATCAATGAAGAACATACATGCTTCATACGCTCTTTGTTGATCAAATTATCATCCAGTTTATTTATATGACTATAATATGAAAGTAGCAGAAAGGTTAAAACGACCTCCCTGTTTGAAAAAGTTAGCTTTTCTATTTCAGGCTGGTATTTAATGTAAAACCCGGCACAAAACAGATATGATTGCTCTATAATTTCCTGTTCTTCAAAGCCTGATTCCGTAAGTTTATCAACGAATCGATCAAGCAGAAGAAGATACCTTTCCATGAGATTAATATTTATTTTTTTCATAATATGCATCCTTGCAATTTATTTTTGTCTTCCTGACAATTAAAGAAATATCATAATTATTAATGATGTCAATAGTTAAAACCTATCAAATTATATTTAAATATCTTTTACAGGCAAGGGTCTATTAAGCTCTTCAACAGTTATTTGCTTCAAATGAGAATTATAAAGCCATATCTTGAACTGCTCTAAATATCTGTTATTTAATGCTATCAAAGCTTCGTTTTCAGTTTCGAGCCTTTTTATTCTCTGACAAGCGATTTCTAAATTGGCAGGTTTAATAGAACATGTTTTTTTAATACCAAGCTTGAGAATCTTCTTTTTTGAATTAAAACAATCCGAAACCTTGACATGACTACTTAAAGATTGTCTTGAAGGTCTCTTACCAATGATCTTTACTAACTTGTCGCATAAAGCATCCCAGGTTAGCTTCTCATCTTTATTCCAGTTATTTATAACATTTGTTATGCTTTTTTCATCATAACCAGTAATATGTTTAGCCATTTACTCTCCTTTTATAATTTTATTTTGAAACTCATACCATTTTTCAGCATTGACATTCCCATCATTTTTATCATCATAAGTTTTTTCAATAATTTTATTATGAATTACCAATAGTCGATCATCATCCCTTCCAGAGTCTTGTATTGGATAATAACCACATATGTCAAAAGCATATGAGTGCTTGCAGTAACCATGCTTAGTAACGAGCACAGCTCCATCATTCAATGAATCGAAATCAGTTATATCCATGATAGCTATTTCTTTTTTTCTATGCCTATTACTTGCCTCGATTGTCGTTTTTTCTCTTATGAGCTTAGTCATTTGTAAGTGTGATCGGTGATCATAGGAAACATTTTGTGAGACCAACTTTCTTCCAGACCATCGAGCGATGCTGAACTCATCCATGCCATTAATTTGAGAAAAAGTATTCAGCAGATGCCTTATTTGATGAGTTCTAATAGAATATGGAATACCATCCTCATTGATATATCCGTGTCTTTTGAACAGGTTTGTTGTGCCTTTAATACTTGCAAAAGCATTAATATCCATTCTAAAAAACTCAGCCGTGGGTTTGAAAAAAGATGTAAAATCTTTTCTTGTCTTCTGACACAGTTGCCTGTCAAATAAAAGACATAAAGCATTTGAATATTTAATTCTTTTTTCTTCATCATACCAAGGAAAATTCTGAGGCTTTGTGGTAACGAGTGCAAATTTGGATGGATCAGTGCCTTGGCCTTCCATTGTCCTTGAGGCAAACCTTGCATTGCTGGACAGTTTTTTTAATCGGGCTATCGCCTTTTGAGCTATAGGGGCCATTACTGTAGGAATCCATTTGATATCCCCAGCATAACCCTTTGCTGAAAAAAATCTTAAACCATATCGTTCAATGCCTTTGTCATCTTTTTCAGTAATCTCACAATCCGCTGGAAGACTTAAAATTTCTGAAATTCTTCCTGGAGCACACATGAGTAGTGCAAGAACAGAAGTAGTAAAAATGTCCCTTGTAGACAATTGGCTTTCATCTTTTGAGAAAATCTCAGCAATAGCTATTACGGATTTTATGTCTGGTAGTTTTGAGTGTCCTTCGAGTGAAGGCTCATAACCTTTCCAGCTCTGAGTTATTTTATGCCTCAACGGATTTACCCAGAAAAAGTATGATGATGTCGTCATTCTATTTTCAGTTAAGAATAAACATAGTTTCTCAAGTTCTTTACCAATTCCAACTGCTAGTACTTTTGAATATTTGGCAGATGCTATCCTTGCACATTCATCAAATATGTTATTATTACACTTAATAACATTAGCTTCACCGTATGATTTCAATAAAACAAACTCTATGATTTTCAACATTGACAAAGTATTCTGGTTTGACTTTGACTTGCTAAACGAGTGAATATGAAACATATAAGCTTTAGCAAAATCAATGAAACTACCATCTAATCTATCTTTGCTATTTCGATTATTATTCATGTCAAATTTATTGAATCTATAATATCTCTTCCATACATTACTTTCCCATGAAATCGCTAACTTCGAGTTGAAAATATTACTCTTACAAAATTCAATAAATTCATCAACATTTGAACTCGGATTATTAGCATTTGCTGGCTCGAATAAAATGATATTGGTCATTGGGAACTCCAGGGTCTAAAGTTTTTACAAGTGAAACATTCAATTTGGTCGTTTTTAATATTAAAAAAACCGAACGTTTTTAAAACATATTCAGTAAAGAGCTTCTTGTTTTTTGATTTTTCTTCTCCAAGAAATATCTTTGATAGCGGTTCAAAAAAAGGATTAAGCATCTTGTCTATATCATGAACATTGTCTGGACAATTTTTTACGTATATCCCTGATGAGTTTATAGATTTATGGTCTAATGCTTTCGCGATTACTTCAACTGATGCTCCTTCCTTTGCTAAACGAGTTCCCAGGGTATACCTGAATCGTCTTGCATTAAGTCGTATATGATCGTTATTACTTGATGACCTAATGTTGAATTTAGTAGTCAAATTACTTAGTTTGTTTGAGATAAAAGAATTCCTCATATGTAGAAAATCAGTTGCCATGATTGTATCTAAACTTTTATCGGAATGAATTGATAAAGATTTTTTAGTGTCCATAAATATAGGTAATTCATTTTTTATATGGTCCATACTCTGACTAACGCTATCTTCAATATGTTTTTGATTCATATTAACCAAGGTTGTTAGTTTCTCATAAAGGGAGTCATCGATACTTACCAAGCTGAACTCACTTCTAAAGTCCTTCCTTTGTTTTACTTTCGGTATTTTTAGAAAGCAATTTTCTCCCGTTCTGATGAGATCTTTTGCTTTTAACGAAGTTAACTGTAATGGCCTCCTTCCCGTTGTTGCTAATAGAATAATGTAGCAATAAATAAACAGAGGGATTTTATCTTCTTTCAACAAGTTGCTGATACTTTCAAGTATGATTTTCATCTCTTCTTCCGTTAATGGTCCACTATTCGGATCTCTTCGTTTAACGGCCTCCCCTGTTAAATTAGGTTTAATACTTATTTTTTCCAGCATCCTTAGAGCTGAGTTATCAACTCCTTCATAACCGAGTTTTTTCCATTTACTAAGGAAGTTCTTTATTGAATTTAGCATATAGTTTTTCTCAGGGCCTAAGCTAACATTAAATTGATAAACCGCTTTGGAATTAATCATTTCAAAATCCATCAATCTTAGCCATTGACTAAAGATATGGTTTATATTCTTTATATAACCTGCACTATATTCAGACGAAAAATATGCCAAAGTATTAAGGTAACCAACACGCATCGACTCTGGCATTTTATCGGCAACTTTATATGGGTAAACACAATTATTTATATCTAATTGCCATTTACTATCAGAGATTCTGAAGCTATACCCCGTCATCATTGAAAATAATCTATTATCTTTTTTTAATACATTTGCTTTCATTTCATACCTCCTTAGTTATTTTTCTTAAAGAGTCATAAACCTTTTCAATAACTTCTTTTTCTTTTATTGATATATGTTTGAAATTATAATTTTCTGACATCCTTGAATCTTTTGACCATCCCATGAGATAGCACCTTAACCCTGATTTTCGGCTAATGTCTAAATTCGAATCATCAATTTCATTTGAATAAAAATAGTTCCAGGAATGCCTCAGTTTATGACCTGATAAATTTTTTAATACCGGGCTTGATTTTTTAATAGTCGAAATTATCTTTTCATATGCGGAAACAGATAAAGGCTCCCCTATTGTTTTACATGAACTGTGTGTAACAAACAGGAAGTCATGCGTCTTCTTTTTGGTGTATTTATTTCTATAGTTATTTATGTAATCCAAAACCTCCATTGCTAACTCGTCCGACAATGGAATTTCCCTTTCACCAGTTTTGACTAAAGGTTGATTCAGCCTTCGATCTTCAATGCAATCGTGTCTTCTGAAAATATTGAGTGTGTAATTTCTAGGAGAGAAATCATTAACTTTTAAATTTAATAGCTCTCCTGCTCTTAAACCACAATTCAACAGTAAGGTAAAAATGAGTCTGTTTCTCACCTGAACCTCCTTCTGGAAAGGATTTTGGCTTCCTTCCACTTCCAACAGCTTAAATAAAGTTTTTATTTGTTCTTCACTTAGAGATTTATCTTTTCTGTCATTCACGCCAAGTGATTTATTTAGCGGAAGATGGGCTTTAATACTTTCTATGAAACCCTCGACTTCATATTTAGCATGAATTCCCTTAATAGAATGAAGTAATCCGCACAGCCAATTAAGATAGCTCGAAAAAACATGAATCCTATAACTGAAAGTTCTTTTAGCAACCTGTTCCATTTTTATCAATCTTACATTCGTAATCTTTTGCTTATCGAATCTCTGCCTTGCATACCTTATCAAATCATCTACTTCAGCTACATTTAAGAACCCCTTGGTTTCAATCCTATCAATGATATTTATGTTCCTGCTTTTTAGGAAATTGCTTAGTATAAGTAGGTTTGTTGCGACTATTTCTAGCGTTGATGCTGTCGCACTTCTGTTCCTAACATTTGTTGTGAGATAAAGGTTTTGATAGTAAACTGGTAATTGTGTCTCCTTATCGAGAATCAAACACCCTCTTTCACCATTACTCATCACAAATTTTTTAATTTTATATGACATAAATAATTATCAACCCTCCGAAAACTTTACATTTAGTAATCACTACGGCTTATCTTTATTTTATCAATTTAAATTTTGCAAATTTTTTTGTCATATTTGGTTTTTTTATAGTCAATTTAATTATTTAAAAAAATTTCTTTCACGTGAAAGAAACAGGTACGGCTAGCATATTGTATCCATACCCGATATTAAGAAAACCATCTCTAAACCTTATAGCAAAAGCTCTGCCAGAAAAAAGGTAAAGAATTACGTTAAATATAGTAATTTTTTAGATTGAAACTTTACAAAACCTCGTTTTTTTTGAAACTCAGTCAGTGAACTTATAAGGTCTCTAAATTTATTTCCTTAACATTATTAAAAGTTAAAAGATCGATGTAGCAACATTCCTCTTAAGCAACATGCTTTCTTGAATTCTCGATAGTTAATTGAATCCACTCTTCCACTTCACTTTCAATGAAAGCAACTGCACGAGATCCAATTTTTACTGGTGATGGGAAACATCCTTTGCTGATTAGGTGATAGATCCAGGCTTTACCATAACCGGTTCGATGGAGAACTTCTGGTAAACGAATAAGGCGGGTATTGTGCTGATTCATAGTCGCTTCCTCTTGTGTCGTTTTGATGGGAATGACTATACGAATGAATCAGCAAGAAAGAGACAGAAGCTGAGAACGCCAGAGCTAATAGAGGTTAGCCTTAGTCAGAATCTGAGATTTTCATCACCTCTGAAACTCTGATCTTTTTCAAATGGCTGTTCTTGTTGATGAACAGATGAAACTGGCGAATAAAAGGTATACTCGCCGCCTTCAAAGCAAGTGGTTTGTCCGTATCCCTGATTTGGTGGTTCAGGCGAGTGTTGATCTCATCATCGTCATCTCTATACAACAGGCGGGAAAGGCGGTCTTCTGATATACGTACTTTATGCAATTTTGACCATACCAAGATGTCAATCATAGGAATGAGTCTGTAATTGATGATTTTCTTGATGGTGCCATAGCCAAACCTGATCGAATCAGATGTATCGGCTTCGATGCCCCGTACTTTACGCCATTGAGGTAGCGCAGCTTTGAGTGATTCAGCGATCTCTTCATCTGTCCCGTTTGCAAGATCGATTTCGACCATGACAGTATCCCTGAACAACTTGGGGAGAGCTTCTGAAACAGGGCTATCGAGGAGTTCACGGTTAACCGAGTACTCATCCCCTCCCTCCCAGAAGAAAAGTGAATTTCGCAGCCCCACAATACTGAGTTGCGCCAGTCTTTCAGTTGTTGTCAGATAGAAGTGAGGTGGCTGGTAAAGGGTATCTTCTCTTGTGAGGTATCCAAGATGTTGTTCTGTAATAAGAAACGGTTTTCCGATGAAAATCCGCTCAATGTAAAGTCTGACCGCTTCTGCTTCAAATTCTTCATGATATGGTTTGAAGAACAATGTCCTTGCCAGCAATTCATGGTAGAGGTGTATAAGCGGAAGCTCTTCGAATCCTCGATATGTATCTATATCCAGCCACTTCTTCACCTCTCTCGTATGCTCAACTGACCAGTTTTTCATAACAATCTCCAACAGGCGGAAGACTTAATGTATGTAGCTAACGTAATCGACATGTTAAAGGAAGACCAATGAAATGAGTTCAGATGACATCAGGAAGTTGAACCAAGAGGTTTGATATTTTTTGATACAGTTTGCCAACGGACTATTTTCAGGGGTTCATGCCGTTACGATTTAAGGTTCCTTTATAGAACCAAAGATAAAGTCAGAAACAACAGTTATCTAGAAAATTCAATCAAATAGATATCTAGTTACAGGGACGCCAGCCATCATGATTGGACAGTACCAGGACAGCACTAATAAAAACAGGAAGTTAGCGGTCTCGGCAAGACACCGACCAGACGGTGAGGGGACAAAAAAGGATACGCAAAGGAGCCGCGGCTCCCGAGTGACAAAAAAGCCCGCTAATGCGGGCTTTTTTGTTTTACTTCACCAGCAAGCAAACCGCCGCATCATGGCAGTATGAAGATGAGCTAAGGATAGGCTTTTGTATCAGCTCAATGTTCATATAAAAACATTTCGAACTTTGGTGCACAAAACTACATAGGGATAACTTCATGTCTCTTCGTTTCAGACAAACCTTTACTCTGTTTCCTGGCGTTAGGCTCAACATTGGTAAGCGTGGAATAAGCGCAAGCATCGGTGTACCTGGTGCAACTGTCAATGTTGGGAAAAAAGGACTCAGAGCGACCGTCGGACTACCGGGTACAGGCTTATCTTATACTACACCTACCCTGCCCTATGGTGATGGGCACTCTGTTACCAATCCATTAACTCCGTCCTCCACAGAACCTCATTTTGGAATGCCGGAGGCATCCCCAAGTAACATCCCATCGAACGCTAAAATATATATGCCCATGGCTGGCATGAATGAAATTTCCAGCGCTTCGGTAGAAGTCCTGACAAGTTCCTCCCTTTTACCTTTACGAGATTTGATTGCTAAAGCGCGAGAACAAAGGGCAGAGATAAAAGCAGATCTACAAGAGGCTCTTACTGAAGAATCAAAACAAAAGAACGAGCTGGTTCGACGCAAATCAAGTCTATTCCGTTGGTTTTACAAACGACGCATCACAGAACTTGAGACAGAACTCCCCCTAACGCAAGCTGAGATATCTCGCCTGATATCCTGGGAAGGCAACACAAAAATAGCCATAACCTTCGAGAGCAGTGATACTTCACAGCGCGCATATGCAGCAATGGTCCGTGCATTCGATATATTAAAATCGAGTGTCAAAAAATGGGATATTACTGCAGATAAAGCTACAGACCAGTTTGCTGAAAGAACATTAGCAACCCGGTCTGTTAATCGTCACCCAGTTACCTTTGATTTCAGTTCAACGGATCTCATTCAATTTACAGGTCGTGCAATGCGGTTTGAAAATGTGAATGGCGACGATATTTTGCTTTATCCGGGAGTTGCAGTCATACCACGAGCTGATGGGGCGTTCGCTCTGATTGATTTACGCGAATTACAAGTCAGTTCAGAATATCGAAGATTCCATGAGGAAGAAGGTGTTCCCAGTGATTCACGCATAGATGGGCATACATGGGCGAAAACGAATAAGAATGGCTCGCCAGACCGTCGATTTAAAGACAACTACCAAATCCCTATTTGCATTTATGGAAATATTACTTTCCATTCTCAAACAGGGGTAACTGAAGAATATATGGTATCAAATGCAGATGCCGCGCAAGCCTTTGCTGAGGCAGTAAAACGCTATCAGACCTCACTCACTGAATCTGATGCGTTGGTACAAGCCTAACTTATCGCAGATATGGGGTGTCGGGGGGAGGAGGTTCAAATCCTCTCGTGCCGACCAAAATCCCTTGGAAAAACCAACCTCTTACGGTTGGTTTTTTATGCCTGTTTTTTGCACGGGAAGCTTCGGGGTAAAACCGCTCTCCCTGTTCCAACGCCTGAACTCAGGACATTTGCCATCGTCAGCAAAGACCAGACTGGACATCTGGTGCTTGAGTACAAAAACAGGCAGTGGGTTCCTGTACTGACCCGGCTTTTTGATGATTCAGCACATGCTATTTCAGCTATAACCAGCCTGAGCAAAAAGACGTGGCATTAATACTTAAAACACATTGATCCGTCATGCCGGGCAGATACAATCTGCGGCGGCTGGCAACATTCTATATTCGCACGCCAGCTGTCCGTACTATGCTCTTTCATGCGGCGTGGTTGCTACTCTATTAATTCTACTGATGAGAATCTTGCAGTAGATCGCATACGACCTTGCCGCTCTCACCACTTTCACAGCCTTCCTGTTACGCCATATAAAGCAACTCGATTGGGAATTTCCAGTTACTGACGCAAATACGGAACATACAATCACATACACATCTTTACATTTGGTGGTTTTCATGAATACTACTAAATGATTATGTTAACACGATGAAATTCAACGGATGAAATATGAATATATTTGAACAAACTCCACCAAACCGCAGGCGTTATGGCCTGGCTGCATTTATTGGGTTAATCGCTGGTATCGTATCAGCATTTGTTAAATGGGGCGCTGAAGTACCTTTGCCACCCCGCAGTCCGACTGATATGTTCACTGCTGCATGCGGGCCGGAATCATTAATCAGGGCTGCCGGGCAAATTGACTGTTCCCGCAATTTCCTGAATCCCCCTTATATTTTCCTTCGTGACTGGATGGGGCTTGCTGATCCTAACGCTGCCGTCTACACCTTTGCCGGGCATGTGTTTAACTGGGTTGGTGTAACACACATCATCTTTTCGATTGTCTTCGCAGTGGGTTACTGTGTTGTTGCTGAAGTTTTCCCCAAAATTAAACTCTGGCAGGGTTTGCTGGCTGGTGCGCTGGCACAGCTTTTCGTCCATATGATTTCCTTCCCTCTCATGGGGCTGACTCCACCTTTGGTTGACCTTCCATGGTATGAGAATGTATCCGAGATTTTTGGACATTTAATCTGGTTCTGGTCCATCGAAATTATCCGTCGGGATCTGCGTAACAGGATTACTCATCAACCAGACCCGGAGATCCCTTTGGGAACAAGCCGGTGACAAATTCTTAATATGGTAAAATGGCGCAAACACAGCGCCATTTTTTAGTATCCATTTACTGAACTCCTGAGTTGCCTGTTTTAATCTCTCGCTAATCCCCTCTTCCCGGCTCTGACATTCCTGTTCTGTGAAAAAGAGAATAAACCACTTTCCATCCGCGCCCCCGAATGTTCTTAATATCAAGGAGGAGATTTATGTCTGGTATCTGGGTCTGTTAAATAACATGATAAAAACCCGCGCACTTCCTGCATTGCCTTCCCTGAACATTTAAGCGGATCACCGGCACCTTGCCGATTAATACCTGTAGTGGATGTCCCCTCCTGGCAAAAAGCGGCCTGAACGAAGGGCTATCAGGTCTGCTATGGGCGACAAACCTACAGCTTCCATTGAAAGCATCAATCAATACGCAAAACTCCCGCTCCTGACAAACTCAACCACCTCCCCCACCAGTCACACTGCCACCAGGACAACGTTGTTGCTCCTGCCCGGAAGAGTTGTGTTGCTGCTGCCGTAACACGATGTTAGCATTTGGCAATCAAGACGCTTAGATGTCTAAAAACTCCATTCCTGACCCCGAGAGAGGCTAAAAGGAAGATGACAGATAACCTGCAACTCACACAACTGGTCGAGACCTGCCGCTGGATAGGGGCAAAAGGCTGGGCTCCCGCCACTGGCGGCAATATGTCTGTCCGCCAGGACGACGCATTTTGCTGGCTCAGCGAGTCGGGAAAAGATAAAGGCAACCTGACTACCGACGATTTTTTGCAGGTGGAAATCGCCACCAGTCACGCACCGTCCGGTCGCAAACCATCGGCGGAGACCGGGCTGCATACCCTGATTTATCGCCTCTTTCCCCAGGCAAACGCGGTGTTGCACGTCCACACCGTCAACGCCACGGTGCTCTCGCGCATCGTTAAAACGCCGGAGCTATATATCAGCGGTTTTGAAATGCAAAAGTCGCTTAGCGGGCAGACCACCCATCTTGATACCGTCTGCGTGCCAGTGTTCGACAACGACCAGGATATCGACGCGCTGGCGTCACGTATTGCGCATTACGCGCAAGAGCATTCTCTGAATTACGGTTTTCTTCTGCGCGGTCATGGCTTAACCTGCTGGGGACGCTCAGTGGAGGAGGCCCGCCGTCATCTGGAGGGGCTGGAATTTTTATTTGAATGCGAAATGCGTTTGCGACAACTGGAGAGATTATGATTCGCGCGATTGTGACGGATATTGAAGGCACCACCAGCGATATCCGTTTTGTTCACAATGTTCTGTTCCCCTATGCGCGCGAGCGGCTGGCGGCGTTTGTCACCGCCCGGCAGTATGCCGAACCGGTAAAATCAATTCTTGATAATCTGCGCAACGAGATTGCCCGGCCGGACGCCAGTACCGCAGAACTTATCGAAACGCTTTTCGCCTTTATGGATGAAGATCGCAAATCAACGGCGCTAAAAGCCCTGCAAGGCATTATCTGGCACGATGGTTACGTCAATGGCGACTTCACCGGTCATCTCTACCCGGACGTTCTGCCAGCGCTGGAGAAATGGAAAGCACAAGGCATTGATCTCTATGTTTATTCCTCCGGCTCCGTTGCGGCGCAGAAACTGTTATTTGGCTACAGCGACGAAGGTGATATTACTCATCTGTTCAGCGGCTATTTTGATACCCATATCGGCGCAAAGCGAGAAACGCAGTCATACCGCAATATCGCGTCGTATATCGGCGTCGCGCCGTCGCAAATCCTGTTCCTCTCCGATGTATATCAGGAGCTGGACGCTGCTGAAGAGGCGGGTCTTCGCACCCTGCAACTGATTCGTGGTGAGGGTGATGGCGCCAGCCGCCACCACCAGGTACATCAATTCGACGACATTAACCCGGAGCAGATCCTTTCATGAGCGCATTGACTATTTATTCCGATAAAGACGCCAGCCAGCCCCAGTGGCACAGTACCGACGCCGCAGAGATCGCCCAACAGCTCAACGCGAAAGGCGTCCGCTTCGAACGCTGGGTTGCAGACCGCGACTTAGGCCAGGCTCCCGCGCCAGAAACGGTGATCACCGCCTATCAACATGCGATTGATAAGCTGGTTGCTGAGAAAGGCTATCAGAGCTGGGATGTGATCAGCCTGCGCGCCGACAATCCACAAAAAGAGGCGCTGCGTGCAAAGTTTCTCAATGAACACACCCACGGCGAAGATGAAGTGCGCTTCTTCGTTGAAGGCGCAGGACTGTTTTGCCTGCACATTGGCGACCAGGTTTACCAGGTGCTGTGTGAGAAAAACGATCTGATTTCAGTGCCCGCCGGTACGCCGCACTGGTTTGATATGGGCTCCGAGCCAAACTTTACCGCGATCCGTATTTTCGATAACCCGGAAGGCTGGGTGGCGCAGTTTACCGGCGATGCCATTGCGGATGCCTATCCGCGCCTGCTTTAACGATCTGGCCGGGCGACGCTATTGTACGCCAGGCCTGCTCTGCATCAGGCCGCCTCCGCCCTGAAAACCCCCTTCGCCACATCTTCTGGCGTCACCACACCGCTATCCAGCACCCAGCCGCTAATCAGCGCTGCTGGCGTCACGTCAAACGCCGGGTTATAGACCTGCGCATTTTCCGGCGCCCACTGTACCGCGCCAAAACTGCCCGCCACGCCGGTGACTTCTCCTGCTGCGCGCTGCTCAATCGGGATTGCGTCGCCATTCGGGCAGTGGGGGTCCAGCGTGGTTTGCGGCGCGGCAACGTAAAACGGAATACCGTGGAATTTCGCCAGCACCGCCAGCGAATAGGTGCCGATTTTATTCGCCACATCGCCATTTGCGGCGATACGATCGGCCCCGACCCACACCGCGTCCACCAGCCCTTTCGCCATCAGGCTGGCAGCCATTGAGTCGGTAATCAGTTGATAGGGGACCCCCAGTTCACCCAGTTCCCAGGCGGTGAGCCTGCCGCCCTGCAATAACGGGCGCGTTTCATCCACCCAGACATTTTGCACGTTGCCCTGTGCATACGCGCGGGCAATCACCCCCAGCGCCGTCCCCGTGCCCGCTGTCGCCAGCCCGCCGGTGTTGCAGTGGGTCAGCAGACGGCTGCCCGGCTTCACCAGTGCACTTCCCGCACGCGCGATATCGTCACAGAGTTGTTTGTCTTCATCGATCAGACGCAGCGCTTCCGCCGCCAGCGCCGGAACAAAGTCTTCTTGCCTCAGCGCCTGCTTCATGCGATCGAGATTGTTCATCAGATTGATCGCCGTCGGGCGCGCAGCGCGCAGCGTTTCCAGCGCTATCGCCAGTTCATCCCGGCGATGGCCTGACTCCGCCAGCAGCGCCAGTAGCAGACTGGCGGAAAGACCAATCAGCGGCGCACCGCGCACGCGCAGCGCGTGAATATGCCCCACCAGCGCTTCTACCGTTGAGGCATCCAGCCAGCGTTTCTCCTGCGGAAGCGCCTGCTGATCGAGAATAAATAATTGATTATCCACCACTCGCAGGCTGGTCGTCTGTAATGTCTGCATGTCGTTAATTCTCTGTTGCGTTGTTGTATCACATTGTGTCAGGATGAATTACAGATGTATAGACGTCTACATGTCTTTATTAGTGAAATGAGTGAGGAACAGGCAATGTCGCAATACCGTACCTTTACCGCCCAGGATGCCGTGGAATACGCCCGAACGTTTGGCGGCATCGATGATCCATCCACACTGGTAGAGGCGCAGGAGGTGGGCGACGGCAACCTTAATCTGGTGTTTAAGATTTTCGATACCACAGGCGTAAGCCGCATCGTCGTCAAACAGGCGCTGCCTTACGTGCGCTGCGTCGGCGAATCCTGGCCGCTGACGCTGGATCGCGCTCGTCTTGAAGCGCAAACGCTGGTGGCGCATTACCAGCACTGCCCGCAGCATACGGTGAAAATCCACCATTTCGACCCTGAGCTGGCGGTGATGGTGATGGAAGATCTCTCCGACCATAACATCTGGCGCGGCGAACTGATTAAAGGCGCCTGGTATCCGCAGGCGGCACGCCAGCTCGGCGAATATCTGGCGCAAACGCTGTTTCACACCAGCGATTTTTATCTCCACCCGCATGACAAAAAAGCGCAGGTGGCGACATTTATTAACCCGGAGATGTGTGAGATCACCGAAGATCTGTTCTTCAACGATCCCTACCAGATCCACGAACGCAACAGCTATCCTGCGGAGATCGAAGGCGACGTCGCCGCACTGCGCAGTGACGCTCAGCTTAAGCTGGCGGTGGCGGCGCTCAAACATCGTTTCTTCTCCCATGCCGAAGCGCTACTGCACGGCGATATCCACAGCGGCTCAATCTTTGTCGCTGACGGTCGCCTGAAAGCCATCGACGCCGAGTTCGGCTACTTTGGGCCGATAGGCTTTGATGTGGGCACCGCCATCGGCAACCTGCTGCTGAACTTCTGCGGCCTGCCGGGACATCTGGGCATTCGCGACGCCGCCGCCGCGCGCGAGCAGCGGCTGACGGATATTCAGGCGCTGTGGAACACCTTTGCTGAACGTTTTCAGGTGCTGGCGACGGAGAAAACCCGCGACGCGGCGCTACGCGCGCCGGGCTACGCGTCGGAATTTCTGAAAAAAGTCTGGGCGGACGCCATCGGCTTTTGCGGCACCGAGCTGATTCGCCGCAGCGTCGGGCTGTCGCACGTAGCGGATATCGATACCATTCAGGATGCGGAAATGCGCCATGAATGCCTGCGCCATGCCATTACCCTCGGAAAAGCGCTGATTGTGATTGCCGACCGGATTGAGAGCGTGGAAGCGCTGATCGCGCGGGTGCGGCAGTACAGCTAAGTGCAGGCTGTTTGCCCGGTGGCGCTACGCTTACCGGGCCTACGATCCGAATGCAGGCCGGGTAAGGCGTACCCGCCACCCGGCAAATACTTACCCCAGATACTCAATCACTGATAACCCGCCGTTGTAATCCGTGCTGTAGATAATCCCCCGCGCATCGACAAACACGTCGCAGGACTGGATCACCTGCGGGCGATTTGGCCGCGTATCCATCATCTTCTCAGGCGCCGCAGGCACCAGCGCGCCGGTCTCTACCGGACGATAAGGATTAGTAATATCATAAGCGCGCACCCCTGCGTTCTGGTAAGTGGCGAAAATCAGCGTCGAGCTAATAAAGCTGCCAGGGCGGTTTTCGTGCAGGTTATGCGGCCCGAAGTGCGCCCCTTTCGCCACGTAATCAGCTTCATCCGGCTGCGGGAAGGTGGCGATGCTCACCGGATTCGACGGCTCGCGGATATCAAACAGCCAGATCAGCTTTTCGCCGTCTTCCTGATTGTCGAGCACCGCTTCGTCCAGCACCACCAGCAGATCGCGGTCCGGCAGCGGCAGCGCAGTGTGTGTGCCGCCGCCAAACGGCGGGCTCCAGTTGCGATGGCTAATCAGTTTCGGCTGCGTGCGATCTTTCACGTCCAGCAGCGTCAGACCACCGTCACGCCAGCTACCGTAGGCGGTATCGCCAGCGATAATCGCGTGATGCAGCGCATAGCGTTTGCCCTCCGGCCAGTCTGGCGTCTCTCCCGCCGCCTGATTCATCCCTGGCAACCACCAGCGCCCGGCCACCTCTGGCTTACGCGGATCGGCCAGATCGATGGTCAGGAAGATGTAGTCAGTGAAACCGTCGATCAGCGCCGAGACGTAGGCCCAGCGTCCGCCGACGTACCAGATGCGGTGAATGCCGATCCCATTCAGGGAGAGAAAACCGATTTCACGCGGTTTATCCGGCGTGGAAATATCAAACACGCGCAGCCCTGCGCTCCAGCCCCGGTCCTGCACATCGCTGACCGTCTCACCGACCTGCCGCGTGTAGTAGACCTTTTCATCGGCAAAGCGGGCATCGGCGAACAAATCGCGGGCGTTAATCACCAGCAGCAGATCGTCATGCGCCTGCAAATGCACGTTCCAGGTGCCTGGCGGTGCAGGCACATAGCCCGCCGCCCGTGGATTTTTCGGGTCACGCACGTCAACAATCGAAAACCCCTGCGACACCATATGGCCAATATAGGCAAAACCGCGATGTACCATTAGCTGTACGCCGTCCGGGCGACCGCCCTGGTCGCTATGGCCAATCAGCCGCATATTGCGGCTATAGTCGGGGCGCGGTAATTCAGTCACCTTAATCTCCTTTTGCCAAACGGCGTAACCGCCTTATCCGGCCTACAGGGAGCACATTGTAGGCCCGGTAAGCGCAGCGCCAGCGGGCATTATTTATTCTTCGCTTCAAGCGTCGCAAACCACGGCGCGATGAAGTCTTCCGTCTGACCCCAGCCCGGAATGATTTTGCCTAATGAGGCGACGTTAACCGCCCCCGGCTGCGCTGCCAGCAGCGCCTGCGGAATGGCTGCGGCTTTAAAATCGTAAGTGGCAGGCGTAGGTTCACCGGCAATCTTATTGGCAATCAGCCGCACGTTGGTGGCGCCAATCAGTTTCGGGTCAACCGCCACGCTCACCTTCCACGGGCTGCCCGCCTCGCGCATCAACTGTAAATCCTGGTTGGAGATGTCGATGCTGTAGAGCTTAATCTCAGTGCGGCCATTCTCTTTCAGCGCTTTGTACGCCCCCTGGCTAAAGGCGTCCCAGGTTCCCCAGATAGCGTCGATTTTCCCTTTCGGGTATTTCGCCAGCACCGCGCCCACTTTGTTGGCGGTATCGCCCTGCACGTCGGAAGAGACCGCGCCGATAGACTCCAGCTCTTTAATCCCCGGATTGTCCTTCAGCATTTGCTGATAAGCCGCCTGGCGACGCTCCATCGGCGGGAAACCGGCGACCCACAGCTTGATAATATTGGCTTTACCGTTGAAATCTTTTACCAGTTGTCCAAAGGAGAGATGGGTCAGCGAGGCGTCATCCTGCTGAGTTACCGTCACGCCCGGGATCTCACCGTTGACGGCGGTATCAAACACCGCCACTTTGATCCCGGCATCTACCGCTTTCTTCACCAGCGCGGTGGAGTACGGATCGCGCCCCTGAGAGAGAATAATGCCGTCATACTTCTGGCTGATCGCCTGGTTAACGAAATCCTGGAATTTCGCGTCGTCGCCATTGCTTAAAAAGGTGCTGACCTTAAAGCCGAGCTTTTTCCCCTCCTGAATCGCGCCCGCAACGAACTGGGTCGTGTTGTCATCAGAGCCAAGGTTGCGGATCACCGCAATGCGAACCGGGCCATTATGCCCGGCAATGGCCGCTGGCACCGGTGCAGGCGTTGCCGCATAGCCCGGCAGCGAACTCAGTAATCCCAGCGCCAACAAAGAAAGTGCAGTTTTTTTCATTATCGTTTCCCGTTGTGTTGTTAACGTTTTTGTATGTAGGTGATCGCCAGCGCCGCCGCCAGCACCAGCCCTTTTATAATGTCCATTGCGTAATAGGGCACCGAGAGCATCACCAGCCCGTTGGAGAGCACGCCAAGGATCACCGCCCCCACCAGCGTGCCGAGCGCATTCGGTTTGCCGGAACCGGCAAGCGAAAAGCCGATCCACGCCGCCGCGACGGCATCCATCAAATAGCCGCCCCCGGCGTTAACCTGTGAAGAGCCAATACGCGAAGCCAGCAGGATGCCCCCTAACCCCGCCAGCAACGAGGCAATAACGTAGGCCGCCACTTTATAGCGGGTGGTACGAATACCGGAGAGGCGCGCCGCTTCCGGGTTGCCGCCAATGGCGTACATCCGTCGCCCGTGGGTGGTCAGCGACAGCGCGAGCTGCGCCGCCAGCGTCACGACCAGCATCACGACAACAATAGTCGGCACCTGCCCCAGCGCGCCGAATGCCGCCGGAATAAGCCCCTCAGCCATTTCACCGCTCGGCAGCACCATGTTTTCAGTAATAGAACCGCCGTAGCTGTAGGTCATCGCCACCCCCTGAATCACAAACAGGCTGGCAAGCGTGGCGAGCATGTCGGGAATACGCAGCACCACAATCAGAAAAGCGTTGAACAGCCCCACCAGCGTACAGAGCGCCAGGGTAATGACAATCGCCCCAGTGGTGCCAAAGCCGTGCCAGACGAACAGCGAAATCACCAGTGCGTTCGCCAGCGACGCGGTTGAGCCAACGGAAAGATCAAAACCGCCGACGGTAAGCGAGATGGAGACGCCAATCGCAATCACCGTGACGATCGCAATAGAGCGCAGGATGTTGATGATATTGAAGGGATCGAGGAAGTTATCCGACGCGACGCCAAAAATAGCGATCAGCGCGACAACCGTCAGCAGCATGCCCCACTTATAGAGAAAATCGAAAATCTGCTGGCGGCCAGACGCCGCTGCATTGACTGAAAGGGCCTTACTCACAACGCCGTTCCTCCGGTTGAATAATAAAGTAGTGTCTCTTCGCGGGCCTGCGCGCCCTCCACTTCCGCCACGATGCGCCCGTCCCACAACACGCAGATGCGGTCGCACAGCCCCACCAGTTCGGCGAACTCACCGGAGGCGTAAATCACCCCTTTGCCTTCCCGCGCCAGGCCGTCGATCAGCGCAAACAGGTCGGTTTTGGCTTTCACGTCCACGCCTTTGGTCGGCTCGTCGAAAATCAGCACGCGGGCGTCGCCGCGCAGCCATTTGCCGATCGCCACTTTCTGCTGGTTGCCGCCGGAAAGCCGACGCAACACTTGCCCCGGCCCGCGAGCGCGCACGCCGACGCGGGCAATCACCGCTTCCGCCCAGCGCCATGCCTGACGATGACCAAACAAGCTCCAGCGCGAGAAACGGTTATCAGCGGCGACCGCCAGGTTCATGGCGACGGACTCATCAATAAAAATGCCCTCTTTGCGCCGTTCCTCCGGCACCAGCGCCAGCCCGCGCGTCACCGAATCAACCGGGTCGCGCGGCGTCCACGGTTGATGATTGAGTTCGCCGCGTTCAACGCGGCTTTTCGACGCGCCGAACAGCGCCTTGCACAGCTCGGTTTTCCCGGCTCCCGCCAGCCCGGCGATGCCGAGAATTTCACCTTTACGCAGGTGCAAACTGATATTTTTCAGCAGCCGTTCATCGTGCAACCCTTCCACGCGCAGCAGCGTTTCATCAGTATGCGGCGGGCGTTTTGGCGGATAGATATCGTTTAACTCATGACCCAGCATCTTCTCGACGATGGCGTCAGCGCTCAGTTCCGCCATCGGCCCGGACTCAATCAACTTGCCATCGCGCAGTACGGTTAAGGTGTCGCAAATGGCCTTCAGCTCATGAATGCGATGGGAGATAAACACCACGCCGATCCCCTGTTGTTGCAGGCGTTTCACCACTGCAAACAGCCGTTCGCTTTCATGCTGATCGAGCGGCGCGGTGGGTTCATCGAGGATCAGAAAACGACAGTGGTGCGAGAGCGCGCGGGCCAGCAGGATCTGCTGCTTTTCGGCGAGCGTGCAACCATCGATGACCCGGCGCACGTCCAGATGAACATCAAGCTGGGCCAGCGCGTCACGCGCCTGCTGGCGAATAGCGCGCCAGCGGTAGCGGTGTCCCGGCTGCGCCAGCTGATCGAGCATAATATTTTCCGCAATACTCAACCCCGGGATCAGCGCAACATCCACCTCCTGCTGCACCAGATGAATGCCCAGCCGTTTGGCGTCCAGCGGTTCGCGTATCGGCACCGGCTGGTTATTAATTGCAATTTCCCCTTCGTAATGGTCGTGCGTGCCGCAGAGCACCGCCATCAGCGTGGATTTCCCCGCACCGTTCGCCCCCGTCAGCGCGTGCACGGAACCGCCCGTCAGGGTGAAATCAACGCGGGAGAGCGCCTGAAAGCCGGAAAAGGCCAGGCTGATACCGCGCATGTCGAGGCGACTGGAGAGCATCCGCTGTAAATCCTTTCTGATAATCATTTGATTTACGAAATTTTTCACAGCTCTCCCTGACTGACAACGACATAAAAAGCATAAGATAAAGCAAAATATTATTAGCCATCCAGATGTCTATAAATGACATCGGGTTAGCTCATCACAAAGGGATCGCATCATGAGTAAGAATACTGACCGCTACGCGGCAGCGGGTTTCGAGGGTGGACTAAAACCCATCAAGGAAAGCGGGCATTTATCAGCCCCAATAAATCAGCTCTTTTTTATCTTTTAGATTTAGTTTAAGTCGATATATATCAATTTCAGATTATCAACCTGCATTTATGTGTTTCATATTTATGACACGCCAGGTTTATTAAAAATAAAAATTCATTTGAAGTGCTTTCATATAAATGATGATTAGTAGAGAATGTAACACCTCAGATAAAACCGCCATTTACTATTATTTACCTGATGCACAATGGGTGAAATTTGCATTTCATATAAATAGCGTCATGGAGTTTTCATGAAAAACAACACAGCTGTCACGCAAAAAGAATATTTGCTTAACAATAAAACAACGTTATTATCAACCACAGATAAAGACAGTCATATTACCTATGCTAACTCTGCATTTATTGACGCCAGCGGATTTAATGAAACGCAGTTAATGGGTAAACCACATAATATTATTCGCCACCCGGACATGCCCTCTGCCGCTTTCGCTGACATGTGGCACACGATACTACAAGGCGATAGCTGGACCGGGCTGGTCAAAAACCGGCGACAAAACGGCGATCATTACTGGGTACGCGCAAATGTTACCCCTGTCTGGCAAAATGAAAAATTAACGGGGTATATTTCAGTACGCACCGTGCCTTCCCGGGATGAGGTTTCGCACAGCGAACAGCTTTATCAGAAAATAAATAATAATGGAATTAAAGGGTTTCGACTTTTTAAAGGCATAATTATCCGTCGCGGAGCGCTGTCCTGGCTTTCGATGTTTAAATGGCTGTCTGTTAGCCAACGCGTCAATTATGCTTTAGCCATCACCAGTCTGGCAGCCCTGTTATTTATTTTCTTACCTGTTCCTCCTGCTATTCAGGGGGGCAGCATCATCGTATTATTTTTGCTCCTGGCTATTTACCTTAAGGTTCAAATTTGTCAGCCGGTTAATACGCTGCTGGTGCAGATGAAAAAAGTGGTTTCGGGCCGTAAACCCGATAATTGCCATTTGCAGCGCGTAGACGAAATAGGGATGCTCATGCGACTGGTGAATCAATCGGGGCTTAATCTACGCTCCCTGGTTGATGATGTCAGCACGCAAATATCCGGTATTCAGGCTATCAGTCAGCGCGTGTCTCAGGAAGGCACGGCATTACAGAGCCGCTCAGAAGAGACATCTGCCGACCTGCAACAAACCGCCGCTGCCATTGAAGAGATCGGTAGCGCTGTGCAACAAACCGCAGATACCGCGGCCCAGACAATGACGATGGCCGACAGTACCAGCGCCAATGCGACTGAAGGCGGCCATATCATGAAGCAAACCATCACCATGATGCAGGCTATCTCGCGCGATAACAGTCAAATCGTGGACATTATCGGCGTCATTGACAGTATTGCTTTTCAGACCAACATCCTGGCGCTGAATGCAGCGGTCGAAGCGGCCCGCGCCGGTGAATCCGGGCGCGGATTTGCGGTCGTTGCCGCAGAGGTGCGTAACCTCGCCCAGCATTCTGCGTCTGCGGCAAAAGAGATCAAACAGCTTATCGAGAAAAACGTCACTAACGTCAATACGGGAGTGCAAATGGTCGAGCAGACGGAAACACACCTTACCGGAATGATCGATGACGTGTTGCAGATGTCTACCATGATCAAAGAGATAAGCCTGGCGACGCGGGAACAAACTTTAGCGCTCGAACAGATCAACAATTCAATTTCACGAATTGGTTCCATGACGGACAACAATGCGGAAATGGTGGAGCAGGTGACGGATGCCGCGGGGGATTTAACGGGACGCGCGTCACGGCTGCAACAGGCCGTACAGGTTTTTGGCGCCTCACGATAGCAGCGAAAAGCAAAAAGCCCTCAGCATACGCCAGGGGCTTTTTTATTTACCGCGTTCTCAACGCGCAGGGTAATCGCGGTTAATCCACGCGTGATCGTCTTCCCAGGTGAAAATCCATTTGCGCACCGGGCCTGCCATCACATTCAGGTAATAACTGTCATACCCGGCCATTGTCGCCACCGGGTGATAGCCTTTCGGCACCATCACGACGTCGCGATTGTAGACCGCCATACACTCATCAAGCGAGCGATCGTCGGTGTATACCCGCTGCATACAAAATCCCTGTTCCGGGTTGAGGCGATGGTAATACGTCTCCTCAAGAAGGGTCTCGTAAGGCGGATTGTCAGTGTCGTGCTTGTGGCTCGGGTACGAACTGGTACAGCCTTCGTGAGTCCACACTTCCACCACCAGCAGACTATCGGCGGGTTTATCTTCCGGCAGAATGTTGTGTACATAACGCTGGTTATGCCCCTTGCCCCTTGCCTCGCCGTCGATATCCTGCGGCGCAATCAGGCGGGTGGGATACGTCCCCTTGCCCGGCGCGGCGCATACCGCCAGCTCCAGCTTTGTTAACGCCTGTACCTGTACCGTTTCTCCGGGCGTAACGTATACCGCCCACGGCTTAATACGCTCGAACGGGCTCATCCGCTCGCCAATCTCTGAAAACTGTGCGGTTGGCGTGGTGACAGACGCCCTCCCCGCCACCAGCACCAGACAGCGCTCTTCAGCAACGGCGGGAAGATGCAACTGCTGCCCTTCTTCAAGCTCAAACGCGTCAAAACCGACGTAGCCCCAGCCTGCCCGCTCCGGGGTGACGGACTGGGTACGTCCCTGCGCGTCAGGCTGTTGCCAGCGTGACAGTAAACGTGACATAGCGCCTCCTCAGATAAGACCGGCATCCCGCGCCAGGCGGCTCAGGTTGTTATATCCCAGCCGCGCGTAAGTCAGCGGATGGGCAATCGCCGGGTCCTGCTCCGCCTCCACCACCAGCCAGCCGTGATAATCGTGCGCTTTCAGCAGTCGCATAATCGGCGGGTAATCCACGCAGCCGTCGCCCGGTACGGTAAAGACGCCGCTGAGCACCGCATCCAGAAAGCTGGTTTTACGGTTTTTCACATCCGCCAGCACGTCGGCGCGCACGTCTTTACAGTGCACATGATTAATACGGCTCGCCCAGCGTTGCGCCACCGCCAGCGGATCGGCGCCAGCGAAGGTCAAATGTCCGGTGTCGAGCAGCAATCCAACCTCATCACCGGTATGGGTCATCAGATTGTCCACATCCTCAGCGGACTCAATCACCGTCCCCATATGGTGATGATAAGCAATCTGCACTCCCTGCTGCTGTGTATAGCGGGCGAACGCGGTGAGCTTCTCGCCATACTCCGCCCAGCGCGCCTGCGGGAATCGCGGACGCAGGTGAACCGGCGTCTGCTGTTCGCCGTGAATGCAATGGCTCACCTCAGCGAAAACCATCACTTTCGCCCCCAGCTCGCGCAATAACGTCAAATGCGCCTGCGCCGCCGCAATCTCTTCCTCTACGCTCCGCTCCAGCAGGCGACCGGAATACCACCCCGACACCAGCTTCAGATCGTGGCGTTGCAGGATTGGCCCCAGCAGACGCGCCTCGCGTGGGAATTTATTACCGAGTTCAAAGCCCGCAAAACCGGCCTCTTTACCTTCGCTCAGACAGGTATCCAGCGGCGTTTCCGCGCCAAGAGAGGGCAAATCATCATTGGTCCATGTCAGCGGATTAATGCCTAATTGCACAGCCATAATGTTCTCCTAAAGTTATGCCTGCCCGCGCTCGCGCCACCAGGCGATCAGTTGCAGATAGTTATCCCGAATGCGCGTCACCAGTTGCGCATCGTCAATGTCATGTTTCAGCCATGCGCGGGAAGCCTCGCCAAACAGCGTGCGCCCTACCGCAAACCCCTTCACCAGCTCATGTCCGGCAGCGGCTCTGAACCCTGCGCGTAACTGTTCGGCTGGCGCATCCAGCCCAAGAATCACCACGCCACGGCAGTGCGGGTCGCGGCGTTCGATAATGTCACTCAGCGCCGTCCAGCCGTCAGAGGAGAGCGGCGGCAGTTTCCACCAGTCGGGGTAAATGCCCAGGTTGTAGAAGCGGGAGATAGCCCGCAGGTAAAGCTCATCGCTGCGCGGCATACCCACAGGTAAAATCACTTCCAGCAGCAGCTCATGCCCCGACTGACAGCAGGCGTGATACACCTCGGCGATTTTCTGCTCCTGCTCCAGGCGCAGACCGTGGGCATCTTCCGGGTGGAAAAAGACCAGGCACTTCACCACATGTTCCTGCGGCCAACTGATAAGCTGAGTACCAATGTTGCCGTGCTCCATCTCCAGCGGCCGTGAACCGGGAAGCTCAATCGGGCGGCCAATCCACCACCCTTCGCCGGTTATCGCATTCAGCGCGTCCTGGCCAAACGTTCCGTCGCACAGCAGACCGGCTTTTCCTTCCAGCCCCGCGCTGTTCGCCGCATCGCGGCTGGCCTGTAAGATCAGCGTTTTCAGCGCCGGAATGCGCTTCAGGGAGGCGCCGCACTGTAGCGCCATCTCTTCAAGCTGACTGCGGTGATCAAACGCCATCACGCACAATTCCGGCCAGTTACGCCGACGCGTCGTGACGCGATGCAGATGATTAAGCCGTGGATCAAGATCCGGGCGCGGCACCTGATGCTCGCGGGAGAGGTAGTCATCCAGCTCCACCTTACTCGGCATCGCGGGCGCGCAACCGTGGCGCGAGACCACCAGCGCGCCGCAGGCGTTGGCGTAGCGGCAGGCCTGCTCCCAGCCTTCATCATTGAGATAACCGCGCAGCAGCCCCGACATAAACGCATCGCCCGCGCCGAGCACATTAAGCACCTCGACGCGCACGCCGGTCACCGTCAGCCCGTCATCCAGCGATGGCGGAATCGAGTCGGTATACACCGAGCAGCCCAGCGCGCCGCGTTTACAAACCAGCGTCGCCGCGCTTACCTCACGCACCTGCGCCAGCGCCTGCACGGTATCGGTAGCGCCGCCCGCAATATGAAACTCTTCCTCGGTGCCGACGATCACATCAAACAGGTGCAACACCGCCTGCAACTGGCGAGTGACCTGCTCTGCGGCAATAAAGCGCGTTTCGCCATCGCCCAGCGAGGTCAGCCCCCACAGCACCGGACGATAGTCGATATCCAGTACCGTGCGCACGCCGTGACGGCGGGCACAGGTCAGCGCCGTCAGCACCGCGTCGCGGGTTTGCGGATGAGAAAGATGAGTCCCGGTGATGGCGAGGCAGCGGGATGAAGCGATGTACTGCTCGTCAACATCGCTGGCGGTAATCGCCATATCCGCGCAGTTATCGCGATAAAAAATCAGTGGAAAGGTGTCCCGGTCTTTAATGCCGAGTAGCACCAGCGCCGTCAGGCGTTCTTTATCCGTTATCAGATGGCTGGTATCGCAGCCAACATGGTTAAGTTCTTCGCGCAAAAAGCGCCCCATATGTTCGTCGCCCACTCTTGCCAGCATCGACGAACGCAGCCCCTGGCGCGCGGCGCCGTAGGCGACATTCCCGGAGGAACCGCCGAGGTATTTGGCAAAACTTGAGACATCCTCCAGCCGTGCGCCAATCTGCTGGCTGTAGAGGTCAACCGCCACGCGGCCCATGCATATCACATCAAACTGCTTTTCCACGTTGATACCTCGTCAGACAATATCGTTCACATTCAGCCAGCGGCCTTCCTGATGCGAGAGCGCGATGGCGTCCAGCACGCGCGACACTTTCCAGCCCTCTTCAAAATCCGGCCACATCGGCGCATCGGCGGCAACGCCGTTCACCAGGTCGCGGATTTCCACCGTTTTCTGATCGTTAAAGCCGATGCCGTGCCCCGCCCCCATGCAAAACGCGGCATAGTCCGGGTGCGCGGGCCCCACCAGCAGGGTGCGAAATCCCTGGCGGTTAACCGGATCGTCATGCAGATAGAGCTTCAGCTCGGCCATTCGCTCCTGGGTAAAACTGATGGCGCCTTTGGTGCCGGTAATCACGTATGACAGCCCCATTTTGCGCCCGCAGGCCACGCGGGAGGTTTCGATCACCCCCTGCGCGCCGCTGGCGAATCGCACCATCGCGTGCGCCTGATCTTCATTTTCCACAGCCACCTTCTGCGCCGATCCCGCGCTGGCCGGGCGCTCCGGCACCACAATTTTCAGATCGCCGCAGACTTCGCGAATATCACCGACCAGGTAGTGCGCCATATTGACGATATGCGCCGCCAGATCGCCCAGCGCCCCTAACCCCGCCGTCTCCTTAAAGCAGTGCCAGTGAATGGGGGAAAGCGGGTCGGCCATATAGTCCTCGTTGTGGGTGCCGTAGAAGTGGATCACGTCGCCTATCTCCCCTCGCGCGATGATCTCTTTTGCCAGCGCCGCCGTCGGGTTCTTCATATAGTTAAAACCCACCAGCGTTTTCACCCCGGCCTGTTTTGCGGCCTCAACCATTTCGCGGGCATCGTGAGCGTTCAGCGCCAGCGGCTTTTCCGAATAGACGTGCTTACCGTGGCGAATGGCCGCCAGCGCCATCTCTTTATGCAGATGGTTGGGCGAACAGATATCCACCACATCGATATTCGGGTCTGCCACCAGCTCGCGCCAGTCGCCGGTCGAACGGCGAAACCCGAATGCCTGCGCCCGTTCCGCCGCCAGCTCCGGCGTCACTTCCGCCACCATTTCGCGCACCAGTTGGCCTTGCAGGTTGAACACCGTCGGCGCCTGGGCATAGGCAATGGCGTGCGCCTTGCCGATGTATCCCGTCCCAATCAATCCAATTCGCACTTGTTTCATTATTTATCCCTCACAGCGCGCCACGACGGCTCTTGGCATAGGTATCAAACGCCACCGCCAGCACAATAATCAGCCCGGTAATAATTTGTTGGTAGTAGGCGGAGACGTTCATCAGCACCAGACCGTTTATCAGAATGCCCATAATGATCGAGCCGATAACGGTGCCGCCGATGCGACCATAGCCGCCCATCAGCGATGTCCCGCCAATGACCACCGAGGCGATAACGCGCAGCTCAAAGGAGATCCCGGCCACCGCCTCCGCGCTGCCCAGGCGGGCGCTCAGCACAAACCCCGCCAGCCCGGCCAGACAGCCAATCACGACATACACGCTGACCAGCACACGTTTGACGTTGACCCCGGCAAGACGCGCCGCCTCCGGGTTGCCGCCAATGGCGTAGACGAAACGGCCCCAGCGCGTTTTGTGCAACGCCAGATAACCGCCGATCGCCACCAGCGCAAAAATCCAGATCGGGATGGAGATACCAAGCAGTTCGCCACGCCCCCACCAGCGGTAGCCCTGGTCAAAACCGGCAATGGGCGCGCCGTCGTTAATCACCAGCGTCAGGCCGCGCCAGATGGTCATCCCGCCAAGGGTGACAATGAATGGCGGCAGGCGCAGGCGGGTCACGCCCAGGCCATGCAGGAAGCCAATCGCCGTCCCCATCGCCAGGCAGATGCCAAGGCCAATCAGCCAGCTCATTCCGCCCCAGGCGCTCGGGTCTACCGTGGTGAAGTTGTCGCCTTTAATCACGTATGCTGCCGTCATGGCGCATACCGCCAGAATGGAGCCGACAGACAGATCGATTCCGGCAGTCAGAATGACGAACGTCATTCCCACGGCCATAATCCCGTAGATCGACACCTCGGTCAGGATGTTGAAAATATTGCGTTCTGACAGGAAGTTACTGTTCTGCGTCTGGAAAAAAATCAGCAGCAGGAACATAAAAATCAGTACCCCAAAGCGCTCGAAAAAAGCGATCGGATCGATACGTCCGCTACGTTTGGCAGGGGGTTGCGTTTTGGTCACTATCTGCGTCATGTGAAACTCCGTTATGCCGCGTTCAGGGCGTTATGGTTGATGGCCATCATCATCATGAGCCGCTCTTCGGTGGCGTCATCGCCGTGGATTTCACCGGTTACCCGGCCTTCGCTTAAGGTGATGATTCGGTCGGAAACCGCCATCACTTCGGGCAGATCGGAAGAGATCACAATCACCGCCACGCCCTGTTTCGCCATATCAAACAGCACCTGGTGCACCTCGGATTTGGTGCCCACATCGATGCCGCGCGTCGGTTCATCAACAATCAGCACCCGTGGATTGAGCGCCATACAGCGCGCGAGGATCACTTTCTGCTGATTGCCGCCGGAGAGCTTGCGCACCTCCTGCTCGCTATTGACCATCTTGATTTGCAGCGCCTGGCGGTAAGATTCGATCAGGTCATCTTCTTTGCGGGTGTTGACGAAAAAGCGCCAGCGCAGCAGTGAAGAGAGACTGGAGAGCGACAGGTTGTCGCGAATAGACAGTCCCAGCACCGCCCCCTCTTTTTTGCGATCTTCCGGCACCAGCGCCACGCCCTGATCCAGCGCGTACATCGGGTCACGGGGGTGATACGCCGCGCCGTCCAGTGCGAACGTCCCGGAAGTAAAGCCGTCAGCGCCAAAAAGGCAGCGCGCCACTTCAGTACGCCCGGCGCCGACCAGCCCCGCAATCCCCAGCACCTCCCCGGCGTGAACGTGAAAGCTGATGTCGTGCAGCGCAATGCCGTGCGGGTCCAGCGGCGGCTTTTCGCGACACAGCCCTTTCACCGCAAGGCGAATCGGTTTGTCTTCATGATGGGTTTCACTGGGGGGGCGACGATTAAAGGCCACGTCTCGTCCCACCATCAGGCGGATCAGCTGTTCCACGTTGGTTTCCGCGACCGCGCCGCTGCCGGTAAAACGGCCATCCTGAAACACGGTAAAACGATCGCAGAGCTGGAAAACTTCATGCAGGCGATGGGTGACATAAATAATGCTCACGCCCCGGCCTTTAAGTTCCCGCACGACGCGGTGCAGGCTTTCCACTTCGCTGTCGCTCAGCGCGGCGGAAGGTTCATCCATAATGATGAGCTTCGCGTTCAGGGTCAGCGCGCGGGCGATCTCCACCATTTGCTGCTGCGCCACGCTCAGGCGGGCGACCGGCGTGGTCGGCGCGACATTCAGTTGCAGATAGTCCAGCACCACCTGCGCCTCCTGGTTCACGGCTTTCGCATCGACAATCACATTACGTTTGCGCGGCTCGCGCCCGAGAAACATATTTTCCGCAACGGTCATGTTGGGCAGCAGATTAAATTCCTGATAGATGGTAATGATGCCTTTGTTTTGCCGCTCAACCGGCGAGTCCTCCACCGGCAGCGTTTCGCCATTGAACCAGATGTCCCCACGGGTCTGCGGCTGCGCCCCTGCCAGCGCTTTCAGCAGCGTGGACTTCCCCGCGCCGTTCTCGCCAAGCAGCGCGTGAATCTCCCCCGTCCCGACGGTCAGTTGTACGTTGCTCAACGCCCAGACGCCGGAAAAGCTCTTTGCCAGATCGGTAACGTTCAGTAAGGGTTGCAACATCGGTCTGCTCCTCCTTTAATGCGAGCCGCCGCAGCGACGGCGGCTCCGGGCAAATCAGTTACCGGCTTCGCCGATACGCTCGGCCTGTTGCAGGTTCTCTTTGGTGATTAACGTCGGCGGATAATCCGCACCGGTGATGGCTTTCTTCTCACGCACGTTCGCAACCAGTTGGCTCATCGCCGTCTGTACCGCGAAACCCGGACGCTGATCCGCCGTCGCCGCCATCCAGCCGTCGCGCACCCGCGCCAGCGCTTCCGGCACCGCGTCAAATCCTGTCACCAGAATTTCGCCCGGTTTCACCCCCTGCCCCTGCAACGCTTCAATCGCGCCCAGCGCCATATCATCGTTGGCGGAGAGGATGACCTGCGGACGTTTTTTCAACGATGGCAGCACGCTTTCAACAATGCGCATTCCTTCCGAACGCATCCAGTTACCGGTCTGGTCAGCAACAATGCGGTACGTATCGCCCCCCGCCTTCAGGCTGTCGCGAATGCCTTTGGTGCGTTCAATATTGGAAGAAGACCCCGGCTGGCCGGTCAGCAGCACAATGTCCGCGCCGTCAGGAAATTTGCTTTTGACAAAGTCGCCAATGGCCTGGCCGCCCTTGTAGTTGTTCGCGCCAAAATGCGGAACCTGCTTCTGGCTATCGACGGAGCGATCGAGCGTCACCACCGGCAGCTTAGCGTCCTGAATCTCGTCCACCGCGCTGGAAACTGCGTTGACATCATTCGGGGAGACGATAAATCCCTGGGCGCCACGGGTGATGGCGTTTTCCAGATCGGCAACCTGCTTCGGCGAACTTCCCTGCCCGTCCAGAACCTGTAGGCTGACGCCCATCTCTTTCGCGGCTTTCACCGCCGTGCGCTGCATGTGAACTTCAAACGGCATTGCCAGGTTCGGCGTGCTGAAAACAATTTGTTCGTTCTCGGCCATTGCCGCCCCGGCTGTCATGGCGATGAAGGCGGCTAAAATCAGCTTTTTCATTGTTATGTCTCTCTGTGTAGGGTGTGTTGTTATGGAAAATCAGAGGAGAACTTCACGCTGGCTGTGCAATGACTCCAGCGCTTTATCAGCCAGATACAGCGCACGCTCACCGTCATCACCGCTGCACTCCGGCACTGCCTCACCGCGCAAGATGGCGACAAAGTGCTCCCACTCGGCGGCATAGGCAGCCTGATAACGTTGCAGGAAGAAATGCTCAGGCAGCGCGCTGGTGCAGCCGTTCTGGCCAAAGTGCTGCACCTGGTTTTCGAGAATATTGCCCGCCGTAAGCAGACCTTCGGAACCGTGCAGCTCCAGACGCTGGTCATAGCCATAAGACGAGCGACGGCTGTTAACGATGGTCGCCAGCGCGCCGGAGGCATACTTGAGCACGATAAACGCGGTGTCGATATCGCCTGCCGCGCCAATTGCCGGATCGACCAGATTGCTTCCCTGGGCGTAGACCGAAACAGGCTCTTCCCCCATGATGAAACGCGCCATATCGAAATCGTGGATGGTCATATCGCGGAACATCCCGCCGGAGACGCGCACATATTCCGCAGGCGGCGGAGAAGGATCGCGGGAGATAATCAGCAATGATTCCGGCTTGCCGATGCGCCCGCTCTGCGCTTCGGTTTTAACGCGGCGGAACTGTGGGTCGAAACGACGGTTAAAGCCGATAAACAGCGGCACGTCGAACTCTTTGACCACTTTCAGGCAGTCGCGCACGCGGGCAAGATCAAGATGTACGGGCTTTTCACAGAAAATGGCTTTGCCGTGGCGGGCGGCCAGTTCAATCAAATCGGCGTGGGTATCCG
This sequence comes from Citrobacter sp. CK198, assembly GCF_030333295.1. Lineage (NCBI taxonomy): Bacteria > Pseudomonadati > Pseudomonadota > Gammaproteobacteria > Enterobacterales > Enterobacteriaceae > Citrobacter > Citrobacter sp. CK198. The sequence goes on along the minus strand of NZ_JAOWGE010000036.1, from coordinate 300,548 downwards.
TGGCGGAGGCAATCAGCACGGCATGAACATCAGGATCGGTCATCGCCTCATCAAGACTTTGCTGACGGGCCTGATATTGCGTAGCCAGGCGGGAGGCAAAGGTCTCGTTCGGATCAACGACAGACCACAGGGTAGTCTCTTTGTGGGTTGCGATGTTAGCGGCATGTACCTGACCAATTCGGCCAGCTCCCAGTAAAGCAATGTTAAACATAACGGCTCCCGGTGTTGGTGAATGCGGTGAACTAACGACCCCTTAAATAAAACATTTATTTCATTTTTATAAATAGTGAAAATTATGTTTTTGCGCGCAAGTTAACATTCTTGTGATGATTGAGGTAAATTTTGTTATCAATCTCACAACACAACGATGGAGAAGATGCAGAAATTGGCCCCCTTTCATTCAGAAAGAGGGCGAGGAATGAAAAAACAGGAAAAATGAAATGAAAATTTCGTTGTCGCAGGTTGCCGGATGGCGGCGCGAACGCCTTATCCGGCCTACGGGTTAGCGCCATCCGGCATTACTCACTCAATACTGACGCGCCTTTTTCACCTGATCGAACGTCTGCTCGGCGGCTTTTCGCACCGACGGTGAATCGGCCACCTGCGCATCGCCGGTGCGCCACCATGAGGCGTAATCGTGAGTCATCGTTTTTGGCAGCACTTTAATATCCAGCAGCGTCGGCCCCGGATGCGCGCGCGCCGCCTCCAGCGCCGTCAGCAGGCTCTGCTCATCATGCACCCGCCACGCCCGGCAGCCGTAGCTTTGCGCATTTTGGGCGAAATCAACCGCCACCAGCGGGCCGTCCAGCAGACCGGATTGTGGTTGACGGGCGCGATTCTCGGTGCCAAAACTGCCCATCCCATGCCCCATTTGCAGGTTATTGATGCAGCCAAACCCGCCGTTATCAAACAGCAGGATGGTGATTTTTATCCCCTCCTGCACCGCCGTTTGCAGCTCGGAATGCAGCATCATGTACGAACCGTCGCCCACCATCGCATAGACCGGCTGCTGCGGCTTCGCGAGTTTCGCCCCAAGCGCGGCCGCAATTTCATACCCCATACAGGAATAGCCGTACTCCAGGTGGTAGCTGTCGGGCGTTTTCACCTGCCAGAGACGCTGCAAATCGCCCGGCAACGATCCCGCTGCGCCGACCACAATGGCGTCATCCTCAATGTACTGGTTGATAATCCCCAGAACGCGAGTCTGAGTCAGCCGCGTGTTCAGCGCTTCACTGTATTCCGCCAGCTGCGCATCAAGGTGCCCGGCAATTTCCGGCGCGTCATCCGGGCGCCACTGGCGAGACCACAGCCTGCGGCACTCCTCGTCCCAGGCCGATTTCGCCTGCGCCACCTCGTCTCCCCAGCCGCTGCGATAACCCTGAAGCCCTTCCGTCAGCGCCGTCAGACCGGCGCGGGCATCGGCCACCAGCGCCGTGGCGTCCAGTTTGAGGGCGTCGAACTCGGCGACATTCAGCAGGAGAAATTCTACGTCCGGGCGTGCAAACAGCGCTTTCGAACCGGTAGTGAAATCGGTCAGACGCGTGCCGACGCCGATAACCAGATCGGCCTGCGGCGCAAGCTGGTTTGCCGCCAGCCCGCCGGTAACGCCAATACCGCCCAGATTCAGCGGATGGTCGCTGACCAGCGCGCCTTTCCCGGCCTGGGTTTCCGCAAACGGCAGGTGCAGGTTTTCCACAAACTGACGAAACGCGTCGTGCGCGCCGGAATAACGCACCCCGCCGCCGCAAACCACCAGCGGGCGGCGTTTACGGGCAATCAGCGCCCGCGCCTGCGCCAGCCGGTGTGGGTCCGGCGGTCGTCTTTCAATATGGTGAACGCGACGGACAAAGAAACTCTGCGGGTAATCCCAGGCTTCGCCCTGCACATCCTGCGGTAAACAGATCGTCACCGCGCCGGTATCAGCCGGATCGGTCAGGGTGCGCATAGCGTTAAGCATCGCGCTCATCAACTGTTCCGGGCGGTTGATACGATCCCAGTAGCGCGAAACCGGGCGAAAGCAGTCGTTGGTGCTGATACTGAGATCGTGGTACTGCTCGATTTGCTGTAATACCGGGTCCGGCTGGCGGCTGGCGTAGATATCGCCCGGCAACAGCAGCAGCGGAATACGGTTCGCCGTCGCCGTGGCCGCCGCTGTCACCATATTGGCCGCGCCTGGCCCTACCGAAGAGGTGACGGCGTAAATACGCTGGCGACGGTGCTGTTTCGCGAACCCTGTCGCCATGTGCGCCATTCCCTGTTCATTACAGCCCTGATGCACCCGCAAATGCCCGGCGTCCTGCTCCAGCGCCTGCCCGATGCCGAGTACGTTGCCGTGGCCGAAGATGGTCGCCACGCCTTCGATGAACGGCATCTCCTGCCCGTCTACATCGACGTACTGTTGGTTGAGAAACTTGACCAGCGCCTGCGCCATGGTCATACGTACGGTTGTCATAAGTCCCTCCGTCAGCCCAGCGTTGGCATGGAGAACGCGGCGCCGCTATCCTGCTGCATCTCCGGCCAGCGGGCGGTAACGGTTTTCATGCGGGTATAAAAACGCACGCCGTCATTACCATGAACGTTAAGCGGACCAAAAATAGACCGTTTCCAGCCGCCGAAACTGTGGAACGCCATCGGCACCGGAATCGGCACGTTAACGCCAACCATCCCGGCCTGCACCTCTTCACAGAAACGACGCGCGCAGCCGCCGTCGCGGGTAAAGATCGCCGTCCCGTTGCCATATTCGTGGCGATTAATCAGATCCACCGCGCTGGCGTAATCCTTCACCCGCACCACGGAGAGTACCGGGCCAAAGATCTCTTCTTTGTAAATCGTCATCTCAGGCGTGACGTTATCAAACAAGGTCGGCCCGACGAAAAAGCCCTGCTCGTGGCGCTTCACGCTAAAGCCGCGGCCATCCACCCGCAGCCGCGCGCCCTGCGCCTCGCCGCTGTCGATATAGCCCAGCACTTTACTGCGATGTGCGGCGGAGATCAGCGGCCCCATCTCATTTTCCGGCGTTTGATCAAGCCCCGGCCCAACGCGTAACGCGGCGATCTGCGTTTCCAGCCGCGCGCAAAGTTCGTCCGCCGTGTTATCCCCCACCGCCAGCACCACGGAGAGCGCCATACAGCGCTCGCCCGCCGCACCATACGCCGCGCCCATAATCGCATTGGTTGCCATATTCATGTCGGCGTCCGGCATCAGAATGCAGTGGTTTTTCGCCCCGCCCAACGCCTGACAGCGTTTGCCGTGCGCCGACGCCGTCTGATAAATATATTCTGCAATCGGCGTCGAGCCGACAAAACTGACGGCCTGAACGCGCGGATCGGTCAGCAGAACATCCACCGCTTCTTTATCGCCCTGCACGACGTTAAAAACGCCATCCGGCAGACCGGCCTCTTTCAGCAGTTTTGCCAGCGCAAGCGGCAGCGAGGGATCTTTTTCCGACGGCTTAAGCACAAAGGTATTGCCGGTAGCCAGCGCGATGGGGAACATCCACATCGGCACCATCGCCGGGAAGTTGAACGGGGTGATCCCGGCGCACACGCCCAGGGGCTGCATCAGTGAATGGCTGTCAACGCCGGTGCCGACATTCGCCGAATGTTCGCCTTTTTGCAGGTGTGGAATGCCGCAGGCAAACTCGACCACTTCCAGACCGCGCGTCAGTTCGCCCACCGCATCAGAATACACTTTGCCATGTTCTTCACTGACCAGCCGGGCGAGCGAATCCATGTTCTGCTCCAGCAGCGCTTTAAAACGAAACAGCACTCGCGCGCGTTTCAGCGGCGACTGCCTTGACCAGGCGGCAAACGCCTGCTGCGCAGCGGCAATGGCTCGCTCCGTTTCCTGCGCCGTGCTCATCACCACCTGACGAATTTGCTCGCCCGTGGCGGGGTTGAAGATCGCCTGAACGCGCTGGCCTGAGCCCGTAACACATTCGCCGTGAATAAAATTCGCTACCGTCTCCATCCTGAACCTCTCGCTGTTAATACGTGACTGTTACCCGAACACTGTATATGAAACAAACGTTCTATTTTAAGTTGAAATAAAATAAATATTGATTATTGTGATCAGGAATGGATTTTTATGTTAACAGGCTGCATCGCCGGGCCGGATGTATCGCTAACATTTAAAATGTACGGTTTTGCGTTTAGAATCAGAAAACTAAGTATGGGGGATAACATGACGACAGCATCCAGTCTGAGCGAGCTACAGCAGCAAATTCGCGACCGTTACGATAGTCTCAGTAAACGATTGCAGCAGGTGTCCCGCTATGTGCTGGATAACACTAACAGCGTAGCGTTCGATACCGTCGCCGTCATCGCCGAGCGGGCGGACGTGCCGCCATCGACGCTTATCCGTTTCGCCAACGCGTTTGACTTCACCGGTTTCAACGAAATGAAACAACTGTTTCGTATGAACCTGGTGGAAGAAACGGCCAGCTACAGCGATCGCGCGCGGCTGTTCAGAGAGATGGAGAGCGAATCCGTACCGGAAACGCCGTTAGACATCCTGCAAGAATTTGCCCGTTCGAATGCTCAGGCGCTGCAACAGCTGGCGTCGCGTACCGATCCCGACATGCTGCAACGCGCCGTTCAATTACTGGCGGAGGCCGACACGATTTATATCGCTGGCCTGCGGCGCTCTTTTAGCGTGGCCGCCTATCTGACCTACGCGCTCAGCCACCTTGAATGCCGCCCAATACTGCTTGATGGCATGGGGGGTATGCTGCGAGAGCAAATCAGCCGAATCAAGAGTCGCGATATCGTTATCTCCATCAGCTTTTCCCCTTACGCAGAAGAGACGGTCATGGTCAGCGAAACCGCAGCCAGCGTCGGCGCAAAGCAAATTGTCATTACCGACAGTCAGATAAGCCCACTGGCGACCTTCAGCGATCTCTGCTTTGTAGTCAAAGAGGCGCAGGTAGACGCTTTTCGCTCACAGTCCGCGACGCTTTGTCTGGTGCAGTCATTGGTTGTCGCTCTGGCTTACAGGCAGGGAAACAGTCATAAATAATCGTTAAGGCGTGGACGAAGATAATATTGCTTAAAATAGCGTTATTTTTTGATCATGCGTTAATTCAAAATGCCCCTTTACAGGGGCACAAACGCAATGCTTTTCGTGTGTAGTGTTACTCTTTATTTATCTTTTCGCTGGCGCGAAAACTTTTTCATGTAAATCCAGATATAACTCATCAATCTGCGTAAACGGATTGATACAATCGTTCTTCTCAAGCCATGCTCTGAGCCTGGCGCTTTCCTCACACGCCTTAAGACCATTTTTCTTTATTAGGCTATAGAGTCCATTATACTTTTCGCTATAATCTTTCAAATGCGTATTTTTAAGGTATTCCTTGCAGTTCTGTGCCGCGCTTTTATTTGCTTTAACAAATGGCCGTCTTAACACTTCATAATGGAGTAAAAACCAGACCTCGATGCAGGGATCAGAACGCAGGATCTTCGCCTGAGGATACCGGTCGCCACCAAGGGACTTTTTACGCCGTGAAAAAGTATGTTCTTTTAACATACTGGATGCCAGGTCAATATCTTTCCCAAACTCATCCGTATCAATTAGGCAATAAATCAGCTCAAATTCAAGATCCTGCTCATAAAGATCAATGGCGGTGCGTACAACGCTACTTGGGTTTGAATGGCGCCCAGGTTCAATATAAACGTCTGTATTCGCTATTTTAAGGTCTTTAACCATATCCTTAAAATAGGTTGGTTCGGTCTCCGTACCTTCGCAAACGATCAGGGTTTTCTTACGCTCAGATTTAACTTTACCGCTGCCTCGTTTTTTCAATGCAGAAGGAGAAATTAACTCTTTCATTTTCCTGGCCATCATTCACCCCAAAAAAGGAACGCCACCAAATTTACCCAAATCCCAGCCTTTTATAATAGAGTCCTCAAACCTGGGGGCAAAATCGCTCAGTGGATAAAGCACGGTTTCAAGCTCGCTATTTTTCTCCAGGAACCATATTTGATCCCGTCTGACGAGTTTTTCCGTATCTAATAGAACGTTTGAATGCGTTGTGAGAATCAGCTGCAAAAGACGTTCAGAGTGTTTGACCATTAACTCAAAAATCGCTCTGACGATATAAGGGTGGAGCGATGATTCAAACTCATCAAGAACCAGTACGCTTTTTTCACCGGCCTCACAGCACAGTAAAAGAATGCCTGATAGATCGAATAACTTCTTCGTTCCCGAAGATAATCTTTCATAAGGGATGTTTTTCTTGATACCGCTGGACGTCGTATGTTCTAAAACAATTTGAAAACCGACATCGCTCAATATCATTTTTTTCATTTCTTCTGGCATCTCATCAGGTAACGTCACATTCTTTTTCGTTACCGAAATATCAGAAATAGAAAGATCAAACTTGTTTAAAAACTCAAGTATTTTATTTTTTTTCTGTTCATCGCCATCAGCCAGATCGTCTAAAAAAGAGTATCTGGATGCCATTCGGAAAACATCATCATTGCGATTACTGGATACAATTAAATCGCCTCTGAACCAGTTAATAAACTCATCCAGTTGTGAGACATCATAAGCATGCAGAATGGATACGAATGGCGAGCGTTTGCTGTTATTGGCTTTTTCTATCGCCACTTCATACGTTTTTTTATCTATCTGCAACGATGGGCAGTAGTATTCGAACTCATTGGTTTCAGCATTATATACTCTGGAGATAATCGTCTTTGGTCTTACCCCTTTTTTTGAGTAAACCCATAAACCTTCAGCTTCTATCGCGTCTGTACCGATAGATAACGTATACTGATACCGTTCACCGGTCGTGCCGATAAAACTGATCTCAAAATCAGTAGGCGCGGTTAACTGTTCCTCATCAAAAATAAATTTAGGTATTTCTCTGTCGATAAACCGCGTTCTTATTGAATCATTCTGTGAACTATCAGCAAACCCTCTAAGGATATAGGATTGCAGAAAATCTAAAGCTTCAACAAAACTACTTTTGCCCGCGCCGTTAGCACCATAAATTACTGCGACCTTATTAATCAACAGATCATCAAAATGCTCAGCTGTTGCCGTCGTCTCTGGATGCTCTTTATAAGATTTTTTAGCAGCCATCGATAAAGTTTGTTTTTGGCTAAAAACTTTAAAATTCTGCACTGAAAATTCAATAAGCATTTATAACTCCTTTTTTTGTGAAAAAATCACAAATTTTCCGGTTAAAGCCTATCACGCAACCTTCCCGATTGCCAGATCAACGTTGTCTGATTGTCAACCCATATGACCGCTTATCACGGCAGTTTCTACAATATTCACGACCCCCTACGGAGCCCCCGTTTCTCCCACATCCAGACCTCATTGATTCAATTACAGTTTATTCCTAAAGCCACCGCCTTTCTGCCGTGTCATGCTTAACCACGCATATAACTGATAACGTTAAGCGAGGTTCTTATGAAAAAAACAATGATCGCCTTATCTGCACTTCTGCTGGCTTCCCCTGTTTTTGCTGCGACCACACACGCGACCGATAACGACGTTGCAGCCGCTCATGAAAGCGCAAATACCGCCAAAGAGAAACTGCACAAGGCGCAGAATCAGGGTGAAGAACTGAAACTGAAATCTGAACATGCCGCTGAAGGTAAAAGCGACAACCTGAGCAGTAAAGTGAGCGAAGGCTCGCAGAAGGCCTGGAATAAGACCAAAGAAGGCACCGAAAAAGGCTGGAATGCCACGAAAGAAGGTGCTGAGAAAGGCTGGAACAAAACCAAAGAAGGCGCAGCAGAACTTGAGAAAAAAGTCAGCGAATAATTTTGCCTGACATGAGAAAAAAGCCGCTAATGCGGCTTTTTTTATTCCTGCGAATCACCCTTTATCCGGCCTGCGGTGATGACGTTTTTATTTACTGCGCCGTTGTTAAAAACCGTACCCGCACACGCAGACCGCCCAGCGTTTCACTGCGCGACAGCTGTGGATGGGTACGGTGCAGGCGGGCAATGTCGTTAACCAGCGCCAGACCGATCCCCGCCCCGCTCTCATTCCCCACGTTAGCAAGCCGATGAAACGGCATCAGCGCCTGCGGGATCTGCTCAGCGTCAATCCCTGGCCCATTGTCTTCCACCACCAGCACAACAGCCTCGCCATCCCGCAATAGCCGTGCCGTTACCGTTCCCTGCGACGGCGTATATTTCAGCGCATTATCCAGCAAATTCGCGCACAGCTCGCCGAGCAAAACGTTATCCCCTTCAATCCACACCGCCTCTTGCTCACCTTCATACCCCAGATCGATAGCTTTGCTGCGCGCCTGCGCCAGACGGCTAAAACAGCTCATCTGCACCACCTCATACAGATTAACCGGCAAGAACTGTCGCTCCCCCTGCTCTTTACGTTTCACCGCCGACAGTTGCAACAGCCGCTCCGTCAGCAAAATCGTGCTATCCAGCGTCGCGCTCATCGCCCGTAAACTTTCGTACCACTGCTGCGGCTGTTGACTGGCTAACGCCACCGCCGCCTGCGTTTTCAACACGGCCAGCGGCGTTTTTAACTGATGGGACGCATCGGCGCTAAAGCGTTCCTGACGGGAGATCAGCGCGCGCAGGCGATCAATGTAGCGGTTAAAGGCGACGATCAGCAGCCGGGTCTCTGACCAGGGCAGCAGTTCCGGCAAGGGCGTCAGCAGGCCCGGTTCACGACGCACCATCAGCGAGGAGAGCTGGCGCATCGGCTTCAGAATGCGTCGCAGCAGCCAGCCAACGAGAATCAATGTCAGCAGCACCAGCAGCCCTTGCGACACCCATGAGGAGAACAGCAGTTGCCCGGCCAGATAGCGCCGGGACTGTAGCGTCTCGGCAACGTAGATCTCCGCCATCCCGAATATCGCCCCTTCATTTACCGGCTGGAGCAGACGCGCCACGCGGATCGCCTGTCCGCGATACTGGGTGTGATAAAACCACGCCAGCGCCGGGTAGAGCCGGGTTCGCGAGGTGGAAGGCGGCATCGCGGGCAGATCGTCATAACCGGAGATCACCTTGCCGCCCGGGTCCACGACTTTGTAATAGAGACGGTCGTTCATGTTGAGTTCAAAGCTGTCGAGCACCACCCAGGGGACATTCACCTCCAGTTTGTCGTGGCGCACCACCAGCCGTTCCGCCACCGTTCTCGCAGAAGAGAGCAGCGTCCTGTCGTAGGCCTGCGTCGCGGCCTGTAGCGCGCTAACGTAGCTGTTAAATGCCGACAATCCCCACAGCAGCACCAGCGGCAATCCGAGGAACAGCAACAGTTGCAGGTACAGCGACTGGGGTTTAGCCCACCTCATCGCCGCACTCCAGCACGTAACCCAGCCCACGCAGGGTGGTGATCCGCACGTTACTGCCCTGCAATTTTTTCCGCAGACGATGGATATAGAGTTCGATGCTCTCCGGGCTGACCTCATCGCTCAGGCTGAAGACCTGTTCAAACAGCTGCTGGCGCGACACCGGTCGCGTTCTGCGGTACATCAATACCGTCAGCAACGCCTGCTCACGCGGGGTCAGCGCCAGCGGCTGCGCCTGAAGCAAAAAGTAACCTTCATCGTGAAACGCCAGATCGCCAAGCTGCTGCAACTCCTGCACCTGACCCGCGCTGCGCCGCAGTAATGCCCGCAGCCGCGCATCAAGTTCTTCAATCTCAAACGGTTTTGGCAGATAGTCATCCGCTCCGACGTTCAGCCCTTTCACCCGATCCGCCACCGCGCTGCGCGCCGTCAGCAGCAGCACCGGCAGCGTTTGTCCACGCTTGCGCAGGCGCTGCACCACTTCCAGTCCGTCCAGCCCCGGCATGTTGATGTCGAGCACCGCCAGCGCATAGGTCTCAGTGTGCAGAAGATGATCGGCCGCCTGGCCATCGAATACGCAGTCCACGGCAAAACCGTTCTGCACCAGCGCTTTTTCCAGCCAGTGAGCCAGTTCACGGTTATCTTCCGCTAATAAGAGACGCATATCACATCCTGTAAAGTTTCTGCCGCATTGAAAGGGAATTGAAAGGTTATTGTTTTAACAATCACGCAACCGAACTGCTACATGTCGGCTCACATAATCACAAAAATCTTCTTCCGTATCTGAAAACTCGGACGTCCGCGTGAGGATAAACAATGACAAAACAATTACTTCGTGCCCTTACTGCAAGCGTTTTACTGATGAGCACCGCTGTACTGGCGCAGGACGCGCCGTCGCGTACTGAGTGTATCGCCCCGGCCAAACCCGGCGGCGGGTTTGACCTCACCTGTAAGCTGATTCAGGTGAGCATGATGGAAACCGGCGCTATCGAAAAACCGATGCGCGTCACCTACATGCCGGGCGGCGTCGGCGCGGTCGCCTATAACGCTATCGTCGCCCAGCGTCCTGGCGAACCGGGGACGGTCGTCGCCTTCTCCGGCGGCTCGCTGCTTAATCTGTCGCAGGGGAAATTTGGTCGTTACGGCGTGGATGACGTGCGCTGGCTGGCGAGCGCCGGTACTGATTACGGCATGATCGCCGTGCGCGCCGACTCCCCGTGGAAGTCGCTAAAAGATCTGCTCGCCGCGATGGAGAAAAATCCTGACAGCGTGGTGATTGGCGCTGGCGCATCGATTGGCAGCCAGGACTGGATGAAGTCGGCGCTGCTGGCGCAAAAGGCCAATGTCGATCCGCACAAGATGCGCTACGTGGCGTTTGAAGGCGGCGGCGAGCCGGTCACTGCGCTGATGGGCAACCATGTGCAGGTGGTTTCCGGCGATCTCAGTGAAATGGTGCCTTACCTGAGTGGCGATAAAATTCGCGTGCTGGCGGTATTTTCTGAAGAACGCCTGCCGGGTCAGTTAGCCAACGTCCCGACCGCCAAAGAGCAAGGATACGACCTGGTCTGGCCGATCATTCGCGGCTTCTACGTGGGGCCAAAAGTCAGCGATGCCGACTACCAGTGGTGGGTAGAGACCTTCCAAAAGCTCCAGCAGACCGACGAGTTTAAAAAGCAGCGCGAGCTGCGCGGCCTGTTTGCATTCGACATGACCGGCAAGCAGCTTGACGACTACGTCAAAAAGCAGGTCGCCGATTACCGCGAGCAGGCGAAAGCCTTCGGCCTCGCGAAATAAACCTGGAGGCAATCATGAGCGATCGTATTTTTGCAGGTATCTGGCTGTTGCTCTGCGTTGCCGGGCTGTTCATCGCCTGGCAGATTCAGAGTGAATACAGCTACGAACCGGTCGGCCCTCGCCCGTTTCCGCTGGGCATTATCGGTCTGATGGCGCTCTGCGCGCTGGCGCTGTTATTGCGTCATCCCGATACCGTTAGCTGGCCTCACCACCATGTGCTGCAAAAGCTGCTCACGATGGTGATTGTCCTGCTGATGTACGCCTGGGGATTTGAGTGGCTGGGCTTCCCGATTGCCACCGCCATTCTCACCCTGGTCATCGGCATTCTGTTCGGCGCAACAATCCCGGCTGCGGGCATTTCCGGCGCGGTTCTCGGCATCCTGCTGTGGTATGCCTTCGACCGTCTGCTTGACGTCACCTTACCTCTCGGCGCCTGGCTGAGTTAACGGAGAAACGATGGATACCTGGATATATCTTTCTCAGGGTTTTGCGGTGGCAATGACGCCAGAAAACCTGGTGATCGCGCTGATCGGCTGCTTCGTCGGCACCATTGTCGGCCTGCTGCCGGGTCTTGGCCCGATTAACGGCGTGGCGATTTTACTGCCGCTGGCTTTCGCCCTGCATCTGCCTGCGGAGTCCGCGCTGATCCTGCTGGCTACGGTTTATATCGGCTGTGAATACGGCGGGCGTATTTCGTCGATTCTGCTCAACGTGCCCGGCGATGCGGCGGCGATCATGACCGCGCTCGATGGTTATCCGATGGCGCAACAGGGGCGCGGCGGCGTCGCGCTTTCCATCTCGGCGGTCAGTTCATTTTTTGGATCGCTTATCGCCATCGGCGGGATCATCCTGTTCGCGCCGTTGCTGGCGCAATGGTCGCTGGCGTTTGGCCCGGCGGAATACTTTGCGCTGATGGTCTTTGCCATCGCCTGCCTCGGCAGCATGATGGCGCAAAATCCACTGAAATCATTTCTGGCAGCGCTGATCGGTCTGGGTCTGGCGACCGTCGGCGTAGACGCCAACACCGGGGTTTATCGCTTTACTTTTGACAGCGTACATCTCTCCGACGGTGTGCAGTTCATCGTGGTGGTGATCGGTTTGTTCTCTGTCTCAGAAATTCTATTAATGCTGGAACATACCAGCAGCGGCCAGAAACTGGTACGCAAAACCGGGCGCATGTTGTTTAACGCCAAAGAAGGGGCGCAGTGCGTGGGCGCAACGTTACGCTCATCGGTGATTGGCTTCTTCGTCGGCGTGCTGCCGGGCGCAGGCGCCACCATCGCCAGCGCCATCACCTACATGACCGAGAAGAAGATCAGCGGCAACAGCGACAGCTTCGGTAAAGGCGATATCCGTGGCGTGGCGGCACCGGAAGCCGCTAACAACGCGTCGGCCTGCGGTTCATTCATCCCCATGCTGACCCTCGGCGTACCGGGTTCCGGCACCACGGCGGTAATGATGGGAGCGCTGACGCTGTATAACATCACGCCAGGGCCTGCGATGTTCACCGAACAGCCGGATATCGTCTGGGGGCTGATCGCCGCGCTGCTGATCGCCAACGTGATGCTGCTGGTCATGAACATCCCGCTGATTGGCATGTTCACCCGTATGCTGACCATCCCGCTGTGGTTCCTTGTCCCGGCGATTGCCGCCGTGTCTGCGGTCGGCGTGTACGCGGTACACAGCACCACGTTCGATCTGGTGCTGATGGTGGCGCTCGGCATACTGGGCTACATTCTGCGCAAAATGCACTTCCCCATGTCGCCGCTGATCCTCGGCTTTGTGCTGGGCGAAATGCTGGAGCAGAACCTGCGCCGCGCGCTCTCTATCAGCAACGGCAATATGGCGATTTTGTGGGAGAGCGGTGTGACGAAAGCGCTGCTGACGATGGCGATAGCGGTGATTATCATCCCGCCGCTGCTGCGCCTGCTCCGCAAACGCAACAATAAGCCACAGGTGGATATCGGCTAACGGATTGCCGGATGGTGTTGCGCCATCCGGCAATCATCACTGTCGCGCCTCAATTCGCTGTAGCATATACGGGAAGAAAGGATTCGACGTCACGCGCATCAGCGTATCCAGCCCCACCGCCAGCGTGGACGTTTCCCCGCGCAGCGCGATAGTCCCGATACTGATTCCATAGCGGTTCAGTTCGTCCGGTTGCAGACCATACAGCGAATCACTGAGCGGAAACGGCACCGCCACATGCGACAGCGAATACATCTCCTGCGGCCAGGCCAACGGCAACGGCTGAACCTGCTCCACATGCTCCCCGGCCGGGGTATCGCGCGCCACGACATTCAGCGTTTCCGGCGTCGCATTCGTGATAATTGTCGTGCGATAGTTGCGCGGCGCAGGCGGTAACCACTGAGTAATGGCGGTATACGATGAGGTGCGCAACAGCGGACGCAGACTGGCGGCCTGATTGATATCGAACAACACCAGCTCACTGCCGTTATTGCCAAGATAACGATAAAACGAATCCACCACCGCACGGGTGCTCACCGTAGAATCCATAATTGACTGGAAGGTCAACACCGGCGGCAGTTCGTTAAGGCGGGAACTTCGCGCATCCCGCGAAATCTGCTGTTGTAATGCTTTTGTCAGCAGATAAGACTGACGCGCGGCGTTAACCGGAAACGAGTTATATTTGAACGGATTATATTCTGGCGTGACGTTCAACCACGCCGCTTTGGCAAACGCTGGAAAGAGCGCAGGCAAACCCGCCAGTCCGGCAAAACGAGCAAATGCCGTCACGCCGATCATCGGCGACAGCAGGATAAGCTGCTGAGGACGCCGCAACGTGTTGTCTTCCAGCGCGTCCAGCGTGTACTTGAGCGCCAGCGCCCCGCCGTTTGAGTAGCCCACCAGATGCAATGGCACATCTCGCCCCGCAAGCCGCGTCGCTTCCCGAACCGCCAGCCGCGAGGCGGCAAGCCACTGTTCCCACTCCACCGCCGTTAACGCACCGGGCGCAGTGCCGTGCCCAGGCAAACGCGGCACAACGGCGATAAAGCCACGCTGCTGATAATCCTTAGCAACGTATTTCATGCTGTAGGGCGAATCCGTTAAGCCATGCAGTAACACGGCGACGCCACGCGGTTTCCCCTGCGGCATGAGTACGTACGAGCGATTGCCGTTGGGCGAAAACTGCGGCGGCCAGACCCGGCTGTTATGGTAAAAACGGTTGATGGGCGTCTGCTCATCCGGCTTCAGCTTATCCGTCACCCCGGTTTTCAGATGGCTAAACAGCGTCTCTTCCCGCGCCAGGTACTGCGAAAAAGTGGCCTTGTCCAGCGCTTTGGCAGACATTTCGCTACCGGTCCAGGTATGCCAGAGATGAAGATCGGGCCCGCTTTCTGTCTGGTAAACCCGCACGCCAAGAAAAACGATCAGAACCACAAGCAGCGTCAACGCCACATGCCTGATGAGCGATGCCAGTCCGGCACTCATCCATTTAAGGCGTCGGAATAGATTTTTTATCAATGGCTTAATCCCTGTCTCCCGCTCATCTGCTATTTCACAAACAGAATCAGTTTAGGTTGCGGATGTAAATCCTGTCTCATTTCTTAATCCCCGATATTTATAATGTTAAATATTTGTTGTTTTTGATCACAAAAATTAAACAAATCGTCAGTTTTGTATGCGTTTATCAAAAATGTAGATATTTTTAATTTATGGCTACGAAATGAGCATCGCCATGTCTCCCTGACCATTTACTGAGAGGATCGATTCTGATGAATGCACTGACCGCCGTAAAAACAAATGCTGATAGTGTCACCCGCAGCGACGCCGGATTTACCTTCGCCCCTTCCGTACAGTCGCCGCGTCTGCTGGAACTGACCTTTAGCGCAAAAACGACGGCGCAATTTTTGCAGCAGGTGGAACAGTGGCCGGTACAGGCGCTGGAATACAAATCCTTTTTACGTTTTAAGGTCGGTCAGATCCTCGACGCCTTATGTGGCAACCAGCTACAGCCGCTGCTTATTAAAACGCTGCTGGATCGCGCCGAAGGCGCACTGCTGATCAACGCCGAAGGGATCGACAACGTAGAACAGGCTGACGAGATGGTCAAGCTGGCGACGGCGGTGGCGCACCTCATCGGGCGCTCTAACTACGATGCGATGAGCGGCCAGTACTACGCGCGCTTTGTGGTGAAGAACGTCGATAATTCAGACAGCTACCTGCGACAACCGCACCGCGTGATGGAGCTGCATAACGACGGCACCTACGTTGAGGAAGTTACCGACTACGTGCTGATGATGAAAATCGACGAACAAAATATGGCGGGCGGAAATTCACTGTTGCTACACCTTGATGACTGGGAGCATCTGGAGCGCTTTTTCAGCCACCCGCTGGCGCGTCGCTCCATGCGTTTTGCCGCGCCGCCGAGCAAAAACGTCAGCCACGATGTTTATCATCCGGTATTTGACGTTGACCAGCAGGGGCGCCCGGTCATGCGCTATATCGACCAGTTCGTCCAGCCAAAAGATTTTGAAGAGGGCGTCTGGCTCAGCGATCTCTCCGATGCACTGGAAACCAGCAAAAACATCCTCTCTGTTCCGGTGCCGGTCGGTAAATTCCTGTTGATTAACAACCTGTTCTGGCTGCACGGGCGCGATCGTTTTACGCCACACCCGGATCTGCGCCGTGAACTGATGCGCCAGCGCGGTTATTTCGCTTATTCCACCCATTGCTACCAGACTCATCAATAAGCGCGGTCAGACGAAGGAATTGAGCGGATGTATGATTTTGTAATTATTGGCGGCGGCATTATCGGCATGTCGACCGCCATGCAGCTTATTGATGTGTATCCAGACGCCAGCATCGCCCTGCTGGAAAAAGAGTCCGAACCGGCCTGTCATCAGACGGGTCACAACAGCGGCGTGATCCATGCCGGGGTCTACTACACTCCCGGTAGCCTCAAAGCGCAGTTTTGCCTCGCCGGAAATCGCGCCACCAAAGCCTTTTGCGATCAAAACGGCATTCGCTACGACACCTGCGGAAAAATGCTGGTGGCGACATCCGAACTGGAAATGACGCGGATGCGGGCGCTGTGGGATCGCACGGCGGCAAACGGCCTGGAACGCGAGTGGTTAAGCGCGGCGGAACTGCGGGAGCGGGAGCCGAACATCACCGGTCTGGGCGGGATTTTTGTCCCCTCCAGCGGGATTGTCAGCTACCGGGACGTGACGGCGGCGATGGCGAAAATCTTCCAGGCCAAAGGCGGTGAGATTGTCTACAACGCGGAGGTCAGCGCGCTGAAGGAACATGCGGCGGGCGTGGTGATCACAACCCGGGGCGGGCAGATATACGAAGCCTCAACCCTGATTAGCTGTTCCGGGCTGATGGCCGACCGGCTGGTTAAAATGCTGGGGGTCGATCCCGGTTTTATCATCTGCCCGTTCCGTGGCGAATATTTCCGCCTGGCGTCTCAGCATAATCAAATCGTTAACCATTTGATCTATCCCATTCCCGATCCGGCGATGCCGTTTTTGGGCGTCCACCTCACCCGGATGATCGACGGCAGCGTTACCGTCGGGCCTAACGCCGTGCTGGCTTTTAAACGAGAAGGCTACCGGAAAGGCGATTTTTCATTATCCGATACGCTGGAAATTTTCGGTTCATCCGGCATCCGCCGCGTGTTGCAAAACAATCTGCGCTCAGGGCTTGGCGAAATGAAGAACTCACTGTGCAAAAGCGGCTATCTGCGGCTGGTGCAAAAATATTGCCCCAGCCTGACCTTAAAAGATTTGCAGCCGTGGCCTGCTGGCGTGCGGGCGCAGGCGGTGTCGCCGGATGGCAAGCTGATCGACGATTTCCTGTTTGTTACCACGCCACGATCCATTCACACCTGCAATGCGCCCTCTCCGGCGGCCACATCAGCCATTCCCATCGGGGCGCATATCGTCAGCAAAGTGCAGACGCTGCTGGCAAGCCAGAGTCATCCCGGACGCACGCTACGTGCGGCGCGTCGCGTGGACTCATTAAACGCCGCATTCACCCGTTAACCCTTTTAAGACAGGAAGCAATCATGCAACTTAACGATCCCACCTTGTTCCGCCAGCAGGCGTTTATCGAGGGGCAATGGCGCGACGCCAGAAGCGGCGACACAATCGCCGTAACCAACCCAGCGAACGGCCAGCCGTTAGGCAGCGTACCGAAAATGGGGGCAGAAGAGACCCGCGAAGCCATTGACGCCGCTAACCGCGCGCTGCCCGCCTGGCGCGCGCTCACCGCCAAAGCGCGGGCGAATATTCTGCGTCGCTGGTTCAATTTGATGATGGAGCACCAGGACGATCTCGCCCGCCTGATGACGCTGGAACAGGGGAAGCCGCTGGCGGAAGCAAAAGGAGAAATCAGCTATGCCGCTTCCTTTATTGAATGGTTTGCCGAAGAGGGTAAGCGTATCTATGGCGACACGATTCCAGGCCACCAGGCCGATAAGCGCCTGATCGTTATCAAGCAGCCGATTGGCGTCACCGCCGCCATCACGCCGTGGAATTTCCCCTCGGCGATGATTACCCGCAAAGCCGGCCCGGCGCTGGCGGCCGGTTGTACGATGGTTCTGAAACCCGCCAGCCAGACGCCGTTTTCCGCCCTGGCACTGGCTGAACTGGCGAACCGCGCCGGGGTTCCCGCAGGCGTCTTTAACGTCGTCACCGGTTCTGCGGGAGCGGTCGGCAATGAACTGACCAGCAACCCGCTGGTGCGCAAACTGTCGTTTACCGGCTCAACCGAAATTGGCCGTCAGCTGATGGAACAGTGTGCGAAAGACATCAAAAAGGTGTCGCTGGAGCTGGGCGGCAACGCGCCGTTCATCGTCTTTGATGACGCCGATCTGGATAACGCCGTAGAAGGCGCGCTGGCCTCTAAGTTTCGCAATGCCGGGCAGACCTGCGTCTGCGCTAACCGCCTGTATGTACAGGACGGCGTGTATGACCGCTTTGCGGAAAAACTCCAGCAGGCGGTGAGCAAGCTGCATCTCGGCGACGGCCTGCAAGCAGACGTCACCACCGGGCCGCTGATTGACGAAAAAGCGGTAGCCAAAGTGCAGGAGCACATCGCCGACGCGCTGGAGAAAGGCGCAAAAGTGCTCTGCGGCGGTAAGGCGCATGCGCTCGGCGGCAACTTCTTCCAACCCACCATCCTGGTGGACGTCCCCAATAACGCGAAAGTGGCTAAAGAAGAGACGTTCGGCCCCCTCGCCCCGCTATTCCGCTTTAAAGATGAAGCGGACGCGATCGCGCAGGCGAACGATACCGAGTTCGGTCTGGCGGCCTATTTCTACGCCCGCGATTTAAGCCGCGTGTTTCGCGTCGGCGAAGCGCTGGAGTACGGCATTGTCGGCATCAACACCGGCATTATCTCCAACGAAGTCGCGCCATTCGGCGGGATTAAAGCCTCCGGTCTTGGCCGCGAAGGTTCTAAGTACGGCATCGAAGATTATTTAGAAATCAAATACATGTGTATCGGCCTTTAAAAAAACAATACTGGAGAACACCTGATGAGCAGCAATAAAGAATTAATGCATCGCCGCAGTAACGCCGTCCCTCGCGGCGTAGGACAGATCCACCCTATTTTTGCCGATCGCGCGGAAAACTGCCGGGTCTGGGATGTGGAAGGCCGCGAGTATCTCGATTTTGCAGGCGGTATTGCGGTGTTGAATACCGGGCACCTGCACCCGGAGATCGTCTCGGCGGTCGAAGCACAACTGAAAAAGCTGTCGCATACCTGTTTTCAGGTACTCGCCTACGAACCGTATCTGGAGCTGTGCGAACTCATGAACCAGAAGGTGCCGGGCGATTTCGCGAAGAAAACCCTGCTGGTGACTACCGGTTCCGAAGCGGTGGAAAACGCGGTGAAAATCGCCCGTGCGGCGACAAAGCGTAGCGGCGCCATCGCTTTTAGCGGCGCTTATCATGGCCGTACCCACTACACCCTGTCGCTGACCGGAAAAGTCAATCCCTACTCTGCCGGAATGGGGCTGATGCCAGGCCACGTTTACCGCGCGCTCTACCCTTGCGCCCTGCACGGCATCAGTGATGATGACGCGATTGCCAGCATCCAGCGCATCTTTAAAAACGATGCCGCGCCGGAAGATATTGCCGCCATCATCATTGAACCGGTACAGGGAGAAGGCGGTTTTTATGCGGCCTCGCCCGCTTTTATGCAGCGTCTGCGCGCACTCTGCGACGAACACGGGATCATGCTCATTGCCGATGAAGTGCAAAGCGGCGCGGGGCGTACCGGTACGCTTTTCGCGATGGAACAGACGGGCGTCGCCCCGGACCTCACCACCTTCGCCAAATCGATTGCCGGCGGCTTTCCGCTGGCGGGAGTAACCGGTCGCGCCGATGTGATGGACGCCATCCCGCCGGGCGGTCTGGGCGGCACCTACGCCGGTAATCCTCTCGCCTGCGCCGCCGCGCTGGCGGTACTGAACATTTTCGAGCAGGAAAACCTGCTGCAAAAAGCCAAAGACCTGGGGCAAACCCTGCGTAAAGGGCTGCTGAATATTGCTGAAACGCACCGCGAGATTGGCGACGTGCGCGGCCCGGGAGCGATGATCGCCATTGAACTGTTTGAAAATGGCGATCGCAGCAAACCGGACGCGAAGCTGACCGCCGATATCGTCGCCCGCGCCCGTGATAAAGGGCTGATCCTGCTCTCCTGCGGGCCGTACTACAACGTGCTGCGCATTCTGGTGCCGCTGACTATCGAAGAAGCGCAAATTCAACAAGGGCTGGACATCATCGCTCAGTGTTTTGATGAGGCGAAGCAAGGTTAGGTCGTTATAGGCCGGATAAGGCGCTTGCGCTGCCATCCGGCAATGTTGTGATGCCCGGTGGCGCTCCGCTTACCGGGCCTACGCATCAAGAGCAGCCAACAGCTTCAATAACAATAACGGGGTAAGAAGATGGGGCAATTGTCAGAATCACATGCTTTAGGTGGCGGACTGAAATCCCGCCACGTCACCATGCTGTCTATCGCCGGCGTCATTGGCGCCAGTCTGTTTGTCGGTTCCAGCGTCGCGATTGCGCAAGCCGGGCCTGCGGTACTGCTGGCTTACCTGTTTGCCGGGTTGCTGGTCGTTATGATTATGCGAATGCTGGCCGAAATGGCCGTCGCCACGCCGGATACCGGCTCTTTCTCAACCTATGCGGATAAAGCCATCGGCCCCTGGGCGGGCTACACCATCGGCTGGCTGTACTGGTGGTTCTGGGTGCTGGTTATCCCGCTGGAGGCCAATATTGCCGCCATCATCCTGCATTCATGGATACCGGGCGTCCCCATCTGGCTGTTCTCTCTGGCGATCACCATCGCATTAACCGGCAGTAATTTGCTGAGCGTCAAAAATTACGGCGAGTTCGAATTCTGGCTGGCGCTGTGCAAAGTGATTGCCATTCTGGCGTTTATCGCGCTGGGCGCGGCGGCAATTAGCGGCTTTTATCCCTACGCAGACGTGAGCGGCGTTTCACGCCTGTGGGATCACGGCGGCTTTATGCCCAATGGCTTCGGCGCGGTACTGAGCGCGATGCTGATCACCATGTTCTCATTTATGGGCGCAGAGATTGTCACGATTGCCGCCGCCGAGTCCGACACGCCGGATAAGCATATAGTGCGCGCCACCAACTCGGTGATCTGGCGTATTTCAATCTTCTACCTGTGCTCTATTTTCGTGGTGGTCGCGCTCATCCCGTGGAACATGCCGGGACTCAAAGACGTTGGTTCTTACCGTTCGGTACTGGAATTGCTGCATATTCCTTATGCCAAAGCGATCATGGACTGCGTGATTTTATTGTCAGTCACCAGTTGCCTGAATTCCGCGCTGTATACGGCGTCGAGAATGCTCTACTCCCTCAGCCGTCGTGGCGATGCGCCCGCCGTTATGGGCAAACTCAACCGCAGCAGGACGCCGTATGTGGCGGTGCTGTTATCCACGGGGGCGGCATTCCTCACGGTGGTGGTAAATTATTACGCCCCGGCGAAAGTGTTTAAATTCCTGATCGACAGCTCCGGCGCGATCGCCCTGCTCGTCTACCTGGTGATTGCGGTTTCCCAGCTCAGAATGCGGAAAATCCTGCTGGCGGAAGGGAGTGAAATTAAGCTGAAAATGTGGCTCTATCCGTGGCTGACCTGGCTGGTTATCGCTTTTATCTGCTTTGTGCTGGTGGTGATGCTATTCCGACCGGCGCAACAGCTGGAGGTGATTTCTACCGGGCTGTTAGGACTGGGGATCATTTGCACCGTGCCGATTATGTCCCGCTGGAAAAAACTGGTATTGTGGCAAAAAACGCCGTTGCAAAATACGCGTTAGACCTGTGTCCCGGCGCGCGCCGGGATATCAGCCCAATGCTATTCAGGAGTTGTACCATGACCGCCTCTGCCCAACCGACGGCCATAGATGGATACCGATGGCTCAAAAACGATATTATTCGCGGCGTTTATCAGCCCGATGAGAAGCTGCGCATGAGTCTGTTAACATCACGCTATGAGTTAGGCGTGGGGCCGTTGCGGGAGGCGCTTTCTCAACTGGTGGCGGAACGGCTGGTCACGGTGGTGAACCAGAAAGGCTATCGCGTGGCGTCGATGTCGGAGCAGGAACTGCTCGATATTTTCGATGCCCGCGCCAATATGGAAGCCATGCTGGTGCAACTGGCTATTGCGCGTGGCGGCGATGAGTGGGAAGCCGATATTCTCGCCAGGGCGCATATGCTCAACAAACTGGAATCGAGCGATGCCAGCGAACGTATGCTGGATGAGTGGGATCAGCGCCATCAGGCATTTCATACGGCCATTGTTGCCGGTTGCGGCTCACATTATCTGCTGCAAATGCGCGAGCGACTTTTCGATCTGGCGGCACGCTACCGTTTTATCTGGCTGCGCAAAACGGTTCTGTCCGTTGAAATGCTCGAAGATAAACATATTCAGCATCGGGCGCTTATGGAGGCTATTCTGGCGCGCGATGCCGCACGCGCCAGCGAATTAATGCGCCAGCATTTACTGACGCCAATTCCGATTATTCAACAGGCGATGGTCGGTAAACTTCAGCAGGAACAGAGCTGAGTCCGGTTACTCTTCCGGGATACGTAAAACCTGCCCAGGATATATTTTATCCGGGCTTTTCAGCATCGGCTTATTCGCTTCAAAGATTTTGTTGTACAGGTTGGCATTACCGTAAACCTGTTTTGAAATAGCGCTCAACGTGTCGCCTGATTTCACCGTATAAAATTGACACTCCGCCGCAGGCGCTGACGTTTTAACCTGATCTTCCACACTGCCGATCCCGGAAATATTCCCGATCGCAATGAGGATTTTTTCTTTCGCTTCCTGACTTAAACCGTCGCCCGTTACCGTCGCTTTACCGTCCGTCACCTGCACATTGACTTTATCGGCATCAGGAATACCGGTTTTGTTTAAGTGTTCCTGCACCTTTTTCGCCAGATCATCTTTATCATGATTTCCGGTTACGGCATCCCAGAGCTTTTCGCCCGCATCTTTCACAAAATTGAAGAGACCCATATTTACCTCGGTTGTACACAATAGACACCTAGAGAGTGTAGCAGAGGGAAGCGGCTTAACAGGGAAACGGCATGACATATTGCTGGCGCAAACTGTAAGGCGAACAAGACATTCCTCATTTACACCCTTTACGCTGCCAGGAAGCTGATTTACGCTGCTAAATACACCGTATTGTCCACCAGGAGAAACCATGACAACCGGGACGATTTCCCCGCGCGAAGCACAGGCGCTGATAGCACAAGGGGCAACGCTGATTGATATCCGTGACGCCGATGAATACCTGCGCGAACATATTCCCGACGCGCAGCTGGCGCCGCTCTCCACGCTTGAGCACGGCGCTTTTCCGGCGGCGTTACGGGCTGAACGCGTCATCTTTCACTGTCAGTCAGGCAGGCGTACCAGCAGCAATGCCGCAACGCTCCAGGCGGTCGCCGCCCCCGCAGAAGTCTGGCTGCTGGAGGGGGGAATCGAAGGCTGGAAAGCTGCGGGCCTGCCCGTGGCGGAAGATAAGTCTCAGCCGCTGCCGCTGATGCGTCAGGTGCAAATTGCCGCCGGAGGGCTGGTTCTACTGAGCGTTGCGCTGGGTTACACCGTCAGTAGCGGTTTCTTCCTGATCAGCGGCTTTGTTGGCGCCGGGTTAATGCTGGCGGGATTCACGGGTTTCTGCGGCATGGCGCGACTGCTCGAAAAGATGCCCTGGAACCGGCGAACGCATTAAGCGGTAGCGCCAGAATCGCCGCAGTCCCCGGCGGGCCGGGTGGTTTGTACTGACCAGGTTGATATCAGCCGGATAAGCACCGTCTCATCCGGCAAAATACCGCGAAATTAGATCAGAAAATCATCCAGAGATTTCCCCGCCGCCAGCGCCTGGGCAATCGGCTTAGGCGTACGCCCCTGACCAGTCCATGTTTTCGTCTCACCATCAAAATCGGTAAAACGATATTTCGCCGGGCGCGGCTGACGTTTTTTACCTGAACGCGGCGTTGCCGCCCCCATATTTAATAAATCTTCTGGATTGATGCCGTCGGCTTTCATCATCTCCAGAAAGGTATTAATTTTCTCTTGCTGTTCAGCGCGCAGACGCTGTTGCTCTTCTTCTTCTTCGCGTCTTTCTTTAGTGACAACCCTGAATTTTTCGAGCATTTCTTCAAGAACGTCAATGGAGAATTCGCGGGCCATTGCGCGCAGTGTACGGATATCATTTAAATTCTGTAACATCAAAGCCATAACAATAAAAACCTTTTAACGCAGGGGGAAACAAGTATTACGCCAGAAAGTATATTCGATTATTGATTATATTTCCAGAGAGTGGGATATACAGTAATATCCGGCCTGCACACCGCCGCTTATATTTATTCGCCCTCGCCGTTATATATCAGCCAGAATAACGCACGCCTGCAAAATTAAAAAAGCGGCCCCTCCCCGGCGTACACAACAGCAGCCGTCGATGCCCTTTCGCTCCCGCCTCGCTTGCGCAAAACGCCGAAAAAAACAATAAAAGTTAAGCCATTGATTTGGAAAACATTAGTCACGGCGGACAACGAAAATCCCGAAACGAACAAAAAACAGACACCGGCAGAGTATTTTATCGACAAAAAGGCAATAAATAAAAATTTTACACTAGTTGCTAGTTATTATATAGAGATATACGCTATGCATTAGCGAAAGTACTACGCTAAATCACTACAACAACACGTTCAATGGCGATTTTTACCCTTTTACAAGGAGCATTAACATGTTCTCACCGCAGTCACGCTTGCGTCATGCAGTCGCAGACACGTTCGCGATGGTTGTTTATTGTTCTGTCGTGAACATGTTGATCGAGATATTCCTCTCTGGAATGACCTTTGAACAGTCGCTGTCTTCCCGTCTGGTCGCCATTCCGGTCAATATTCTGATCGCGTGGCCCTATGGAATGTATCGTGATGCGATTATGCGCGTCGCGCGTAAGGCGAGCCCGGCGAGTTGGGTGAAGAATCTGGCGGATGTACTGGCTTACGTCACCTTCCAGTCTCCGGTTTATGTCGCGATTTTGTTGACGGTCGGCGCAGACTGGCACCAGATTACAGCAGCAGTCAGTTCGAATATCGTGATATCCATGCTGATGGGCGCGGTTTACGGCTACTTCCTTGATTATTGCCGCCGCCTGTTCAAAGTCAGCAGCTACCACCAGGCCAAAGCCTGAGACCCGCTTTCTTCGCGACTGGCAAGGCCAGTCGCTTCATTAGTTTGAATTTGGTTTTGCTTCGCCAAACAGTCCATGCAAATAGCGCTCAAGCGCAATCCGTGAACTAAAGCCGTGCGGTATGCCGTAATGTTCGTGAATTTCTCCGCCTAAATAAAGCGGGAACTGATGATAATGATCGCAGGTTTTAATTTCCGAAGCGGGTTCAGCCAGTGAAGAACTGCGTTCTTTTAGCGTCGGATGAATCACTAATGCGGTACGCCCCATACGCGCTTCACGATTAACGTACACATAATTTTCGCCACGTCGATAACCGTATGCTTTCTGTGTTACCACATCTACGGTAAAACCCACTTTTTCAAGTACGCGCGCCACCTCATCGGGTCGTAAATACATATTTTATCCTCGTTATCCTTTACTGCGGGCTTACCTTACCCGATCCAGCATTAGCAACGCTTTCAGAAAAATCCATAAACTCGCGAATATACCGTGACGCGCCTCAGAAGATAAAAAATATGGACTACACTGAAGTTCACATCGAAATCAATGGAGGATCATATGTTTAACCGACCGAGCCGAAAAGACGCCGATGAAAATGTTCAGGATATTCAGAACGATGTCAGTCAATTAGCCGATACCCTTGAAGACGTGCTGAAATCATGGGGAAGTGATGCCAAAGATGAAGCGGAAACCGCGCGGCGCAAAGCGCAGGCGTTGCTGAAAGAAACCCGTGCCCGTATGCATGGCCGCACGCGAGTAGAACGGGCGGCGCGTGATGCCGTGGGATGCGCGGATACCTTTGTGCGAGAAAAACCCTGGTGCAGCATGGGGACAGCCGCCGCTGTCGGCATCGTTGTCGGGGCGCTGTTAAGTTTACGCCGTTAACGGGGAATCTTGCCGGATGCGACGCAGAGCGTCTTATCCGGCCGACTGCGTGTCGGTTATGGCTTCCCGTAGCTGACGTGCGACCTGTTTTGCCATTTCCGCTGAAGTGATGTTGGTAAACGACAACAGCAGTCCTCCCCTTCCTTCTGACTTAAGCCGCCAGCGGCTCAATGCCTGCACCGCCAGTCCGGCCTGATTGGCTTTCGCCGTCAGCAACCGGTCATCAGCATCCACCGCAACAACCAGCTGAATGCCGCCTTCCTGCGGGACAACGGCGAATCCCTGCTCACGCAGCGCCTCTTCCATCCAAAGCCGTCGCCTGGCGTAATGCTGGCGCATCTTTTTCAAATGCCGCCAGAAATGACCATCGCGGATAAAATCCGCCAGCGTCTGCTGCCACAGCACCGGCACGCTACAGGCCATCAGCCCCGCCAGTTGACGAAAACGCGCCACCTGATTAAGCGGAACCACCAGCCATGCGGTACGCAGCGCCGGAAACAGCGACTTGCTGAACGTTCCGGCATAGATCACCCGCTGCGGCGCATCGAGGCTTTTCAGCGGCGGAAGCGGCTTGCCGTGGTAACGAAATTCACTGTCATAATCATCTTCGATAATCCATGCCTGCGCGCTCGCCGCCCATTCAAGTAGCTGGCGGCGACGGGTTAAAGAGAGCGCCACGCCGAGCGGGCTTTGGTGGGCCGGCGTTAACAACACAAAACGCGCCTGCGGGTAATCGTGAATACCTGCCGCCACATTCAGTCCATGATCATCGACCGGAACCGGCATTAGCCCGATATTTTCCTGGGCAATCACCGGGCGAATAAGGGGAAACCCGGGATCTTCAACCCACATGCCTTCTCCAGGTTTCGCCAGCGCGCGCAGGATAAGGGTCATTGAGGACGCATAGCCGGAAGTGATAAACACCTGTTCCGGCAGGCATTCAATACTGCGCGACACCCGCAGATAATCGACAATGGCCTCGCGCAAAATCGCTTCGCCGCAGACGTCGCCTAATGCGAGATCAAAGCGGGTCTGCGTACGCAGGCGACGCCCCATCACCCGCGCCCAAATCTCACGCGGGAAAAGATCCAGCGCAGGCAATCCCATTTGAAATGGATCGGGCGTCTGGCTTTCTCCGGCGAAAACGGCAGGCGTAGCGACCGTTTTTTCTGGACGTACATGCCCGCTGACAAACGTACCGGCCTGCCCGCGCCGCTCCAGCCAGCCTTGCGCCACCAGCTCGCCGTACGCGTTTTCAACCGTCGAGCGTGAAACGCCTAACTCTTGCGACCATGTCCGGCTGGACGGCAAACGCGCCCCGGCCTTGAGTTCGCCATGCTCAATGGCGTTTTTTAACTGACGGGCGATTTGCTGGTAGCGTGGCACAGGTGAACGATCCTTTATGGTCTGCTTTTTTCATAAAAATATGGCTCTCTTTAGCAGTCCATTATAGTGCTACATTGCTGACGTCTAAACGAGGAGAAGTATGATGACGACATTACGTCAGCCCTATTATGAACTTAGCCCTGAAGTCTATAGTGCGCTGGGCCAGGCTAAAAAAGCGTTGGAAAACAGCGCGCTGGACACCACGCTGATGGAACTGATTTATCTGCGTATCTCACAGATCAACGGTTGCGCATTTTGTCTGGAGATGCACAGCAAAGCCCTGCGTAAATCCGGCGTGGCGCAAAGCAAACTGGATGCGCTGGCCGGGTGGCGGGTAAGCCATCACTTCAGCGAACAGGAGCGTGCGGCGCTGGCCTGGGCGGAATCCGTCACGGATATCGCAAGAACGCATGCCGAAGATGACGCGTATCTGCCGCTACTCGAAAGTTTCAGCGCCCGTGAAATCAGCGATCTGACTTTTGCTATCAGTCTGATGAACTGCTTCAACCGTCTGGCTGTTGGGATGCGGATGTAAACCCGCTATTGCCGGATGGCGGCGTAAACGCCTTATCCGGCCTACACCGTAGGCCCGGTTAGCGTAAGCGCCATCGGGCGACGTTTAACCATACCCCCCCATTCCCGCTGAGCTAATCAGCAGAAGCAAATTAATCGATATTTCCCATATCTTGTGTGGTTGAAACTTTATTCATCTACATCTAGTATTCTCTCTATCAAGACACACACAACCCGACGCATATCATCGCGCCGTTCTCTCATTTTAAATGGAAATACGAATCATGCGCATTACTATTTACACTCGTAACGACTGTGTTCAGTGCCACGCCACCAAACGGGCGATGGAAAGCCGTGGATTTGACTTTGAGATGGTGAACGTCGATCTGGTTCCCGACGCGGCAGATACCCTGCGGGAAAAAGGTTTTCGCCAGCTGCCGGTGGTCATCGCGGGCGATACCAGTTGGTCAGGCTTCCGCCCGGATATGATCAACCGTCTGCATCCTGATGCGCGCGTGGCCAGCGCATGAGCCAACTCGTCTACTTTTCCAGTAGCTCCGAAAATACGCACCGCTTTATGCAGCGTCTGGGGCTGCCCGCTATTCGCATTCCGCTTAATGAACGCGAGCGAATCAGGGTAGACGAACCTTACATTCTGGTCGTCCCCTCTTACGGCGGCGGCG
The DNA here is from genome assembly GCF_030333295.1 of Citrobacter sp. CK198. Classification (NCBI taxonomy): domain Bacteria; kingdom Pseudomonadati; phylum Pseudomonadota; class Gammaproteobacteria; order Enterobacterales; family Enterobacteriaceae; genus Citrobacter; species Citrobacter sp. CK198. Next base: position 272,299 of record NZ_JAOWGE010000036.1, on the reverse strand, counting down.
GTACGGCAGGCGCGGTTCCACGACAGGTGATCCGCTTTTTAAATGATGAACATAACCGGGCGTTAATTCGCGGCGTGATCGCCTCCGGCAACCGTAACTTTGGCGAGGCTTACGGTCGCGCTGGCGAGGTCATTTCACAAAAATGCGGCGTCCCCTGGCTGTACCGCTTTGAACTGATGGGAACGCAAAGCGACATCGACAACGTCCGAAAAGGAGTGAGCGAATTTTGGCAACGACAACCGCAGAACGTGTGAAGCAAGAAACGATGGATTATCACGCGCTGAATGCCATGCTGAATCTGTACGATAAAGCAGGCCATATTCAGTTCGACAAGGATCGGCAGGCGGTGGAGGTGTTCTTTGCCACCCATGTCCGCCCCAATTCCGTCGCCTTTGCCAGCCAGGACGAGCGCCTGGAGTATCTGCTTCGCGAAGGCTATTACGACGAAAGCGTTTTAACCCGCTACGATCGCGCTTTCGTGGTGAAGCTGTTTGCTCACGCCCACGCCAGCGGTTTTCGCTTCCAGACGTTCCTTGGCGCGTGGAAATATTACACCAGCTATACGCTGAAAACGTTCGACGGCAAACGCTACCTTGAAGACTTTGAAGACCGGGTGACAATGGTGGCGCTGACGCTGGCGCAGGGTAATGAAGCGCTGGCGATGCAGCTTACCGATGAAATCCTCTCCGGGCGCTTTCAGCCGGCCACGCCGACCTTCTTAAACTGCGGCAAACAACAGCGCGGCGAGCTGGTCTCCTGCTTCCTGTTACGCATTGAAGACAATATGGAGTCCATTGGTCGGGCGGTTAACTCGGCGCTACAGCTTTCCAAGCGCGGCGGCGGCGTGGCATTTTTGCTCTCGAATCTTCGTGAAGCGGGCGCGCCGATCAAGCGTATTGAGAACCAGTCCTCAGGCGTGATCCCGGTAATGAAGATGCTGGAAGACGCCTTTTCTTACGCTAATCAGTTAGGGGCGCGTCAGGGGGCGGGCGCCGTGTATCTGCATGCGCACCACCCGGATATCCTGCGTTTTCTCGACACGAAACGCGAAAACGCCGATGAAAAAATCCGCATTAAAACGCTGTCGCTGGGCGTGGTGATCCCGGACGTAACGTTCCGTCTGGCGAAAGAAAACGCGCAGATGGCGCTGTTCTCGCCTTACGATGTCGAACGCATTTACGGCAAACCGTTCGGAGATATCGCCATTAGCGAACGGTACGATGAGCTGCTCGCCGACGAACGCGTACGCAAGCAGTACATCAACGCGCGCGAATTTTTCCAGCGGCTCGCGGAAATCCAGTTTGAGTCAGGCTATCCCTACATCATGTACGAGGATACGGTAAACCGCGCGAATCCGATTGCCGGTCGCATCAACATGAGCAACCTGTGCTCGGAGATTTTGCAGGTCAACAGCGCCTCCACCTATGATGAAAATCTGGATTACGCGCAGACCGGGCATGATATCTCCTGCAACCTCGGTTCGCTGAACATCGCCCATACGATGGACTCCCCGAATTTTGGCCGCACGGTGGAAACGGCGATTCGCGGCCTGACGGCGGTGTCGGATATGAGCCATATCCGCAGCGTACCGTCAATTGAAGCCGGAAACGCCGCATCACACGCGATTGGCCTGGGGCAGATGAACCTGCACGGTTATCTGGCGCGAGAAGGCATTGCCTACGGCAGCCCGGAGGCGCTGGATTTCACCAACCTCTATTTCTACACCGTGACCTGGCACGCGCTGAATACCTCAATGATGATGGCGCGTGAACGCGGTAAAACCTTCGCCGGATTCAAACAATCGCGCTATGCCAGCGGCGAGTATTTCGAACAATATTTGCAGGGCGACTGGCAGCCGAAAACAGAAACGGTTCGTGCGCTCTTTGCCCGTAGCGGCATTACGCTTCCGGGCCGCGAAATGTGGGCGCGGCTGCGGGATGAGGTGATGCGCTACGGCATCTATAACCAGAATTTACAGGCGGTGCCGCCGACCGGTTCCATTTCCTATATCAACCACGCGACGTCAAGCATTCACCCGATCGTGTCGAAGATAGAGATCCGCAAAGAAGGAAAAACCGGGCGCGTTTACTACCCGGCCCCGTTTATGACCAATGAGAACCTGGACATGTACCAGGACGCCTATGAAATCGGCCCGGAAAAAATCATTGATACCTATGCCGAAGCCACACGCCACGTTGATCAGGGACTGTCGCTGACGCTGTTCTTCCCGGATACCGCGACAACCCGCGATATCAACAAAGCCCAGATTTACGCGTGGCGAAAAGGGATCAAAACGCTGTATTACATCCGTCTGCGTCAGCTGGCGCTGGAAGGTACTGAAATAGAAGGCTGCGTATCATGCGCGCTATAAGGAGAGCAGGATGAAACTATCACGCGTGAGCGCCATCAACTGGAACAAGATTCAGGATGATAAAGACCTGGAAGTGTGGAACCGCCTGACCAGCAACTTCTGGCTGCCGGAAAAGGTGCCGCTTTCCAATGACATCCCCGCCTGGCAGACGCTGAGCGCCGCCGAGCAGCAGCTTACCATCCGCGTGTTTACCGGATTAACGCTGCTCGACACCATTCAGAATATCGCCGGGGCCCCCGCGTTGATGCAGGACGCGCTGACGCCGCATGAAGAGGCGGTGCTGTCAAACATCAGCTTTATGGAAGCGGTACATGCCCGCTCGTACAGCTCGATTTTCTCTACGCTTTGCCAGACGAAAGACGTAGACGCGGCCTATGCCTGGAGTGAGGAAAATGCGCCGCTGCAACGCAAGGCGCAGATTATCCTGCAACATTACACCGCCGACAATCCGCTGAAAAAGAAAATCGCCAGCGTATTCCTGGAATCTTTCCTGTTCTATTCCGGCTTCTGGCTGCCAATGTATTTTTCCAGCCGGGGCAAGCTGACCAACACCGCCGACCTGATTCGTCTGATTATTCGTGACGAAGCGGTACATGGGTATTACATCGGCTATAAATACCAAAAAGGGCTGGAGAAACTGTCAGAATCCGAACGCGACGAATTGAAGCATTTCGCCCTTGATTTGCTGATGGAGCTTTATGACAACGAGTCTCGCTATACGGAAGAACTGTATGCCGAAACCGGTTGGGTGGCAGACGTTAACGCCTTTCTCTGTTACAACGCCAATAAAGCGTTGATGAACCTGGGCTACGAAGCGTTATTCCCCGCAGAAATGGCGGAGGTCAATCCTGCCATACTTGCTGCGCTGTCACCGAATGCGGATGAAAACCATGATTTCTTCTCCGGTTCAGGCTCCTCCTATGTGATGGGAAAAGCTATCGAAACCGAAGACGAAGACTGGAATTTTTGACGGCGATTATCGCGGTAAATATCGATCACACTTCCGCGATAATATTTTAACGGGATCACGTTTTTATCACACAATTATTTCTGTGTGATCTACACTCAATATCTGCCACATTATTCGCCTGAATTTCAGCAATTCAGGCGCATTTTCGGTGGTCGTTACAAAAAATATCGCTCTCCCCCCACTCCCGCTCAGCCCTTATATCATGGGAAATCCCGGCAAATGGCCTCCGGCAATATTTGTGTCTGAGGAAAATTCAGGGTTGTCTCAGATTCTCAGTATGTTAGGGTAGAAAAAGGTGACTATTTCTATCAGGTATCGTATCGACATAATAAATAACAGGAATCTTTCTATTGCATGGCAATTAAATTAGAAGTTAAGAATCTCTATAAGATATTTGGTGAGCATCCGCAGCGAGCTTTCAAATATATTGAAAAAGGACTTTCGAAAGAGCAAATTCTGGATAAAACAGGGCTATCGCTTGGCGTTAAAGACGCCAGTCTGGCCATTGAAGAAGGCGAGATTTTTGTCATCATGGGATTATCCGGTTCGGGTAAATCCACAATGGTACGCCTTCTCAATCGCCTGATTGAACCCACCCGCGGGCAAGTGCTGATCGACGGCGTTGATATTGCAAAAATATCTGACGCCGAGCTTCGCGAGGTGCGCAGAAAGAAAATTGCGATGGTTTTCCAGTCATTTGCATTAATGCCGCACATGACCGTACTGGATAATACGGCATTCGGCATGGAATTAGCCGGCGTTGCCGCTGAAGAGCGCCGTGAAAAAGCGCTGGATGCTTTACGCCAGGTGGGGCTGGAGAATTATGCGCACGGCTACCCGGATGAACTCTCCGGCGGTATGCGTCAGCGTGTCGGTCTGGCCCGCGCATTAGCGATCAACCCTGACATTCTGTTAATGGATGAGGCCTTCTCGGCGCTCGATCCCTTAATTCGTACCGAGATGCAGGATGAGCTGGTAAAACTACAGGCAAAACATCAGCGTACCGTCGTTTTTATTTCCCACGATCTCGATGAAGCGATGCGTATTGGCGATCGTATTGCCATTATGCAAAACGGCGAAGTCGTTCAGGTGGGAACGCCAGATGAAATTCTGAATAACCCGGCGAATGATTATGTCCGCACCTTCTTCCGTGGGGTCGATATTAGCCAGGTGTTCAGCGCCAAAGATATTGCCCGCCGCAGCCCGGTGGGATTAATTCGTAAAACGCCAGGTTTTGGTCCGCGTTCCGCACTGAAATTATTGCAGGATGAAGACCGTGAATTTGGTTATGTGATTGAACGCGGTAATAAGTTTGTCGGCATTGTTTCCATCGACTCATTAAAAGCGGCATTAAGCCAGGCGCAAGGTATTGAAGCAGCGCTTATTGACGAGTCACTGGCGGTGGATGCGCAAACACCTCTTAGCGAGTTGCTCTCTCATGTTGGCCAGGCGCCTTGTGCGGTGCCGGTTGTCGACGAGGAACAACAGTATGTCGGCATTATTTCAAAACGCATGCTGCTACAGGCTTTAGATCGCGAGGGGGCAAACAATGGCTGAACAAACTAATCCGTGGGATACCGCGCCAGCGGCGGATAGCGCCGCGCAATCCGCCGACGCCTGGGGAACGCCTTCGGGCGCGCCTGCCGATGGCGGCGGCGCAGACTGGCTGACCAGCGCGCCTGCGCCTGCGCCAGAACATTTTAATATTATGGACCCGTTCCATAAGACGCTGATCCCGCTGGACAGCTGGGTCACTGAAGGGATCGACTGGGTCGTTACGCATTTCCGCCCCGTTTTCCAGGGCATCCGTGTACCGGTGGATTACATTCTCAATGGCTTCCAGCAGCTGTTGCTGGGTATGCCAGCTCCGGTGGCGATTATCATTTTCGCACTGATCGCCTGGCAGATCTCCGGCCTGGGGATGGGGGCCGCCACGCTGGTGTCCCTGATTGCCATCGGCGCGATTGGCGCCTGGTCACAGGCGATGATTACCCTGGCGCTGGTGCTGACCGCCCTGCTGTTCTGCGTGGTCATCGGTTTGCCACTGGGGATATGGCTGGCGCGCAGTCCGCGTGCGGCGAAAATTGTCCGCCCGCTGCTGGATGCGATGCAAACAACGCCTGCGTTCGTCTATCTGGTGCCGATCGTGATGCTGTTCGGTATCGGTAACGTGCCGGGGGTGGTAGTGACCATTATCTTTGCCCTGCCGCCGATTGTGCGTCTGACCATTCTGGGGATTAACCAGGTTCCGGCGGATTTGATCGAAGCCTCACGCTCATTTGGCGCCAGTCCGCGTCAGATGCTGTTTAAAGTACAGCTACCGCTGGCCATGCCCACCATTATGGCGGGTGTTAACCAGACGCTCATGCTTGCCCTCTCCATGGTAGTGATCGCCTCTATGATTGCCGTCGGCGGGCTTGGTCAGATGGTGCTGCGTGGCATTGGCCGCCTCGACATGGGGCTGGCGACCGTCGGCGGGGTCGGTATTGTGATCCTCGCTATCATTCTGGACCGCCTGACCCAGGCCGTTGGTCGCGACTCGCGCAGCCGTGGCAACCGCCGCTGGTATACCACCGGTCCCGTTGGGCTTATCACTCGCCCTTTCGTTAAGTAATTCACCCGTTGCCCGGTGGCGCATTGCTTACCGGGTCTACAATTCATTAGCTTACACAGAATCGTTCAAGCTGCATCGCGGCGGCAAACGAATGTATCCCCAGGAGCGTACACGCAGTACGTGACCGGGGTGCATGAGTGCAGCCAACAAAGAGGCAGCTTGAAAGATGAAGTGTAATAAGGAACAACGATGCGACATAACATTCTATTTGCCACAGCGTTTGCCACCCTTGTCTCTACCAGCGCATTCGCTGCCGACCTGCCGGGCAAAGGCGTTACCGTACAGCCGGTGCAGAGCACCATCACCGAAGAAACCTTCCAGACGCTGCTGGTCAGCCGCGCGCTGGAGAAACTGGGTTATACCGTTAATAAGCCAAGCGAAGTTGATTACAACGTCGGTTACACCTCCATTGCCTCTGGCGATGCAACTTTTACCGCCGTGAACTGGCAGCCGCTGCATGATGATATGTACGCCGCTGCGGGCGGAGACAAAAAGTTCTATCGCGAGGGGGTATTCGTGACGGGCGCCGCGCAGGGTTATCTGATCGACAAGAAAACCGCTGAGCAGTACAAGATCACTAACCTCGCCCAGTTGAAAGACCCAAAAATCGCCAAAATCTTTGATACTAACGGCGACGGCAAAGCTGACATGATGGGTTGTTCACCAGGCTGGGGTTGTGAAGCGGTGATTAACCACCAGAACAAAGCGTTCGATCTGGAAAAAACCGTCGACGTCAGCCACGGTAACTATGCCGCGATGATGGCCGACACCATCACCCGCTTCAAAGAAGGCAAGCCGATTCTGTACTTCACCTGGACGCCGTACTGGGTGAGCGACGTGATGAAGCCGGGTAAAGATGTTGTCTGGTTGCAGGTGCCGTTCTCTTCCCTGCCGGGCGAGCAGAAAGACATTGATACTAAACTGCCGAACGGCGCGAACTATGGCTTCCCGGTGAACACCATGCACATTGTCGCCAACAAAGCCTGGGCAGAGAAAAACCCGGCGGCGGCGAAGCTGTTCGCCATCATGAAGGTGCCGCTGGCGGATATCAACGCGCAGAACGCGATGATGCATGAAGGCAAATCGTCCGAGGCTGATGTTCAGGGTCACGTTGACGGCTGGATCAAAGCCCACCAGCAGCAGTTTGACGGCTGGGTAAAAGAAGCGCTGGCCGCGCAGAAATAACCCACTCGTCGGCCTTAAAGCTGCGCGCCATCAGGCGCAGTAACCACACCAATGCCGGATGGTGGCGCGATGCGCCTTATCCGGCCTATACGCCCTCCCCCAACCGCACAATCCATCACTCAACAAACCACTCACATTCATAAACATCCGCTATGATTGATACCCCAGGAAATCATATCTGACTCAAAATAATGACCAAATCCACTCACGGGCTTAGCCCGGCGCTGATTGTTTTAATGTCCGTGGCAACCGGTCTGGCCGTCGCCAGTAACTATTACGCCCAGCCGCTGCTCGATACTATCGCAAACAATTTCTCGCTTTCCGCCAGCTCGGCGGGCTTTATCGTTACCGCCGCTCAGTTGGGCTATGCCGCCGGATTGCTCTTTCTGGTGCCGCTGGGCGATATGTTCGAGCGCCGGACGCTCATCGTCTCCATGACGCTGCTGGCCGCAGGCGGCATGCTGATTACCGCCAGCAGTCAGTCGCTCGGTATGATGATTCTCGGCACGGCGCTCACCGGGCTGTTCTCCGTCGTGGCGCAAATCCTGGTGCCGCTGGCGGCGACGCTCGCCACGCCGGATAAGCGCGGCAAAGTGGTCGGCACCATCATGAGCGGCCTGCTGCTGGGGATTTTACTGGCGCGTACCGTTGCCGGATTGCTGGCGAATCTTGGCGGCTGGCGCACCGTCTTCTGGGTCGCTTCTGTGCTGATGGCGCTGATGGCCGTCGCGCTGTGGCGCGGTTTACCAAAGGTGAAATCAGAAACGCATCTTAACTATCCGCAGCTATTGGGTTCCGTGTTCAGCCTGTTTATCCACGACGGCCTCCTGCGCACCCGCGCGTTGTTAGGCTGCCTGACGTTCGCCAACTTCAGCATTCTCTGGACATCGATGGCCTTTTTACTGGCCGCGCCGCCGTTTAACTATTCCGAAGGGATGATTGGGCTGTTTGGTCTGGCGGGAGCCGCTGGCGCGCTGGGCGCACGTCCGGCGGGCGGTTTTGCCGATAAAGGGAAGTCCCATCTCACCACGACTTTCGGCCTGCTGTTGCTGTTGCTCTCCTGGCTGGCTATCTGGTACGGACACAGCTCCGTGCTGGCGCTGATTATTGGCATCCTGGTGCTGGATCTCACCGTGCAGGGCGTACACATCACCAATCAGACGGTGATTTACCGCGTCCACCCGGATGCGCGTAACCGGCTCACCGCCGGGTATATGACCAGCTACTTTATCGGCGGCGCCGCCGGTTCGTTGATTTCGGCATCGGCCTGGCAGCATGCCGGCTGGGCCGGCGTTTGTCTGGCCGGTACCACCGTCGCCGCGCTCAATCTGCTGGTCTGGTGGCGAGGTTTTCACCGACAAGAAGCCGCAAATTAAGCAGATGGCAAGCGTTTACCTTTGATTGAGCTCCCCAGGGTGTTAAGGCGTCCCCCACTCTGTTAAGGTTATATGATTCATTTATGCTGGTTATTTTAACATCGGTGACGAATCAGATAATCTTATGGAAAGCCCTGCACCCCAGTCTGAGCCCCGTCCGGCAACATTAACGGAAGGATTCAAAGACAGTTTACCGATAGTCATAAGTTATATTCCGGTGGCGTTTGCGTTTGGCCTTAACGCCACCCGTCTGGGCTTTACTCCCCTCGAAAGCGTTTTTTTCTCCTGTATTATTTACGCAGGCGCCAGCCAGTTCGTCATCACCACCATGCTCGCGGCGGGCAGCACATTATGGGTCGCCGCGCTGACCGTGATGGCGATGGACGTACGCCATGTGCTGTACGGCCCTTCCCTGCGTAGTCGCATCAGCCAACGGCTCAGTAAACCTAAAACCGCCCTGTGGGCATTTGGTCTCACCGATGAAGTGTTTGCTGCCGCCACGGCCAAACTGGTGCGGGATAACCGCCGCTGGAGTGAAAACTGGATGATCGGCATCGCGTTCTGCTCCTGGGCCTCCTGGGTGCTCGGCACGGTCATTGGCGCATTTTCCGGGAGCGGATTGCTGAAAGGCTTCCCCGCCGTTGAGGCGGCATTAGGTTTTATGCTACCAGCCCTGTTTATGAGCTTTTTGCTCGCCTCTTTTCAACGCAAACAAACGCTGTGCGTCACGGCGGCGTTAATCGGCGCGCTGGCAGGCGTCACGCTGTTTTCCATTCCTGCGGCTATCCTGGCGGGTATCGCCAGCGGGTGTCTGACCGCCTTGATCCAGTCGTTCTGGCAAGGAGCGCCCGATGAGTTATGAGGTTTTGCTGCTGGGGCTGCTGGTTGGCTGCGCCAATTATTGTTTTCGTTATTTACCGCTTCGTCTGCGAATGGGAAACACCCGTCCCGCCAGGCGCGGGGCAACGGGCGTGTTGCTCGACACCATTGGCATCGCATCCATCTGCGCCCTGCTGGTGGTGTCTACGGCTCCCGAAGTGATGCACGACGCCAGCCGGTTCATTCCGACGCTGGTCGGGTTTGCCGTCCTGGGCGTCAGTTTCTACAAGACGCGCAGCATCATCATCCCAACGCTACTGAGCGCTCTGGGCTATGGACTCGCCTGGAAGATAGGGGTCATTTTATAACCCAAAAGAATCATTTTAAATTAATAATACATTTACTTTATTTGTCACTGTCGTTACTATATCGGCTGAAATTAATGAGGTCATGCCCAAATGGATAGTTCGTTTACGCCCATTGAACAAATGCTAAAATTTCGCGCCAGCCGCCACGAAGAGTTTCCTTACCAGGAGATCCTTCTGACCCGCCTTTGCATGCATATGCAAGGCAAACTGCTGGAAAACCGCAATAAGATGCTGAAAGCTCAAGGGATTAACGAGACGTTGTTTATGGCGTTGATTACGCTGGAGTCTCAGGAAAACCACAGTATTCAGCCATCTGAACTGAGTTGCGCGCTGGGCTCGTCCCGTACCAACGCAACACGTATCGCAGATGAGTTAGAGAAACGCGGCTGGATCGAACGTCGTGAAAGCGATAACGATCGTCGCTGCCTGCATCTGCAACTGACGGAGAAAGGTCACGCGTTTTTGCGCGAGGTGTTACCGCCTCAGCATCACTGCCTGCACCAGCTATGGTCCTCTCTCAGCACCGCCGAAAAAGATCAACTTGAGCACATCACTCGTAAGCTCCTGACGCGTCTCGATCAGATGGATCAGGATGGCGCCGTTCTTGAGGCGCTACGCTAACGCGTCGACACGCTCAATCATCCAGATTTATAAAAGAAAAAACTGACAGGCCAGCACGTCATACTGCTGGCCTTTCTGACAAAAACGTCGGCCCAGCCGATATGAAAAATAAGATCGTGGAGAACAACATGAGCGCAAATGCGGAGACTCAAACCCCGCAGCAACCGGTTAAGAAGAATGGCAAACGTAAAAGCGCGCTAATCCTTTTAACCTTGCTCTTTATCGCAATTGCCGTGGCATATGGGATTTATTGGTTTTTAGTACTGCGTCATATCGAAGAAACGGATGATGCGTACGTGGCAGGGAACCAGGTTCAAATCATGGCGCAGGTATCAGGCAGCGTGACGAAAGTCTGGGCTGATAACACTGACTTTGTAAAACAGGGCGACGTGCTGGTCACGCTCGACCAGACGGATGCCAGACAGGCATTCGAAAAAGCGAAAACGGCGCTGGCCTCCAGCGTTCGCCAGACGCACCAGTTGATGATCAATAGCAAGCAGCTCCAGGCCAGCATTGAAGTGCAGAAAACCGCACTGGCGCAGGCGCAAAGCGACTTTAATCGTCGCGTGCCGCTGGGCAATGCGAACCTGATTGGTCGCGAAGAGCTGCAACACGCGCGTGATGCCGTCGCCAGCGCGCAGGCGCAGCTGGATGTGGCAATTCAACAATATAACGCAAACCAGGCTATGATCCTCGGCAGCAAGCTGGAAGATCAGCCTGCCGTGCAACAGGCGGCTACGGAAGTGCGCAACGCCTGGCTGGCGCTGGAGCGTACCAAAATCGTCAGCCCGATGACCGGCTACGTCTCCCGCCGCGCCGTACAGCCTGGCGCGCAGATTAGCCCGACCACGCCGCTGATGGCGGTCGTGCCTGCCACCAACCTGTGGGTGGACGCGAACTTCAAAGAGACGCAGCTCGCCCATATGCGTATCGGCCAACCGGCAACGGTCATCAGCGATATTTACGGCGATGACGTGAAATACACCGGTAAGGTTGTCGGCCTGGATATGGGGACAGGCAGCGCCTTCTCCCTGCTTCCGGCGCAAAACGCGACCGGCAACTGGATCAAGGTCGTGCAGCGCTTGCCTGTACGTATTGAACTGGATGCGCAGCAACTGGCGCAGCATCCACTGCGTATCGGCTTATCAACCCTCGTCACCGTGGATACGTCGAACCGCGACGGACAGGTGCTGGCAAGCCAGGTTCGTAGTACCCCGGTTTCTGAGAGTAACGCACGAGAAATTAATCTCGCTCCGGTCAATAAGCTGATCGAAGAGATTGTGCAGGCCAACGCGGGATAATCCTGAGGTGCGTGTAATGCAACAGCAAAAACCGCTGGAAGGCGCGCAGCTGGTCATTATGACGATTGCGCTGTCGCTGGCGACATTCATGCAGGTGCTGGACTCCACCATTGCTAACGTGGCGATCCCCACCATCGCCGGGAACCTTGGCTCATCGTTGAGCCAGGGGACATGGGTTATCACCTCATTCGGGGTGGCGAACGCGATCTCCATCCCGATTACCGGCTGGCTGGCGAAACGCGTCGGGGAAGTGAAGCTGTTCATGTGGTCAACCGTCGCCTTTGCCATTGCGTCATGGGCGTGCGGGGTCTCCAACAGTCTGAACATGCTGATCTTCTTCCGCGTGGTTCAGGGTGTCGTCGCAGGGCCGTTAATCCCGCTCTCACAGAGCCTGTTGCTGAATAACTATCCTCCCGCAAAACGTTCTATCGCGCTGGCGCTATGGTCGATGACGGTGATTGTCGCGCCGATCTGCGGCCCGATACTGGGCGGCTACATCAGCGATAACTATCACTGGGGCTGGATTTTCTTCATCAACGTGCCGATTGGGGTTGCGGTCGTGCTGATGACGCTGCAAACCCTGCGCGGTCGCGAGACCCGCACCGAGCAGCGACGTATCGACGCTATCGGCCTGGCGCTGCTGGTGATTGGTATCGGCAGTCTACAGATCATGCTTGACCGCGGGAAAGAGCTGGACTGGTTCGCCTCGCAAGAGATTATCATCCTGACCGTGGTCGCCGTCATTGCCATCAGTTTCCTGATTGTCTGGGAGCTGACCGACGATAACCCAATCGTTGACCTCTCCTTGTTCAAGTCGCGTAACTTCACGATTGGCTGTTTGTGTATCAGTCTCGCCTATATGCTCTATTTCGGCGCGATTGTGTTGTTACCGCAGCTGTTGCAGGAGGTATACGGCTATACTGCGACGTGGGCCGGCCTGGCCTCAGCGCCGGTCGGGGTAATCCCGGTGATCCTGTCGCCGATTATCGGACGTTTCGCCCACAAGCTGGATATGCGCAGGCTGGTCACGTTCAGCTTTATCATGTATGCCGTCTGCTTTTACTGGCGTGCGTGGACGTTTGAGCCGGGTATGGATTTCGGCGCATCGGCCTGGCCGCAGTTTATTCAGGGCTTCGCCGTAGCCTGCTTCTTTATGCCGCTCACCACCATCACGCTCTCCGGCTTGCCGCCTGAACGTCTGGCGGCGGCGTCGAGCCTGTCTAACTTTACGCGAACGCTGGCGGGGTCAATTGGTACATCAATCACCACCACCATGTGGACCAACCGTGAGGCGATGCACCATTCGCAATTGACCGAGTCGGTGAACCCATACAACCCCAATGCCCAGGCGATGTACGATCAGCTACAGGGGCTGGGGATGACGCAGCAGCAGGCGTCAGGCTGGATCGCCCAGCAGATTACCAATCAGGGGCTGATTATTTCCGCCAATGAGATCTTCTGGATGTCGGCCGGGATCTTCCTCGTGCTGCTTGGGCTGGTCTGGTTCGCCAAACCACCTTTCGGCGCGGGCGGCGGCGGCGGAGGCGCGCATTAATGAAAAAGCCAGTTCATGATGAACTGGCTTTTTTTTGCCGGATGGCGGCTGCGCCTTATCCGGCCTACAGAACACGCACATTGTAGGCCCGGTAAGCATCGTGCCACCGGGCATTGCATTCGACTAGATATGCAGTTCCTGCAATTTATCTTTCGGCAGGGCCAGCTCTTCGTTGCTGTTGATGCGAACGTCGTGTTCCAGAATATGACGTGCAATATCCTGCGCTTCGCTCAGAGAGTGCATCTGATACGTACCGCACTGATAAACGTTCAGCTCCGGGATCTGATTCTGCTCCTTCACTTTCAGCACGTCAGCCATCGCGGCTTTCCAGGCGTCTGCCACACGTTGTTCGTCAGGCGTACCGATCAGGCTCATGTAGAAACCGGTACGGCAGCCCATCGGGGAGATATCGATAATCTCAACACCGTTGCCGTTCAGATGATTACGCATAAAGCCAGCGAACAGGTGCTCCAGCGTATGGATACCCTTCTCAGGCATCACTTCTTTATTCGGGATGCAGAAACGCAGGTCAAACACGGTAATGGTATCGCCATGCGGGGTGTTCATCGTTTTCGCGACCCGGACTGCTGGTGCTTCCATCCGGGTATGATCGACTGTGAAGCTATCTAACAACGGCATTTAGCCACCTCCGATAATATTTTTTAAAATAAACTGAACTCTTCGTTCCGGGGCGAGTCTGAGTATGTGAAAGACGCGCATTTGTTATCATCATCCCTGTTTTCAGAGATGAAATTTTGGCCACTCACGAGTGGCCTTTTTCTTTTCTGTCAGGCGTGCTTTTCCAGCCACGCATCAAACGGTTCGGTATCCGCCGCTTCAACCTCAAGCTGACGACGCGTTGACGCCTCACGCTCAGCAATGAAGTCCTCTTCACGCAAAATTTCCAGCGGTTCTTCGCGCAGCAGATTGCGATAAGCCTCGCCCAGCGCTTTGCCAGTGCCGCCAATCCCGGTATCAATCATCGATCGCAGAATACGCGCTGAGAACGTCAGCTCCGGGTTGTCGAAACAGGCAACCAGTTCATCACATACCTTCTGATAATCCTCTCCCCCGTGGATGCTGTCCAGCGTTTGCGCCACACGTTTCAGGTCGCGGAACAGATCTTTACCCACTTTCGGCAGCGGGAACTGCGCGGTTTCACAGCCAATCCCTAACGTCAGCCCTGGTTTACGCCCTTCCAGAATCACCCGATTCCAGTTTGTGCGCGTACACAGCAGCTCGTCGCTGCTCATTTCCGGCGCATCGGCCAGTACGCACCAGACCATAAACAGATCCAGGAAACGCACCTGCTGCTCGTCCACGCCAATGGGCGAGAACGGGTTAATATCCAGCGAACGCACTTCGATATATTCAATCCCGCCGCGCAGAAGCGCATCTGACGGCGTTTCTCCGCTACGCGTCACGCGTTTAGGGCGGATCGGCGCATACAGCTCGTTCTCAATCTGTAGCACGTTACTGTTGATTTGCAGGCGTTTACCGTCCTTCTCCAGACCGATCTCCGCATACTCCGTGGACGGCGTTTTGATCGCGCGCTTCAATCCTGCCACATATTCATGCAAATCGTTAAACGTAATTCCAAGATTGCTTTGCGACTTATTGGTATAACCCAGGTCGCTCAAACGCAGCGACGTAGCATACGGCAGGTAGTACATACCGCAGTCCGTTTTTTCAAACGGCAGCGTGGTGGGTTTGCCCTGCAAGAATGAGGAACAAATAGCCGGAGAGGCGCCAAACAGATACGGAATGACCCACCCAAAACGGTAATAGTTACGGATCAGGCGGAAATAACCTGCGGAAATTTTCTCTTTCGCATCTTCCCCGTCCACGACGCCACACTTCGCCTGCCAGAATGCCATCGGCAGCGAAAAATTGTAGTGTACGCCGGAGATGGTTTGCATCAACGCGCCGTAACGGTTTTTCAACCCTTCCCGGTAAAGCGTTTTCAAACGACCAATATTTGACGTACCGTACTGCGCCAGCTCAATATCCTGCCCTTCAGCAATATAGCAAGGCATACTCAGCGGCCACATTCGCTCATCACCCAAATTTCTGGCCGTATAGCGATGCAGGTCGCGCATCAATGTGAGCATATGCTGAATATCGCCGTCTACCGGGGTAATAAACTCCAGCAGGGCTTCAGCAAAATCTGTCGTGACCCATTTATGCGTCAGCGCCGAGCCTAACGCGTCAGGATGACCCGTGGTTGCCAGCGTGCCATCAGCGTTAACACGCAGCGTTTCGCGCTCCAGCCCGCGTTGAATCCCCTTTAGTGCCTGAGGATGCCTTTCCAGCCAGGTCAGAGCCTGTGATACGTCCGGGATCAAATTGACCTCCCGCCTGTCAAAATCGTTTTAATTAGCATAATTGTAATGGTGACGGTAAATGTCTATCCCACAATTAGTGCCACCACATAATGCCCTGAACCGTAGCGGCTGCGACGATAACGTAACGCAACGCTTTACCAAGGCATAAAAAAAAGAGCACTGGCCCCCACGAGATGCGCATCCATCCCGCTAACAGGCACAGCAAATCACCGATAACCGGCGCCCAGCTTAATAATAGTGTGACTGCACCGTAGCGCTTAAGCCAGCCAGTGGCTTTTTCCTGCCAGCGCGATGTTTTGCGCAACGGAAAAAAACGCCCAAGGATAACGTTAGTTAACCCTCCAAGGCTATTACCCATTGTTGCTGTTAAGACTAAGACCCAGGGATGACTTACCCCGGAGACTAACATGGCAACTAAAACAACTTCGGAATTACCGGGCAACAGCGTGGCGCTGAGAAAACTGCTGGCAAACAGTGACAGGAGCGACAGCCCGTCACTCACAATAGTCGAACGTCCACGGCATCCATTCCCGCCGCGCGTGCTGCCTGCAAGCCGAAATCCGCATCCTCAAACACGACGCATTGCGTCGGCACAACGCCCATACGCTCCGCACACAGCAGGAACGTGTCCGGCGCGGGTTTGTGGTGCAGAACATGATCCGCAGCGACAACTGCATCAAAATAACGACGCAGCCCCAGATGGGTCAATAGCGCTTCGGCAATTGCGCTTTCGCTGCCCGTTCCCACCGACAGAGGTCGACGGCCATACCAGGCTTTGACCACCTCAACCAGCGGCAGAGGCTCTACGCTATCCAGCAACATGCTTTTCACTGCATCAGTTTTTTCTTGCGCCAGCGCATGAGGGTCAAGATCGGCGTGATTCAGTTCGATAATCGACTGCGCGATACGCCAGGTTGGAGAACCGTTAAGCGCCACCATCGCTTGCAGATCAAAGCGAAGACCATAGCGCCCTAATACCTCGTCCCACGCCTTACGGTGCGTCGGCTCGGTATCCAGGATGGTGCCATCCATATCAAAAATCAAACCCGCATAACGTTCGTACATCGTGTTCTCACAAACCAAATGACCAGATGTTACTTTATCGTAATTGACTGATTTTGTCGCTGACAGAGAAATGAGGATTGTTCAGGGTAGAGAGGTAATGGAGGTATTCAGGAGAAGATGGTGGAGAAGGATGGTGCATCCGGGAGGATTACTCGGCTGCGCCTCGCCCTACGGGCCGTTGCTGAAGCAACGTTATCCTCCCTGGTGCTTGCGACGATTTCGCAGACCATGAAACAACAGCGTAACTGTTATAACGGAGAAGATGGTGCATCCGGGAGGATTCGAACCTCCGACCGCTCGGTTCGTAGCCGAGTACTCTATCCAGCTGAGCTACGGATGCATCGGGAAACTTACTTTATTGCAGATTTTGATACCGCTACTAAAGCCGTATCAAGTAAGAGATGGTGCATCCGGGAGGATTACTCGGCTGCGCCTCGCCCTACGGGCCGTTGCTGAAGCAACGTTATCCTCCCTGGTGCTTGCGATAGCTTCGCAGACCATGAAACAACAGCGTAGCTGTTATATCGGGGAAGATGGTGCATCCGGGAGGATTCGAACCTCCGACCGCTCGGTTCGTAGCCGAGTACTCTATC